>JAFQCK010000140.1 GCA_017416465.1 Lachnospiraceae bacterium | reverse complement strand
TTGGAATACCTGAGGGAGAAGAATGTCCACACAGTAGTGGTTGTGGGACTGCAGACGGATTACTGTATAGATGCAACAATCAAGTGCGGATTTGAGCATGGTTTTAAAATGATTGTGCCGGAGAATGCAAATTCTACATTTAATAATGCTTTTATGACAGGAGAGCAGAGTTATAAGTATTATAATCAGTTTATGTGGAAAGGCAGATATACGGAATGTATTTCTGTGGAGGAAACGATTGAGAGGATGAAGGGGTAAGCGCAGAATGGAAGAGGTTATTAGAAAATATTTTCAATGCTGGCTGGATAAAGATGTTGATGCTGTAAAAGAGATTTTCAGCGACGATATTATTTACAGCGAGTGTTATGGTCCGGTGTATAAAGGAATTGGACAGATAATCAGATGGTTTGAGGATTGGAATCGGAAAGGTACTGTTTTGCAGTGGGATATAAAGCGCGTAATTGTTTCTGGGAATACTGCTGTTGTGGAATGGTACTTTAAGTGTGACTACGAGGGCAATGTGGATGGTTTTGATGGAGTTACCATTGCAGAGTTTGATGCGGATATGAAGATTTGTGATTTGAAGGAGTTTCAGTCGAAGGCAGAGCATTATTGTCCGTATGGGGAATGATAATTTAAATGATTTTGAGAGGGAAAAGTAATAGACGGGGCTTAAAGGTGATATAAAGAATATATAAATTTGAATCATGGTTTTCGTGTTTTTGGTATTTTTTCATTTACATAGAACTTAGGGGGACAATGTATCTTGTGCCATATTTTAGATAAATATAGGATGTGTTTTGTAGTGCTATATTGTATTTTGTATAAATAACAGCGGCTGAAAAATCAGTCGCTGCACAATTTATAATTTTTTATCTTTGGGTGGACATGGAGCGTTTCCGTAACTATCTTTGTCGCGGATTCGACCATCACGTCCATGGATTACCAATTCGCTTTGTTGCTTGATTGCAATAGAGCGCGCATAATCGATTGCTTGTTTTTGGGTTTCAAAGTTTTTTGTAGCTTTTTCGGAGCCTTGGCGTTTGACTTGCCATTGTCCGTTGTTAGGTACTACGTGTTGATTAGCCATGTTCTGAGTCCTTTCTCTGCCTAAGCAGCAGTATAATGTTTCCAAGGAATTCTTGCTGGGTTGATTTTGGCAAGAAAACGTACAATATCAGGTCTACCATCATAAGTTGGTATTCCGCGAGAGTCTTGTGCCATTAATATAATCGGAATGTTTCCGAAGAATGGAATAAAACTAGCACGTATTTGCTCCTTGGATGGACTTCTAAGAACATAAGGCTTTACAACGACAATTCCAAAGGTTACGCCCTGTTCTTTAATTTTTGCACCATCGAATTGCATAGGATATTCCTCCTTTCCCAATTATTAGGAATAGAGATAAAAAAACTTTCAAAATGATTGAATTCTGCCTTGGAATATGCTATGATTCAAATGCGACTTTGAATTCGTGAAAGCGACTTCATTTTGAAAGGGTGGTCTATAAGACCATCTTTTTTTGTTTCTATATTAGCAGTCTAGAATGACGAGTGCTAAAATTCCTAATTGAATAGTATCATGTATAGATAAATATGTCAAGTAAAATGTGAAAAAATCACAAGTTGAAAATTCGAGAGGTGAAAATAGTAAGCAAATGAAGTGAAAAAACTTGACAAATGTGAATAAATCACAATATAATACATATATTATATACATATGAAAGAAAGAAGGTAAGTGTATGCTAATAGGTTTTTCGGTAAGTAATTACAAATCATTTAAAGAGCCACAGAAGATTTCGTTTGCGGCAAGTAAAATTACTAGACATAAAGAGCATATTACAGTAAAGAATAATAAAAGAATATTAAAAAGTGGATTGATTTTTGGAGCAAATGCAGGAGGAAAAAGTAATCTTGTAAATGCAATTCATTTTTCAAGGGAAATTATAATTAATGGTTTAGATAAGGTTAATTTAAATAAAAGTTATTTTAGAATAGAAAGTAATATGTATAAAGCACCAGGTGTATTTGAATATAGAATTATGCTTGGTGATGTAGAATATTCTTATGGATTGGCGATTTCATATATTGATAAGATTATATTGAGTGAATGGCTGATAAAAATAAGTTCTAATGGAGAAGAAACATATATTTTTAACAGGGATGTAGATGAGAATATAAGCCATGCGGAGAGTGAAATAGACTATCAAAACATGGAAGAAAAATATAAAATGGATTTTTACTTAGAAGGATTTTCTGAGAATATATCAGATGCATACAAGAAAAAAACTATATTAAGTGATATCGCGCTGAGAACTACGGATAAAGAAGGTGTGTTTGCAGAAATTAGAAAGGTATATGAGTGGTTTGCGAGTGTTATTATTTTATTTCCTGAGTCAAAATATAATGGATTAAATGAGGTTGCGGCTGACGATGATAAAAAGCGTTTTTTTTCTGCGTTGATGAATTATTTTGATACTGGTATTGATTCTGTAGAGGGCGAAAGTCAGCAAATGGATTTTGATAAGATATTGGATAATATTCCTAGAACAGAAGCTGAAAAAATCAAGGTGGATATTTCAAATGCGGCTAATGAACATCCGATTATGTTTAAAGTGGGTGAGCAGATTTTTATACTTCATAAAGATGAAAATGGAAACATTGTATACAATAAACTATTGTTGAATCATGGAAATTTAGATGATATGTTTGATTATACAGATGAATCTGATGGAACAAAACGACTTTTTGATCTGATTCCAATATTTTATGAAAATGGAAGAGGAAGTTTGATTTTGATTGACGAGATAGATAGAAGTCTTCATACAAATTTAACTAGAAAATTTCTTGAACTTTTTTTTGAAATTGTTGAAGATAGAGAATGTCAATTGGTTGCAACTACGCATGATTCAAATCTGTTGGATTTAGAACTTTTAAGACAAGATGAGATATGGTTTGTAGAACGTCAGGCAGACCATAGTTCAAAAGTATTTTCACTAAATAGGTTTAAAGAAAGATTTGACAAGAAGATAGATAAAGAATATTTGTTAGGAAGATATGGAGCGATTCCGATATTTGATGATGATTTTGTATTGGAGGATGCGTATGAAGAATAAATATAGGTTAAGCTCCAATGCATTTGAAAGAGAGGAAGAGACTGACAAAGTGGAACCTCAAAAAGTCTTTTTTCTATCTGTGGAGGGAAACGCAACAGAAAAAGAATATTTTGAAGCTATATCTGCCAATAGAAAGGCATTAGGTATTAATGCAATAGTTGATATAGAGGTGTTGAATAGAAGGCGAAAAGATACAAATAGTGCCCCGGAGCATGTGGTTGAGCTATTAGAAGAATATTTGCGATTAAGAGAGTATGGACGAGAATCTTTAGTTAATGATATACCAAATAACTTTGTTGAAAAGTATGGAATAGAATTTATTCAAAATTATCTCAAGGGTGAGGGAGAAATCTCTCGAAAACAAAAGAATGAATTTGTGACAGATCTTCTAAAGATAGGATATGATATTAATTATCGAAAGTATTTGGATAAATATCATAATGAACTCGATGAATTCGGGATTTTGATTGATAGGGATATGCAAACGCATTCGGAAGTAGATATGATAGAATGCATTAAATATTGTAAAGATAAGGGATATGCTTGTTATATTGCGAATCCATGTTTTGAGTTCTGGTTATTGCTACACTTGAGTGATGTGAAGAAAGAGTATTGCGACAGAATGTTAGAACTAAAAGAAAATAGAAAAGTTTCGGATAAACATACTTTTGTAAGTAAGGAAGTTTCGGAGAAGTCACATCATGGAAAAAGTGGGATTAATTTTCGGAAAAATTATATGCCATATATTGGTATTGCGATCTCTAGGGCAAAAGAATTTGCGTCAACCGAGGATGAATTAGTGGACAATATTGGTTGTAATGTATGGAAATTAGTTGAAACAATGAAAAATTACAAATTATAAATGAATTATGGCGAGGCAAGATGCCTTGCCATAAATTGTATAAGGATAAAGGTGCATTGGAAATATGGCAGGAAGAGATGGCGCACGTGGATATGTATATCAAGCACTTGTGGCAGTGTTTAAGTGTTTTCAGTATGACTCATGGAATCAAATAAAGGTTGAACCATTAACTAATAATGATAAGGTTGATATTTTATTGAAAAAAGACGAGGTGTTGATAAAGGCTATCCAAGTGAAATCAAGTGTTAATAAATTTAAAAAACCAGACATTGAAAAATGGATAGATGAGATAAAAAAAGACATAAAGGCTATGGATTATGAATTGGTCTTAGTAGGAGACAGTTTAACGAAACCTGCGAGAGAATTTATTCAAGAAAATAATAATGATAAAAACAATCATGTTTATATTGAAATTATTGAAGGAGGAGAACGAGGGATAGAGAAACTTACCAAGAATTATGTGTTGGAATTTTTAGAATGTTATAATCCTGAGTGCAGTATTTCGGTAAATCAAATAGATGATATAGCAAATAAAATTTTTGCAAAACTCATGAAAATTAGCACGAATGAGAATTGGTTTTCCAAAAATGACTTGATCAATACAATCAATAGAAATATGACATCTAATACAAGTCAAAAGAAGATGTGGAATTCAATTAAGCGAGTTATACTTAGCATTGTTTGTGTTGTAGTGTTTTATATTTCAATATATGTGTCAAAGGGTTCTCTTATTCCAATGTTATGCGTTGTCTTCTCGGATGTAATGGTTGCAGTTATATGGGGACTTTTGAAGTATAGCGACATTCATTTTTGGAAGAAACTGGGGAATGATAATGAGTGGTTTAGTTCTCGAGAATATGGTTCCGAATGTAGAAGTATTGCTTTGAATATTAATAAAGATGGTATATCACACAAGCAGAAAGTGTATATAGAAAATTTATTGGCAGAAAGAATTGATAATATAGAGGGGGTAATAAAATTTTTTTCTGGAAACACAGAAAGAAACCATATTGCATTTAAAACGATAGATATTGATAGTGGTCGGGAAGTAAAAATAGATGAGATAGCTTATGATACAGATCGTGAGTATGGTGATAAAACTTATTGGGATGAGGTGGAATTGCATATCGATAATATAGTTTCTAAAGATAGTAGAGCGTGCGTTTGGTCAGGCACAGTTATTAAATTTTTTAGAATATATAATTTTGACCAATTTAATTATTTAAGGTTGGGTGAAATAAGGATATTGCCATATGAAATAACATGGTTTAAAAATGAGATTGTTCAGAAGATATGGCGTTATATAAATAATTTGTTGACTGTATATTTGGGCGGCTATGATAGAAATAATTTGTGGAAGCATATTAAAATAAAAGTAATTGGATTCTGTGGAAGACTGATTTGTAGATTGCAGGGAGTATTATTGATTTGCTTAATTATTGCTGTTATATTAGGTGTTTTGTACGGGCAACTATATTGGATGATTAAATTTATAAGATATATATTTTAGCAAAAAAATGTAAATGCATTTTTAATGTCTGGCTGCTGATAACATTAGTCCGGCATATGATGTATATTTGCCGGACTAATGAAAGGATGTGTTAAAACACCTCCAAACTATCCTCCGCATCCACCCATGCCTGCATCTCGCCATCCAGCGCAAGCCGGGCATATTCCAGTGGATTATCAATCGCCAGAGCATTCAGGCACCGTTGGGAATTTGGAGTGGTCCGTATCCCGGATTCAGCCTGATTGCAGTCAATCCGGAGGATGTAGCCGTTATAGTGGTTAATGTCGATGCTGTTGTGCATCGGGTTATATTCTGCATGTATCAATTTCATTGTTATTAGTCCTTTCATTTGAATTGGAGGTAAAAAGCCCATGGGCTTATTTTGGACTTGAAAAACTTTCGAAATAGATATAATAATCACAAAATGTACCATTGTATAAAATAAAACATCACTAAAAACATTCAAAACAATACATGTTGTGATATTAACAGTTGTGTTGCTACTATCATTGAGTAATCTTTGATAGTGTCTCTAAAAAACTAGATTTTATGGGGCTTTCCTAAGAATAGGGAAGCCCTTTTTGCGTCTTGAAAAAGGTGGAAAGAATAGCAAAAAATAGGGTTGGCGGTGCCAAAACGGCGCCCAAAAAAAGATTTCAAATAATTTGGGTTTTATTTATTGTTTATTGAATTGTTTCACATCAATTAAGTGGTAAAGCGGTGGATTGGATAAAATGTAAAAAAACTAAAGCTATGTGAATAAAATTGTGAAAAAAGCACAAAAATATTGACATAGAATTCAAAAAAAGATATATTATATATTATCTAGGAGGTGCTGTGATATGTTAGTGCAATTTATGTTAAAAAATGTTTTGTCATTTAGGGAAGAGACAATTTTAGATTTGACAGCAATTAATGCGTATAAGGAACATCAATGCAATTTAATAGACTATGGAACAAAAGAAAAGTATCTTAGGGTCGCTGCAATTTATGGTGCAAATGCAAGTGGAAAATCGAATATTTATATGGCGATGACTTATTTTCAAAGAATTATTGCGGAGTCATTAAATAATGTTGAAGATGGTGAAGCAACAGCTATTAAAACATTTTATCAGCCATTTTCGTTCGATAGTGAAGAGGAAAATTCAGAATTCCAGATTGTACAGATTTTAGGAGATTATGAATATAAGTATGGATTCGAGTATAATGCAAATTGCATTGTTACGGAGTGGTTATATAGAAAAAATCTACAGACCAAGAGAACTTCAACAATTTTTGAACGTACGACAGAAAAAGTTGAATTCGGGTCAAGTGTAAGAAAAGAATGTGATGTATATAAGGAACAAATTCCGGTTGAGACTTTGGTTTTAACTTTTTTCAATAAGTTAAAAATGAAATCTAGTATTTTTAAGGTTGTTTATGCTGGTGTGATGGATACATTAGTTGTTCCAACAAATTTTTGCGAGGATACAAGACTTTTAGAGGCACTCTTACCTCAATTAATTGATCAAGAAAAAAGTGCATTGGTAGATTTTTTGTCTGCTATTGATACAGGCATTAGAGATATTGAATATGACGATAGTGACAAAGAAATTAAGTTTGTAACCTATCACATGGGAAAGGATGGCGAATTGCATCCTCTAGACTTGTTTTTTGAATCAGAAGGAACCATTAAAAGTATTATGCTATTCATTTATGCGCGTACAGCTATTCTTTATGATAAATCAATTTTTGTAGATGAATTGAATATTAAATTACATCCTCTTTTGTTGAAATTTATTATTGATTTGTTTTATGAAAATGATTCACAGGCTCAGCTGATTTACACAACACATGATACTACTCTCTTGGATAAAAAATTTTTTAGAAGAGATCAGATTTGGTTTGTACAAAAAGATGAATTTGGATACTCAGAATTGTCTGCTTTATCAGATTTTAAAGTGAGGTCAGATGCTTCATTTGAAAGAGATTATTTGGCTGGGGTATATGGCGGAATTCCGTGGTTAAAAGAATTCAGTATGAAAGAAGGTAAGTAAATGGGTTCGGATGATTTATTTAAAAAGAGACGAGAAGCTAGAACTCAAAGGAAGCATGAATACAAAACTACCAAAGCAAATTCTTATCTAATTGTTACATAAGGTGAACGTACCGAGCCATTGTATTTTAAAGGTATGCAAAAACTTATACAAGAAAAGGTGGGTGGCGTAGTGGATATTATTGAGCAACCGCTTATTGATGTACATGGTGAAGGTTGTTCCACGACTAGACTTGTTGAGGTAGCAGATCAGATTATAAAGGATGCAAAAATTATCTATCAAAATGTATGGATTGTTTTTGATAAAGATGATTTTGATGACTTTGATCAAGCAATACAAGAAGCTATAAATAGAGGATATAATGTGGCTTGGAGTAATCAATCTTTTGAATATTGGTTATATCTACATTTTTATTACAGTGATTCTGCATTGCATAGACATCAATGGAATGATAAACTAGATGAGATTTTCAAGAAAAATAATTTAGGTGATGGAACATACCAAAAGAATTATGAAGATATATATAACATGGTAGATATATATGATGGGGTAAATGTTGCCATAAAGCATGCAAAACGTAGAATGGCTGAATTTGAAAAAGGCGGATACAGACCATCGCAATATGATCCAGGAACAATGGTGCATAAATTAGTGGAATCTTTGAAAGCATATTTAGAATAAAAGATTACATTGTAAAGGATAAGATATAAAGTAAGTGCAAGTGAATTGCTAAGATTCACTTGCACTTTTTTTACCATCCCTTAATCTGTTTTACCTGTTCTGCTCTCTCCGCATCCCTATGATATTGCAGCTTAAACTGTATCGTTTCCACAACCTCTTTCCGGGCTTCATCATCCAACTGATAAAAGGAAGTGAGCAGATTATCCACATCCGGCATACTATTTTTACCAAATAGGTGCATAAGTGGATAGAGAGAATATTTTAAGTATGTTTTTATTCTGCTGGAATCCAAGGCACCATTCAAACCATCCGGAAGGGTAGGGTAGATTTCTTCTTCTGTAATGGCTCCGGAGAAAGGACTTGCGGAGCATATCTCATTTACATCAATCTCCAAGGCATTTGCTAGACGGAGAGCAAAGTCAAATCTGATGTTGGTATCCTTTTGAATAATAGTATAAAGTGTAGTGGCACTGATGCCGGTTTCTTTAGCAATCTTACGCACATTGGTACCTTTGTTATCAATGTGT
>JAFQCK010000139.1 GCA_017416465.1 Lachnospiraceae bacterium | reverse complement strand
TTATAATTTTTTAAAGTTTATAAAATTTTAGACATATCACAAACCTATTATATATATTATTCACCATCTTCAGCTGAATGTTTAACTTCTTTAATTGGAATATTAGCAATTAAAGCAGGAACCGCGCCATTTGTACCATCTGATTCAGTCTGTGTAATCTGAATATCAAGTCCTTCGCAATCAATTTCCATATATTTTTTAATAACTTCTATGATATCATTTTTAATAAGTTCCATTATTTCAGGAGAGCAATTTGCTCTATCTGAAACAAGTAATAGCTTTAATCTGTCTTTTGCTACATTTGCTGATGGTTTCTTTTTAAACATATCAAAAATTCCCATAACTATTATCCTCCTTAGTTTTTCTTGAATAATTTAGAGAAAAAGCCTTGTTTTTTATTTAAATCAAGTAAAGGTACTTCTTCACCAATAATTCTTTTACAAATGTTCATATATGCCTGTCCGGCAAGACTATCGTTACCAACTAATGGTTCACCATTATTAGTTGCAATAACAATATTTTCATCATCAGGAATAGCACCAATTAAATCAATAGCTAAAATATCAACAACGTCATCAATTGACATCATTTCACCTTTTTTAACCATATCCATACGAATTCTGTTTACAACTAAGTCAGCTCTCTTCTTCTCATGAGCTTCTAAAAGACCGATTATTCTATCAGCATCTCTGATAGCTGAAACCTCAGGCATTGTAACAACTAATGCTCTGTCAGCACCAGCAATTGCATTCATAAATCCCTGTTCAATACCGGCAGGACAGTCAAGAATAATATAATCAAATTCTTCTCTTAATTCATCAGTAAGTGCTTTCATTTCTTCAGGTGTTACGCTGTTCTTATCTCCAGCCTGTGCGCAAGGAAGAAGAAATAAATTAGGATATCTCTTATCTTTAATCATTGCCTGTTTTGCACGACAATTTCCTTTAACAACATCTATAAGATTATATACTATTCTATTTTCAAGACCCATTACTACGTCAAGATTTCTTAATCCTATATCAGTATCAATCAATATAACTTTCTTACCAAGCATTGCTAAGCCGGTTCCTACATTTGCAGATGTTGTTGTTTTACCAACTCCACCTTTTCCAGATGTTACTACTATTACTTCACTCATTGTAACAATTCCTCCAAAGTTCTTTTTTAGTTTATAAATTTGTTGATTCAAATTATTTTATTTATATTTTAAAAATTAAATCACTGTAAAAGTTATTTAAAATTTAATATCATTTAAAACCTCTTTATTCAAAGGCTCAATATAAATATTACCATCTTCTACAAAAGCTATCTTAGTTTCAGGTTTTTTCTTTTTGCTTTTCTTAGAATTATCATCTGCAGCTCTGGCGATATAATCACCAATTCTAATCTGCATTGGCTCCATTTCTAAAGCTACTACAAAAGAATCACCTCTGCCTGAAACTCCAGCATAAACAGTACCTTTTAAAGAGCCTAAAATAATAACATTTCCGGAAGAAACAATTTTTGCACCAGGATTAACATCTCCAAGAACAACTATGCTTGTTTCACTTTCTATTACCTGGCCGGAACGTAAAGTTCCTCTGTAAAACTGACCTTCATTACCGGACATTTCCGTAAGATGTTCTTCGACTGATTTTTTGAAATATTCTTCTCTTTCTTTGTCATTATCAACTACACATACAATATTTAAATCAGAATTTTCATTAATAACATCTAATAATTCTCTGATTTCATCATTTTCAAGAAATCTGCCTTCAAAAGTTATTCCCATAGCAGAGTCGCCAAGAAATTTTGAGGATTCTTTAAACTTCGAAGCAACAGCTTCTTTTAACTCTTCAAAAGGCATAGTATTATCAAGCATTACTATAATACCATATTTATTTCCTTTTATCACTACAGAATTTTTCATTTTTAAAATTAATACAAAATTTTTCCTTTAATACATAATAATATTTTTTGTGAAGATTTTGTATTATTCTCCTTTCAGTTACAATTTTATATTAGAAACCAAATTTTTACAATAAAAATATTTTTAATCATTAGTTACGCCCGAGGTTGGAATTGATGCAACACCACCATATAATTCTTCATCAGTAGTCAAATTATAATAATATTTTATCATATCTCTAATGACTTCAGCGGTATAACCTGAAGACTCTCCGTTTGGTATAAGGACACTTAAAGCTATTTCAGGGTCTTTATAAGGTGCATAAGCAACAAATAATGAGTGGTTTGAGCGTAATTTGTTCTCTTGTGCAGTTCCTGACTTACCTGCAACTTCAATTGGAAAACCATTAAATGTTCCTTTTGCAGTTCCACTTGTTACAACCATTCTCATACCTGAATATACTGCATTCCATGTTGAATCCGAAAAATCTGTTGTATTTGTAAGGACAGGTTCGAAATTTTTAACAACTTCGCCTGTATTTGTTGCAACTTTATCAAGTACAGTTAATTCATAATTGTTTCCACCATTAGTTATAGTATTGGTATAACGTGCAAGCTGTATATTTGCAAAACTGTTTGAACCTTGTCCGATTGCTGTTCGAACTGAATTATCTGTTGAGAATAAAGGATCATTTTCTTCCATTTCTACTCCTGATAATGTTGTAAGTCCCATCAAAGAACCATATTTATATAATTTAGATATTCCTAAATCACTTTTAAAATTGCCCATATTATCAAGACTTAATTCATAACCTACTTCATAGAAAAAATAGTTACAAGAAACACTTAATGCCTGTGATACATTTATTGCACCATGACTACCCGGGTATCTCCAACATTTTGCTGATGGGGTAATTTTTGTAAATTCACCAAGACCTACAATTGTTCTTCCGGGATACAATAAACCTTCCTCAAGACCGGTTATTGCTGATAACATCTTAAATGTAGAACCGGGAGCAGTTCTCGTCTGTGTTGCTCTGTTATATAAAGGTAATGATAAATCATTATTAATTTTGTTCCAATATACAGCATCAACTGTTCCTGAAAGCATATTATTATCATAGCTTGGATATGTTACTAACGCAAGAACATCTCCGCTATAAGGGTCAGTTACAACTAATGAACCTGAACATGGGTCAAGTGCCAACTGAGCCGGTGTAATATTAATTAATCTTATTTGTTCTTTCATAAATTCAAATGCTGAATAACCACTTAGAAGTAATCTGTATGCATTCTCATCATATTCAAGAACTCCTTGGTCAAATAACGCAATGCATAATTGATTACCGGAAATTTTTCCGCCATATATAAGATAATAATATATTTTTTTGCTAAATCCTTTATCTGAATACAAATCTGAAACAATATTCTCAATTAATTTATTATATATTTCATCTGTATCAGAATATTTTGATTCAGAAGAATCAATGATTTTAGAAGTTATAATCCAATTTTTTGAGATTGCATAACGAAGAAATTGTTGTAAACTTATGTCACCTTTATCCCATTTTAAATACATTTCATCTTCGTAATCAATTGCTGTTTTATTAAGTATACCCTTATTTTTTAATACATTATCATAAATATAATTTAAATATTCCTGAATCTCTTCTGATAAAGAAGACATATTCTGTGCTGATATATCAGTTAATTCAGCATTTACACGATTAATAACATCTGATTGTCTTGAAATAAATGTATTATATATACTTTTTTCAGTATCAGATGAATCTTCATTACCAAAAGTACTTAAATCCAATACGTTGTTGTTAATAAGCTGAAAATAAACATCCTTTATAGGTATTGGAATTTCTTTCATATTTTCAGTAACATTTACATCATAATTAACAAGTTTTGAATAAATAATACCAGCTAATTTTTGTTCAAGTATAGTATAGCCGGCTTTTTGAAGCTTTGCATCAATAGTAAGATATACGTCATTACCTGCTTTTGCCTCAGTTTCTTCCAATATATCAGTTATTTTACCCGTACTATCAGTTAAAATGGTTTGTTTCCCTTTTGTTCCTTTAAGGTCACTTTCCATATGTCTTTCAATTCCTGATTTTCCAACAACATCAGAACTGTCATAATCACCACCGTCAGCGTTAAGTTCAGCTAGTTGCGTTTCGGAAACTGAGCCGGTATAGCCAATAATGTGTGAAAAATATATACTATGATTATATACTCTTATTGTTTCTTCTTTAATAGAAACGCCTTTTAGTTCTGCTTGTGATTCATAGATTGCAGCAACTGTTTCTTCTGAAACATTAGATGAAATTTTAGTTGATATATATTTTTGGAATGAATTTAAAGATAGATTATATCTAATCATTGCGATATATAATCTTTGTTCTTTTGAATAATCTTTCGAAATATCAAATCTTTCATCGCTACATAAATAATCCATTACATCATCAGCTGTCGAAATTGATAAAGTTTCTTTATCATTATCTAGTTCTGCTATAGATTTCTTTCCATAAATATCCCTTAAAAAACCTAATTTAGCTGTTTCAGATGATACTGAAAATTCATATTCGCCATTGGAATTTAAAATTATACTAAAATTATGAATTAATGTATCTCCGTTGCCTAAAATAATATCAACAGTTTTAGCAATAATTTCATTTAACCTCTCAGATTTATTATAAGATGAACTTAATTCATCTTCAATTTCAACTGCATACGCAAGTTTGTTGTATGCTAATATCTCACCATTTCTATCGTATATAAGTCCCCTTGTTCCAGAGGTTTTAACTTCTTTTTCGGCAATTTGAATATAGTTATTAAGATAATATTCTTCATTTACAATCTGTAAATCAAATATCCTGACCATTAATATTGAAAAAAGAAGAAATACAATAATACTTAAAATGAAAATTCGTGATTTTAAAAAATTAATAATATATTCTAAAATTTCTTTAAACAAATTTTGTACCACTCCTCTTCTCAAAATCATCCAGTTTTCTATTTATTTTTAAAATTATTCTATAAAATAACAAAGTAATTACTACAGTATATATCATCTCAGGTAACATAATATGTAAGAGATAATATCCTAAATTAAGTCTGTTTCTTAACAAAAAAGAAAAAATATAGAATACAAAATTATATAAAAGATCACTAGCACAAACCAACCCTATTGGCATAGTAACATCTTCGTCATAATAAACTGCATTAAAAAATCCATTAATAAAACCAATATACATATATAACAATGCATTAAAGCCAATTACCTTACCATAGAACAAATCAAGTATTAGTCCGGAAAAAAATCCTACAAACATTCCTTCTTTTTTTCCACGCATAAATCCTGCTGCGAAGGTAAGAATTAACAACAAATTTGGCGAAATTGAAGCAAGAGCAAAAGTTTTAAAAATTGTACATTGTAATACAAAAAGAACTATTATTGAAATTCCTAAAACAAACTTTCTAAGCATCTGTATTCCTTTCCTATATTTTAAACAATATTTGTTAGTTATTTACCTGTATCTTTTAGTTGCTTTATTATTAAAACAATATCTAAATGTGCAAAATCAACAACAGGTGTAAGTTCTGCTGATTTTGTAAGATTATTTGCATCATCTGTAACATTTTTTACATATCCTATTAAAATTCCGGGTAAAAATTTACTACTTATATTTGAAGTTACAATCATGTCACCTTCGACAATGTTAGCATCTTTGTTGATATTAAAAACTTTTAATACACCATCATTAATAAGCTGTAAACTTCCTTTTACAATACATTTATCAGATGTTGAAGCAAATTGTGCACTTACATTACTTTCATCATCAATAATTGAACGAACCATTGAATAATTTTCTCCAACTTCATATACAATACCAACAAGTCCGCCATCACCAATTACATTCATATCAACTTCTATTCCATCTTTACTACCTTTATCAATCGTAAAAGTTGAATACCAATTACTGGTATCTTTACTGATAATTCGTGCACCAACAGTTTCATAATCAGAATATTTTTTATCAAGTTCGAATAATTCCCTAAGTTGTTCTAATTCGTTTAATTCTTCAACTGTAAGTGCATTTTTATTCTGTAATCTTGCAATTGATTCTTTTAATTCTTTATTTTCTGATTTTAAACTTTTAAATTCTTTAACCTCTTCTGTTTTTTCTAAAAACCATGAACCTACATTATTCATACCTTTAGTAACAGGTGAAATCACATAGGAAACCACAGACTTCACTGGTGTAGCAAATCCTTCGAATATAAATGAAAGAACAATTGTTACTATACATATAAAGGTTAAAGCAAACAAAATATATTTAGTTGGGATTTCTCTATTTTTTCTCTTTCTCAAAATATCTGCTCCATTTTAAAAATTAATTGTATTGTTTTTCTCTAGGAATATACATTAAATCTTTTAATTTTGCTGTAGAAATAATTTTTGCTATTCCATTAATAACTGTTTCTTCAGGGTTATCATCAAGGTTAACTTTTAAACCTGTTTCTTTCTTGATTAATACATCAATATTTTTTATAAGTGATGAACCACCAGTAAGATAAAGTCCTGTACTCATTATATCTGCAGCGAGTTCAGGTGGTGTCCTTTCAAGAATCACTTTTATAGAATCAATAATTGAATGTAAGCATTCTGAAATCGCTTCATATACAAGCTCAGAATTAATATCTTTACTTGCCGGAAGACCGGTTACAATATTTCTTCCAAAAGCTGTACAGGATGCTTCAGATGAATTCATAGCATCAGCAAGATTCATCTTTATTTGTTCAGCAGTTCTTTTACCAATAATTAAATTATATTTTTTTCTTACAACACTACAAATTGCATCATCAAGTTTAGAACCACCTGTTTTAATAAGCTTACTTAAAACAATTCCGCCTAATGAAATAACTGAAATTTCAGTAGTATCTGCACCGATGTTTACAATAAGATTACCTTTTGGACTATCAACATCAATACCTACACCAACTGCATCAGCAATAGGCTTTTCAACAACATTTATACGTTTTGCTTTTACCCTTGATTCGGCAATCATATCATAAAATGCTCTTTTTTCAACTTCTGTAATATCTGTTGGAACCGCTATACAAAAGTCTCCACTTCCTGAGATGTTTTTACCATTAAGTTTCTTATAAAAACATTCAAATAATATGTCCATATTTTTTATATCTGCTATAACACCGAACTTTACCGGAAATGAAACTTCAATATTTGAAGGAGCTTTCTCAAACATCTCAAAAGCCGGATCGCCAAACTGAAATACTTCATCTCTGTTCTTCTTTGCTATAACATTTTTTTCATTAATTGTTTTTTTATTAGTTAATCCAAAAATCTTAAAATTACTGGTACCTAAATCTATACCATATAAATGCTGTGCCATTAATTTTCCTCCATTGAACTGTTTTAAAATAAATTCTGTTGTTTCAAACTTATATAATTATTATCGCCAATAATAATATGGTCAATCAATGAAATTCCAATAATATTACCGGCATCCTTTATTCGCTTTGTTATAATTAAATCTTCTCTGCTGGGTGTCGGATCTCCGCTAGGATGATTATGAATCAATACAATATAAACTGCTTCTGACTTTAATGCCTTAATAAATATTTCTCTTGGAGATGCTAATGAAGAATTGACTGTTCCCTTCGATAGTTGGTAATCACCAATAAAGCGATATTTAGTATTAAGCATTATTACCATAAGATGTTCTGTTGATAAATGTCTCATATCTTCCATATAATATCCTGCAATTATTTCAGGAGATACGAATTCTTTTTTGTTAGAAATTGAAAAATGAGATTTTGCAATACGTCGACTAAGTTCAGAAATACTTTTAATCTGTACAGCTTTTGCAATACCTATTCCCTTAATATTCATTAATTCTTTTACAGAAAGATTAATTAATCCTATAACACCTTGTCCGTTTGACTGATTTAACACTTCCTCTGCTAATTCGACTGATGTCTTATCATATGTACCTGTTCTAATAATAATTGCCAGTAATTCTGAATCAGTTAGTGCTTCTGGTCCTTTAGAAATTAATTTTTCATACGGACGATTTTCCTTATTTGTACTCTTAATTGTTCCTATAATAGTCCCTTCCTTTCATTATTAATCCCCATAATGTCTTTTTATTATAAAGAATATACTGATTTTGACAGTTACAAATCATCTTTTTATCTTAGCATAATAATTATAATTTAACAATACCTGCATCAACTAATTTCTGTAAAGAATTTATTATACCTAGTTTTGCATGATACCATGTAAGACCACCTTGGAAATATACTGCATAAGGTGGTTTAATAGGACCATCTGCACTAAGCTCTATTGATGAACCCTGTATAAATGCACCTGCGGCCATTATTACATCACTATCATAGCCCGGCATAGCCCAAGGTTCAGGTGTAACATAGCTGTCAACCGGCGCAGCACCCTGAATACCTTTACAAAATTCAATAATTCCTTCTGGATGTCCAAATTCAATCGCTTGAATAATGTCGTAACGAGGTTCTGTAGAATTTGGTACCACCTTATATCCTAGTTTTTCATAAATATTTGCTGCAAATACAGCACCTTTTAACGCTCCACACACTACTGTTGGAGCCATAAACAATCCCTGATAAAAGCTTTGCATAAGACCAAGTGATGCACCAACCTCTTTTCCAAGTCCGGGAGCAGTAAGTCTGTATGCAGCATTCTCAATACATTTTTTAGTACCGGCAATATAACCGCCAATAGGTGCAAGTCCTCCACCAGGATTTTTTATAAGTGAACCGACAACCATATCTGCACCAAAATCACTTGGTTCATGAAGTTCAACAAATTCGCCATAGCAGTTATCAACCATAACTATGATATCTTTATTAATTTCTTTTATATATTTAATAACATCTCCTATATCATATGGAGAAAGTGTTTTTCTGGTCTGATATCCCTTTGAACGTTGAATTGCAACCATTTTAGTTTTATCATTAATTGCATTTTTTATTCCATCTTTATCAAAAGAACCATCTTCTAATAAATCAACCTGGTTATATGTAATTCCATATTCTTTTAACGAACCAATCGAATCTCTGATACCAATAACTTCTTCTAAAGTATCATAAGGCTTTCCTGAAACCGATAAAAGTTCATCACCTGGTCTTAAATTAGACATTAATGCAAGTGCTAATGCATGAGTGCCACAAGTAATTTGTGGTCTTACAAGTGCATCTTCGGTATTAAAAACTCTTGCATATACCTTTTCAAGAGTATCTCTTCCTAAATCATTATATCCATAGCCTGAGGAAGAATTAAAATGCATATCACTTACTTTTTCTTCCTGCATAGCTTTAATAACCTTTAATTGATTATATTCAGCTTTTTTGTCAAATTCTTCAAATCTTTCTTTTAATCCGGCTAAAACATTCTCACAAAAATCTAAAACTTCTTTTGATATACCAAGTTCTTCATATATATTACATAAATTATTTATCACAATATTACCTGCTTTCTTTTGGATTTGTCGAAACACGTAGTGTTTTCGAATTTGTCTCTGAACAATTATATTATTTCAGTTATATTGATTTTAAGATAAAATCACACATCTTATCAGTATCATTATCAAACTCCTCATAATTAAGCATAATCACTTCTTTTTCACGTCTAAACCATGTAAGCTGTCTCTTTGCAAAATGTCTTGTATCCTGCTTTATTTTCTCGATTGCATCATCAAGAGTAAGCTCCCCATTAAGGTATTCTATTATCTCTTTATAGCCAATTCCCTGCATTGAAGTTAAATCTTTTGAATATCCTTTATTGATAAGACCTTTTACTTCATCAACAAGACCGTCTTCAATCATTTTATCAACCCTTTTATTAATTCTATCATATAAAACATTTCTGTCACGGTTTAATACAAAATATCTGAAATTATATGGCGAAGTTTTTTCGGATTCTCTTTCATTATGAAATGAAATTTTTTCGCCTGTATGCTCATAATATTCTATAGCTCTGATAACTCTTTTTAAATTATTTTCATGTATAACCTTAGCACTTTCAGGGTCAATTTCTTTCAAAATATTATGAACATAAGAATTACCATGAATTCTTGCAAGTTCTTCGTATTTAATTCTTATCTCTTTATTAGTTTCTTCTTCAGAAAATTCTATATCATAAATAATACTTTGAATATAAAAGCCCGTTCCTCCTGTGATAATCGGAATCTTTCCTTTATCCCAGATTTCTTTCATAGCTTTCTTTGCATATTCTTTAAAAAGATATATATTAAATTCCTCATCCGGTTCTAAAATATCTATTAGATAATGCTTAACTCCTGACATTTCTTCAGTTGTAATTTTGGCTGAACCAACATCCATATATTTATACACCTGAATCGAATCAGCACTAATTATCTCACCATTAATGGCCTTAGCAAGTTTTATCGATAAATCAGTTTTACCGACACCTGTTGGACCGGTAAGAACTATAAGAGGGTGTTTAAATGCTTTATTCATTGTTGTTATCCCTTTCTTAAAGTGTTATTACATAAATTTTATACAACATTAAAAGTTATATAATTCTTCGGAACTTCTTCTCTAGTTCATATTTGCTCATTGAAATTATGGTTGGTCTTCCATGAGGACAGTTATATGGATTGTCAAGTTCTAAAAGCTGTTCTATTAATGCATCAGCTTCTTCGAAAGAGAGTTTATTTCGTCCCTTAACTGCTGCCTTACATGACATTGATGCAATTTTATCTGTTATTAAATCAGATTTTACACCTGATAATTCATCAGAAAGATTATCAATAAGACTCTTTAATAACTCTTCACTACCAATTGAGTATAGATTATCGGGTACACCTCTTACAGCATATTCTCTACCACCAAAACTCTCAATTTCATAACCAAGATTATTAAATTCATCCATATATTGTTCAAGTAAATTAGCTTCTGCCAATGTTAATGTTAAAATAATAGGCGGATTAAGCTGCTGAGTTGTAAATTCTTTAGAAGCAAATTTTTTCAAAGTTTGTTCATATAATACCTTTTCATGAGCAGCATGCTGGTCAACAATATATAAACTATCATTATATTCAATAAGCCAATAAGTATTAAATAACTGCCCAATCATCTTATGCTTAACTTTTTCAGTTTTAGATAAGAATTTTCCGTCAAATAATTCTAATTGTTCATTAATATCTTCAGATTTGTTTTCTTTTTCAACATTGTTATTTTTTATATCAACAATTTCTTGCGGTTTTTCAGCATCATATTTATCAACTGTTTCAGAAACAATGTTATGTTTTTCAACTTTATAATCAACCTGTTTTGAAACAGTTTTATTAACACTATTATCTTCTTTATTAATCTCTTTAAAAATATTATTAAGTTCCTGTTTTCTTTTTATTTCAAAAGGTTCAGGTGCTTTAGTAACATATTTATTTTCTGTATTATTATTTTGCTTTACTTCAATCTTTTTATCATTCTTTGCAGCTTCGACTATTTCAGGAATAATATTTATATTTCTGATTGCATTTGATAATGAAGTATGCAAAAGATTATAAATATCTATCTGGTTTTCAAAACGGATTTCCATTTTTGAAGGATGAACATTTACATCAATCATTTCAGGATTAATCTCAAAATTCAAGACGCAAAACGGATAAGTATGCTGCATCATAAAAGGTTTATATGCTTCTTCAATAGCACCATAAATAATCCTGCTTTTGATGTATCTTCCATTTATAAAGTACACCATATTATTTCGGTTATTTTTTGCTACAATAGGTTTTCCTACAAATCCGGTAATTTTAATATTTAATGCCTCTTCATTTATTTCTATTACATTAGAACAAATATCTCTTCCGTAAATTGAATAAATAATGTCTTTTAATTTACCATTTCCTGATGTATGAAGCTTAGTTTGTGAATTACTAATAAATCTAATTGAAATATCCGGATGAGATAAAGCAATCTTTTCAATTATTGTACTAATGTATGAACCTTCTGTACCTGGTGTCTTTAAAAATTTTCTTCTTGCAGGAGTATTGTAGAATAAATTTCTAACAATAAATGTTGTACCTGCCGGAGCACCGACTTCTTCAAAAGTCTTTTCTTCACCACCATCAATGCAATAACGTATACCAACTAATTCATTAGGAGTTTTTGAAATACATTCAACCTGTGCAACTGCTGCGATACTTGATAATGCTTCACCTCTAAATCCAAGTGAATTAATAGCTAATAAATCCGTAGCTGATTTGATTTTACTTGTTGCATGTCTAAGAAATGCATTTCTTACATCATCTTTAGCTATACCTGTTCCATTATCAGTAATTCTTATAAATGAAATTCCACCATCTTTAATTTCAACAGTAATTGCTGTTGCTTTTGCATCAATAGCGTTTTCTAAAAGCTCTTTGACTATAGATGAAGGTCTGTCAACAACTTCACCGGCTGCAATTTTGTCTATTGTGTTTTTGTCTAAGATATTTATTTTTGCCATTAAAGATGGCTCCTTTCTTTTTATTTAATATATATCATAATTCCATGATTTTAGTTTTTGTTTAATGTATTTTATATACTTACCAACGATTCTTAAGTTTGTTCTGTAGTTTGTATAATGTATTTAGTGCGTCTATTGGTGTCATATTTGCGACATCAAGGTTTTTAAGTTCTACAATTACATCATCATCTTTTACTGTATCGAATAATGATATCTGCGTTGCCTCAACACTTTCAGTATCAAAGCTTGAGTTTTTCTTTGCAGGTTTTGATGACATTGCTATTTCTTTTGCTTTTGCACTAATATCAGCATCTACAAGCTCTATTACGATTTCTTTTGCTCTATTGATTACTATATCAGGGATTCCTGCTAATTTTGCAACCTGTATACCATAGCTTTTATCTGCGCCACCTTTTATGATTTTTCGAAGGAAAACTATATCATCTCCCTGTTCTTTAACCGCTATACAATAGTTATTTACACCTGAAAGAGTTCCTTCAAGTTCTGTTAATTCGTGATAATGAGTTGCAAATAAGGTTTTAGCACCTAAAAGCTTGGTATTGCTTATATATTCAACAACTGACCAGGCAATACTTAGCCCGTCAAAGGTACTTGTACCACGACCTATTTCATCTAATATTAGTAAACTGTCACTTGTTGCATTTCTAAGGATGTTTGCAACTTCTGTCATCTCTACCATAAATGTACTCTGACCTGAAGCTAAATCATCAGATGCTCCAACTCTTGTAAATATTCTGTCACAGATACCAATATTTGCTTGGGATGCAGGCACAAATGAACCTATCTGTGCCATCAATACGATTAAAGCAGTCTGACGCATATATGTAGACTTACCTGCCATATTCGGTCCTGTTATTATTGAAATTCTATTTTTATTCTTATCAAGGTAAGTATCATTTTCAACAAACATTGAACCGTTCATCATTTTTTCAACAACAGGATGTCTGCCGTTTTTAATATCTATAATTCCTTTTTCATTTATTGAAGGCTTTATAAAATTATTATGTTCTGCTACATAGGCAAGTGAACAATACACATCAACTTCCGCTACGATTTTAGCAGTACTTTTAATTCTAACAACTTCATTAGCTATTGTATTTCTGATATTTACAAACATATCATATTCAATTGCAGAAAGCTTATCTTCTGCACCTAGAATTATATCTTCTAATTTTTTTAATTCGTCAGTAATAAATCTCTCAGCATTTGCCATTGTCTGTTTTCGTGTATATGTGTCAGGAACTAAGTCTTTAAACGAATTTGTAACTTCAATATAATATCCAAAAACCTTATTATATTTAATCTTAAGATTTTTTATTCCTGTTTTTTCTCTTTCATCTGCTTCCAGCTTAGCTATCCAATTCTTACCTTCTGTTTTAGCTTTTCTAAGTGTATCAATTTCTTCATTATAACCATCTTTAATAATTCCACCTTCTCTTACTGTTATAGGTGGTTCTTCACTGATTGAAGAATTAATTAATTCATAAATATCTTCTAATACATCAAACTTTTCATACAGAGTACTAAGGTTATCGCCTTTAAAATCCTTCATTAGATTCTTAATATGCGGAAGCATTTCCAAAGAATTTTTAAATGCAATTAAATCTCTTGGATTTGCAGTCTGGTATGAAATTCTGCCAATAAGTCTTTCTAAATCATATATCGGATTTAAATATTCACGAATCTCTTCTCTTGTTACCAAATCATCATTTAATTCCGCAATAGCATTTTGTCTGTTAATAATTGAAGTTTTATCAATTAATGGTTGTTCGATATATTGTCTTAAGGTTCTTGCACCCATTGCAGTCTTAGTTTTATCTAAAACCCATAACAGAGAGCCTCTTTTATTCTTTTCTCTTAGAGTTTCTGTAAGTTCAAGATTTCTTCTTGTAGAAGTATCAATAACCATAAATTTTCCGGTCGAATATGGAGTGATTGCAATAATATGAGATAATGATGTCTTTTGAGTTTCTAAGAGATATTTCATAAGAGAACCGGATGCAATTGTTCCAATAGGATAATCAATCATTCCAAGTCCTGATAAATCCATAACTTTAAAATGTTCCTTTAAAGTTCGAATACACATATCTTCATCAAAATACCAATTATCAAGTGTAAATACGCTTATATTTAACCTTGTTTTTAAATCGTTTACATCAATTCCGGTCATATAAAAAGCAGAATTTACAACTAATTCAGAAGGCATAAACTTATTAATTTCGTCAATTAATGCCCTACTATTATCCACTTCTGTAACAAAGAAATCACCGGTTGTTATATCCGTTACTGCAATTCCAAATTTATCATCTACATAAGAAGCACACATAAGATAATTGTTCTTTGTTTCATCTAAAGATGATGCACAAAAATTAGTTCCAGGAGTAACAACTCTTACAACTTCTCGCTTTACAAGTCCTTTAGCAAGCTTTGGATCTTCGACCTGTTCTCCGATAGCCACTTTATATCCTTTTTCAACCAATCTGCTTAAATAGGTTTCTGCTGCATGATGTGGAATGCCACACATTGGTGCTCTTTCCTCCAATCCACAGTCTTTACCTGTTAAAGTAAGTTCCAGTTCCTTAGAAACTAAAATAGCATCATCAAAAAACATCTCGTAAAAGTCACCAAGTCTGTAAAATAAAATACAGTCCTTGTACTCCTCTTTAGTTTCTAAATATTTTTGCATCATTGGTGATAATTGTCCCATTTGAATTTCCTCCGTTTGGAACTACACCAAAATCAAACGATAGTTCCCAAATAATATAATTCCTTCTATTCATTAAATCTTACATTTATATTTAAATTTCCAATCTAATATTATATGTTTTTTATGAGTTATTGTCAATGAATGATGAAAAAATCGAGTAGGCTGACTCCTACTCGATTTCGCACACGAACCTCTCAAAGCAAAGCTTTTCGATGTTCTTATTTATTTATGGATTAGAAACCCATATCCCATTTTCATCAACATAATATTTATTATTATCTACCCACTCTGATACTGCCATTCTACCATCTGCTTTTACATAGTATTTTCCATTTATCCACTTTGAAGCTTGCATAATGCCATTTGCATCAAAGTAATACCAGTAACCTGATATTTTAACCCATTTTGCAGCTTGCATAACACCATTAGCATCAAAATAATACCAGTAACCTGATATTTTAAGCCATTTCGCAGCTTGCATAATACCATTAGCATCAAAATAATACCACTTATTTGATATTTTCATCCATCTTGATACTTGTACAGTACCATTATAGATATAATACCA
>JAFQCK010000138.1 GCA_017416465.1 Lachnospiraceae bacterium | reverse complement strand
TACAAGGAATACAACAAGAAGGGCTTCGGTATCGTAGGTGTATCACTCGACAACGACGCAGAAGCATGGAAGAAAGCCATCAAGGACATGGGCATGACTTGGGACCACATGTCAGACGTAAAGGGCTGGCAATGTGAAGGTGCTGCTCTCTATGGTGTGAACTCTATCCCTGCTACCGTATTGGTTGCTCAGGATGGTACCATCATCGAACGTAACCTCCGTGGCGAAGCCATCAAGGAAAAGTTGGCTGAGCTTTTGAAGTAATCGCTATACCTTATTATATATAAAGGCTGCAAGTTTTTGGGCTTGCAGCCTTTATTGTTGTCTGATAGAAAATCGGAATTTCCGATTTTTCTATCTATTGATAAATCTCAGTATCCTCCAACAGCTCTTTTGCATACGATGTGAAAGTAGAACAGACTTCAGAATCCATCAACCCTTCATAATGCTCTTTGGTTAAATAAGAAACCAATGACTTTACTTCACTTTCACGCTTTCTATACTGCTTCCCTACAAGTCCCATTATCTCTCCAACAACTTTAGCAGGATGGCAATATGTAGTTTCCGGATCTGATTTTTCTAAATCATATCCCAATTGAGATTTGATGTAATCAGAAGTTAAAACAGGATTTACACTTTCAAACAAATGTTTCATACCCAAGAACCAAGCCTCTACCTCCATAATAGCCCAACAAAACTTGATTCTTTCAGCATATGCCATACCATTAATTTCTTCTTGAGAACTCTCCATAAACAATTTGATGAGCTCTGGATTTATGGTTCTCCGGTTATTATTCTTCTTCAAATATGTTTCACTATACATATCTCTCAATCCCACCACCTTGTCAAATCCTTTCTTATACAAACCATTTATCCGACTCTTAATGTTGGACAATACAGAATTATCATTGCCTACATTGATTATCATATAATGATGAGAAGCATCAGAAGCACCAAAAGAATAATCAACATCTTTAGTAACATCACAAAGCAAAGCATGACATTCAATTCTGACATCGCAATATTCATGCATAGTCAGAAGAAATTCCTTTGTCAAAATCAACTCAGATTGACCTTCTACAAATATAGCTATCTTCATTTCTTGTATCTTGCTATGAAATCTGATGAAAACAAATCAAAATTGCTCAATCCCGTAAAGTCAAACTTTTCAAAAAGCGCCGGATTATTATGAATATTAATAGCAGTGACCGCATCACCATTTCTCTGTAATATATTCCAGTATTTAACATCCACTACATCCATCAAAAAGTTATCATTGGAAGCCGCAACCAACTGGATTCCATTTGCTAAACAGTACTGATAAAGATACTTACCCAACTTAATAGCCCTATCATAATCTATACCTTCACAAAAATCATCAATCACAATCGTCTTACCTTTTTCGTCTCTAACAGATATGTAGTAAACAAAAACAATGAGATACAACGCTCTCAACATACCTGTCGATAAAGCATCTTCCCATAAGACCATATCTATACCTTTTTCCTTTACATTCAGGATTTTTAAATTCGTCAGTTTAGTTACATCCAGTTTTTCTATAGGATACCCTAAGGAATTCATATCTTTTATGATTCCGCGACGAGCTTTTTCATCGAGAAATTCAAACATCGAAATGAGATTCTCACGATAAGGCATCAAATTCATAGACGACATTCCATTCACCACCGATGGTGTTATTGCATTAAACCGTACATTATAGTATCGTTCTGCCCAAGTAACAATATCTTCTATTTCCGGATATGTTATGACATCCCTTCTTACACTTATCGCAAGCTTATTGGAAGGCGGATTTACAATCTCACCATACAATTTTGTTTGACTAGGATTCCGAAAAATATATTCACACCCCTTATTGTCTTTCAACGACTCAAAAACAACTAATCCATTAGCATAGGTAAACTCATAAATAAGTTCAGAATCTTCATCAACCGAGAATACAATCTTGTAAACAACAGAGTCATACAATGATGCTTCCTTCCGTTGCAGAATAATATCTACCAACAAGTTCAAGACCCCTATCGTCCTTGACTTGCCTACAGCATTCTTGCCTACAATCAGATTCACCTTATCAAATTGAAGTCCACTGACGGACCAGTTCATCCATTTATAAGTCAACTCTTTAATTCTCATCTCATATACAATTTTATTTGGTCGGACAAAAATAATTTTTTTCTATGAATACTCCTAATTTTTTATTAACTGATTGTTTGCCTTTAAGTTCTTCTTGACATTATCTGCCACAACATGAAAAGTTAAAGATACTTCTTTTTTCCAATATTCTTTATCGTTATCTTCCCCAAAACTCTCATCTATTCCATGATGCGAAAAACTTATCATATAGTCAACCGCATTGTCCAGAACAGATTCTTTTATCGCTTGTTTCACTCCAAGCGCATCCGCAATAGCAACACTTAAAAGTTCTGCGACATCAGGAGAGTTTATTACCATTTTAATTTGATCGGCCAACTCACTATTAATATTTGATAAATGTTTTAGAAATAAATCCGCTAATGTT
Source organism: Lachnospiraceae bacterium (assembly GCA_017416465.1). Classification (GTDB taxonomy): domain Bacteria; phylum Bacillota; class Clostridia; order Lachnospirales; family Lachnospiraceae; genus Bovifimicola. Next base: position 5,971 of record JAFQCK010000138.1, on the reverse strand, counting down.
ATCTTTTTCATGTCGATACGATTTTGGTTTAATTCATAACATTTAACCGTCTCCTTTTGTTTATCTATCTTGTTTCTGACACATTCCAACAAATGTAGTTTTACTTGTTCCCCATTCTCCATTAATGGCTAACACACAGCCTCCAGAATAAAAAGAAACTACCTTTTCTAATATATCTGCATATTTTTTACGACCTAATTTGCAATTTTGAAAAGGTCTTTCATTATTGATTTCTATATCCTGTAATCTGCAAATCATCTTACTCTGGAATTTGGTTGATTTATGCTACATTTTTTACATCATTTTAATTGAAGAAGTTTAGAGAAAGCAACACCGTCTGTAATTTTATGATATTGTTCTAATTTCTTTGATAAACCTTTCACAAGTTCTAACTGAATAAAAGAAGGTGGGTTAGCTATATCATGATTATAGAGACTTTGAAGCAAAGAAACCTCAGCCTTACAAACATCTAAGAACTTTTCACTTCCGACCTCACCTTGTTTATCTAAGATTCCGTTTACTCGTGAGTAGATTCCATTGTAGTAATACATTCCTTTATAATCCATTGACTGTAGAACTTTAGTCTTAATCATCATCTGTTGTTCTCTAATTTTAACAGCTATCTTATAAAAATTATCAATAACTTCGTATGTATGAGAGTCAACATGACCAGATATAATATGATTGTATTTAAGCCAACAATTTTCTTCAAAAATAATCGTAGAATAATGTAATGCTCTTTCTTGAAGTTGTTCGCCAATTAGCCCTTCAGCTTTTAAACATTCTATATTGGCCTCAATGTCTCTAATCTGAAGAGATAATATAGAAACTGCATTTCGAAGTTCTTGTCGCTTTCTTGCACAATAAATACAAATAGACACAAAAACCGTTGTAATTAAAATTAAATTTTGAAACAGATTAGAACTCCAAAAATCAATCATAACGTAATCATTTTAAAGTGTTAGTAATAGATTATTTTATGACATAACAATTAAATTCCGCAAATTGTTTCATTGAGTTTGTTATTATTTCAAGATTTTTGATAAACAAAACACTTTCTTCTATTATCTATATGCTCCGAAAGGCATTGCTTATTATCTTAAATCAAGATGTTTTCCTACGTATGTTACATATATTACTTTTTCAAACTCATTTGGATATATGTGTATTCTTATATTATCTAATTTTAGATGATAAAAACAATATTGAGAACCGATTTCATCAGAAACCTTAAAATATCTTTGCTGCTTTAATAAAGGATTCCTTTTCACTGTATCCGATTCATCAGATATTGTTACATTATAATTTTGTTGTAATATCCTTAATTGAAAACTACCTGTCTTCCAAGATTCCATATTGTAACAATCTAATTGACAAATAGCCTTCAATACTTTATTAAAATCACTTCCGCTTCCAAGATTACTAATTTGTTCCATAGTATTGTCTGCTATTTGTACTTTACCTAATAAAAATGATTTTGTAATATGAAAATTCATTCCATTAGATACTGATAGTGCTATATCTTTCCTATTTAAACAAAAGAATTTAAATGAACATATATGATGTTTATCTTCTACAGAAAACAGTCCCCATATACAATTCACCCAAGCACCAGAATGTTGGGTATCTAATAAAGTTATATTATCAACAACTTTAACAGTAGTATGTTTCATACGTCTAAGCATTGATGGTATTACACGAGTCGTTAAATCTTTATATGAATGTGATAGTTTTTCAAATAAAAATTGCCCGTTTACATCTTGTATAAGATAAAAAGAACTGTCTTCATAGAATAATTCATTTTTATCTTTTTTTACCATAGCTTCGTTTAGTCCATCAACGCTACTTTTTATAGAGGTCAAATCAGCTCCATTATAAGATTCTGGGAAAAAGAAATAATTAATCATAACTATTATGCTTTACTTCTTTCAATGTAGTTTTTCTGAGTTTGATCCATAAAACCATCAGGCCATTCACTATAATCTCCGTTTTGGTCTAAATTTATTGGAGTGATTAAAGGTTCTCCTAAGCTCAAATTCACACCATAATTATTGATAGTAACATGCCCATGCCATTCCTTATTTTTCACTACAAACAATTGAATTCCATCAATTACATGATCACTATGAGTTTCAATTATAACGTTAACACCAGCATAAGCTATTGTAGCAAGAAAATATCCAATAGCCGTCTGTGCTGCAGGATGAAGATGTGCTTCAGGATTTTCAATAATATAGAAACTTCCTTTTTTTGCTACAAGACCATCAACGATAATCGGTAACACAAAACTTACTCCAAAACCCATATTTGGAGCGTGAACACTTTTTGAAAAATTATTCGAGACTTTGATTGAAGCTCGTAATAGAACATTATCTATGTTTGCATTAATTCTCACATTAGGGAAAATATAAGACAACCATTCGTTTACCTGCGCTTCAAGATTAGGATTTTTTGAATCTTGAAACATTCTAGCTGAATCAACTTTAGTAAGTCCACCTTTAGTAGCAACAACTTGAGCAGTTCTCTGCCCTTTTGTTCCTACAGACAAGAATTCCATCGAAGATAAAGGCTGTGAAATTCTTGGTCCAATACGTTCTGCTGAAATGTAATAAAATTCTTTACCCCCCAACTCGTTATTTTGTCCTTTTATAGGCAAAGAACAACTCAACGTCAATTCTTCTGCTTTATCTTCTATATCAAATAGGCATACAACATTTTTTCCCTCAGCATCTTCATCTATCAAAGATAATAATATTTGTTGTTCTGAATAGTTTTGATTAATGATGTCAATGACTTCACCAAGTTCTAAATCATAGTCACCATTAAGGTTCACGTATGATTTTTTTTCCAAAGCCTGTCTTAATAATAACAAAGCTTGAATCGTAGAACTTTTTCCATAACCATTTGCCCCAACTAATATGGTCATATTATTTAAACAAATGTCTGCATCTCTAAAACATTTGAAACCTTTTATATTCAGTTTTTTCATAATCTCATTTAATTAATTTGAGTTTTGTAATTTCTTCAGCAACACTAAATGCCTTTAATATATTCCAACGTCCATTTGTACCATAAGATAGTGCACGATAATAATATTCATCTTCAGTAATCCATTTACCTAATAAAGGAATAAAACTATATTTCTTCACAATCTTCTTGACACGCTCAAAATCATAATCTGCAAGAATTACAGACCAACTAACAAATAAAGCTTTATTTATAAGAGACCTTGGGCTATCTTTTTCGGTATCCATATAAACCTTTCTAAACGAATGACGTCCAAAAAGATGATAGGATATTTTCATCGCAGTATCAAAATCTAATATATATTTATCAAATTTAAAATCGCTTGTTTTATTCAACAAATCTACAAAATCATCCAAATCAAGATCCATATTTCCTGAATACTTCTTTATCGCATTTTTTTTGTAATGAAACCTAAAGAATATGAAACGTAAAGCCAATTCTTGAGCATCCATCCTTGTATCAGAAATACTATTTCCAGTAGCTTTTTTAAAGGAAGGCAAAGCAGCCATTTCTCTAAGTGCACTACGAACTTTCTCCTTTGCCAAGCAATTTCGTAATTCTTGTGCATTCAATGGTCTACCACCAGTATTAAGTCTTCTAAATATATCATACTTAACTTTTGACGGTGATTGTGGATCTATAACATTTACAGATAGCTGCGTCATATTAAACCACCTGTAATACTTTTCTTCAATTTTATTCTCTTTGCTATAAGTTTTTCCCTCACATGTATTTGACAAATATTCCAAATCCTTTAAAACAAGTTTATTTTCCATAAACTCCTTTATCGCTGTTAGACGTTGTAAACCATCAACAACAAACAATTTACCTTCTTCATCCTGAGAAAAATAAAACATCGGAAGAGGAATACGTAATAGAATAGATTCTATCAATCTTGATTTTCTAAATGTATCCCAAACAACATTTCTTTGAAAATCGGGAGATAAGTCCAAATCTCCATCCTTAATCATATCATAAATCAAACGAATAGAAAAAGTTTTTGATTCTACACGAATCTGATCTGGATTATATGGTTTCTCCAAGGCTCGATTACTCAAAGAAACGGCAGACAAATCAAACCCAAGCTGAATAGCTTCAACTACTTTAATAGCCAAATGATTCAATTTATCCATCAAATCTTCTTCTGTCTCATCAATTTCACGCTGACTGATAATTTTAAACTTATTATCGCCAGTCAATTGAAGTTTCATAAAAGGATTTGCAATATCATCTTCACAATATACTAAAACAAAGTTTCTAGGCGATTCTTTTATTTTTGCCTCCTTATCATCTAAAGGTAACACAAACAACTTTGTTTCACCATAACCTTTTAAATTCAGTGTGATTTGCATATACAATTTTATTTTATTCGCAAATTTATATTTTTTCTCTCAATCAAATATTGTTTGAGCAAGAAATCTCAGATATATTGTGTTTTTTGCATAAAACAACACATATATATTACACCAACTTACCCTTAAATGCCTTACACAACAAAGCTTGCGGAAGTTTATCCAACTTATCACACAGCAGCTGATATCTTCTCTCTGCATCATCCAATATGTTGAAGAGAACTTCGATACGTTTTACAATCTCTAACTGTTCCTCCATCGGAGGGATAGAAATAGAAAAGTCACGACATTGGCTTAGTGAGATATTTACCTGACCTACTACCCCTCTTGTCTTATCAATGACACTATTTACAGACGAGCCTTCACAAAAGAAGTAATATAAATATTTATTATTCAGATACTCTTTGGGACGGAATAAAGTTATTGCTTGGTTCAAATTCCATTCTTTATACGTATCTGGAATAATAGCAACCTTATTTAAAGGTGGACCTACGATATTCATTATTACATCACCCGGATAAGTAATTGATTTCTTTATCTGTGAGTTTTGTATTTCTTCCGATACATATTGAGGTTCAGATTCAAAATCAATCTTATTGTTGACGATATTATAAACCTTAAGAAAAGGAATACCAACAGTTTCAAATTTACTGCCTTTTGGTGTCCCTCCACTTTGTACTTTCTCACAACAATCTTTGGCCAATTCCACTCGCCATTCATCCAAATGTTTATCTTTACGCCAATCTTCCGTCAACTTCCCCGTCACAGCATAGGTAAGAATCTGTTGCCTGAAATTCTTTAAGAGTTCAGGGATTCTTTTAGTTGACTTCTTGATTGATTCTATTTGGTCGAAAAGTTTATTTAGCTTTTCGGCTATTTGCTTTTGTTCTTCTAATGGAGGAAGAGGTATTTCAACTTCTTTCAATATGGAAATATTGATATTCTTCTGTGCAACCCCTTTCCCTAAATTTGAGATTCTTTCCGACAATTCAGTCAAAGCATATACCAAAAATGTTTTATCGACCTGGTTATTATTTTTCAGTCCTACAAGAGCTTGATTAGTCGTTGCGTCGATATCTAGTATAGCTACTTTACCTATGGTCGCAAAGATAGAAAAGATGATTGTACCACGTTCAAACATCTTAGCTGAAGAATTCGACATTCCCTCCTCGGTGATAAATTCTTCTGTTTCCGTTATATACTTTCCTTTTATATCTGAAATCTTAACCCAAGGAATATTACCATTCCAATATGAAGAATTAGATCTTGAAGGTGTACCTCCACTTTGAATTTCAGCCAAATCAGAAAGCTTCACATATCTCCACCCTTTCGGCAATTCATTTCCCATAATCACTTCAACTCCTTCAACATTTCATCCAATTGCTTCAATATCTCATTCAATTCATCCTTGGCTTCACGGATAATGTCTTCCGGTTCTCCCAAAAATTCCGAAGATTGTACACTATTATCAGCTATCAAACCAATATCCAATGTATCGTTCTTTTCTGAAATTTCTTCACGAGTATAGCACTGCCAACGTTCATCCTTTATCTTTGCACGAAGGTCATCATCGATGCTTCCATCATAATCAT
>JAFQCK010000137.1 GCA_017416465.1 Lachnospiraceae bacterium | reverse complement strand
TCCATTTTCAGAAACTCTGTTATCCACATGTCCCCACTTTTCAATATCGGGTTCAGTGATAACAATAGGATTATCATCATTATCATTTTTTTTGATAATAATCTTTGTATTTTCAGGATCAAAGTTTCTTTCTGTAACTGTTAATATAATACCTCTAGGCGCATCAAAGTACTTGTTATTTTTTACTTCATTATTTGTATATACAGCTTTTACTTCAGGTGCAGCATTATCTAATTTCAACGATAAAGTTTCAGTTGGCATTTCATTTTCAGCATTATCTACAGCATTTACTACAACTTTTACATTATTACTATTAAATTTCTCAATCGGAATATCTATTGTTACTTCCCTTGTACTTGCTTTTTGTAATATTTCTGTTGTCGCCTGTTCTATTTTTGAAATGTTATGCTTTTTTAAAACCTCCTCAGTTACATATATTGTCTCCTCCAACGAATCCCCCGTATCTTCATTTTTTACATAATAGTGTATAGATTTTATTCCTGATACAACACTATCAACTTCCGGATCTTCAACTGTAAAGGTCAATTTCAAACTATCTTTGTATATACCATTATTTGGTTCTTCGCCTTTAACATCTACCGTAGGTGCACTTAAATCATTTTTTGGCAGTTCTGAATCTAATACTATTCCATTTGAACTAATATACTTAACATTTCCAGCTGTATCTGTGATTCTTACGTAAAAGATAAGATTTTCGTTCTTTTCTTTAGGGTTAACTGTATCTATTATTCCATATTTACCCTCTGTACCTGCTTTGTTTGTACATTCTACCCAACCTAAAGATTTTCCACACTCTTCTTCTGTTGTATAACTCACATTAGTTCTAAGATATTCTACCTTTGATATTCCACTTGAGTTTCCTTTAGAATCTTTTTTTGCATCATCTTTTACAGTTAACATAATATCTACTGCATCCTTTGAAAAAATTCCAAATGTAATATTGTTAAAGAATTTACTCCAAGTGTCTTCCTTAATTTCTATTGTTCCTGAAGCCTTTTTTGTATCCTTCTTTATAGGAATTTTTACAGCATTACTTGGATTTCCAGCCATGTCTTCTGCTGAAACCACAAGTACATATTCACCATCTTTTAATTCTGTTGTTGGAATTGTCATTTTATTCACAGAAATTTCTTCTTTTGTAAATACTTTACAATACTTATCAAAATTCTCTGTTGAATCTCCATATATATATTCTGTTGTAATTTTTTTAATTCCACTTTCAGTATCATCAATTACAAATTCAATTTTCTGATTGTTGTTTAAAATATTAATCCAACCATTAGACTCATATTCAGTCTTTACTATAGGATTAACTTTATCAACTGATACAAATCCTGATTCAACCTCTTTTCCTGTTCCTGCTTCATTTGATACATTTACTACTACTCTATATTTTTCTGCTCTCTTATCAATTGGAACTTCAAACTTTAATTTTTTTCCATTTTCGAGTACTTCAATATTTGTTGGTTTATTTTCAACATTATTTTCCTGATAAGTGTATCTATACTTAACGGAATCTTTATTAAGTATTGAACCACCTTTTGCTGATAAAGTAATTAACATTTTATCATTTTCATTTGTCCAATTATCAAAATTATCATATCCAAATTCTACTGTTATCTCACTTCTGTCTATTGCAATATATTCTTTTGTTTCAGCAGTACCCTGATTTGATAATTCATCATACACCCATATTTTAACACCATACATATATTCTTTTTCATTTAATGATATTACTGTATTAACAGCTTTGCCATCCTGACTGACTGTTAATTTAGACTCGTCAATAACATATTCTTTATCCGGTTCATATGAAAAAGCATATTTTATTGTACCTTTATTAATTTTTGAATATACATCACTAATATTAACTACTATTATTGGATTTACTTCGTTAACCCAATCATTAGCATCTTTATATACAAAGTTAATACTTGGTGCTGTATTATCTACAGTAAATGTCTTTTCAACCAAACTGCTTTCATTTCCAGCTTCGTCTACAACTTTAACAAATAACTCATTTTCCCCATCTAATAATGTCTTTGTATCAATAGGTATTACCTGTTCTACATTCTTGTCTGTAGTTTTAATTTCTTTAAAGCCATTGTTATTTAACTTATAAAAAATAGAAACATTAGTTGTAACATCAGATGCTACTATCTTAATATTTTTTTCTCCATTGATAATAGCACCCTGTAATTCTGTAAGAGTATCGTTTTCAACAATATTAATAGAATTTAATGTTGGATAATCAACATCAAACTTCATAATAACGGGTACTGTAGCTGAATTTCCTGCTTTATCTGTTAATGTAGCTTCAAATTTTACATTTTCAGATGATATAGAAGGAGTAACTTTATATTTATATACTACTTTTCCATCAACTGTCTCATTAACTTTTTCAATTGAAGCTACATTTTCACGTTCATCTTCTATATCCCCATAATTTGGTGGTTCAGACAAACCCGACTCATTATCTTTAGCAGTTAATATTGTAACGTAACCATTATCTCCTTTATTCCAATCTTGGTTATACTCTAAAGCAAAAGTAGGTTTTATTTTATCAAATTTAACAATTACTTTTTTTGTATCTGCCGGATTTTCACAGTTATCCTGCGCATTAATTACTACCTTGTAAATAACTGATTTATCATCATCACAAGTTAATTCAATTTGATTATTTTCAACTTTGCTTTCTGCTTTATACTCCTTATCTTCACCATTTTCAACAGTATAAACAATGTACTTTGTTTCTTCATCATTAATTCCCGAACCATCATCATCAACATTAACATCTAATACAATATCTTCATTAGTGTAATCTTCTGATGCTTCAACTTTAATCTCAGGAGCTTTTTTATCTCTATTAACTGTTATTATGTAAGTATATACTTCTTCATTATCTACATTATCTTTTACAGTTATTTTAACTTCATATGTAACTGCTTTTTGCTCTGTTCCTGTATATTCTGGAATTTCAATGCTATAAGTACCATCTGTCTCAGATAAAATAATCTCATTATCATTTAACGAACACCTTACACTATGTACCCCTGAATCCTTATCTTCTACTTTAAAATTGAGTGTTAGTGATTCATTAGTCCATTCAGTATATCTAAAATTAGAATTATCAATTTCTTTATCTTCTAATTTTACATCAATAAGTTCTGGCGCCAAATTATCAACAATCGCATTAATTTCAATTAGATCTGATATACGCTCTTTTTTATCATCCACCCGATCATAAAGATAAACTATGAATTTTTTATTTATTTCATCTATTTCTATATCTTTATATATTTCTACTCTCCCCATATTCCCTGCTCCAAGTAATTCACACTTCAAAGAATCTGTTTCAAGACTACTAACATATACACTTGAATTATCTTTCATTGGTGACTTTAACACGAACAATTCAGTACTAAGTTTAGCTTTCAAATATATACCTTTTGAAAAATCTGTTGTGCTTGTAATTGGTTTATTATATTCTTCATCTTCAAACCAATCAATTAAATATCCTTTCATTATGGTAACATTCTTAATCTCTACTTCTGTTGCAGTTACACCAATTACGATTTTATCAAGATTTGATACAATACTACTATCTACATCTCGAACATTAACTTTGAAATCTTCGGATTTAACATATTCCCAATATGCATAAATTTCTGTTCCATCTTCTATATCCTCAACCGAAGTTAATTCATCGAATTCAGAATTTTCATTTTTATACATCCAACCTTTAATACTGTACCCTTCTTTTTCTACAATACCATCATTAGGATTTCCTTCTTTAAATAAAATATCCTTTTTAATTTTTATTTTTTTTACATCATCTTCGATATTAGCTAACGCTACATTTCCATCGGATGCTATATTTCCATCGGATGCTATATTTCCATCTGATGCTATGTTTCCATCTGACGCTATGTTTCCATCTGATGCTACATTTCCTGATGAAGCATTTCCAGATGAAGCATTACCTGACGAAGCTATTCCTTCACAAAGCACTTCTCCTTCCGAAATAACCAAATACACATAATCCTGCTCTTCAGCTAGTGAAAACAATCCATCTTTCCACATACCAGTTATAATCAATGCAACCGAAAGTACAATTGCAGTTATTCTGCTTTTCATTTTTACAACCATTTGTTTTACTCCTTTTCTTATACTATATTACCTCTTTTGTATGTATATATATTTGTTTCTTTATTATATTAAATTTTTGCTTTGGTATTGTACTGTTTGAATCTTCAAAATACAATACTGTTGTTTCTCCTATATTATTTAATACAGTTGTTTCATTCTGTTCAAGAACAGTTGTAGATTCTTCATTTGAAATCACTTCTGTCTCTGCTAAATCTTCAGAAGCCTCAAAATCTCCTGACTCTCCATATAAAGATTTCTTTTTATTATTCTGTTCCAAATTTCCTGTCTTGAACTTCTCTTTCTCCATTTTTTTAATATCTCTCTTTGCTGCCTTGCCTGAACGAATCATAAATATATGTCTGATATCAAAAACAAAAAATAAAATAATAGATAAAATAAAAAACAACACTGTTAGAATCAAACAAACTATATATCCAATATTAAAAAATCCCATTGTTCCTGAGTCAAAAGCACTCATTCTTTATTCCTCCTTATCATCATTATTATTTTCTGTTATACCTTTATTTACTGAATTTTCCAATTGTCCTATCCAAAAATCAAGAGATTCTAATAAATTATCTAAATTTTCTTTTGAAACTTCCGGGAGAGTTTGATCATTTAATTCTAACTCATATATTTTTTCAGCTTTTTCTTTTACTACTAAATATCTGCTAAGAATATCAGAATCTGATATTCCTTCCTGATTCAATTTATTCTTATTAACAGTCACCATGTCATTAAAGCTTGCATACACTTTTACTGCTAAAGTTCTATCAGCAACTGACTCATAATCTGTATCTACCAGTTTATTTATATCTTCCCAAAGTTGGGTATATTTAACAGTTTTTGTTATACCATCTCGTGGTACTATACCTATATCATTTTGGTACTCACATATTTTGTATAATGTACTTGCTCTGGTAAATTGTTGTTTATCTAAATATCCCTCTCCTTCGGCTGCTTTTTTATAATATTCCCCTGCTTTATTTTTTCCTGAACTGTCCTCATAATAATAATAATAAGCATTTCCAAGATTATACATCAACAAATAGTAATTCTTCTTATCTTTTTCTTTTAATCTTGAAATAAACGTCTCTCTTCCAGATTCTGTACTTTCCAAAATTTCTACAATTATCTGACTCTCTGAAGAAGTAAATATATCATCTCCTAAAATTGCGTCACCTAAAAGTCTTATATATGCTTCTCCATTTTCAGGTGCAATTTCAATTGCATTTTGAAAATCTTCAAATGCTTCATCTATTCTGCTACCATTAATTGCATCTATTCCTTTCTCTAAATACGAATCATATGTACTTTGTATTTCATTGTTCATCATAATTTTAAATCCTACTGTACAAATCAATGTTAAAATACACATAATTGCTGAAGCAAGAAACAATCTCCATTTTCTTGTGTATATCTTCTTTGATTCATTTTCTAAATCTTTATAATGTTCCAATGCATACATAAGCTCGGCACATGATTGATATCTATCATTAGGATTTTTTTGAGTACATTTAATAATTATCTCTTCAAGCCCCGAAGATAATTGTGGATTCCATTGCCTTATCGGATACATTTCATAAGGCGGCTCTGCCGGATTGTGCCCTGTTATCAAATGGTACATCGTAGCTCCCAAGCAATAAATATCCGTTCTTCCATCTGTCTGCCCTTGTCCGCCAAATTGCTCAGGTGCAGCATAACCTTGAGTGCCCAAACAAGTGGTATCCTCCAAACTTGCAGTCTTATACTCTCTCGCTGTTCCAAAATCAATCAATGTAACTGTTCCATCCGGTTTTAACATTACATTTGAAGGCTTCATATCCCTATATACAATAGGTTTCTCTCTAGAATGAAGATAACCAAGCACATCACATAACTGCTTGGCCCACTCTACGACATCATCTTGTTCCTGTGCCCCTTTATGTTTTAATACTTTACTTAACGGATTACCTTCTATATAATCCATTACAATTAAAAAAGTCCCATCACCATCAATAACATCAATTATGCTAGGCAAATGTGGATGATTTAATTTTTTCAATAAATCTGTTTCCACTATTAATCCCTGTTTTACCACCTCATAATTACTAACTCCATCTTTTCTAATCTCTTTAATTGCCCACTGTTTATTAGCTCTCTCATTCATCGCTAAATAAACTATACTCATTCCACCTTGACCAATTTTATTTAAAACCTTATATTTTCCATCTACTATCGAACCAATTTCAAGCATTTTTAACCTCTCTTAACTTACTCTGTCTTTATCAATACAACTGAAATATTATCTTCTTCTTTTCTATATTTATTTAAATCAGTAAAATACTTAATAGTCTCTTCCATCTTTTCCTGATTATGTAAAATATCAGGATTCATATATTCAAAAAATTCTTCTTCTGTTATTACGTGTCTGAATCCATCTGTGCATAACATAAACATATCATTTGAATTCACTTCACTCGTATAAAAATCCGGTTTTATTTCTTCACTAGCACCTACACATTGTAATAATACATTCCTTTGTGGATGATTCTTAGCTTGCTCTAAAGTCAATCTTCCCATATCCACTTCTCTTTGCACATATGTCTGGTCTTTTGTCAACTGATTAAAACTTGTATCTATCTTATAACATCTTGTATCCCCAACATTAATGCAATAGTAAATATTATTTACAATTAATAACACCAATACTGTAGTACCTAAATTTATCCCTACTTTTTTTCCATATGAACTAATCTTAACATTCATATCAAATATAACTTTTTCTATACTTTCTCTTATAAACGTTTCAGTAATACCGCTATATAAAACCTCCGGAAACACGTTTTTAAACCAATTCTCATATTCTCTTATAACTGTAGCACTGGCAACTTCACCTTTTTCTAACCCACCCATACCATCGCAAACAACGGTGAACAAAACATTACCTATATCTGTTTCAGCTTCCATTAATAATATAGAATCCTGATTTGTTTTTTTCTTAATACCAATATCTGTATGTATCGCTGTTAAAAACTTCATATGTACTCCTTACCTAATTTATTAATAAAACAATTTATGTATATCATTAATTTTATTTTCACTTTTTGAATTTTTCATAAACCAAATCAAAAATATATATGTATAAAATTTTAACATAAATTCTATTATTTTCCTACTAAATTTTACAATTTAATACATATTAAATATTATCCCCTATAAAAATCATCTGCCTCTTTCATAAATGTCACCATTAAATTTCTGCTCCAAAACCACCACAAACTAAAGATATAGTTAAAAATGCCAGTGCAGATTTCTCCACTCTGACATTTCATTTTATTCTACTATTTTTATATCCTTCATTTTCTATACACATATCCGTAGAAACATATTGAAATTTCTCTTATACCAACCTATAACTTTACAATTAAAAAACTATTTACCTATATTTATACTATATATATTATCAAAATTAAATATTTCTACATCAGTTTTCTCTATTACCCTTTGATATTTATAATCTATTTCAATTTTTCCATCTTCTATATAAAGTCTAGCCAGAATATAACTATCATTATCTTCAAAAATAATAGGATATATTTCATAATTCATCTGACCATTTTGGTCTTTAAATATATATTTACTATCTTCACCTTTCTCTTTCTCAAATAATACTACTTTATAAGATCTTCTATCATTTTCATATAGCACACCAAATATATACATAATTAATATCTCTAAGTCAACTGTAATTATAACTGCAGACACCATCCTCTTATTAATAAATCCCCATAAACTCTTATCATTATTTTCTTCATTATTATTTATTTTCCCATTTTTTTTACTTTATATTTTCTTTTTTTTATGATTGGTTAAACACTTTTCAATTGAAAATTCTATGCCAAAGATATTTATCAATAAACAAGTAATAAAAAGCATTATCAATAAAGCAACTATGTAACTTCCGTTTATATCTTTTATCAATTCTATAATACTAACGTGCGATATTATAATAACAATCATAAATAGCAAAAACATTTCCACTAAATTTTGCAAAATCTTTTTTTTGAAGCTCATTAATTCTATCAAAAACTCTACGTGTTATATCTTGTTTTTCATTTTTTATTCAACGCTACCAAATCAGACCTAAGACCCTCAGGAACAGACGCATTAAAGCTGTTCTCCGCCTTAAACTGGTCACCTCTAAACATTTCATTTATTTTTGTCTGCTCAGGTGTTAGTTCCTTACCACTTGGAGATTTTCCGGTATTCTTTATTGTTACCTTTTAAGCCTCCTCAAGTTGTTCCGGCATTGCGATTCCAAAGTCAAATTTCTTTTTTGAACCAATTATATCTATTTTATTTTTAAATTTTACTCCTTCTTTTTCTCTAATTATCTGTAATAATTTATTTCCACTTACTGTCAGTTTATTTCCTGATTTTATTTGTATTATCTTTTCAGCTTCCATATATATCTTTTTTGCAGAGCTGAATGTGACACCATCTTTATCGTCTATTTTTAAATGTATTTTTCCTTCATCTTTAGCTTCATTAGATAGTCCTATTTCTTTTTCTTTTAAATATATTCTCTTACCTTCAACTGTTGTATAATATTTATTATCCGGATTATCTATGTCTTTTCCATCTTTTTTTCTTAATGCATTTATTACTATTGCATCTCCTTCATCATTTCCTCCTATATATAATGATACTACCGTATCCTTTTCAGGCATTGTATACATTAGATTTCCTGTATCGGGCATCCATTTAAAATTATAAAGTTCTGTTTCTGACTTTTTCTCTTTATCTATATCTAACTGCAACTTTATAAATTCTGCTTCTGTTTTTACTACTGTTCCCTCAAGACATCTTCCTACAAGTCTTTCATTATATATTGGTTCTAATGAATATAGTTTTTCACTTCCAAGTTCGTATATAAATATTAACTGTGCTCCCTCTGTTCTTACTTTTTTTGAACATATAATATAGTTATTTCCACCATACACCACACTACAGCCTATATTTAGGTTCTTATAGCTTTTTACAATCATACCTTTATAATCTTTAGATGTTACTTTACTATCATCATCTTCTTATACAATATTCTCCCATTCTAATGAATTCTGTTGTTCTGGCTTTAATAAAATCCTTTTCTTCTGCTGAACTTTGCTGATTATATCCTATTGTAAATGTAGGTTTATCTGTTGTAACATCTGCAATTACAGGTAACCTAAATCTTGATGCTATTCTCTTTATAAACTCCCAATTTGTTTCTTTGTATTGTATAATAGGCTTTTCTAATTTTTCCTTTTTTAAATCACCTGAGCAATAACTGTTAATTCCTTTGGATTTACTTGCTACAGTTTCTATTATTTTTTTATAGCTTTCCCCTTTTTTCTGATATGATTCATTTTCATATTTCTTATCTAATTCCATTGATGTAGATGTTAGTTCAACATATACTATACCTGAACTTTCTCGCGAGTTAATTTTACATTCTGTTATATATCCCTTAAATAGCAATCCACTGTTTCCCTTTTCACTACTATGTATACTTACCATTTTTTTATTTATATTTTTTATTATATTTGAAGGCTTTCCTTCCTCTTTTACCCTTATGGATAAGATTGCTTTACCATGCTCGTTTGGTTTTATTTCTATATTTAAATCTCTTAATTCAAAAGGTTCTTTTAAGCCTCTTATTTTAATGCTGTCATTTGATTGAATATTATCTCGCTTGAGAGCCACCAGTTTCTTTCTTGAGAGCCATTAGAATATTATACATTAGAAATTAACACAAACACAATATATTGTATAATAATCATATTATATTTTTATATTTACTATATATTGTGTTGTCCCTAAAACAAATATTTTATTTATAATATTGCTCTAAAAAGAGAAACTGGTGGCTCTCAAGAAATAAAATATTCATCTAATAGCTTCTGACTGATTATCTGTATATAATTTTTCTTTTAATAGTTCTATTTCTCCTTCTTCAATCCTAAATGTTACCTTCTGCTTGCTCAAATCTACTCCTCCTTATACGGATGGAGCATCTTCAATAGAAAAACTACTTCAGCCTCAAAATTTCTGACTTAACGATTTTTTGAACCAACTAAGCACTTTTTCTATGTAAGATGACAAAAAGGCAGACTTAGGGCACGATATTCGTAAGAAGTAGACTCATATCAGCAAACTGGAAAAGATTTTGAAATTGTTGTCAAAAAACGCATTGTTTCCACAGCACCAAGTGCTATGAAAACAATGCGTTTTGAATCTTAGAATCAATATTCAATTTTGATTTCTTACGTTGAAACATATTTAAATATATAT
>JAFQCK010000136.1 GCA_017416465.1 Lachnospiraceae bacterium | reverse complement strand
TATATAGGTAATTGCGAAACTCGCTAATGCTCGTTCGCAATCTTGATTCCAAACAAGGTAGAATTCGTGCAAAGCACGAATTTTGAGATGAAAATTGAAAGAAACGAATTTTGGGCGTACTTTAATAAGCTTCAACGTTTATTAAAGTTGTAAGGCCTAAGCAATCAAAGGTTTTAAACTGTGGATATATTCATGGTGTTTAATTTTATCAGCGAGGACTACAGTTATAAGCTGGGTAATTCCCGCGAGAATTAAGTCGGCATGTAAAGTTTTTTCATTTTGTGTGCGGCGTCCTGCAAGACAGAGATTGTCTTTGATATGATTAATGTCCCTTTCCACGACGGTTCGTATTTTGTAGGTATTATCCCATTCTTCCGTGCCACGGATAGTTCCCGGATATGCACGAAGATCTTTTTCAGGATAGATATAAACCATACGACCACATTTAGAAGGAGTACAAGGGGTATCACACTGACATTTTCTGTGACATTTACCGGTAGTTTTGTCGTATATCCATTTGATTTTAGGACAGACAAACTTATATCTGGTTACACCACTACGAAGTTTGGAGATTCCCTCATACTTCATCGGAAGTGAAGCATCATGTGGGCAACAAGGAATACCCTCTTCGTTAATAGTATAATCAACATTTTCAAGATGAGATCTGGAATTTAGCGGTATGTAGGCTTTTGAAAAATGTCTATTGTCGCCAAATGTGTCGCCGGAGAGAAGATCTTTGTAGAGACCTACTGTATCAAAAGCTGTATCTCCGAGAAATACTTTAGGATTGATAAGCGGGTGTTTCGTAAAAAAGTCCTTTAAAGTAGGAATCAGAAGTTTTGAGTCATGAACACATTTGTCTTCATCGGGTGAATCGGACTTCTTTTCTACAACAATGTCAGGATGGGACTTCATGAAGTCTTTGTTGTAAAAAGAAATATGACGAATGATACCAAGTCCGTTTGTAACAATACCAAACTTAAAGACATAACAGAAATGTCCGTTTATAAAAAGCTGTTTGATTTCAGGATTTGCAGCGGCATGGGAAGGCATGGAACCGTAAGCAGCTTTATAAGGGTCGAAGTTTTCGTCGAATCCCATGGTTTTTGCATAAGCTTTTAGCTGTCTGATAATCCGGTTTGCGTATTTGGGATTATTTTCAGTAACAAAAGCTTCAATGCCTGAAGAATCAAAGATGGTCATATCAGCTTTGACAGAATCAATAGCCTGGCAGATTGGTTCTGTGAGGTCAACGAGATTGTCAAAAACTGATTGCAAATCTTCAAGAAAATCCTGTTTGAATCTGGTAATTTTAGAAGCATCAGGAACTTTAGTGAATCCACAGAAATCTCTTAAAGGTTTGGAATAGTGTAAAAAAGTAAGTAAAAGCTGATCAGTAGGAATAGAAAAAATACGTTGGATAATTAAAGCCCAAAGCAGGGCATGTAAAGGGTATTTGCGGGTTCTGCCCGTTGATGCATAAAAGTGGTTATAAAAAGTAATCGGAATAATTTCATCAAGGTCGATATGTTGTTCTAATAGAGAAAGAAACTGAGGTTTGTCTTCTTCAAAAATATTTTGGCAATCTTCAAAAAAATCTGCCACAGAAAGCTGTTTATATGTTATCATAGGTATCAGAATAACTCCTTTCTTGGGTAGAAATAATGGTTTTTTGTCAACTCTATTATACCATATCCAGTGAGGAGTTATTTGTTTTTATAACAAAAAAGTGCCGTATTTATGCGGTGGATGGCGTTTCGCAAACGCCTAATATTCTAAATTAAGAGAGGTGGTGAATAATGTATTGAATAGAATTTAGATTATAAAAGAAAGGAAAAGTTAAGAATTAATTTCTTACAAGGTAGAAGATATGAAAAAAAGACAGTGCAAAAGAAACATATTTTCATGGATTATGTCTATTTTTTTGGTATTCAGTTCGATTGGAATATATTCTAATGATAGCATTTTTACCGATGGAACTCAAATTGTATTAGCAGCAAGCAACCAGACACAATCGGGCTGGAAAAAAGATAGTAACGGCTGGTGGTATCAAAATGCAGATGGAACATATCCAAAAAGTAGTTGGAAAAAAATAAGTGGAAGTTGGTATTATTTTAATACTTCAGGTTATATGGTAACGGGATGGAATAAAATTGGGAACTCATGGTATTATATGCATGAAAGTGGAAAAATGGCATCAAATGAGTGGATAGGAAATTACTATGTTAACAGTAATGGAGTATTGACAAAGACAGTTAAAGAAGGCTGGAAAAAAGATAGTAACGGCTGGTGGTATCAAAATGCAGATGGAACATATCCAAAGAGTAGTTGGAAAAAAATCAGTGGAAGTTGGTATTATTTTAATACTTCAGGCTATATGGTAACAGGATGGTATAAAATTGGAGCGTCTTGGTATTATATGCATGAAAGTGGAAAAATGGCATCAAATGAATGGATAGGAAAATACTATGTTAATAGTAGTGGAGTGTTAACAAAGACAAGGACAGCAGGTTGGAAACAAGATAATAATGGTTGGTGGTATCAAAATGCAGATGGAACATATCCAAAGAGTAGTTGGAAACAGATAAGTGGAAGCTGGTATTATTTTGATGACTTAGGCTATATGGTAACAGGCTGGTATAAAATTGGAACAAACTGGTATTATATGCATGAAAATGGGAAGATGGCATCAAATGAATGGATAGGAAATAAATATGTAAATGATGATGGGATTTTGGTAGATAATGTAAGTGGTATATCACTTAATAAATCATCAGTTACATTAAGTAAAGGTTCAACGGAAACACTTATATCAACAATAACACCAAGTACAGCTACTAATAAAAATGTAAAATGGAGTTCTTCTAATACTAATGTTGCAACAGTAAGTAGTACAGGTGTGATTACAGCAATTGGGATAGGAACTGCTGTAATTACTGTAACAACAGAAGATGGTAATAAAACTAGTAGTGCAACAGTTTATGTTTATGAACCAAATTATAGAATACTTGGTGGAGGAAATTGGTGGTTAAAAATAAGTCCTCTTAATAATTCAGAATTAGCTATGACTAATTCCGACAATAAGGTTACATTAAGTTCATATACAAAAACTAATAATCAGTTATGGCAATTTGGAGATTATAAAGAAGAATATGGAGGATTAACACTTTCTCCAAAAAGTAAGAATGGAGTTTCTGTTTTAAAAGCATTGAGAATATCAAGTAAAATACAATCAGATTGTTCAATGATTTTATATGGACTAGGAGAAGATTATCAAGCAGGAGCCTGGGAGATAATAAAATTATGGGATAATTCTTATGTACTAAAGCTTGTAGGACACAATTTGTCAGTAGGAACTACATCAGTAAATGAAGGAACTCAGTTAACTTTGAAGGAATATGACTTATTTGATGAAAAGCAAAGATGGAATATTGAAGGAATAAAATTAATACCTGCAACTGGTGTAAGTTTAGATAAAACATCTGTAACAATAAATAAAGGGGCAAGTACAACACTTACAGCAACCGTATTACCAAGTGATGCAAGTGATAAATCAGTAACTTGGAGTTCATCAAATACAGCAGTCGCAACAGTAAGTGGCGGAAAAGTAACAGGAGTAGGAGGCGGAACAGCAACAATAACTGTAAGAACAGCAGATGGAGGACATACAGCAAGTTGTACAGTGACAGTAAATGTACCACCAACAGGAGTAGGATTAAATACAAATGCAGTAACAATAAATAAGGGAGCAAGCACAACACTTACAGCAACAGTATACCCTGGTGATGCAAGTAACAAGTCAATAACATGGAGTTCATCAAATACATCAGTAGTAACTGTAAATGGAGGAAAAGTAACAGGAGTAGGAAACGGAACAGCAACAATAACAGTAAAGACAGCAGAAGGCGGATATACAGCTACATGTAATGTGACAGTAAATGTAGCACCTACAGGAGTAAGTATAACTAACAAAAAAACATTAGCACTTGATTGTAACAGTTTATCGAATCATACATATCAGTGTTCAGCGAGTGTAGCGCCAAGTGATGCAAGTAATAAAAATGTAACTTGGTCAAGTAGTAATACTGGAGTTGCAACAGTTGATTCTACAGGTAAGATTACAGGCGTAGGTAGAGGAACAGCAACAATAACAGTAAAAGCTGTGGCTAGTGGACATGCAGATAGTTTCACAGTGCATGTGTATAAATCAAATTATGAACCACCAGCGGGTGGAAATATTTATTATAAAGTAAGTATTGCATCTACTACAAATAGGGTAATGGATGTATATGATTGTAATACATATGATGGTGCAAAAGTACAATTGTGGAGTTTGAATACTAGTGATGCTCAGTTATGGCAATTCCATGATTATAGAGCTAGTAATGGTGGAATAGCAATTGTACCAAAATGTAATAGTGGAGCTTATATTTTAGATGTTAACAGAGGTGGAAATAATTATTCTGATGCATTTAAAGAAAATAATTTAATTGATTTATGGACTTTAGGACAGGATAATGCAGCAAGTATGTGGGAATTAATAAGAACATGGGAGGGTTGCTACGTATTTAGATTGGTTGGTACTAATTGGGTAGCAGGTGTTACTTCAACAGCAGAAGGTGCTCAATTAATGTTGAGAAAATTTGATCCATTTGATAACAATCAAAAATGGTGTCTTGAAGCAGTTGATAAAAGTAATTCAGGTGGTATGACGAGAACACAGGCAGTAAATTGGGCTACTAGCAGAATTGGACAGAGTATTGATGTTGATGGATTTTATGGTGCACAATGTAAAGATTTTGTTAATGCATTTACTCAGGAAAACTTTGGAGTTACTTTTGCAGGAAATGCAAATGTATTAATTACATGTGCTTTACCTGCGGGTTGGACTAGAATTAAGAATACTCCGGATTTTATTCCACAACCGGGTGATATTGCTATATGGGATTATTCTAGTTATGGCCATACAGGCATTATTATTTCTGCAAATATTAATACTTTTGTTTCAATAGATCAAAATTGGTACAATGCAAATGGAACAACAGGTTCTCCAGCAGCTAGGGTTGAGCATAATTATACTAGTTATAATTTCTGGGGAGTGTTGAGACCACCATATTCGTCATAAAATATTAGCTTATGTCACAACTAAATAATTAATCATAACCACCGGCTTAGCCGGTGGTTATGATTTGAGTAATTCCATTTAGGAGAAGAAGGTAGTGATGTTACATATCTTTATATTAGTAAAGAAAAAACAGTTAGATTTGATAAGAATGGAACAAAAGATTTTGCAGATATGATATTAATGGCTATAGATGGGGAAAGTTCCGTTAGTGAAGTGGACTCTAAAATGAATGCTGTTAAAATAGCATTAAAAAAATGAGTAGTGGTGGATATAATGTTAATACTGAGTTTGTAAAATCTTCAGAGAAACTAGAGTAATAAATGGTTAGAAAATCATAATCAAAAAAATATAGAAAGATAAAAGTATAACCATCTATTTTTATTGGATATACATTTATTAAACGAGGTATTTTGAAATGGATAATATATTATACACAATTATTTGCGTTTGGTCTTTTTTTTCAGTATTTTGGTTAATATCATTTTTGTCATTTTTTAGAAAAAAAACAAAGATAAGTGATGGAGGAGAATGTGGAAGAAATATTAGAATAGAAAAAAAATGGGATGGAAGTTATGATGTATCATCAACCTCAAATTATTCAGGGCCGATATATGAAGTTGAGTATAATGCTTTGGGAATATTTTTTAAAGGAATTGGAACCGGTGGTATTGCATGTATTATATTGTTATTATTAAAGGATTATATAACTGAATTGACTTGTATGTGTACATTAGGAATGATAGATGTTCGTGAAAATCAAGTGGTTGTTTATGGTTGTATATTAGGAATTGCAACAATTTCAGCTTTGATAGCAGGATTTGGTGCTTGGTCTGGAGATCTTGTATAGTTTATGGTATATTTATTTTTTTCTGTATTAAGTTTTGCAATTACGCTTCATTTTATATATTATAATGTGAAAAATAAATATAATTACAATCAATGTATATTTATTTGTTTTTGTTTATGCGTTGGAGGGTATATAGGTGCAAAATTACTAGGGATATTTGTAATGGTTTATAGGAACCGGTTATGCACAATTAAAGAACTTTTATTATATGGGGATATGGTTTATTATGGTGGACTATATGGTGCATTAAATAGTGGAATTATTCTTGTTAAGATAAATTTTATTTCATCAGAATTTTATAAAAAATATATAATTTGTTCAATTCCGTTGTTTCATACAATATCAAGATGTGGTTGTTTCTTTTCAGGATGTTGTTATGGAAAAACTTTGGGCAATGTGAAAATTCCTGTTCAATTATTAGAAAGTATGTGCGAGTTAATTATTTTTTTTATAATATTTTATATGGATGAAAAGATAAATAAATTAGTCTGTTATTTTGTTATGTATGGAATAGCAAGATTTTGTTTAGAGTTTCTTAGAGGGGATATTGAACGTGGAATAATTTATGGAATATCAATATCACAATGGTTGTCAATTATAAATATTATAGTATGTTTGATATGGTATTTAAGTAAAAAATTGGAAAATAAGAATGTAAAAAAATATAATTAGTGCACATTTCTTGAATTTATAATTTATTCCTATCAATTTATCTAAAAAGATGTTGATTTAGATGAGGAAGATGAAGAAGTAGTTGTAGATAATGACAACGAAAATGAAGAAACTAATGGTGAAAATAATAATGATACATCATTAGAAGGCAAGAAGTTAAGTGAGTTATATGATTTAGGCTTTGAATATGGCGTATATGGTGGAAATGGTGAAGGATATGAAGTTTATCTCAGAAAAACTGAGGTAGAAGAAGATATTAAAAAAACTGTAAAAGATTTAGAAGGAATGAAGGTAAAAGATTTTATTGACAGTGATTTATATGGAGATATATCTTATACAGGATTTAATGGAGAATATTTTTTCTCATCATACATAGGTGGTATTAATTTTTCTTTTGAATTAGATGAAAGTAGCGAAATTATGGCATTGTATGAAGATGAGTTTTTTTGTGGATGTAGAGGATATAGAAGAGTTTCAAGAAAAAACTCTTACTAATGTTAAATTTGATTATATGGAGTACATAGCTGTTTTAGAAGAAAGTGCTAATTCTATCCTTGAGTCAGATGATTTTGAAGAAGAGATGATAGATGATTGTATAGTTGAAAAATGTTATTATCAATCAGAATAACGATTAAAAAGTTACTTGACAGGAGAAATGTATAGTATTATACTCACTTTAGGTTTAAGATAAATCTCGCAATAAAAATTATTAATGATTATATATGTTGAAAGAGGAAAGATTACAACACTAGTAGTCTACCCTTTTTCAACATTTTTTGTTTACAAAAATGTTAATAATAAATAAAGCGAGGTAAAAGATTATGAAAAAAGAAACAAACAATTTACAAAAGGTTTTGGAGTATGTAACTTATATGATGGTAGGTAGCTATTTTAAAAAGTGCAAATGTTTTTCTTCATGGCTTGAATCAAGTATGTTAATTGAGTATAAAGAAACCAAGTTAAATACTCAGTTTATGATTGAAGAAATGTGCATTAAATATGTCGAAAATGTGTTAGAGGATAGACTTCCAAAAGAAATATGGAAAGAACAGATGAATGTTGAATTTATAAGACATCTTGATGGGCAGTCGGAAATTAGATTTATTAGTAAGAGGTATGTACTTTCCTTATATACAGCATATAAAGGTAAGTATACAAAATTCGACTATCAATTAATAAAAAAATAATTACATATGAATATGGTGTTCTAATAATCAAATTAATAAGGGGAATTCGTTATTAATCGATTTCAAATTAACTATATATTTATGAAAATGGAGCATTCAAACATTAAAAGATTAAAAAGGAGTAAGTACACATGTCAATTGAAAGTTTAATGGAATATGATTTTTTGAGTATCAGTCAAATTATGAAAGGTATTATATGTTTTTTTATAATATATGTTATATATAAATTTTTACAAGTTAATATTACTTGCTCAATGGCTTATAAAGAGCATAAAATAATAAACGAAGAAAAATTATATTCAAACAGCAAAAAACAAATAGTAAAGTATATGGGATTTACTTTTTTTATTATTATAAGCATTATTTTTACTAATATAAATGAATTTATTAGTGTGAAAAATCAAGCAATTAATAACAAAACAGATGATTATCTGGATGTTATTTTAACGAGAAGTGAAGATAAAATGAAGTGGCTTGAATTCTCATCAAGTTTGAAAACTTTAAAGGAATATAAATATATGTCGATTGATGAAAGAATGGAAGTAATGAAAAGTATAGTTGATTATGAACTTGATTATCTTGGAGTAGATGAAAATATTAGTTTGATTTATGAAAAATATGATGATAATAAAGGTGGATACTATTCAGATGGGGACAAATTGATTAGTATAAATGAGAATAACATCGAAAATCCTGATTATTTGAAAGAAGTTATTATGACTGTGCTTCATGAATGTTATCATGCGTATCAATATGAGTGTGTTAGGGATATAAATGATTCAAATTATAAAGCATATAATTATAATCTTAGAGATTATAAAAAAATTCTCATTTGGAAATATGAATTTGAGAATTACTGCGACTCAAAAATGAATTATGATGATTATATAAATCAAGGAGTTGAATCAGAGGCAGAGATGTACAAAATGTTTGCTATTTTGAAATATGAAGAATACATTGATTAGTAATTAATAAGCTAAAAATGAAGATTGCACTAGTCTTCTTATTTATAATAATATGTAAAAACTTGTAAATAAATGTTGAAAAAACTATAAGTAACTATTATAATATAACAAAAGTATAAATGTATTATAAAGAAAGGGGCTAATATTTATGAAAGAAACTAATACGCCATATGATGACGTATACCGCACTCTTTTGCAAGAGTGTAAGGTATTAATTATTCCGGTTATTAATGAAGTTTTTAAGACAAATTACAAAGGTACTGATACTATTAATTTAGAAGAGAATGAGATTTTTATTGATTTTTTTGGAGAATCCACTAAGAAAATCACAGACTCATCTTTTTCAATAGAGAGTAGTAATGAAAAAAGGCATTATCATATAGAATGTCAGAGTTCAAGTGATGGAAGCATGATTATCCGCATGTATGAATACGACTCGCAGATTGCACTCAAGCATAGTAATTTAAAAGATTATGTTTTAGAAGTTGAATTTCCTGAATCAGCAGTGATTTTTCTAAGGCATAATAAGAATACACCGGATACAATGAAGATTAAGCTAAGTACACCGGGTGGCAAGGTATCCTATGATATTCCAACTTTGAAAATTAAAAGTTATGATATAGATACTATTTTTGAAAAGAATTTATTGTTTCTAATCCCATTTTATATATTTACATATGAAGATTCTTTGGAAGAAATTGATAATAGTGATGAAAAACTGTTTCAATTAAAAAAGGAATATAGTAATATTGTATTAAGACTTAATATGTTATGTGAAGAGGGAATAATAACTGAGTATATGTATAAAACTATATGTCAATTATCAGAAAGAGTAATAGAGAGTCTTGCAAGGAAATATGATAATGTAAGGAAAGGAGTTGTATCTGTTATGGGTGGAAAAATATTGGATTATGAAGCAAAGAGAATAAAAGATGCAGCACTGGCAGAGGGAATATCACAGGCAAAAACAGAGGATATAAAAGTGTGTATTGAACTTTTAAGAAAATATGGTGTAAAAGATGAAGATATAATTAAAGAAATAGTAATAAAGTTTGAAATATCAGAAGTTGAAGCTAAAGAATTTTTAAATAATTTAAATTAATTGTTATACGAAGAATGATAGTGGGAAAAAGATAAATATATATAATATAACAAAAGTATAAATGTATTATAAAGAAAGGGGCTAATATTTATGAAAGAAACTAATACGCCATATGATGACGTATACCGCACTCTTTTGCAAGAGTGTAAGGTATTAATT
>JAFQCK010000135.1 GCA_017416465.1 Lachnospiraceae bacterium | reverse complement strand
GACCGCTGGTGTATCTGTTGTCTTACCAAAGGCACGGCAGAGTAGCCAAGTCGGGACGGGATAAACGCTGAAGGCATCTAAGCGTGAAGCCCCCCTCAAGATGAGATATCCCATACGCAAGTAGTAAGACCCCTTGAAGACGACGAGGTAGATAGGTCAGAGGTGTAAGTACAGTAATGTATTGAGCTGACTGATACTAATAGGTCGAGGGCTTAACCATTAAGGTTTAGGAAGAACGTATGTCAGGTTGAAAGATATAGGATGAAGTTTAGTGTGTAGTTTTGAAGGTACAATATTTGGAAAATTGGAAAAGATGAAGAGAGAACAGGTAACTGTTCTTTTTTTGCGTGTAAAAAATTAAATAAGAAATATTAAGATGGCATAATGTTTCGTTTTATATGGATTTTATCAAGAGGTTAATTTTAAGATATAAGAGGTTATATATTGCTTATGAGTGGTTATTGAAAATAATAAGTAAAAAAATTATAATTACAGTATTGATAATAAGGCATTGTATCGTGGATAGAATACAAAAGCACTTTAGAGATTTTATAATATAGATTATCACAACTAATATGGTTGAAAATGAATGAAAAATATGTGAGGTAAGAAAAAATGTGCAATGTAAAAAAACTCTTTTTTGTAGCTGCTGTAACATCGGCGATTGTACTTACATCTTGTATGGGTGTAGAAAAGATTGAAAAGAAGCAGGAGATCAGCAGTGAAAAAACGGGACAAAAAAAAGTTTCAGAAATGAATTTTGAACGGAAAAGTATCCGGGAAGTCAGAAATAATGCGGAAGAGATCATGGGTGTCCTTGGAACGAACAAAAGTGAATTCCAGAATATCGGGGAAACGCATGTGGCACCGATCATTACGGACAAAGACGAGATTTATTCCATTCAGCTGACAAAATTGGAAGGAAATGATCTGACGAGTGGAACCTCGTTCAATAGTGTTTTAGCTTCAAAAAAAATCATTAGTTCCTGTGATATTTACCGCAATAATCAGGAGAAAATCAAAAAGAAGCTGAATATACCGAATGGTACAGATATTAAAGATCTGATTGCGTTTGCAGAGAATTATATGGATACGACCTATCAAGACTCGGAGTTTCAATGGGTTGTCGAATATGTAACAGTCCATACCTCGAAAGCACAAAAAGATTATGTTTATGTCTCTGTAAGACCTTCCTATGACGGGGTTGTTTTTACGGGGAGACTGGTATTAAATGACGGTGTTCCAACCAATATACCAATCGATTTTAGACGAGGAACTCTATGTATGACTGAAATGAATAAGATTTATGAATATCAGGGAATTTCACCATATTATAAGGTTGAAAAACAAGGAGAAGCGATTAGTGAAATATTAAGCATGGAAAGCGTGCTGTCGATTGTAGCGAATAAAATTGATAAAAATTCTGTCAGCGAGATAAAGATGTTTGAACTGGCATACAGGCTGAAAAGAGATTTATCGGCGGTTCCAATCTGGAATATCGTTGTTCTTGAAAATGGACACGAAAGAAATTTCCAAATAGATGCAGTGACAGGAGATGTATATTTTGAATGAGAACTTTGATGACTGAGATTAAAAGAATGGTTCACGAAAAAAGGTTACTATGGCTTCTGGGCGTGACAGTGGTTTATGTGCTGATTTGTTGTTTGTTTCGTAATTATTATTATCGGTTAGAGTATGATTATGTTGAAATACATACAGATATGTCTGCTTTTTATTTATGGCAGGATAAAATGGGGGAAAGTTTTATGGCAGTACTGGAGATTATGCCATCATTAGTGTATGTGCTTTCCTTTTTAGATGATCGAAAAAACGGAATTGATAACAGGATCTGTTGTAAAAATCATAGCAATTTTTATTATACGGCAAAATATATCACCACAATGTTAAGTGGAATGATTTTTAATTTTCTTTTAGTGATACTGATGTATTTTTCAATCTATTTTTTCCTGTCTACAGGAGATAAGGGATGGAATTATCTGGATCGGAAAGATGCATTGATAGGGAAGTATTTTACTGGAAATACCGCTATGGAATTTGTACTGTTAATTGCTGTAAGCTATGCATTTGTGGGCGGTGTCTGTTCTGCGATGAGTTATGTTGTTGCTATGTGGATAGATAACAGGGTATTGATCTGTATTATGCCGTATATTATCTTTAGAATTCTTGGAATGATATTTTGGCGTAGAACACGGTTTAGTGATACGCTTCTCGGTGGGGTGGATCCGACTATGACTGACACGCCTTTTGCTGTGATGGTTGATTATTTTACATGGTGGGTATTGCTTCTTAGTATTCTGCTGCTTGTAAGCTATACCTACAAAATTGAAAGAAAAAGGTAAGCAGTACCGTTTGGAGAGCAAAGATGGGTAAAAAAGTATGTTTATTAAATGTCATAAAATCAAAAATTTTGAGAACTGATTTTTTATGCAAACTGATTCTATGCATGGCGTTGATCATCAGTAAATTATATTTTGCGGTTCATTATATCAATCTGGAATATCGAGGTTTGGGGACTGAAGAACCTAATATATACATGTATCTTCTCATGGCTTTTTCAGATCCCTCTATGGCTTATTATTTTGTGTTAATTGCATTTGCAATTTTAATAGCAGACATTGTTTACGAGGAATATCTGACAAAAAATCTGTTCATTAAATATGGGACGAGAAAAAATCTGTATTTTGGAATGCTGAAGCTGACGCTTGTATTTTCTTTTTTGTTCTTATTCTTATTTGTTTTACTGGCTTTCATCGTTGGAAGTTGTGGTGGATTGTCTTTTTCGTTTGAATATACAAAAGAGGCGATTCTTTTGTTGGGAGAAGAACAGGAATTTTATATATTAAGAACTACCGCTATTTATGTTCCGGTGTCTATTCTGAAATACAATAGCCTGCTTATTCTGGGAATCGTAATATTTAAATACTATGTGGGATTGGTTTTATTATCAATGATCGGACTGGTGTTCAGCATTAAGAAAGACAATGTGCAATATGGTATATGTGCTATTCTGCTTACCGTGTTACTTAACATAGCTGTATTAGATTATGTCGGTCCGTGGAATTTTTATAAGATTGGGATTTCAATCGATCTTTCAGAGATATTTAGTTATGTGACTCTGCAAAGGTTTTTTATTTTTGATTTTGCAGGTATCAAAAAAGATGTAATTATGGTATTTGGAGATACGATGTTGACAGGAGCAATCTGGTTTGTACTTCTGTCAGCAGTGATATATCGTATGATAAGAAAGAAAGATTTTTGATAATAATGAAAGAATTTGACCGGAAGGAAAGGGACTGCTATGCGGATTGAAGTGAAGAATTTATGTAAAATAGTAGATCGAAAATATTTAGTGAAAAATATCAATTTAACATTTGAGTCTGGGCAAATCTATGGGATTATAGGTCAGAACGGTTCTGGAAAAACGGTGTTGTTTAAATTGTTATTGGGATTGATGAATAAGTCTTCAGGAGAGATTCTCGTTGATGGAAAAAAACAAAATGGGTTTATGAGAGATGTTGGCTTTATTATAGAAAGACCAAATCTGATACCATATTATTCTGCTTACGACAATTTGAAATTCATCAGTTCCTATAGTGGAAAAGTAGATAAACAGAAAATCATTCAGTCACTTGAAATGGTGGGATTGTCATCGAAAGAAAAAAAGAAAGTGAAAAATTATTCTCTAGGTATGAAGCAAAAAGTTGCCATTGCAATGGCAATCATGGATGATCCGAAGATATTGATTTTGGATGAGCCTTTAAATGCGATTGATGATTCTTCTGTAAAGAAAATTCGTGAAATTATTTTGGAATATAAGAAGAACGACAGGATCGTATTGATTGCCTCTCATTATAAAGACGATATTGACTATCTTTGCGATGAAGTGTATGAAATGAAAAACGGGGAAATAATAGATAATAATCTATAAAAAATAAGTTTTTTATGATATACTGTATAAGATTAAATATATTTAAGGTGAGAAAAAAATGGCAAATAAATTTTATGCAGTAAGAAAAGGCAGACAAATAGGAATTTTTAATACATGGGATGAATGTAAGAAACATACAGATAAGTTTCAGGGAGCTGAATTTAAAAGTTTTACAACTTTTGAAGAAGCCGAAGCTTTTATTAATAATGGAAGTAATTCTAAATGTGTTAATATTAATGATTTAAAATCAGATGAAATCATTGCATATGTTGATGGAAGCTATAATGGAAGTGATACAGAGTTTTCTTATGGAATGGTTATTATTGATGAAGGTAACGAGTATACTTTTTCTGAAAAAATTGTAGATAAGAAATTAGCTGAAATGAATAATGTTGCAGGTGAAATTGCAGGAGCAATGGCTGCTATGACATATGCATTCGAGCATAATAAAAGAAAAGTATATATTCATCATGATTATACAGGAATTTCAAAATGGTGTCTTGGAGAATGGAAAACTAATAAAGAAGGTACAATTTCTTATAAGAAATTTTATGATGAAATGAAAAATAAGATAGAAATAGAATTTGTAAAGGTAAAAGGCCATTCTAATGATAAATATAATGATTTGGCTGATGAACTTGCAAAAAAAGCATTAGATATTATTAATTGATTCATTATAAGAGTTAAAATAAGTATAACTTTTTAGGACTGTCGCTTTAATGAAAAAAATCTTTGAAGCGACAGCCCCTTTTTCATTTAAGGATTTTTTAATAATTTCCTGATATAATCAATCCTAAAGCAAATGAAAGGAGTAAAAAAATGCATAATAAAAATGGCTTTAGAATGGGAAAATATGACTTTTTTAATATATAAATATCAGAATGATTATGATATAATTCACTATGTCTTATATAGAGATATATAAGTTTATGTTTTAAGGATTATAAATATTTTGTATCTGTTTATAGCTAAGCTTGAACAGTTACAAACAAATTATTTTGAAAGGAATAAAATTATGTCGTTACAGGTAAAAAACATTGTAAAAAAATATGGAGAAAAAACAGTTGTTAATAACTTAAGTTTTGAGATGAAGGAGCCGGGGGTATATGCTTTATTAGGTACTAATGGTGCCGGAAAGACAACTACCATAAGAATTATTTTGGGAATGTTATCAAAGGATTCAGGAGAAGTTCTTTGGGATGGTAAAGAAATTGATGTTATTAATACAAAGATTGGATATTTAGCAGAAGAAAGAGGTTTATATCCTAAGTTTTCACTTATGGACCAGCTTATATATTTTGCAAAGCTTAGAGGTGTTCAAAAGGAAGAGGCTAAGAAAAGAATTAAATATTGGGCTGAACGATTAGAGATGGAGGATTACATATATCCAAAGGCAGTAGGAAAAAACAAAAAGGCTAAGTCTATGAATGCTGACCAGTTATCTAAAGGTAATCAGCAAAAGATTCAGTTAATAGCAGCATTGATTTCAGACCCTGAAATTATTGTTTTAGATGAGCCTTTGAGTGGTCTTGACCCGGTTAATGCAGATTTGTTTAAATCTATTATCAGAGAAGAAATTGCAAAAAATAAATATGTAATTATGTCAAGTCATCAAATGCATACAATTGAAGAATTTTGTACTGATATAACAATACTTAATAAAGGAAATGCAGTTTTACAAGGTAATCTTAATCAGATTAAGAAAGAATATGGAAGAGTAAATATGCATATCAAGTGTGAAGATGATGTAGAAGGAATTATTAATGGATTTGAATTTAAAAAAGTAATAAAAAATGCGGATGAATATGAAATAAAGGTTGCAAGTGAAGCACAGGCTATGGATTTTTTGAAAAAGCTAACTGATAATAACGTTAATGTTATAAAGTTCGAATTAAGAGAGCCTTCATTGCATGAAATTTTTGTTGAAAAGGTAGGAAACGTAAATGAAGAATAAATTGACAGGTTGGAAAGATATATTTACTTTTTCACTAATTCAAAGTTTGAAAGCAAAATCTATGGTCATAAGTAATATTGTTTTATGCACCATAGTATTATTATCAATTCCGGTTATTTCTTTAATTAATGGAAGTCATAAAGACAGTAAAAGAACAACTGATATTTCTACTGTAAAGATTGTGGATATGACAGGTCTTGGCATAATTAATAATGTTGATGAGTTTAATACTAATGCTTTAAAGGAAACGGATAGTGAGGATTTTGAAGAGGACAGTATTAATCAGGTATATTCAAAGGTAAAATATGAAGCCTCTGATATTGACTTATCAAAATTTGAAACGGAAACAGATATCGAAAAAATTTATGAGTTTGAAAAAGATGCAGATTACGTTTATTTACAAATTGCATATTTAGAAAATTCTTTTGATTTGCAGGTTATTTATAGTAGTGAATCAAAAATTGGTGAGAAGGATGCGGAAGAATATTCTGAATTTATTAGTAATAATTTTAAAAATGTGTTATTAGGTCTTATGCAGTTAGATGAGGAACAGATAAAGATTTTGGATACAACTGTTATGAGTACTTATTATAGAGATTTAAAGGAAGATGAAAATGTAGAAAATGATGGAGATAAAGTGATTAGTAAGGAAGAATTAGAAGAAAAAGAAAAAAGAAATAAGATTGAAGATAATCACTATAATATTATTTATGGTGTGATGATGATAGTTTTATTTGTTCTTGCTTTTGGTGGGGAGCGAATTGCAATGAGCATAGTTACTGAAAAAGCATCAAAGGTTTTGGAATTTTTAATGACTTCGGTAAAACCTATGGCAATAGTAGTAGGTAAAACTTTATCTTCGTTACTTGTATTATTTATACAAGGGGCATTATTACTTATGTCTTTTGTTGTATCAATTGTAATTAATGGAATTTTATTTAATGATGGAAAAATTGTATTACCTTCATTTTTAAAAGGAATATTTAATATGGATAATTTTGAAGGTTTGAATATAGGAAGTTTGTTAATTGGTATAGGTCTTTTTATACTTGGATTTATTTTCTATGCACTAATAGCTGCTTTGTGTGGTGCATCTGTAAGCAAGATAGATGAGATAGCGGAAGGAATCAAGATATTTACTATGTTACTTGTAATAAGTGCTTATATGGTGATGTTTTTTTCAATGTCACGAGGATATGAAGGAGATTCAATATATAAAACAGTAATATTGTTTTTACCGTTTACATCATTATTTTTCACACCGTCAGTTTTGTTTACAGGTTATGCAACTATGATTGAGGGTATAATTTCGCTTGTGATTTTATGCATAGTAGTTGTCCTTATGGTTAAGTTTGTTGCAAGTGTTTATGAAAGTATGATTTATTATAGTGGTACTCCTTTGAAGATTAAGGACATCATAAATATATCTAAGCAAAATAAAAAAAGTTATGAGGATACAGAAAGGAATAAATAGAAAATGAAAAATGGTGCATTTACCGGATGGAAGGAAGTTTTTTGCTTTACATTTGAACAAAATGTAAAAACAAAATCCTTTAAGGTGGCTTTGATTTCCCTTTCTCTTCTTATGTTTGTGATATTTTTGGCAATTAATATTTGTTATGGATATTTTAAAAACAAAGATGACAAAAAAGAAGTTAAGGAAGAAATTAATGAAATAGATAGATTATATGTATATACTGATTTCGACACAAAAAATATAGATTTTAATACATTTAAGGATTATGATGAATATCTTAGTGATATGGATATTATTGTAATCAATAATAAAGAAGAAATTTCTTCTTTATTTGAAAAAGATACAAAAGAAAAAATTAAAGCTATATCTTTTGAAATTTACAATAAAATGGATTCAGATGAATGTTTTGAAGTGTTAGTCAATCAGTCAGAAGAATGTGATGATAAAAATGTGGATGAGATTACAAGTCTTTTTGAAGAATATTTTGAAGAACAAAAGCTTGTAATGGCAGGTATATCTGATGAAAAAATACAGTTTGTACTGAGTGATTATAATGCTTATTCAGTTAATGCCACTGAGGAGGATAAAAGTTTAGCTGAAATTATGTTAAGTATTTTATTACCTACAATTGTTGTTTTAGCAATGTATATGCTTATTTTGCTACATGGTCAGAGTATAAGTAAGAGTTTGATGATTGAGAAGAATTCTAAATTAATGGAAATGCTCTTAGTATCTGTCAGACCTTATGCGATTGTTCTTGGAAAGGTACTGGCTATGTATCTGATTGCTATATTAGAGATTGTCTCATGGGTAGTTTCAGGGATTATAGGATATGTTGTAAGTAATGAGCTGTCAAAAAAACTATTTGAAGGTTATGATAACCCGATAAGAAATATTATTGATATAATTAAGGAAGATTCTGCTGCGGCTTTTTCAACTGAAGCATATATTTTATGCGGCTTATCAGTGCTATTAGGATTTTTAGCATATTGTGTATTGTCAGGATTAATTACTTCAAATATTACAAAAGCAGAAGATTTATCTAATGGTACCACAGTATTTCAAACGATTGTTGTAATCGCGTATTTATTGGCATATCTTGTTCCAATTATGCAAATTAATGATACTATTGTAAATGTTATGAGATACGTACCTCTTACATCACCGTTTCTTTTGCCATCGGATATAATACTGGGGAATATTTCAATATTAGGTTCAATTATTTCTTTGGGTATTCTTGTATGTTCTATAATGGTAATGGTGATTTTTACGGGGAAAATTTATAAAAAGAAAGTCTTTTAAAATTTTTAAAAGAATGGTAAAATAATTCTGTTATGCATTTTTTGAGTTTAAAGTTCGGAGGATAAGCAAATGGTTTTAACATACCATTTATTGTCAGATAAAGGCAGCAGAAAAATAAATGAAGACAGAGTAGGAAGTTATGAGAGAAATAAAGAGTTTTGTTTTGCACTGGCCGATGGTCTTGGTGGACATGATAAAGGTGAAGTAGCTTCAAGACTTGTTGTTGAAGAATGTACAGAGTTGTTTAAAGAGAATGGTTTTGATGAGTTTTTTCTAAGAAATGCTTTTGAGATTAGTCAGGAAAAACTACTTGAAAAGCAGAAAAAAGATAAGAAACCAAACGATTATAAAACAACGCTGGTACTTCTTGCGATTAATGATAAAAATATAAATTGGGGTCATATAGGTGATTCAAGATTATATTTATTTAAAAATAAAAAATATGTTTTACATACTTTAGACCACAGTGTTCCACAAATTTTAGTTAATGCAGGAGAAATAGAGGATAAAGACATAAGAAATCATCCGGATAGAAGTCATATATTAGCTTCTATGGGAATAGAGTGGGAACGTCCTAAATATACGGTAGCAGAACCAATAAAGCCTGAAAAGGGAATGGCATTTTTAATGTGTTCAGACGGTTTTTGGGAGCTTATTACTGAGGAAGACATGGAAAAATGTTTAAGAAAAGCTAAAAATGTTCATGATTGGATGAATAATATGGAAAAGATTGTTAGAAAAAATGGTGAAAATAGAAATATGGATAATTTTTCAGCAGTTGGTGTATTTATTTGTTAAATTAGCTTTAAAATATTTAAAAAATATTGCAAGGTTTTGTAATAAATGCTATACTAGTAACAGTTATTTTAAAAAAATAAGAACTTACATATATAAGGGAGGCGGAAACTTATGAGTAAAATTAATCCGGAATATTTGTGTCCGGGATGTATGGCTGTATTAGATGAGCCGGATTTACCTTGTCCTCTTTGTGGATTTGATAAGGCAACATATTCATCATCACCACGTAGTTTAAGACCATTTACTAAATTAAATGGTAAGTATTTGGTAGGAAAGGTAATAGGAGAAGGTGGATTTGGAATTACATATATAGGATTTAATATGGAAACTGATTTGCCTGTTGCGATTAAGGAATATTTTCCGGCAGAATTAGCTACTCGTGATACCACACAAGGTAATACAATTTCTATTTTTTCCGGCGAAGCCAGAGATTTGTATAAGGAAGGTCTTGAAAAATATTTGAGAGAGGCACGTAATCTTTCAATGTTTTCGGATTTACAGGGTATTGTTACAGTTAAAGACTTCTTTTATGAGAATGAAACTGCATACATAATTATGGAATTTATCAATGGTGTTTCACTTAAAGACTACCTTACAAAAGTAGGTGGTAGAATGAGACACAATGAAGTTACTAAACTTATGAAACCGGTTTTGGAGTCAATGAACAAAATTCATGAAGTTGGTATAATTCATAGAGATATAAGTCCTGATAATATAATGATAACAAAGAATAAACAGGTTAAGCTTACTGATTTCGGTGCAGCCAGAGTTTTTGATACTGAAGATAATAAGAGTATCACAGTTGTACTTAAGAGAGGTTATGCTCCTGAGGAACAATATAGAGCTAAGGGTAATCAGGGTCCATGGACAGATGTATATGCACTTTGTGCAACTATGTATAGAATGATTACAGGTGTTACGCCACAAGAAGCTTTAGAGAGAATTATTGATGATAACGTAGAGCCATTATCTAAGTATGATTCAAGTATTTGGCCAGAAACAGAATTTGCGATAATGAAAGGTCTTTCATTAAGAGCTCAGGACAGATATCAGACAGTTGATGATTTGATTGATGCATTATATTATAGTGTAATTGAGACAGATGCTGATGGTAATCAGAAACTTGTGATTACTAAAAATGGAGATACAGTTACTGAGATACAAGAGCAATCTAATGTAGTTGAATCGGGTTCGGAAGAATTTGAAGCAAAACCGATTGTTGTAAGCATTGGTAAATCTGTTTTAGAAAATGAGCAGGTACAACCAAAAGAACCAGAGAAGAAAGAAGAACCAAAAGTTGAGCCGGTTAAGCAGGTAGTGCCGGCAAAAGTAGAGGAAGTTCCGGTACAAAAACAGGAACCAAAGGTTGAACCAAAGGTAGAGAAAAAGGTAGAGGCTAAAAAAGAGACTAAAGCTGAAGTAAAAAAAGAAGCTAAGTCAGAAACTAAAAATGAAGAGGTTAAGATTGTAGAAGCTTCTGTACAGGAAGAACAAACACAGTCAAAGCCACAAGAGAAAAAACTTGGTTTCTTCAAATCGACATTTAAGAAACTTGTTAAGCTACAATTAGGTAAGGTAAGATTTGAAGATACAGTAACAGATTTGAATGTTGAGCATATGGATATTGGTAATATTCAGGTTTTAAAGGAGTGTTACGAACTTAAGAAGCTTGTTCTCAATAATAATATGCTTGATGATTTAGGACCTTTATCAAATTGTTCAAAGTTAGAGTACCTTGCACTTAGAAATACATTAGTAGGAGATTTGTCACCTATTTCAACTTGTGAGAATCTTAAGTATCTTGACCTTTGGGGAACAAGGGTTACAGATTTACATGATATATATCCGCTTAAGAAATTAACCTATCTTTGTCTAAAGAATACAGAGATAAGGCCGGCACAGATAGATGATTTCAAAAAGCATATACCTGATTGTGTAGTAGAATATTAAGTAACAGTTTGGAGTGAACTGTTATAATAGATGGAAAGCTGTTGCAAATGACGATTTGTAATGGCTTTTCGTTTATAAAATTATTAATGTTAACAAAATATGTTAAATGATTTGGAGTATAAATTCTGTTAGATTGATAATTTATCAATAAACTTGTCAATAATTATTTAAGATTTATGGAAAAGTATTTCCGGAACGGAGGATTATTTGAATAATAGCATTTTAGAAATTAGCAATGAAATAAGTAAGGTAATTGTAGGTAAGGATGATATTATTAAACAGGTTATGGCAGCGATATTTGCAGGTGGACATGTATTGTTAGAAGATGTCCCGGGAGTCGGAAAAACTACACTTGCATTGGCATTTTCAAGAGCATTATCATTAGATTACAGAAGAATACAGTTTACACCGGATGTATTACCTTCAGATGTTGTGGGATTTTCAATGTTTAACAAAAAAATAAATGATTTTGAATTTAGAGAAGGAGCAGCTATGTGCAATATCTTATTAGCGGATGAAATAAATCGCACTTCACCTAAGACACAGGCTGCACTTTTAGAAGTAATGGAAGAAGGGAAGGTAACAGTAGATGGAGTAACCCATTTTTTACCAGACCCATTTATAGTAATAGCGACACAAAATCCGATTGGATACGTTGGAACGCAGAAATTACCTGAGTCTCAGTTGGATAGATTTATGATTAAGTTATCAATGGGATATCCTGATAAAAAAAGTGAAATGGATATTTACAATGGAAGAAGTAATGCATCTCTTGAAAAAGTAAATGAAGTGATTAATATTGATGAGATTAAAAGTATGAGAGAGAAAGTTGAAAGAGTGTATATTGAAGATTCATTACTTGACTATCTTGTTACATTGGTTAGAAATTCAAGGGAAAATCAATATGTATCATTAGGAATAAGTCCAAGAGGTGGAATAGCGTTGATAAAAATGTCAAAAAGTATGGCTTTTATGGATAATAGAGATTATGTTGTACCGGAAGATATACTATCATGTTTAGAAGCAGTGTCATTGCACAGAATTGTGTTGAATTCTAAGGCAAAGGCTAATGGATATACTGAAATTGACATATTAAATGAATTAAAAGAGAGTGTTAAAATTCCATAGGATAAGAGGTAAGTATGTGGAATAAAAAGATAAATTATATTAGTCTTTTGATACTGTTAGGTGGAGCGTTGATTTTTTACCATCATTATTTATTATTAATTATGATGATATTAATGATTATTATGCCCATAGTATCATATTTTTTAATGAAATATATAGCAGATAGAATAAAAATAACTGTAAGTATTGAAAAAATATCAGTAGGTAAGGAGATACCTGTTGATGTATGTTTTGCTGTACAAAACAATACTTTTATACCTATTGAGACTGTTAAAATTAATTCAATAATTAAAAATACATTTTATGAAAATGAAGATAAATATTCATTGATAATGACTGCATTGCCAAAAAAAAAGAATGAAGTATATATGACAGTCAGTGGAATATATTGTGGAAGATTAGAAGTCAAGATAAATGAGTATGAGATTTATGATTTTTTGGGAATGTTTAAAAGAAATATTAAGTGTTTTGAAAAAGCAGAATTTTATATAATGCCTTCAAAAAAACAGGAATATGAAAAATTTAATCTTTCTCCAAAGGGAAACTCTGAAGAAGATGAACTTCAGTTGTCTAAAGGTGATGATGTTTCACAAATATCACAAATAAGAGATTATATACCAGGCGACAGATTATCAAACATTCATTGGAAGTTAAGTTCAAAAAAAGAAGAAATGCAAGTTAAAGAATATAGTTTGCCATTTTCAGAAGATGTAATATTATTTGTGGAAACATATATAGATAAGGAAAATCCTTTGATATTTGATGAGATAATAGAAGTATTGTTTTCAATAGGTAATGATTTGATTAATCAAAGAAGAAAATTTTCTGTTGCATGGGCATCTGTTATGAATTATGAGATAAATTATTACGAGATAAATAATGATGATGATTTGATAAGTGTAATAAAAAGTATTTATTATGAAAAATCATTAGAATATAATGGTGCAGGATATGAATTGTTTGATGCAATTAACTCGGAGGTGAAGGCTACATTACTTTATTTATTGGATGGTAGTGATAAAAAATGCCAAGGAGAAAAGATAGATGTTGGTTCGGAAAGGGTGGTGCTTGTATGTCAATAAAAACAATACTAAACCCTTATGAGTATTTAAAAAAGAAAAAAGAATTAAAAGAATATGAACATAAAAAAAGAACTGGACTTGTTATTCATTGTGTTTCTAATAATTCAAAGAAAAATGATATAAACAATTTTTTAGCAAATACAGTTATTAATTTTTTTGTGTGTTTTGGAACTCTCGGATGTTTTGTATCACCATTTGATATAAAAGCAAATATGTTTGTGCTAGCTATAGCTACACTATTATTTTCTTTAATGACCGCATTTTTGTATTACAATAATGTAGTAAAAATGATTGGATATGTAGTTGTTTTTTCGTGTTATATTTTTCTGATAATGCAAAATAAACAAATGATAAAAGGCGGATTTGCTCATATTTGTAATAAGATAATGGAATTTCTGGAAAGAGATTTTTCATTACCTATCGAAAGAGGATACGATATATATGGTTATAGTGAAAAATCTTCGGTAACCTTGTGTTTGTGTTTTATATTATTTGCCGTTATTTTAATGTTTAATATTGCAATTACTGAATCTAAAGGTTTTATTGTGGTATTATTATTTACATTTCCAATTATTCAGGCAGGAATGTATTTTGAAAGAGAAATAAATGTTTTATATTTTTCTTTATATTTTATTGGATTAATTTCATTACATTTTATGAGATGTTCAGAGCATTATAAAATGGAAACTAAGAAAAAAAATGGATATTTAAAAAAGCAGAAGAATAATAATATTACGTATAATTATGTATCTGATGGAAGATATAATATTTCTTTTGTTCTTTCGATTGCTGTTATTGTTTTATGCTTTTCAATGATTGTATCCCTAATTTATCCTCAAAAAAAATCGGATGTAAAACTTGGATTTGAATATCTTAAAGAGGACACAAGAGAATATGCGGAACAAGCTGCTATATTAGGATTCTGGGGCATGATTGGTCGTAATGGTGGTGCAGGCGGTGTAGGAAGAAGCAGGCTTGGACAGAATAAATATGTAGCTCTTGATTATAATACGGATATGCTGGTTCAAACTAATATTAGTGTATCTGAAAGTTCTTTATACCTAAAAGCCTATAATGGGACTTATTATAATAATGAATATTGGGAAGTGTTGAGTGAAAGTGATAATGATAAAGTAGCCTTAAAAGATTATGGTTTAAAAGCTGAAGAGGTAATGGAACTTCCGGTTAAATTAAATGATTATTATGAATTATCTTTTTTAGAAGAAAACAAATATATTGTAGTATCTAATATAGGTGCTAATTCAATGTTTCCGTATTTTCCATATTATTCAATTGTTCCGGGAGAAGAAGAATATACAAAAAAATATGATGATGAATATACAAAAGGTTTGGAAAAGAATTATTCTATGATAATAGAATATTTACCTATTAACAATATTTATTCGCTCCCATTGTTAGAAACACTAAAAAAAGAGATTCAGGATAAGAAGGAAATTT
Organism: Lachnospiraceae bacterium; assembly: GCA_017416465.1. Taxonomy (GTDB): domain Bacteria; phylum Bacillota; class Clostridia; order Lachnospirales; family Lachnospiraceae; genus Bovifimicola. Next base: position 26,531 of record JAFQCK010000135.1, on the reverse strand, counting down.
TAAAAAATAATTCTGAAATAAATAATTATATTGAAATGGAAGAAAAATATAGCGATTATGTAAAAAAAATATATCTGGATGTGCCTAAAGAAAATATAAAATCTATTGAAGAATTTTGTAATAATTATGAGTTGAATAAAGATACAGAAGAAATTGAAAAAAAAGTTTGTGAGATATTTGATAAAGATTATGAATATACTTTAATCCCTGGAAAAACACCAAAGAATAAAGAATTTGTTAATTATTTTCTTTCTGAATCAAAAAAAGGATATTGTGTATATTTTGCTTCTTCAGCTACTCTTATTTTCAGATATCTAGGTATTCCGGCAAGATATTGTGGCGGTTATGTATTGCAGGAAAGTGAATTTGATGTGCCGGAAAAAACACTTTCATTTGAAGAGTCAAAACTTTCACATTGGTTGAAGAAATATGATTTTAATGAGTGGGAATATCCTTATGGTCTATGTGAATATGAGTTGGATGATAGTATGGCTCATGCTTGGGTTGAAATATATATAGATGGTTTTGGTTGGCTTCCTGTTGAAGTTACTCCGGGAGATTATACACCGGATAAAGAAGAGGATGAAGAATCAGAAAATGGATTTATTCAAAATCTGTTATCGGGTAATATTATAACAAGTGAAGGAATCGATAATGTTAAAAATGTTACGATTTCATTTGTTAAAATTGTTGTATATTTGGTTATTGCTTTTGTTTGCATATATATTATTTTAGGATTTATTGTCCGATATATAAGAAAGAGACAAAGGGATGTTAATAAAAAATATATTTATCTTAATAAATGTGCAAAGTATATTGGGATAAAGCAATCAGATTCAAGATCTTATGAGGAATTTGCACATAAATTAGCTGAAAAAAATGTAGTGAGTTTAGAAAAAATTATGCAGGTTGTAAGGATTATTGAGAAAAATAAATTCTCCGTAATTAAGATAAATAAAGAGGAAGAAAGTCTGGTTTCTTCTATAATTAATGAAATATCATACAATATTTATAAAGATATAAAATGGTATAAAAAAATTGTGTACAGATTTATTAGTTGGTTATAAAAAATTAATTCACTATCTTTACAGAATATGTTTTTTAGTGTTATAATTATCATATAATTATGCTTAAAATATGATGAAGTAAATAGGTGTAGAAAATATAATTATAAAATAGAAAAGGAGTGATTGTTATGGCATACTTTTTTGGTGGCGTTACAACTAATTCAGTATCAACACTATTTTCAAGTGTTTCCACAAAAAATAACAGTATGAGTGGTTTGACAAGTATGATGTCAGATTATTACAGTATACGAAGTGGAAGTTATAAGAAATTGCTTAATGCATATTATAATGCATACGGCGATGAAAAATCTGATAGTAAGTCTGATAAGAACAAGATATCATCTAATTTAGTTTCAAAGGATTCAGCGACTAAGCTTTCAAGTATTAAGTCAGAATCATCTAAACTTTCTAATGTAGCTACAGATTTAGTGGCAACAGGAAAGGATTCAATATTCAAGAAAGTTGAATCGGTAGATAAAGATGGTAAAAAGATTGAAAGTTATGATACTAATAAGATTTATGAAGCTGTTAATAAGTTTGTGAATAGTTATAATCAGACTATTGATGAAGCAGAAGGTTCTAATGTAAGAACTATCTCTAATTCAAGAGACAATATGATTACCAGAACAAAGTATAATGAAAAGTTACTTAAGTCAGTTGGTATAACAGTTAACTCGGATAATTCATTAAGCATTAATGAAAAAGATTTTAAATCAGCAAATATGTCCACTGTTAAGTCTTTATTTAATACTGTTGGTTCATATGGATATTCAGTTGCTACACAGGCTTCATCTATGAATGCATCAGCATCTTATGAGGCAACAAAAGCTAACACATATACAAGTAACGGATTGTATTCAGCTTCTTATACATCAGGAAGTCTTTATAATTCGATATTTTAATTGTTCAGAGCCAAGCAGCTTTTGAAAATATACTTATCAAGCTAGCTTGAATAAGTATATTTTCGAAAAGTTATTTGACGGATACGCCAAAGCGAGGAAACACGTAGTGTTTTTGAGCTTTGTTCTGAACAATTGTTGAAATTTAATATAATATGATTAAAGGCGAAGATATAATTCTTCGCTTTTAATCAGTAAACAGAAAGGATAATATAAAAAAATGTCAAAAATTAGAACAAGATATGCACCAAGTCCAACAGGAAGAATGCATGTAGGAAATTTAAGAACAGCACTTTATGAGTACCTTATTGCAAAGCATGAAGATGGAGATTTTATTTTAAGAATAGAAGATACTGATCAGGAAAGATTTGTAGAAGGTGCTTTGGAGATTATATACAGAACAATGGAAAAGACCGGACTTGTTCATGACGAAGGTCCGGACAAAGATGGTGGATATGGTCCATATGTTCAGAGTGAAAGACAAAAGAGCGGAATGTATCTTGAATATGCAAAGAAGCTTGTTGAAAAAGGTGAAGCATATTATTGTTTCTGTGATGAGGAAAGACTTTCATCTCTTAAACAGATTATTGGAGATAAAGAGATAGTAATGTATGACAAGCATTGTTTACATTTATCTAAAGAAGAGATAGAAGAAAAATTAAACAGTGGTGTTCCATATGTAATAAGACAGAATAATCCTAAAGAAGGTACTACTACATTCCATGATGATATTTATGGCGATATTACAGTAGAGAATTCAGAACTTGATGATATGATTTTGATTAAGTCGGATGGTTTCCCAACATATAATTTTGCTAATGTTATTGATGACCATCTTATGAATATTACACACGTCGTAAGAGGTAATGAATATATTTCATCATCTCCAAAATATCAGAGATTATATGATGCTTTTGGATGGGAGACACCTGTATATGTTCATCTTCCATTAATTACAGATGAAAATCATAAAAAATTAAGTAAAAGAAGTGGACATTCTTCATTTGAAGATTTAATTGAGCAAGGATTTGTGGCAGAGGCAATCGTAAATTATATTGCACTTTTAGGTTGGAGTCCGGAAGACAATCAGGAGATCCTTTCATTACAGGATTTAATTGACAGATTTGATTATAAGCATGTTAATAAATCACCGGCAGTATTTGATATTGTTAAATTAAGATGGATGAATGGTGAATATCTTAAGGCTATGGATAACGATAAGTTCTATGAACTTGCTATGCCATATATTAAAGAAGTTATTACTAAGGATATTGATTTAGAGAAGATTCTTGATTTGGTTAAGACAAGAATAGAGGTTCTTCCGGATATCAAAGACCATGTTGATTTCTTTGAAGAATTGCCTGAATATGATATAGCTATGTATACACATAAGAAGATGAAAACTAATTCAGAAAATTCTTTAGAGGTATTAAAAGAGTTATTACCGATTTTGGAAGCACATGAGGATTATTCTGTAGAATCACTTCATGATTTGATAATGAAGTATATTGCAGATAAAGGGATTAAGAATGGTCAGGGATTATGGCCAATCAGAACAGCAGTGTCAGGTAAACAGATGACTCCTGGCGGTGCATATGAGATTATGGAGATTCTTGGTAAAGAAGAATCAATAAGAAGAATTAAAATAGGGATAGATAAACTTGAAAAAGCAATTCAGTAATTCACAATTAACAGCAATAAATCATAATTCGGGTCCATGCTTAGTACTGGCAGGACCCGGTTCTGGTAAAACTACCGTAATTACCCATAGGACAAAAGTATTAATTGAAAAATATAATATAAATCCTTCTAATATTTTGGTTATTACATTTACAAAAGCGGCAGCAGTTGAAATGCAGGAGAGATTTGAAAAGCTAATGAACGGGCAGAAATTGCCTGTTTCTTTTGGTACTTTTCATGCAGTTTTCTTTAAAATTTTAAAATATGCTTATAATTACAAAGCAGAAAATATTTTAAGAGAAGAATTAAAATATAATATTATTAAAGAGCTAATAGATAAAGAAGACTTGGATTTGGATGATGAAAAAGAATTTATATTAGGAATTATATCTGAAATAAGTAATGTTAAAGGCGATATGATTAATATTGATAACTATTATTCATCCAACTGTAGTGATGAAGTATTTAAAAGGATTTATAAAGGCTATGAAAAAATACTAAGAAGAAAAAATCTGATTGATTTTGATGATATGCTTATTCTTTGTTATGAGTTGTTTGTTGCAAGGAAGGATATACTTAGTGCGTGGCAAAATAAATATAAGTATATTCTGATAGATGAATTTCAGGATATTAACAGGGTTCAGTATGAAGTTATGAAAATGCTTGCATTACCTGAAAATAATCTTTTTATTGTTGGTGATGATGATCAGTCAATCTATAGATTCAGGGGTGCAAGACCTGAAATAATGCTTAATTTTGAAAAAGAATATGAAGGCTGTAAAAGAGTATTATTAGATGCTAATTACAGATGTACAAAATCAATAGTTGATGCATCTATGAATTTAATTTCATATAATCAACACAGATTTGATAAAAAAATCATCTCAGGGGAAAACGTAGGCAAGCCTGTAAAATTTGTAGAATTTAAGTCTCCGGTAGAAGAGAATATGTTTGTTATTGATATCATAAGGAATTATGTTAATAATGGCGGAAAATATTCGGATATAGCTATTTTATCAAGAACAAATATCGGACCGAGATTTTTAGTAGATAAACTTATGGAGCATAATCTTCCTTTTAGAATGAAGGATGCTATGCCTAATGTTTATGAGCATTTTATTGCAAAGGATATATTTGCATATATAAGATATGCTTTAGGAGAAAATTCAAGAGCTAATTTTTTAAGGATTATTAATAAGCCTAACAGATATATTTCAAGAGAAATACTTAGAAATGAAGTAGTTAATATAGAAGATTTGATGTCATTTTTTGTGGACAAACGCTGGATGATAGAAAGGCTTGATAAGCTACAGTTTGATTTGAGAATGATAAAGCAGATGAAGCCATATGCGGCTATAAATTATATTTTTCAGGGGATTGAATATGAAAATTATCTTGAGGAATATGCGGATTTCAGACGAATGAAGGTTGAAGAATTGTATGAAATTAGAGATGAGATTCTTGAATCTTCGAAACAGTTTCAAAATTTTCAAGAGTGGTTTGAATATATTGAGGAATATGGTAAAGAACTTGAAAATCAGGCAAAAATGAATAATAAAATAGAAAATGCAATTGAAATCAGTACAATGCACAGTTCTAAAGGTTTGGAATATGAAATAGTATTTTTAATTGACTGTGTTGAAGGCGTTGTGCCATATTCTAAAGCTGTTTTAGATGAAGATATTGAAGAGGAGAGAAGATTGTTCTATGTTGCATTAACAAGAGCTAAAAAAGAAGTAAATGTTTTTTGGGTAAAAGAGAGATTTAACAAAAAGGTTGATAAATCAAGGTTTATAAATGAGATGAGAAACGGTAAAAAAAAATAGTGTTTTGTTAATGTATAAAATATATGCAAATATTGAAAAAATATGTTGACTTATCAGTAAAATAATATAAAATATTTATGTATATATTTTACAAAAGTTGTGAAAATGGAAGGAGAACATTTGTGGTTACAAATAACAGTGGCGAAAGTCGCAGTAAAGGTTCAAAAGGAACTTATGAAGGAAAGAACAGAGTAAATAATAATTCTCGTAATGGTGAAAAGAAGGAATTTAATAAGCCATATAAGAAAGACTTTAAGAGTAAGGATGGTTCAAAGAATAGCTATAATTCTAATAATAATAATAGCAACAGTAATGGCAATAAGCCATTCAAGAAGAAAACTTCTGACAGAAGTTATATGAATTCTTACAATAAGGATAAAGATGAAGATGAGAATGTAAGGCCACAAAGAAAGCAGACGCCTAAAGATAATAAGGCGAAGGAGCAGCAGCCTGATAAGATAGAGATAATGAATAGAATTGAGAAAGAAAAGAAAGCTATTCAGAAGAAAAAGGCTGAAAGAAAGAATACAAAACCGGCAAGAGTTCAGAACAGACCAAAGAGGACTAATAATATTGACTGGACTAGAGAATATGAAAATGATTCATATGATGATGATGATTTAGATATGTATTTATAAGATAATAAAAGGACTTTGCAAAGCAGAGTTCTTTTTTAAAAGATATGGTAATTGTTCAGTCTTTGGCTTTGAACAATTAAAAAAAGTTTAACGGATATTATTGGTGAATAATATATATCTTGGAAGGAAAATGGTAGAACTATGATTAAACAAGAAGTTTTGGATAATATTAAAAAATATGAACAAGACCATTTATTAAAGTATTATGATGAATTATCTGCTGAAGATAAGAAAGTTTTTGAAGAGCAGTTGAATCAATTGGATTTTAGCTATATTGATATTTTTAAAAATAATGATTCAGTACATAATGATTCAGAGGATGTATATGAGCCTTTAGGAGCGATGAAGCTTGATGAGATTAATAGCAGAATTGAAGAGTTTAAAAATGCAGGAATTGAGGCTCTTAAAAGGTTCAAAGTAGGAGCTGTATTACTTGCAGGCGGACAGGGAACAAGACTTGGATTTGATAAGCCAAAGGGAATGTTCAATATTGGTGTTAATAAAGAAGTGTATATATTTGAAAGAATTATAAGAAATCTTTTAGATGTTGTAGAAATATCAGGTTGTTATGTACCTTTGTACATTATGACAAGCGAAAAAAATGATGCGGATACACGTAATTTTTTTAAAGAGCATAATTATTTCGGCTATGATAAAAAATTTGTATACTTTTTTGTTCAGAAGATGGCTCCAAGCATCAGTTTTGATGGGAAATTTTTAATGGAAGACAAACACAAATTATGTCTATCTCCTAATGGTAATGGAGGCTGGTTCTCGTCAATGATAAGTTCGGGATTGCTTAAGAATATCAATATGATGGGAATTGAATGGCTAAATGTATTTTCAGTAGATAATGTTTTACAAAGAATAGCTGATCCTGTATTTGTAGGTGCAACAGTATTATCAGGTTGTCCGGCTTCAGCAAAGGTCGTAAAAAAAGCCAGTCCTGATGAGAGAGTTGGAGTAATGTGTAGGAAGAACGGCAAACCGGGAATAGTGGAATACTATGAACTTACAGATGATATGAGAGATGCTATAGATACAAGTGGAGACCCTCTATATAATTATGGAGTAATACTTAACTATATGTTTAAAGTTGAAGATTTAGTTAATATTAATAATAATAGTTTAGTTAATCATATGGCTGAAAAAAAGATTCCATGTATAGATGAGAATGGTAATTTTGTTTCTCCTGAAAAACCAAATGGATTTAAATTTGAAACTTTAATTTTAGATATGATTAATATGGTTGATGATTGTCTTGTGTATGAAGTAGAAAGAAGTAAGGAGTTTGCACCTGTTAAAAATAAAGAAGGTGTTGATTCTGTTGATACTGCAAGAGAATTATTAAAATTAAATGGAATTTCCATTTAAAAATTTAGAAAAATATATTAGGAAAGATTTAGGTTATGAAGAAGTTTATTGAATTAATTGAAGATACTATGAAAGAGGCTTTTGTAAAAGCCGGATATGAAGAAAAATTTGCTAAGGTTACTTTATCTAACAGACCAGACCTTTGTGAATATCAATGTAATGGAGCTATGGCTTTGGCAAAAGCTCATAAGAAAGCACCTATTGCAATTGCTAATGAGATTATTGAAATCGTTAAAGATGAGAAAATGTTTGATAAAATTGAGGCTGTAATGCCGGGTTTTATTAATATTAATATTGATTCGGAATTTTTAGCTGAATATATTAACGATATATATAAAGATGAAAAGCTAGGTTGTTCAGTAAATGAGCCAAAAACTATTGTAATTGATTACGGCGGAGCAAATGTTGCAAAACCATTACACGTTGGACATTTACGTTCAGCAGTTATTGGTGAAAGTATTAAGAGAATGCTTAAATTCTTAGGAAATAATGTTATAGGTGATGTTCATTTAGGCGATTGGGGACTTCAAATGGGACTTATTATTACAGAACTCAAAGAAAGACAGCCTGACCTTGTGTACTTTGATGAAAGCTATGAAGGTGAATATCCAAGCGAAGCACCATTTACAATTTCAGAATTAGAAGAAATCTATCCATGTGCAAGTGGTAAGTCTAAACAGGATGAATCATTTAAGGAAAAAGCACATGAAGCAACTTTAAAATTACAGCAAGGTTATCCTCCATACAGAGCATTGTGGAAGCATATTCTCAATGTTTCGATTAAAGACTTGAAGATGAATTATGATAACCTTAATGTTTCTTTTGATTTATGGAAGGGTGAAAGTGATGCTGACCCATATATTCCTGATATGATTAAAGACTTGAAAAATCAGGGACTTTTATATGAAAGTCAGGGGGCAATGGTTGTTGATGTTGTGGAAGAAACTGATACAAAAGAGATTCCACCTTGTATTGTTCAGAAATCTAATGGTGCTGCACTTTATGCTACATCAGACCTTGCAACTTTAGTTCAAAGAGAGCAGGATTTTAATCCTGATATGGTTGTATACCTTACAGATAAACGCCAGGAGATGCATTTTACACAGGTATTTAGAGTTGCTAAAAAAGCTAATATTGTTAAAGATAATACAGAATTAAAGTTTATTAGTTTTGGAACAATGAACGGTAAGGACGGCAAACCATTTAAAACAAGAGATGGTGGTGTAATGCGTCTTGAACATCTTATTAAGGATATTTCAGATGCAGTATATGAAAAGATTATGGAAAATCGTTCAGTGTCAGAAGAAGAAGCAAGAGAGACATCAAAGGTCGTTGGACTTGCAGCTCTTAAATACGGCGATTTATCAAATCAGGCTTCAAAAGATTATGTTTTTGATATAGACAGATTTTCATCATTTGAAGGAAATACAGGTCCTTACATTCTTTATACTATTGTAAGAATTAAATCAATTTTAAATAAATATCTTGAAGAGAATAAGCTAACAGATTTATCTGTTTTACCTGCATCAAATGCAAGTGAAAAAGAACTTATGCTCGTATTATCAAAATTCAATGATGTAATTGAAAATGCTGTAAATGAACTTGCACCACATAAGGTTTGTGCATATATTTATGAGATTTCAAACGCATTTAATAAGTTTTATCATGAAACAAAGATTCTTTCTTGTGAAGATGAAGATAAAAAGAGAAGCTATATTAATTTGATTAGCCTTGCAAAAAATGCATTAGAGATATGTATTGATTTGTTGGGATTTGCTGCACCTGATAGAATGTAGGTAAGAGATACAATTAAATTTAAAAGAATACTTTATGGTCTTTACTTAGTGAGATAAATAGAAGTTCTTCTAAGTGCTTTGTATGAATGTTTTTTTAAAAGTTGACGTAATCGGCGTATATTCGCCATCGTGGCTCAGATACGCCTTATGCCGACATCGTGTCGGCATATTACTGAGTTACTAAGCAAAGCACTAAGAAGAAACTAATATTTATCCCAATGCGTAAATCCCATAAAGTATTTTTAAAATTAATAAAATCCTCCAAAACTATAAATTTTAATGAAAATGAATAATTATATTTTGTGTTAGCAAGAATATTATGTGAAATATAAAAGTTGTAGCCTTTAACAAAACATAAGCAAGTGCTTATGAGTCGGCTGGTACTTAGGTGCTGTATTTTAGCACCTTATGTACCACTGCCAGACTCATGCAGCGAGAGCGTGCCTGCGATGTTTGTTAAAGGCTACAACTTTATATACATATTTATTTATCTTCATTAAGTGATTTTTTATAATTCTTTTTCTCATCCCTATATTTTTTTACTGATTCAAAATATACTTTAAAGTATGAATTAATTTCTGCTCCAATAAATAGAAGATACATACAAAAATATATCCAAAACATAAATAAAATAAGTGTTGCAAGACTTCCGTAAGTGTAAGAAAAATTACTATATTTATCAATATATACAGAGAATATATATGATAATCCAATCCAGCTTATTGCAGAGAATATTGCACCAGGAAAAAATATAGTTGTTTTGTCATCTTTTAAGCCTACTAATCTATATAGTAATATGAAAAATATTGTAAGTATACAAAAAGAGATTAGAAGTTTTTGTTTGATGAATATTGATATTATATTTGCCATAACAGGAAAATCTTTTTGTAATGCAAAATAAATCTGATTACCAAATACAATAAAAAGTAAACTAACAACAACTGCAGAAATAAATATAACAGTATATACTGCAGAAATAAGTCTTAGTAAAAAATAGTTTCTTTTATCATCAACATGGTAGACAATGTTTAGTCCATGAATAATAGCCAGAACCGCTTTTGAAGATGACCAGATAGCAAGTATTACTGAAAAAGAAAGAACTGCAGTACTATATGATTGTATAAATAATTCGTTTAATATACTTTCTGCAATTAATTCAAAAGGTTTTGGAATTATATCTATAACTGTTTGCATAACTAAATCTTTGCTTATTGGCAGATATTTTATTAATGTTAATAAAACAGAAAAAAATGGAAATATTGACATAATAAAGAAAAAAGCAGCCTGTGAAGCAAAAGCACTAACATTATCTTTTTTTAATCTGTTGGTAAAACCTTTTAATAATAAAAATATTTCGAAAATCAAGGTCTGCCTCCAATTTTATATATTTAAATTTGAATTTACATTCTATCATAATAATTATTATGAGTAAAGAATAAAGAGATATTTATTTTTCATTGAAAAAAATACCTAACTGTGAGATAATTAATAAGATGTATAGTGAACGTGTTCTATACTTAAAATAATTTAATTTTACGGAGGTATGTCGATGTATAATAAACTATATGGAATGATGAATTGGCCACTTATTGAAGGAATAGAATATACAGATATTGATAATCCAAAAGATGTATTAGGACAACATATAATTGAAGATGGGGTGTTGATTCAAGCATTTGTTCCTGATGCAGATAAAGTAGAGGTAAAGTATTCAGGTAAGCTTTATGAGATGTTTAAGATGGATGATGCCGGATTTTATGCAGTGATTATTGATGCGTCGAAAATGATTAATTATAAATTAGTGATTACAAGAGGTGAATATGTTGAAGAAAAGTATGATGCATATTCATTCTATTCATTCATTGATTATAAAGAACTTAAAAAATATAATGCCGGTATAGCGTATAATGCCTATGAATTTATGGGAGCGCATAAGAGTGTAGTTTCAGGTGTTGATGGAATAAGATTCTGTGTTTGGGCTCCTGGTGCAGTTAGAGTAAGTGTAGTTGGTGACTTCAATAATTGGGACGGAAGAATACATCAGATGTCTAAAATTGAAAATACAGGCATTTTTGAGATATTTGTACCTGAGATTTCTGAAAACTCTATGTATAAATATGAAATTAAGAAAAAAGGCGGAGAGAATCTCCTAAAAGCTGATCCTTATTCATTTAAATTAGAAGCGAAACCAGGTGATGCTACAATTATTACAGATTTGGATGGATTTACATGGAGTGATAGTAAATGGATTTCATCAAGGGATAAGTTGGATGTTAATAAGCTTCCATTTTCAGTATATCAGATGTCTGTATCGGATTTTATGGAAAATGAAGATGATACATACAAAACAATTGCTAAAAAGGTTGCTGATTATGTAGTTAAGATGGGATATAGTCATGTGGAGTTAATGCCTATTACAGAATATATTGATGATGATTCACTTGGATATATATCTAATTATTTCTACGCACCGACTGAAAGATTTGGAAATTGTGAAGATTTAATGTATTTTGTTGATTATCTTCATGGAAAAGGTGTGGGAGTGATACTCGATTGGGTTCCTGTATTATTTGGTACAGATGAAACAGGTATGGGATATTTTGATGGCTCATGTGTGTATGAATCGGAGAATCCAAAAAGAGCTCTTAATCCAAGAAATGGAGCTCATATGTTTAATTATGCAAGACCTGAGGTTACTAGTTTCCTTATAGCTAATGCATTTATGTGGATAGATAAATATCATTTTGACGGTCTAAGCATAGTTAATTTGGCAGAAATGTTATATCATGACTATAATAGAAATCCTGGTGAATGGGAATCTAATATTTATGGTGGAGCAACTAACCTTGAAGCTATTGAATTTATTAAGCATTTTAATTCGATTCTTCATAAAAAGCGAAAAGGAATTATTACAATAGCAGATGATGTGACAGGTTATCCAAATATAACAGGTGAAGTCAGTGAAGAATGTCTTGGGTTTGATTTGAAATGTAATCATGAATGGAGAAAAGATTTAATTGATTATTTGGCTACTCCGGCATATTTAAGAGGTGCAGGATATAATGATTTGTCATTAAGTATGATTTATCAGTATAGTGATAATTTTGTTTTAGGCTTCCCGGCATCTGATTTTATTAATGGTAAGTCAGCATTAATTAGCAGAATGAGTGGGGATACAGAAGATGTTAAATTTAGCAATTTGCGTCTGGGATTAGCATATAGCTTTGTTCATCCTGGCAAGAAGATGCTTTTTGCAGGTCAGGATATGGGAGTTTATTCTGAGTGGACAAGTGATTCTAAATTAGATTTTGATTTATTAGACGTTGATAAACATAATAATATTAATTCCATGGTTAAAGCTCTCAATAAATTATACAGACAGGAAATAGCACTTTACGAGCTTGATAATGATGTGGATGGATTTGAATGGATAAACAACATTTCTGCAAATGAATGTATTTTAACATTTGTAAGAAAAGGTGCAGATGAAGAAGAAATGTTACTTGTGGTATGTAATTTTGAAAATGTTGACAGAACTGATTACAAGATTGGTGTACCAAAGAGAGGTAAATATAAAGAGGTGTTTAGTTCTGATGCAGTAGCATTTGGTGGAAAAGGTTTTGTAAATTCACGATTAAAACAGTCAAAGACAGATGAGTGTGATGGCAGAGAAGAATCTATCAGAGTAAATGTTCCTGCACTTAGTGTTTCAGTATTCAAGTATTCTAAGGCAGATAAGAAATTAGTTGATAATAAAACAGCTAAGGATAATGCAAAAAAGACTAAAACAGAAGTAAAGAAAGAAGAAACTAAAAAAGTAGTTGAAAAAAAATCTGAAACTAAAGAAGAAGCAAAAAAAGAAGAGCCTAAAAAAATAGCTACAAAAAAAGAAGAAGCTAAAAAGATAGAAACAAAGAAAGTGGAACCAAAAAAAATAGCTACAAAAAAGGAAGAAGCTAAAAAGATAGAAACAAAGAAGGCAGAACCAAAGAAAATAGCTACAAAAAAGGAAGAGGCTAAAAAGATAGAAACAAAAAAAGCAGAACCAAAAAAGATAGCTACAAAAAAGACAGAGCCAAAGAAGATAGCTACTAAAAAGGTTGAGTCTGAGAATACAGAAGATAAAAAATAAAAATCTATTAATTAAACAATAATAGAAAGGGAAAAATTAAATGAATTTTGATGTGATTCTTGATAAACTAAAGGGATATTTACCATCAATAATTAATTTTGGATTAAAAATTTTATTAGCACTTTTAATTTTATTTATAGGAAAATTTATTATAAATTTTGTAATTAAGATTTGTAAAAAATTTTTTGAAAAGACAAAACTTGAAGTTAGTGTTAGTAAGTTTTTGGTATCGTTAATAAGAGCTCTTGCATATGCAGTATTGTTGATAATAGTGTTGGAAACTGTTGGAGTTAAGACAACATCATTTTTGGCGGTTTTGACATCAGCAAGTTTGGCTATAGGTCTTGCACTTCAAGGAAGTTTATCTAATTTTGCCGGTGGTGTTTTGATATTAATGTTAAAGCCTTTTAAGGTTGGAGATTATATTGTTACAACTGCAGGAGGAATGGAAGGAACTGTAACAAAGATTGATTTATTTTATACAACATTAGTTACAGGAGATAACAGAATGAATGTGATTCCTAATGGTTCATTATCTAATGCCAGTTTAACAAATGTTACTGCATTTGATAAACGAAGAGTAGATTTTGCAATCGGAGTGAGCTATGATGCAAATGTTTCGGAAGCAAAAAGAATTATCGAAGATTGTGCTAAGACACATGAGATGGTACTTCAGAATGAAGAGATATTTACATTTGTGTCAAGTCTTGATGCAAGTCAGGTGACAATAGGACTTAGAGTGTGGGCTAAAACAGAAAATTATTGGACTGTTAAATTCGAATTAACAGAATTAATTAAAGGAAGATTAGATGCAGCAGGAATTGAAATTCCATTCAATCAGATTGTTGTGCATACTGAAAAGTAAAATAGTGATTTGAAATTAAAGGCTATGATATTTAAGGATGTCATAGCCTTTGTTAATAATAAAATTTAATGATTCAAGGAGAATTATATATGAAAGGTTAGAAGTTATGCCACAGGAGAATCTGAATGAGATGGAAGTGTTTAAAAAGTGTGGTATAGAAGTGAATGAAATATAGTTTTAATATTGTGTCGAATTTATAGTGAAAAATTCATTAAAAAACTATACCAACTAATTTTAAATTATAAATTAGTTGGTATAGAAAAAATTATATATGTAGATTTTATGAAAAAATATTAATTATTCGCTAAATATTCTTCATTTATAGCAATTACCTTATCCATAGCTTCTTTACCCGGAGCTCCGATTGTAACACGTTTTTCAACGCAAGTCTTTAAGCTGATTGCTTCGTAGATATCTTCTTCAAATACAGGGCTGATTGCCTTATATTCTTCCAAAGTCATATCATCTAAAGAAATATTTTTATCAATACAGAAAAGTACTAGCTGTCCAACGATACCATGAGCATCTCTGAATGGAACTCCATGATTAACTAGATAATCTGCTGCATCAGTAGCATTAGTAAATCCGTTCTTGGCACTTGATTGCATAACTTCATTATTAAATTTCATTGTATCAATCATACCTGTAAATAAGCTTAAGCATCCTTTTACAGTATCGATTGCATCAAAAGTAAGTTCTTTATCTTCCTGCATATCTTTGTTATAAGCAAGAGGAATACCTTTCATTGTAGTAAGAAGGGAAGTTAAAGCACCATATACACGACCTGTCTTACCACGAACAAGCTCAGCAATGTCAGGATTTTTCTTCTGAGGCATAATACTGCTCCCTGTACTATATGAATCATCTAATTCAATGAATCTGTATTCGTTAGAATTCCAGATAATAATTTCTTCGCTAAATCTGCTTAAATGCATCATTATTGTTGATAATGCACTTAATAATTCGATAAGGTAATCTCTGTCAGAAACTGAATCCATACTGTTAAGTGTAGGGCCTGTAAAATCAAGAAGACTTGCTGTAAGTTCTCTGTCAAGTGGATAAGTAGTACCGGCAAGTGCACCTGAACCAAGTGGACAATAGTTCATTCTGTCATAAATATCAGATAAACGCTGTCTGTCACGTTTAAACATTTCAAAATATGCTCCAAAATGATGTGCAACAGTAGTAGGCTGAGCTTTTTGAAGGTGAGTAAATCCAGGCATAAATGTTTCTGTATTTTCTTTCATTACTCTTAAAATAGTATTTAAAAGATCTTTTACTAAACTATCAATTTCAGTAATTTCATCTCTTGTATATAGTTTCATGTCAAGAGCTACCTGATCATTACGGCTTCTTCCTGTATGTAATTTCTTTCCAGCATCTCCTACACGCTCTATCAATGTCTGTTCAATAAAGCTATGAATATCTTCAGAAGTAGAAGAAATCTCCAGAGAGCCATTATCAATATCAGATAATATTCCATTTAATCCGTTGATAATAATATCCTTTTCTTCATCAGTTAAGATACCTTGTTTAGCAAGCATTGTAACATGTGCGATACTTCCTCTGATATCCTGTCTGTAGAACTTCTGGTCAAATGAAATAGATGCATTAAAGTTATGAACTAATTGGTTAGTTTCTTTTGTGAAACGTCCGCCCCATAATTTCATGATAAATATCTATGCATATCTTTTGTTTCGTATATACGAAGTTGCCCAAAGTAATGGCTGAAAGAATAGGCAGGTATGCATTTTTCCTTTCCACAATAATTATTGTAACAGTTCAGCTGTAACAAGCAACTGAACTGTTACAATTCTCAGCCCTTTTCCGTATGATTATATCATAAGTTTATTATTTTGTTAATAACATCATAATTTTATTACTACGTTCGATGAATTTTGTCATTTCTTCAGGTGATAACTGCTTATGACTTATTAAAGCAAGGTCGTAAAGCTGTTCGCAGAAGATGTTAGTGTTTTCACCATCTTTGTTATCCAATATATACTTAACTAAAGCGTTGTTAGCATTTAATACTAAAGTAACATTAGAACCAAACATATCAGGATTCATTCCGGCCATACCATACATTTTCATCATATCCTGCATTCTGCGGCTTTCTTCAGATAAAGTTACCATAGATGAAATCTCTTCATTTTTAAGCTGTTCAACCTTAACATCTAATTTATCATTATTAAGAGCTTTCTTGAAGATTTCAGTTAATTCATCAGAAACTTTTTTAAATTCCTCACTGTCATTATCAGCATTTTCAGCTTTAAAAGAATCATTTAAATCCGAGTCGATTCTTAAGAATTTAATACCATCATTCTTTCTCTCAAGGTGAGTGATAAATGGCTCATCAATTGAATGAGTAAGTAAAACTGCATCAATTCCTTCTGCTCTGAACATATTGATATACTGACTCTGCATTATTTCATCTGTCACATAGAATACAGTATCTTTGTGTTTTTCTTTATTTTCAGCAAGAGCTTCAGGAAGAGTGAGATATTTAGCATCAATATTCTTAAATAAAATATAATCATTCATCTTGTCACAGAATTTTTCATCTTTTAAGCAACCGAATTTAATAAATGGACTGATATCATCCCAATATTTCTCATATGCTTCTTTATCTGTTTTGCACATTCCTGAAAGCTTATCTGCAACCTTTTTAGAAATATAATCAGAAATCTTTTTAACAAATCCGTCATTCTGAAGTGCACTTCTTGATACATTAAGTGGAAGGTCAGGACAATCAATAACACCTTTTAAAAGCATTAAAAATTCAGGAATTACTTCTTTAATATTATCAGCGATAAATACCTGATTGTTGTAAAGTTTAATAGTACCTTCAATTGTATCATACTGAGTATTTAGCTTAGGGAAGTATAAGATACCTTTTAAGTTAAATGGATAATCCATGTTAAGGTGAATCCAGAATAATGGTTCTTTGTAATCGTTAAATACTTTTGTATAGAAATCCTTGTACTCATCTTCTGAACATTCATTTGGATGCTTTGACCAAAGAGGACTAACATCGTTAAGAGGAGTAGGACGACGAAGAATCTTAGCTTTATTCTTAGCAGGAGAGATTTCTTTAATCTCTTTTGTTCCGTCTTCATTTTCAATTTCTTCAGTTTTAGCTTCTTCAACAATTGTTTCTACAACAGTATCTTTTTCTGTAACATCTGCTTCATCAATTGTATCATACTGAGGTTCTGCATTTGGATTTTCAAGATAAATCTCAATAGGCATAAATGAACAGTATTTAGTAATTACTTCTCTTGCACGATATTCGTTAGCAAATTCGAGACTGTCTTCGTTAAGGTATAAAGTGATAGTTGTACCACGCTCTGTTTTATCACTGTCAGACATATCATATTCAACACCACCATCACATTCCCAATGAACAGCAGTTGCACCATCTTTGTATGAAAGTGTATCAATAGTAACTCTGTCAGCTACCATAAATGCTGAATAAAATCCAAGACCAAAATGACCGATAATCTGGTCTTCATTAGTTTTATCTTTGTACTTTTCAAGGAAAGCTTCGGCACCTGAGAAAGCAATCTGATTAATGTATTCTTCAACCTCTTCAGCAGTCATACCAAGACCATTATCTACGAAAGTGAGAGTTTTATCATTTGAATTAGCGATAACCTTAATCTTAAATTCGTTATCATCGGGGATAGAGTATTCACCCATCATATCAAGCTTTTTTAGTTTTGTGATTGCGTCACAACCATTAGAGATTAATTCTCTAAAGAAAATATCATGGTCTGAATATAACCATTTCTTTATAATAGGAAAAATATTATCACTGTTAATTGATAAGTTTCCATGTGTGTTTGCCATTTGTATTACCTCCAAAAAACATTAAATTATTAATCATAAAGTCAATTTTAATACCCTTATAATGAAATGTCAAGAAAAAATTAGCACTCATTAAGTTAGAGTGCTAATAAAATTAGAAATATATTTATCAAATTCTTTTTCTAATGATTTATCCATTGTAAAAATCTTTAAAGAAGTTCCTGTTATTAATGTTAATTCATTGTTTTCATATTTTATATTAAGGAATAGTCCATCAACATTATCAATAGGAAAATCAATGTTATTGGTTTTAATAAATTGCTCAATCTGTGTCAGTGACAAAGATAAGATGATTTTAAATGAATGAGGTGTTTTCTTACCTTTAATTATCTCGTAGCAAAGTGGCTTTAATGTTCGCCATTCTGATAGGGTAGGAGAACCCAGTTCTTCGTATTCTTCTTTTGAATAGTAGTCTTTTTTTATGTAGCCGGTAATATTAAAGGTATTGAATGTGGTTATTGTAATTTCATTTACTAAAAATTCATCAAATGCGCTTTTAATAAGAAATTCGGACATAAATTTTTTGATATCTGTAATTTTTTCTGCAATCATTATTTTAGCCTTTCTTAGTTATTAGGTTAGAGTTTCATATACAAAAATAGCCGGAATTAATTCCGGCAAATTAATAATCGGGGCGACAGGATTCGAACCTGCGACCTCTGCGTCCCGAACGCAGCGCACTACCAAGCTGTGCTACGCCCCGAATGTACTATTAAATATTATAGCTTGAATTTTGAAGTTGTCAATTAGGTTCTTTGTTTTTTTGTCTTTCCATAACACTTTTTACAATAGCTTCAATATTTTGATAAACATCAGGATACTTTTTTATAAAATTATCAATATCATATGGTTCTATAGTGTCTTTGGAAAACAAAATCTCTATAATGTCGCTAATACGTAAATAATCAACCAATACCTGTACACGAGTTATCTGTTCCGGTGTTAAATCTGTAACATCAATTACACTTTGAGAACGATTTAATACTAAATTATCAAGAGTAACTTTGAATACAGCAGCTAACTTAATCAATACATCATAAGAAGGCTGCCGGGAATCACATTCATAAGCTGTAATAGTAGCAGTACTTACTCCGATTTGTGTAGCAAGCTCTGTTTGTGTAAGACCATATTTAATTCTAAGTTCTTTAATTCTTTTACCAATCAAAACCATAGCATTCTACTCCTTATAGGTATTATACAATAATTTATATTTACTATTGGTAAAGGTAATGTGTTTACAAACAGTGTGGACTTTTATATTGGATTGTATTATAATTAATAAAAAGTTATATATTGAAATGAAACATTTTAAATTAAATATTTACTGATGATTAAAGTACATAGATTACAGTACATAGATTACAGGAGGAGAAAACAATTGGAGCAGATTGATTCGAAAATACCAACTAGTTTTAAAAAAGAAAATATTATTAATATTGCTTTTAAAACTATTATTGACAATACATTGGATATGATGTTTGTAAAAGACATTAACCTAGTGTATATTGCAGCATCTGAATCATTTGTTAAAATGGTTGGAAAAGAAAAAGCTGATGATATTATTAATCATAATGATATGCAGATTTTTGAGGATATTAATTTAGCTGAAAGATATATAAAAGATGATAGAAAATTGTTGAATGCTAATAATAATCTGATAAATTATATTGAGCCATTGGCTGATGAAGATGGTCAGCATCGCTATGGTTCAACATCAAAATATATTCTCATAGATGATGATGGAAATAAGATAGGGATTCTTGGAATTACAAGAGATATAACAAGAGATTATATTGCACGTCAAAATTATCAACAGGAATTGAAATATTTATTTGAGCTTCCAAAAGATACATATGCAGTTTCATATATTGATATAGATGATTGGAGAATAATTAGTCAGCGTAAACAATTAATTGAGTCTAATACATTGCAGACTTGTTATACAGTGGAAAGTCTTTGTCAGGCCGCAATAGAGTCTATAGTTGATAGTGAAAGTAAAGCGGCAGAATTTTATCGTAATTTTGAAAAAGATATTCTTAAGAATATATATGAGAGTGGAAGAAGGGAATTGTTCTTTGAATATCAAAGACGTTTATCAGAAAATAGTATTCGTTGGGTGTACAATGAGGTAAGATTTCTTACTGATGTTGATAGCGGACATTTATGTGCAATGCTTACAGCTAAGGATATTAGTGATGAAAAGAGCTTGGAAGAAAAACTTATAGAAGATGCTAAGATGGATAAAATGACAAAGTTGTATAATAGAGAAACTACTATGAAATCTATTGAGAAGATTTTAAAAGAGGAAGCAGATGGTATGCATGTATTATTTATGATAGATGTAGATAATTTTAAATCATTAAATGATACATTGGGACATCAGATAGGAGATGAATTTTTGATAGAATTTGCTTGTCAATTAAAAAATAATTTTCGTGAAAGTGATATAGTTGGTAGAATTGGTGGAGATGAATTTTTTGCACTTATGAAGAATGTTTCAGGTAAAGAAGTTATAGAAAAGAAGGTAAGCGAATTATTGGATGTTATTAGTATAGTATCTTCAAATTATCCATCTGTTAATTTATCAGCAAGTATTGGTGCTGCAATTTATCCTGATAATGCAAAAACATTAAATGAACTTTATGCTAAAGCTGATGAGGCATTATATGAGGCTAAGAATAGAGGTAAAGGGCAGGTAGTATTTGTTTAGGTGATTTTGAGATATTTGAAAATATGATATAAATATTTACTTAAATTACATCTTGAAATATTTCCGTCAATCGTGTACGATAGGAAAGTAGGCATACGACTGACGGAAATAGACCTTAAACAAAACTTATATATGTATAGAAACAATTAAATATAGAAGGTTTAGTAGAATTAACTACAGGAAGTATGCTTGTTTTTAGTCGACCGTCTGGGCAATTATTATATTGTGCCGGGCTTTTTTGTTTTATAAACAACCGGTTCAAAAAATGTAACCGTTCAAATCTGATTGGTTATGAACAGTTACAAATATTTTATAAAAACGGAGGAAACGCTTAATGGAAATGATTTCAATCGAAAAAGAACTTAAAGAAAATGCATACCCGGGAAGAGGTATAATTATCGGAAAAACACCTGATGGAACAAAAGCTGTAACAGCATATTTCATTATGGGTAGAAGTGAAAACAGTAGAAACAGAGTATTCGTAACTGAAGGAGAAGGAATTAGAACAGAAGCATTTGATCCTTCTAAATTAAGCGATCCAAGTCTTATTATTTACGCACCTGTAAGAGTACTTGGAAATAACACAATCGTAACAAACGGTGATCAGACAGATACAATCTATGATTTAATGAACAAACAGTATACTTTTGAACAGGCTTTAAGAACAAGAGAATTTGAGCCGGATGAACCAAATTATACACCAAGAATTTCAGGAATTATGAATGTTACTAAAGGTAAATATGATTATGCAATGTCTATTTTAAAGAGTAATAATGGAAATCCTTCGCAGTGTAACAGATATACATTTACATATGATAATCCTGTAAATGGCGAAGGTCATTTTATCCATACATATAAATGTGATGGTAATCCGTTACCAAGTTTTGAAGGAGAGCCAAAGCTTGTTGGAATTAAAGATGATATGAATGAATTTGCAAATGATTTATGGACATCTTTAAACGAGGACAATAAAGTATCTTTATTCGTAAGATATATTGATATTGAAACAGGAAAATATGAGACTTTAATCTTTAACAAAAACAAATAAATATTAATTATATCCAACGTAGGGTCGCTTTCGCTTAGCATTCACCGTAGTGGTACTAAGCTCGAAAATACCTCGCTAAGTACCAACGGTTACTGATACCCTATGTATGAATATAATTAATATTTAATAATAATGGAAAAAAGGAAAGGATTTTAAGATAATGAAAGAATTAGAATTAAAATATGGCTGTAATCCAAATCAGAAGCCTTCAAAGATTTTTATGAATGAAGGAGAACTTCCAATTGAAGTTTTAAATGGTAAACCTGGATACATCAATTTCCTTGATGCATTCAATGGTTGGCAGTTAGTTAGTGAGTTAAAGAAAGCAACAGGTCTTCCGGCTGCAACATCTTTTAAGCATGTTTCTCCGGCTGGAGCAGCAGTAGGTCTTCCACTTTCAGATGTTGAGAAGAAAATTTATTGGGTTGATGATATGGATATGGAATTTACTCCACTTGCAAATGCTTATGCTAAAGCAAGAGGTGCAGACAGAATGTCATCATTCGGAGATTTTATCTCATTATCAGATGTATGTGACGTGGCAACAGCTAAGTTAATCAATCGTGAAGTTTCAGATGGTGTAATTGCACCGGGATATGAGCCTGAAGCACTCGAGATTTTAAAGGCTAAAAAGAAAGGTAATTACAATGTAATTCAGATTGACCCTGAATATAAGCCGAATCCTATTGAGCGTAAGGAAGTATTTGGTATTACATTTGAGCAGGGAAGAAATGAATTAGTTATTGATGATGATTTCCTTGGAAACCTTGTTACAGAAAATAAAGAAATTCCGGAATCAGCTAAGATTGACTTAATTATTTCTTTAATCACATTAAAATATACACAGTCAAATTCAGTATGTTATGCTAAAAATGGACAGGCAATCGGTATTGGAGCAGGACAGCAGTCAAGAATTCACTGTACAAGATTAGCTGGTTCTAAGGCTGATAACTGGTTCTTAAGACAAGCTCCACAGGTTCTTGGACTTCAGTTTGTAGATGGAATCAAACGTGCAGACAGAGATAACTCTATTGACTTATATATTGGCGAAGATTATATGGATGTTTTAACTGATGGAGAATGGGAAAAGATTTTCAAAGTAAAACCTGAAGTATTTACAAGAGAAGAAAAGAGAGCATGGTTAGACCAGATGCAGGATGTAGCACTTGGTTCGGATGCATTCTTCCCATTTGGTGATAATATTGAAAGAGCACATAAGAGTGGTGTTAAATATGTTGCTCAGCCGGGCGGTTCTATACGAGATGACCATGTTATTGATACATGTAATAAGTATAATATGGCTATGTGCTTTACAGGACTTCGTTTGTTCCATCACTAATATTGTTGTATAATGAATAATATATATATGTAAAGCAAAACCCACGAGTGTTATCTTGTGGGTTTTGTTGTAATATTTGTTTCGGAGGAAAGAGTACAGAGCTCTTATGATTAAATATGAAAAAAGAATATAAATATGATGCATTTATAAGCTATAGACACACTGATTTGGATAAGTTTGTAGCAGAGAAGATACATAAATATCTTGAAGAGTTTAAGCTTCAAAAGAGTGTTTTAAAAGATAATAAAACAAGTAAAACAAGAATAAACAGAGTATTTAGGGATAAAGAGGAATTAACTATAACTAATAATTTAGAAGATCCTATTATTCAAGCTCTTAAGGATTCTGAATATCTTATTGTGATATGTTCTCCAAGAACTAAAGAGTCCGTATGGTGTCGTAAAGAAATAGAAAAGTTTATTGAGTTTCATGGTAGAAATAAAATTCTTACAGTGCTTATTGAAGGTGAGCCACATGAATCGTTTCCTGATGAATTGTTGTATGAAGAAGTAGTTGAAAAAGATACAAATAATATAATACGTAAAGAAATAGAACCTTTGGCAGCAGATATAAGAGCTGAAAATAAAAAGAAGATGTGTAAATTACTAAAAACCGAATTACTTAGAGTCATTGCTCCTATGTTTGGTTTAGAATATGATGATTTACGTCAAAGACATAGAGAACGTCGTATGAAAAGAATTATTACAGCTTCAATAATTTCGGCAGCTATTTGTTTAACTATAGGTATAGCAAGCGTGTTTACTGCTATGGTAATTAAAAATCAGAGTGAGCAGATTAAAAAGCATAATGAAGAATTACTTTATACTCAGGCACATAATCTTGCAGAGAAGTCTTTGGATAATCTTCAACAGGATGATAGAGAAGAAGCAGTTTCATTAGCTGTACAAAGTCTTACTGAATATAATGGTATGAAGTTTCCTTATACTTCACTTGGAGAATATTCTTTGATAGAAAGCTTGGGAGTATATGATATAGGAGATACGATTAGAGCTTTAAGGCAGTTTGAAACAGACAGTAATATACTTAAAGTTAAAGTTAATGAGAGTAGGGAGAAACTTTTGGCGTTAGATACTGTTGGAAAAGTATATGTATGGGATATTGACACAGGTAAACTTTTATATATTACAAGAGATGAATATAAAATAGAAGACGTAAAATTTGTTGGAGATAATAAAATTGTTTATATAAATGAATTAAAAAAAGTAGTGCTATATGATGTTGAAGAAAGTGGTATTATTTGGGAAATGGAAAATCCTGATGTTGTAGGGGTTAACACTGATAATGAAGGAAATTATATAGTAATAAACGGTTTTGATAGAGTATGGGTATATGAGACAGAATCTTTTTCTTGTATATATGAAGATTCAGTATCAGAGTCAGGAAATGTTTGTGACAATGCAGTAATAACAGATGAATGGTTTGTCTATTTGAAATCAAATTATGCGACTTCAGAAATAAAGATTGTAAATTTGTTGGATACTTCTATTGAAATTAAGGTAAATAGTGAACATTTGGTTCTTGAAAATGCTTTATATGAAAATGGAAAGTTGTATATACTTGCAAGCTTAGGTCTAAATAATGATGATGAAATTAGTAGTGAGATAATTGGAATAGATGTTTCAACGCATAATGTTGTGTGGAAAAAGGATTTAGAAAATACTATGGCCGATAATATGAGAATTGAAGAATATTTAGATGATAAAAAACTTATTTCATCAAGCTATGACAAGCTTATAATGATGAATTGTGATACTGGAAATGTAGAATTTGAGCAAACAATAACTACAGGAATAGTGAATTATACAAAGATTGTTGATGGAAAATGTTTTGTTTTTGATAGCGATGGAACATACATATGTGTAGACATACAAGAAAAAAACTGTTATCAAATGGAATATTTTTTTGATTGTAATATTGATAAAATAGCTGGATTTTTCACATGTAAACAAGGCTTCCTTGTATATTCGGATGAAGATAACAGAGTGGTGTTATACTATTTTATAGAAAATGAGGATAAGGTGGAATATGAAAATGATGAAGATTTAACTTATTATGAATCTGAAGAGGAGGATAATCCACAAGAAAAAGCAAAAGATTTAGGAGCAGTTAATTCTAAACTTGCACGTACAGTACTTTATTCTAAGGATAGGTCTGTGGCATTTGTTTCTTATGAAAATAATATTATGGAAATATATAATGTTAAAGAAAAGAAACTTATAAGTACAATTGAAAATATAAAGGATTCAGCAAACAGATATCTTGGAGAAGACAAAGAGGGAAATATTTATGTGGCAGGTGATCTTTATGGATATTGTTTTGATAGAGAATACAATCTTGCAGCAAGTATTAAGTTTTTGCTTGAGGTTGACAAGGAAAACAATACAATTATTGTGAGTGGGCAGGATAATGTAAATTGGAAGTATCCGATATATACAGTTGATGAGTTGATAGAGAAAGCAAAAGAAGTAATTGGACAATAATATTTTAGTATTGACTTTATAATAAAAAGGTGTTATATATGTTGTAGAACAAGTAAAAGAAAGGGGAAATTAAGATGAATATTAACAAATTTACTCAAAAGTCTATGGAAGCAGTAAACAGATGTGAGAAACTTGCGTATGAATTTGGTAATCAGCAGATTGATGAAGAACATTTACTTTATAGTTTAATTACTATTGAAGATAGTTTGATTCTTAAGCTGATTGAAAGGATGGAGATTAATAAAGAACATTTTATTAATAATGTTCATGGCTGTCTTGAAAAACTTGTTAAGGTAAGTGGTGGAGATTTAAGAATAAGTAATGATTTAAACAAAGTGCTTATTAATGCTGAAGATGAAGCTAAAACTATGGGAGACGAATACATCTCGGTTGAACATTTATTTCTTGCTATGATTAAGTATCCTAATAAGAATATTAAGGAGATTTTTAGAGAATATGGCATAGATAAAGAAAGATTTTTACAGGCACTTGCAACGGTGAGAGGAAGTCAGAGAGTTATGTCTGATAATCCGGAGGCGACGTATGATACTCTTTCAAAGTATGCAACAGATTTAGTTGAAAGAGCGAGACAACAAAAACTTGACCCTGTTATAGGAAGAGATTCAGAGATTAGGAATGTTATAAGAATTTTATCAAGAAAAACTAAGAATAATCCTGTGTTAATAGGTGAACCGGGTGTAGGTAAGACAGCGGCTGTTGAAGGTCTTGCACAAAGAATTGTAAGAGGAGATGTTCCTTTAGGATTAAAGGATAAAAAATTATTTG
>JAFQCK010000134.1 GCA_017416465.1 Lachnospiraceae bacterium | reverse complement strand
CCTAAAAAAGCTTTGAATAAAAAAGAGGAAAAGAAGGCTGCGCAAAAAGCGTTCTGTTTTGTAAAAGGTGAATTGGTGGATTGTATACCGGGACGAGTGCAGGATTGTAATACAAAACAAATACATACCTGTCCGTTAGAAAAGAAAGCGGAAGAAAAAGAACCGGAAAAGCCTAAGAAAACTTCGAACAAAAAAGAAGAAAAGAATGGAAAGAAAACTGAGCAGAGAGCTTTTTGCTTTGTAAAAGGTGAATTGGTGGATTGTATACCGGGACGAGTGCAGGATTGTAATACAAAACAAATACATACTTGTCCATTAGATACAGAAACAAGAAAAGATAAGGTAAAACAAACTAAAACAGAAGATAAAAAAGATAGTAAATCAAGTAAAAAAGATAATAAAAAAGAAGAAAAAACAAACGGTTTTTGTTTTTGCAAGGGAGAATTGGTTACTTGCAGTAAAGGACGTATTCAGGATTGCAATAACAAACAGGTACATGAATGTCCTCTGGCATAGGTCTGAGGAATTAGAAAGGCTAGAGGGCTTATGTCTGAAGAATATACATTAATCAGGGATATAGTTTGTGGGCATAATGAGCGTATGCTGAACATCAAAAAATATTACCCATTTTTCAAGTTATCAGAGATTTCTTTTAGTACATACAAGGAAGGAAAATATGATATTCTTGATATGGGTTATATTATGATGGCAGTATTGCGCTTTTTTATTGAAGAAAATAATTTCCATGAGAAAGCTGTATCTTATAATGAGTATGCAGATTTTTTACATGAGGTATTAGTAAGAGATTTTGAACTCATATTAGATAAAGAGGAAGAAAAAGAGCTTGTAAGCTATATTTTTGATAAATTAAAGAATGAAGGAAAACCATTTTCATATGAGTATTTTGACCCTGAATCAAAGAAGAAGAAAACTGTAAGAACCAGACTTATTGAAAATAAAATTGTAGATGATAATGTGTTATATTATATTTCTTCCGATGCAATAACCTTCTATCTTGATACGAAGGAAATTAAGGATGAAAGTAATCTTACAATTGCACAGGTACTTTTATCTAAAATGATTTCGACAAGAAATTTCAAAGGTGGAACAGAAGTAATTGTAAGAATCAATAATGAAGTTAGCAGACTTATTTCAAGAAAAAATGAGATATTGAATGTTCTTAGTTATGATGTATTTGCCGGGATTAAAATGTATGAAGATTTTATGGAAAATACAGTAAAATGGTTTGAAGATGAGCAAAAGTTATTTGAGAAAAATAAAGAGTTAGTAGACAAGGCACTTAGAAACTGTAAAAGTGATGCAGGCTATTATAGTGCTATGGAAGATATATTTAAGCTTGAGAAAGAATTAAATCGTGCGATGAATAAGCATAGCGAATTGCTTGAAGCCTGTATGGCACTTCAGAGTAAAACGGATGAATTAATTGTAAATGCGAAGTTAAACAGTCTTCGTTCTACATTTGATTTTAGAAAAATGTTATCAGAGCTTATTGAGAGTGATGATACGACTAATCTTGAATTATTTGTAAAGCCACTGTTAAAGCTGGGTGTTAAAAAAACATTTTCACTAAACCTGCTTGATAATATGCTTACATATAAGGTGGAGGATAAAGAAAACGCAGAGAAGGTTAAGGAGCACGAATATCAGGAGGATTATAAGTATCCGGATGAGCTTGAAGAGGAAAGAATTATTAAAAATTATAGTAAACTTTTAAAGGTATTGTTTGACAGAATATTATTAGGAGAAAGTTTTACACTTACTAAACTTAATGATGATTTTGAAAAAAAATGTGGTAAGGGTGTAACTAATAATGCTGATTATTATTCATTTTTAGTACATTTGTGTCAGAAAAAATCTTATGAGATAGACAAAACACTTGAGAAACCGGATACATTTTTAGAAGATGTAATATGCAAAAGTTTTAGAGAAAGTCCTGAGACGTTTAAGAAATATAAGTATATTACATTTGAAATGGAATTTACAAAGGATACCATTAAGATAAATGAAAATGAAATAGCAGATATAAAATTTTTAGTGTAGGAGATAAGTATGGAAGATAGAAATTTATCAAAGGCTTTAGATATAATTTCAGCTTTGATTAATGGAGAGGAAATTAGCAGAGATTCAAAGAGTAGTAGCGATTTATATGATGAATATACATCAAATGGTGAGGTGTTTGATATAACTAATTCGATATGTAAGAAGTTGAATCTTTCTCTGTATGAATATGAGTACTCTATTTTTGCGTCTGCAGGAGAGAATAACAGGGTGTTTGGATATTCGAATGATGAGCTGAAAAAAGAAATCGGTGTTAAGTTAAATAGAGAATTATTCCTCTGCTATTTTATTATATATAATTTAATTACATGGTTTTACAATGACACAGGAAGTTATACTTTTAATGAGTATATAAAGATTGAGGATTTAATAAATTCGGTTGATGGAACCCTTAGTGAGATGATTAAGGATTTATCAGTATATACACTTAATGAAGTTGAAGAAAACAGCTTTAAGATGATTGCACTTGCCTGGGAAGATTTGCCGGTAATGATAAACGAAGAAGCTAATGCAAAAGCTGCACGAGGTTCAAAATACGGTTTTGTGAAAATGACACTTAATTTCTTAATTAAGCAGGAACTTGTTATAGAGAGTGAAGGAAGATATTATCCGAAAAAGAGAATGAAGGCCCTTGCAAAATGTTATTTCGAAGAATATAAAGGTCGTTTGTATGAGATTATGAAAGGAGATTCTAAAGATGCCACATATTAACAGAATCAGAGTGAATAATGTTAAATATAATTTTGGTACACAGTTTTATGATGATTTTCTGATGAGATTTTCATGTAAAAATACTATATATGATTTGGCTAATGGTGGCGGTAAAAGTGTGCTTATGCTTCTTTTACTTCAAAATCTTATACCAAACTGTACACTAGACGATAAACAGCCTGTTGAAAAATTATTCAGAACAGGTGAAGGAAGTACAACAATCCATTCTTTAATTGAATGGACTTTGAGTGATGCTCATATTAAAGATAATTATAAATATATGCTTACGGGCTTTTGTGCAAGAAAAGCAAAAGATGCAGGCGAAGTGAATGAGGCAGGAGAAATTGTTAAAAATTCATCTTCAATAGAATATTTTAATTACGTTATTTTTTATCGTAAGTTTAATGATAATGATATAAAAAATCTTCCGCTCAGTCAGAATGGCGAAAGAATAACATATACAGGACTTAAGAATTACTTGAAGGAATTAGAGAAAAAAGATTTAAGTCTGGAAGTGAAGATATTTGAAAGAAAAGGAGATTATCAAAGATTTATCAGTAAGTATGGTTTATATGAAAGTGAATGGGAGATAATCAGAGGAATTAATAAGACAGAAGGACATGTAAGAACATATTTTGAAACAAATTATAAAACTACAAGAAAAGTTGTTGAAGATTTACTTATTGAAGAAATTATTGAGAAGTCGTTTAGAAATAATTATCTTGATGAAGATAGTGATGATAAATTGGCTCAAACATTACTTAATATTAAGGATAAGTTGATTGAGCTTTCTAAGAAAAAGGAAGAAATTAATAATTTCGACAGACAGATTTTAGTTATAGATGGTTTTTCGGAAAGAATTTCTAATTTAAAACAGATGTATATCGGGATGGAAGATACATTTGAAAAGATTAGAAAAATTTATAATACAATTTTAAAATCTTTGAATAACTATGAGTTAGAAAAAGAGAAGATTATAGAACAAAAAGAAAATACATTTTTAGAAAAACAAAGCCTTTCAAAAAAGGTTGAAACAGCCAAGGTTATACTCGAAAAAAATAAATTAAAGTCAGCTTTACAGGAAAAAGAATTTTTTGATAAAAAGTTTGAAGAATTATCGGTAGAATTGGATGCATTATATGAAAAACTTAACATATTTGAAGGTGGAAATTATTATCTTGAATATATTGAAGCGAAGAAGGAATATGATAAGCTTTTAATTGTAATGGATAATATTTTAAAAGATAATTCAGAGCTTATTTCTAAATTAAAGGAAGCTGTAGTTATTAAAAAACTTGCGGATGAAGCAAGAAAAGACGAGCTTAGTAAGGATTTGGAAAAAGAGATAGAAAGTTTAACTAAAGAAAAGGAAACTATTGAAAATAATTCGAAAGAAGTAAGAGATTTAGATAATAATATTGCAATATTTGCACATGAACAAAAGAGTTTAACTGAAAAAATAGAAAGTCTTAATAAAGAGATAAATTCACTTAAAAATGAAGTGTCCATTCTCTTACCATCACAAGCACATAGTGAGCTTAAGCTAAAGGAAAATGAATTAAATAAGTGTGAAGATAAAAAAACAGAACTAACTGAAATGATAGAAAATATTTCAGAATTGGAAATTGATTTAAAAGTAGAGGCACAAAAATGTGCGATAGAGCTTTCAGAATTA
Organism: Lachnospiraceae bacterium; assembly: GCA_017416465.1. Lineage (GTDB taxonomy): Bacteria > Bacillota > Clostridia > Lachnospirales > Lachnospiraceae > Bovifimicola. The sequence continues at coordinate 87,491 of JAFQCK010000134.1, read as the reverse complement.
ACAAAGAATAAGTTTGAGCTTGAGTCTAAGAGCAAAAAACTTTTAAATTCTTCTGACAAGCTCAATAAATTAAAAGAAGTTTATCAGGAAAGTGATGATAGTAAGCTTTGTGAAAAAATAGAAAAGGCTTACAAAAATATGATAGTTCGTTTGGATAAAGAAAAGCAGGAAATAACAGTTTTAAAAGAACGTATTGAATGTCTTATGGAAAATAAGCGAGCTGTAAATAGTAAAAACGTGAACGAGGTATTAGAATATATAATCAGATATCATACTAAAAATGCGATTTCAGGTGAGGAATATATATCTAAGCTTGAAGAAGTTTCACGAATTACTGCGATTAGAAATAATCCAATACTTCCATATTCGATAATTGTGTACGAGAAAGCAGGTCAGATAGCTACTGACTGGGAGATGTTGAACATTACTAAAAATTGTGGATTAATTCCGATAATTTCAGCCGAAGAGGTGGAAAACTTTGAAGAAGCAATTGTAAATGAAAGTATTGTTGATAATGAAAAGTTAATATGTATGATTGGCAATCCTGATGATTTTAAAGATGAGAGAATTAAAAATGATTTATTAAAATTACAGGAAAAACATAAAGAATTGGAAAAATCATACGAAAGAAGACTTGAGAATGAAGAGGTCATAAGAGAAGATTACCTTTTTGCAAAGCTTGTGTCAGAAAATATGTTAGATGAGGCACAGATTAATCCGAAAAAGACCATTGAAGATTTGGAAGAAAAGATTAAAGAGCTTTCAGAAAAATCAGAAACTATTCAGAACAAAATATATGAAAATGGTGTTGAAAAAGCAAAGCTTTTAAAGGAAGAAGAAGAGAATCTTAAAAAGATTAGTGAGTTAACTAATGAAATAGCAATAATTAAAGAGCTTATATCGAAGCTTAATGAGTATAAAGAAATTGAGGTTAAAGAGAAGAGATGCAATGACGAGCTTATGAATATGAGAAAATCATATTCGGATAGTTCTAAGAGATTAGATGCAATTAAAAATGTTGTGTCTAACAGAGAGTCAAGAATTAAATTAAAGCAAGATGAGTTAAATCAGATAGAAAAGCTTTGGAAAGAAAAGTATCTTGCATATTATGATGAAAGCATATCAGAAACAATTTTAGCAAATTACACTAATCAGTCTTATGAAGTTATTTTGGAAAAAGTATTTGCTTCAAATGATATAGACACAGTAATTGAAGGATTGTTTGAAGGTTTGTTAAAAGATAACTCGTCAGTATCTGACAAAGAAAAGCTCCTTAACAATTATCAGATTTCTATGGATAGAAGCTTACAGCATATAGAATATATGGGACTTAGTAAAGATATGTTTGACAATATGTATAAAAATAGAGATTTGGAAAATGTATCTAATAAGGATTTACAGGCTCTAAGAAATGAGATAGAAGAACTTAAAAAGGATAGAAAGTCTGCAAGAGCCTCACTGGATGAAAGCCGTTCTAAATGTGATAAGATTGAAGGAAGTATTAATCATTCCATTATGATAATTGAGAAAAATTATGGAACATTTGAGGAAGATTTGGTTAAGAGTGAGGAAATTAATACCTTCCTAAATGAGAACGAAAGATTGCTTAACGAAATTGAATCAAGGCTTAATGCATTTAATGTAGAGGTTAAGAAACTTGAAGAAAACGAAGTTTTATTATCTGTTTTAAAGAAAGACTGTATAAGACTTATGGAGAAACTTCAGTTAAAGGTTAATGTAAATGCAGGTGAATATATTGTAACTGATGTGAAGGAATTAGATGAAGAATATCATAAGTCTGCGAAAGAGCTTGATAAGTTTATTAATGATAAATTTAAGAGAAGTGAAGAATTTGAAAGGGAATTATCACTACTTATAGATACTTTGAAAAAACTTGGAGCTACAGAGCTTGCTTCTGAAATGAGAATGAATGTAGTGATGCCAAAATCATTATCAGAGGCGTTGGAATTATCAGAGGGACTTAAGGAGACAAATTCATATATTGAGCTTGAAAAACAAAGAGTATTAAAAGGTCTTCAGGATATTCAGATAATTAAAGATAATTTTGAAAATCAGTGTATTCAAAGTTGTATAAATATAAAAACCGAGTTAGACAGGCTTTCAAGATTATCAAGAATAACAATTGATGATGAGAATATTTCTGTTATTAATTTAAAAATTCCATACATCAATGAAGAATTATTTAAGGATAGAATGTCAGATTACATTGACAGAATTGCAACCGGAGTTGATTCGTATGAAACACCTTCAGAAAAACTTAAATTCATCAGAAATAATTTATGTTGGAAAAAGATGTTTTCTGTAATTGTTACGGATATGAATGCTATTAAATTAAATCTTTATAAGAGAGAGAGAATTGCTTCGCAGTCAAGATATCTTCCGTATGAAGAAGCTGTTGGAAGTACGGGACAGTCACAAGGTATCTATATACAGTTTTTGATTTCCATAATTAATTACATTTCAAGTATTAATTCTAAGAATACAGATGCTACAAATCTAAGAAAGGTTATTTTTATTGATAATCCATTTGGAGCTGCAAAAGATGTATACATATGGGAACCTATTTTTAAACTTCTGAAGGTAAATAATGTACAACTTATTGTTCCGGCAAGGGGAGCAACACCGGCTATAACAGGTAGATTTGATGTTAATTATGTACTTGGACAAAAGATGTGTGATGGCAGACAACAGACAGTTGTTGTTGACTATTTTAGTAATGTTAATAATGAAGAATTGGATTATACAACTTTATCTTTTGAACAGACAGCATTGTTTTGACAAGTGGGTATCTGTGTGATAGACTAAAAGGTGGGAAAAACGAACAAAAGATATATGTGAAGATTTGAATATAGAAAAATACATAGGATTGGAGGATTTGGTTAAAAGTGGACAGATACGAATATAATATAAAATCAGATCAGATTAAAAAGCTTTATAGTCGTAAAGAATTTGCAGAAGCTGCAAAAGTAGCTGATGAGATTGATTGGTATAGAGTAAAAGATAATGTAATGATTAACAGAGTTGCAGATATCTATGAGAATACCAAACAATATGATAAGGCGAAAGAGATTTTACTTATTGCTTATGAACGTTCGCCTCTTGGCAGACAGCTTGCTTATAAACTTACAATTCTTGCGCTTAGAACTAAGAATTTTGAAGAGGCAGAAGAATTTTATCAGGATTTTGTAGAGATGTCTCCAACTGATGTGTCAAAATATCTGTTAAAATATCGTATAGCAAAGGCTAAGGGCGAAAGAGCAGAAGTTCTTATAAAGATTCTTGAAGAATATGTAAATATTGAAATGGATGAAAGATGGCAGTATGAGCTTGCTAAGTTATATCATGAAGCAGGTCAGGATGACAAATGTATTGCTATGTGTAATGAGCTTGAACTATGGTTCAATGAAGGAAAATATGTAGAGAAGGCTAAAGAACTAAAAAAACTTATCTCAGGTATTCTTGAAGAATATAACAGAATATATGCGTCTGATATGAATATAAGCTATAAACCTAGGGAAAAACAGGTTGAATTATTTGCAGATAAAGAAAACGATTTATCAGACAAAGAAGAATATTCATCTATGAAGTCGTTAGCTGAGGCTATTGTTACAAATAAGGATATTGAAAAAGCCGAAAAGGAAGCTGAAAAGACAGCTAAGGAAGAAGCCAGAAGACGTGTAAGAGAACAGTTTGAAGAAAATCCATATTCTGAAAAAGTTGTTGAAGAAGATATTACAGATAATTCTTATGAAAACAATAATTATTTTGATGATAATACAGTTGAATCTTTTGGATATGAAGAGTCTGAGGAAGAAAAAAGAGCAATGGAGGCTCTTAAAGCTGCGGAACAAGCTGCTATCGAAGCTCAGAAAGCAGCAGATTTAGCAAAGAAGCTTGTAGAAGAGGCAAGACTTAAAGCTAATTCATTTAATAAGCCACAGTCTGCAAGTGAATATAGAACACCTCGAGGAAGAGGCAGTGATAAATACGCAGGAATGACCGTTGAAGAGATTCGTCGTCAGATGGATATCGAAGATGGAATTTATGATGTGGATGAAGATTCTACTATAGAGATATATGAATTTGACAAGAAAAAAGAAGGTAAGGGAAGAATTGGCGATGAACTTACTAAGACTGCAGAAATTGATATTGATGAAATAAAGATTAATTTAAGTAGTAGTAATGAATTATATAACACAGCTAATATTCAGGAAGCGCTTGCTAAGAGTATGCAAAAATTAATGGGCTTTTCGGCTGATACAGATGATGTTACTGAAGAGAAAACTATAGAAGAATTAACAGAAGAGGAAGTTGCAGAAGAGAAAGTTCTAGAAGAGGAAGTGACGGAAGAGAAAGTTCTAGAAGAGGAAGTGACAGAAGAAGAAGTTACGGAAGAGAAAGTTCCGGAAGAGGAAGTGACAGAAGAGGAAGTTACGGAAGAGAAAGTTCTAGAAGAGGAAGAAGCTGTAACAGAAGAAATTTCTGAATCTATATCTTCAAATGATCCAACAAAAAGAATTGATAGGGATGAGATTAATCGCATTCTAAATGAAATTGGAAAAGTACAGACTAGTACGGAAGAGGCTGTTGAAGAAAAAGAAGACCAGATTGAGGGACAGATGACATTAGATGATGTGTTTACACAGTTTAATGAATCTGGTATGGAGCAGGAAGAAAAAATAGAAGAAGCAACAGAAGATATTACGGACACAATTGAAAATGAAATTGATGAAGTAGAAGAAGAAAATTCAGACGAAGTTAAAGAAGATGACCAGGAGAGTGAATCAGAGCAGACTAAATCAGAAGAGACTACTAAAGAAGAAACGGTAGAGGCTTCCGAAGAAAGTCAGGAGTCTGTTGTTACTGAAACAGATATCACATACAAATCGGTTAAAGGTGAAATTCCTGAAAACTATAGAAAATTGTTTAATGATTTTGTTGGTGTAGGTACTATGGAAGAAGTAATTTCAAAGACACTTGACAATCTTATAAACAAGTTTGATATGGATGGAACTTCTAAGACAAATAATGTTATTGTGACGGGTTCATCGAAAGTAGGAAAGACAACACTTGGACTTAGTATAATTAAGGCTGCAAATAAAGGTAGAGACAGAAGTGGAAGAAAGGTTGCAAAAGTGAAAGCAACAGCTCTTAATAAGAGGGGGGTATCCCTTGCAATGACACAGATATTAGGAACTGACCTAATTATAGAACAGGCAGGAAACTTAATGCCTAATACAGTTGTTGACCTTATGATTGCAATGAAAAATTATACGGAAGAAATGCTCATTGTATTAGAAGATGACAGAGCCGCAATAGACAGATTATTGGAAAATCAGCCGGATTTGAAGAATTTCTTTACAAATCGTCTTGATATTGAAGAAATGGAAATCAATGATATGCTCAGAATTGCTAAAGAATATGCAATGGAACAATTCTATGAAATTGATGAAATGGGTGAACTTGCGTTATGTGCTAAGCTCGATGATATAAGTGGAAGAGACCCGATTATTTCAATTGAAGATATTCAGGAAGTAATTGACGAAGCAATAGAACATGCTAATAAGCTCAGTATCAAAGGAATATTTGGAAAATTTAAGAAAGCAAAAGGTGAAATGAGAACCTTAACAGAACAGGATTTCTTATAAAATTAGTACAAAAGATTAATAATAATTATATGAAATTAAGACGGTCAATACTATATTGTCCGTCTTAATATATATGCGACAGAAATTTGTGAGAGCATGCAGAAAGAGAATGTGAATAACGTTTCACAATTTCATAAAAAAATTTTAAAAGGGAGAAAAAATGTATAGTGAAAATATTCTTGTAAAAATTGCAAAAAGAGAAAATAATAACAAAAGAAAATATCTGGTTATGAATTGCTTGCAAGGCAAACATATTAAGACAAGTCCCCAAAAAGCATTTGAAATGTTTGATGCTTTGGGAGAGATTTTAAAAAAAGAATATATGGGTGAAAAGATTCTTGTGGTAGGATTTGCAGAAACGGCAACTGCAATTGGTGCAAGAATTGCATATAATTTGAAGCTTGATTATATACAGACAACAAGGGAAGTAATAGATAATGTGGAATATTTGTTTTTTACAGAAGCTCATAGCCATGCTACAGAACAGAAATTAGTTAAAGATGATATTGATTCAGTAATTGGTAATATGGACAGAATAATTTTTGTGGAAGACGAAGTTACTACTGGAAATACAATATTAGATATAATCAATATTATAGATAGAAATTATGAAGATAAAATTAAATATTCAGTTGCATCTATATTAAATGGAATGGACAAGGCTTCATTGGAAATATATGAAAATAAAAAAATAAATGTACACTATCTGGTAAAGACAAATCATAATAAATATGATGGTATAGTTGAAAAATACAAATCGGATGGTAGCTATATAGAACCGGATATAAATGATGCAAAAGAGAAATATACAGAGTTACAAATAAATGGTGGAGAAAATCCAAGAAGAAAAGTTTCATCAAAGATATATAATGAGGCTTGTGAAAATCTGTATATAAAAATAAACGAAAAAATAAAGTTTAATCTGAATGAGAAGATTCTTGTAATAGGAACAGAAGAAGCTATGTATCAGGCATTGTATACAGGATACCGTTTAGAAGAAAATGGATTAAATGTATATAGTCATTCTACTACAAGAAGTCCAATTGCTACAGATATGCATAAGGATTATCCTGTACATAAAAGATATGAATTAATAAGCTTATATGATTCAGAAAGAAAAACTTTTATATATGATCTTGAAAAATATGATAAAGTGTTAATTATTACAGATGCGGTTAAAAATGCAGACAAAGATTATGGAATAAATTCTTTAGTGAATGCATTATCAAGTATTGGTAATGAAAAAATATATGTAGTAAGATGGATTTGTAATTAAGCTAAAATACTGTAAATATAGGCATTGAATTTCATCATTACATTATTGTAAGTATTATAGGAGGTAAATATGAGAAGCTCATACAGTGAAGATGATGTAATTTTATTGTTAAAGGATATAACAGGGCAGGTTGAGCCACAGCCTACAATTGAAAGGGAAAAGTTGATTCAGGCAGGAAAACATTATAGTGAAATGTTACCAATAGAATATGTTCCAAGTGAAAAATATATGCAGGTTTATAAAGAAGCTTTAAAATGCTATTCAAAACCTGTTGCAGAGGCAGTGGTGAAACTTGGAGATAAGATAATTTCAACAAAAGGGAAAAATGTGGTACTGGTTTCGCTTGCAAGAGCCGGAATTCCCATTGGAATTTTAGTGAAACGGTATATAAAAGAAAAGTATAATATATCGCCTGTGCATTATTCAATTTCGATAATAAGAGGAAGAGGAATTGATGGTAATGCAATGAAATATATGTTGAGCAGACACGAAGCAAAAGATTTATTATTTGTTGACGGTTGGATAGGAAAAGGTGCAATATTAAATGAGTTAAAGAAGGATTTAAAAGCATATGAAGGAGTATCTTCTGATATTGCGGTGATAGCTGATCCGGCAAATGTAACAGAATTATGTGGTACACATGAAGATATTTTGATTCCAAGCTCATGTTTAAACAGCACAGTTTCAGGGCTTATTAGTAGAACATTTTTAAGAGATGATATAATTGGAGAAAATGATTTTCATGGAGCTGTTTATTATGAAGAATTAAAAGATTCAGATTTATCGTATGAATTTATTGATGAAATAGAAAAGAAGTTTAAAGATATTATAATTAAAGATGACGAAAAGAAGATAGAAGGACATGGAATTGAAGAGGTAAGAGAAATTGGAAAACAATTTGAAATTGATGATATTAATCTCATCAAGCCGGGAATAGGCGAGACTACAAGAGTGCTCCTTAGAAGAGTTCCATGGAAAGTATTGATTGATAAAAAATATATAGGCGATTCATCTATTGCTCATATAATAAGACTTGCTAAAGAAAAAAATGTAAAAATAGAGTATTATCCACTAAAACATTATAAAACGTGTGGAATAATAAAGAAGTTTTCTGATGCATAGGAAGAAAATAAGTGATTTTGCGTGCGTAAAATAAAACGTTAAATATGAATTAATATGTTAAGGAAAATATGTTATGAATTATTAATGTATTGAATTTTTGACGATAAGGAAAAGTTCGGGAATAAGTAGTGAAAAATAATTTGAAAGTGTTATAATCAATGTAACAAATTTTAAAATTTTAAGGAGGTTTTCTGATATGGAGATTTTTGACAAAGTAAACAAGGTGGCAAGAAATGTTGGCGATAACGTAGAGAATATTGCAAAGAATGTAGGAAATGCAATTACTAATGTATCAAAGGAACAGAGTGAACTTGCAAGTCTTAACGTTCAGAAAAATGTTATTTCAAAGAAACTCGAATCAAGTTATGCGGAAATTGGAAAAAGATATGTAGATTTCGTAGAGAACTGTCGTGAAGGAGTTACTTTTGAAGTGGATGATATTCTTGAAAAGATGCGTCCGGAACTTGATAAGTTAGCAGAATTAAAACTTCAAATCGAAGAAAAAGAATTAAAAATCAAGCAGAATAATATAGATAAGGCATTTAAGAAGGCACAGGATGAATATGATTCTGAAAAGAGAAAGCTTGATAGAGCAATGGAAATTGATATTATTTCGCAGGAAGAATATGATGAAAAACTTAGCGTTGCACAAAAGAAGTTGGATAATTTTGAATTGTTAAGAAAAGTCCAAATGCAATATGAAATGGACATTATTACAAAAGAAGAGTATAACGAAAAAGTTAAAAAAATTCTTGGATAGTTATAGGGATTTTGTTATTAAAAAAATTGCCGGCAAATCCGGCAATTTTTATTTAACTATGTAATTTAACAGTTGAAGGTTTCTAAAACAATATTACCTGGAATTACTTGTATTCATGTTCATCATAGCTGTTGAACCACCGAAATACAGTCCTGTTGCCAAGGTGTCATATATCTTAATGGATGGTGCAAGCCAAATTTGGCCGGTACCTCTATAAACATTTACAAGTCCCTCGCCACTTACAGCAGAGCCAACAAGTGTTTTGGCACTTCTTTCAACTGTAAAGTCAAGAGAGCTTGAACGTAAGATTGCGAAGTTGCCATCGACTTTTAGTGTATCATTTACTAAATCGATTTGTTCAATTTCACACATTGGAACAACAGATTCCAGAACGATAATGCCAGGACCAATAAGTTGTTGTTGGAAAATTGATTCTCCGCCCATGAGTGCTGACGAGAGATTTTTTTGAGCAACTGTTTTAACCTGAACACTACCTTGAGCAACATAAAACATACCATCATCAATAATGATGGATTCGCCCGGAGCTAATTCAAGTACAAGGAAATGCTTAAACGATGGTTCTAAAACTAAAGTTCCTGTCCCAACATATTCGGGTTGAGACATTTGTTCACCGGTTACGGCACCACGAACAAGTCGTCCAAGGGCATTGCCGGCAGTAACTCCGCTTATCATATTGATATTTCCCTGGAAATAGCTCATAGCTCCTTTTTCAATAGTTACTTTTTCGTTGTTAAGATAAAGCGCAATTTGACGAACCTTGATATTTTGTTTTTCCATATAGTATACAGTTTGAGCCATATGAGCATTGCTTAGACCGAGAAGTTTTTCGTATTCTAAGACTTCAACTCTAAGTCCGCCGTTTTGGAACTCTTCAATTACTTTGAGATTTTCTCGTGTACCAATAGCTTTTTTCATAATTTACACCTGATGCGTTGCATACTGTTCCTTTCTTTTAATATAACTGTACAGTGTCAAGCAGCTTAAAAATTACTTATCAAGCTTGCTTTGAATTATATATTTAATATATCATATATAGAACTAAAAAAGTAGAATTATTTACTTCATTGTGCTAAACTAAAGAAAGTGAAAATAGGAACATGATTGTGAAAGAGGATTGTAATGAACGAAGAAAATATTCAAGTTAGATATAATACATTAGATGTATCATCAATAAAGTCTTTTTGTATGATAAACTCCGGATGTTCAGGAAATATTAAAGATGTATATTTCTTAAGGTTTAAAGGGATATATGCAGAGCTAAAAGATGATATAGAGTATATGGATAAACAGATGCTCTCTTATATGAGTCAGGGATTGATTTGTTATGACAGAATTAATTCACTTGATTTGTTAAACAACACAGAGAAAATAGATTATTATTCGCGAAGTTTTCAGAATTGGAAACAAGGGAATTGTAAAGAGATATCTATTAAGGCATCAATAGAGAATATTTTACTAAGAAAGGTTATTTCTGATGCATGCAAAAATGTATTGTGTGAACTTAAAAAGACAGATGGAGTGATGAATGAATCCATCGAGAAAAATTTTGTAATTAAATTATTATTTTGGACAGATTTAGTATTTGAAAAAGCTAATATAAACTGGGAAATAAAAAGAAATATAAAAATAGTTGCAACCAATGTTAATAAAAAACATGAATATCTGTTTTATTATTTTTTAACCAGAATTGGCATAAATGTTTTATTGATACAAAATAGTATAGATATACCTGATAATTTAAGAATGTTAAACTTATCAAAAGAGAGAAATTTTGGGAATTTCGAGGAAATTGATATTAAACCATTTAATAGAAATGTAAATCAGAGTGTCGATAAGAATGTAAAAATTCAAACTAGCGTGAGTAGTAATAATTCTGCTCCGGTTAAAATCAGTATGAGTGCATTTAGAAGACCGGATAGAGATAATACACAGATTAATAATTCAAATAACATACAGACAACAAGTTCACGGATAGAAAGTTTAAGTATATCAAGAGCGAGAGAAGAAATGAGTTTTGAAGAATTGGCGAATTTAGCATCATCTGTTGTTATGATTGCAATTCATAATAAAAAAGGTGAAGTTATTGGAACCGGTTCGGGAATAATGATTGCAAAAAATGGATATATTCTTACCAATAATCATGTTGCAAGTGGAGGATATTTTTATTCGGTCAGAATTGAAGAAGATGAAAATATTTATGAAACCAATGAGGTGATAAAATATAATCCGATGCTTGATTTAGCGTTAATAAGAATAAACAGACAGTTAAATCCGCTTAAGGTATATGACGGAAAAAATAAATTGGTTAGAGGACAAAAGGTTGTGGCTATAGGAAGTCCGTTAGGTTTGTTTAATTCTGTTTCAGATGGAATTATATCGGGTTTTCGCGTGTTTAATGAGGTTGATATGATTCAGTTTACTGCACCAATTTCGAATGGAAGCTCCGGTGGAGCAGTGCTTAATATGTTTGGAGAAGTAATTGGAATAAGTACAGCGGGAATTGATAGCGGACAAAATATTAATCTCGCAATGGGATACGAGTGTATTAATAATTTTATTAGAGGTTTTATTAATTATTGATGATTACTTTAAAATGTGATAAAATTATTATATTATTTTTGAGCTTGTGAAATGGCAGATTTTATATTTGTAGTATAATAATTTTAGTTAATAAGAATGGAGATTTGAATTGAGTAATAAAACTAAAAAAATCAAGGTGTCTTTTAATTCACCTGTAATACTAGCTTTCACAATTATTTGTTTTGTAGCAATGATTTTAAAGATTGTTACGTTTGATAAGACAAATGATTTGATATTTAGTGTATATTCCTCTTCATTAGCTGACCCGTTTACATATATAAGATTTATTGGTCACGTATTTGGTCATGGAAGCTGGTCGCATCTGATGGGAAATATAATGCTTATTTTGGTTGTAGGTCCATTATTGGAAGAGAAATATGGCTCTAAGAATATGATTATGATAATATTTGCAACTGCAATTGTTACAGGGTTAGTACATTTTATGTTCTTTCCAAGATATCAGTTGTTGGGAGCAAGTGGAGTAGTGTTTGCATTAATCCTCTTATCATCATTTACTTCGATGAAAGAAGGCTCGATTCCAATGACCTTTATATTAGTTGTATGCATTTATATTGGACAGCAGATTTATGAAGGAATATTTGTTAATGATAATGTTGCAAACTTCACTCATATAGTTGGTGGATTTGTTGGGGCAGTACTTGGATTTATAATGAATAAAGGAAATAAGTTAAAAAAATAATATAACTGTTTGTGTAGTATTGAGGTTTTAAATCGATGTTTGAACATAAAAAGATTCTAAGTTTTGACGATTATTTTGTAGAATTGAACTTAAGAAGAGAAAAAGGAGTTTATTTTTACAGAATTAATGGTTTTAATCAGTATATAAAAGAATTTATTATTAAATATTATGATGAAGCCAGAAAGTCGGGCGTAATTATAGAAGGAAAGATTCCTAATCCTGATGATAATAATCTTAGGTTTTATGATGAGATAATGGGAAGTTCATTTGAAATGAGTTCAGAGTTTATTATGACAAGCTTAAAGAAATGGCTTCCGAGAATGAATGATTATCAGAGAAACACAGTAGGAAGCTCTATTTTTGATTCTCTCAGTAATATGAGAAATGAAGGCAAGACTGACAATATGCTTAAGAATGCATACATTAAGTTTATGTGTTGGCTTTATTATAAATTCGAAAGAATTGTTAACCGTTTAGGTGAAAATGTTGTACCGAAGATTTTGTATGAGGGAGAAATTAGCAAATATGAACTTATGCTTATTTCAATCTTATCAAATGCAGGGTGTGATGTTGTTTTAATCCAGTATAAAGGTGATGAACCTTATAAAAAATTAGATGCTCAGTCAAAACTTTCAGATAATCTTATTGTTCAAAATATGACAGCATTTCCGCAGGATTTTAATTTAAAAGCTGTTAGAAATGAAATAGTAGAAAGAGCTAATAATGAAAGATTATATGGTGAAAAACCATCGGTTATAAACTGTACAAATGCATGGATAACAGGAAAATGGCAAAATGATATAAAAAATAATTTTATAAACAGAGGAAATGATACTAAACTGTATTATAATTGTTTATACAGGATTCATGGAGTTCCTGATAAGTTACTGTTTGCTAATGATTTATATAAATTTCAACTTGAGTTAAAGAGTAACAAAAGAAGATTAGCAATAATAGATAAAGAAGGTATAGTTGCACCATCACCGGATGAGATTGCTAAGATAAACAGAAAGAATTATGGACAGACATCTCAGATGATAATGGATTTGTCGGATAATTTTAAAACTATAGCAAATCAGGAATTAAGAAAGATAATAACAAAGGCTTTTGTTGATATAATATTGGAAGAATCAAAATTGGCTGATATGAATCTTAATAAGTTAACAAGTAAGGCAATATACATTATTTGCTGGTTAAAAAGATATTATCAGGATTTATTTTCCGGTTGGAAATTACCTGAGATAAGTTGTTTGATTTATCTTGGTGGTTGCAAGAATGCAAATGAAGAGTTATTTATAAGATTCATTGCAAGACTTCCGGTGGATGTGTTGATAATTGTACCTAACCTTAACAGTAGTTGTTGTTTAAAAGACAAAGTGCTTTATGAGGTAACATATGAAGATTCTATGGAACTTAATAAGTTTCCAAGAGATTCAGGTTCTAATTTGAATATTGGGACAGCCGCATATCACGCAGAAAGAGATTTGGTTCAGAATCTTTATCAGGATACGGGTATGTATCGAAATAAGCAGTATAATAAAGCTATAGCTGTAAAACTCCGTACTATGTATGAAGAGCTTGCAATAATTTGGGATAAAGAATTAAGATACAGACCTAATTTCAGTACCATTGATGATAGGGTGAATATGCCTGTTATTTTTTCAAAGGTTTCAGGTGTTAAGAATAATGATTTATCTAAATATTGGTCAGGAATAAAATCGTTATTAACAGAAGATACAATACTTATAAAAGATGTACCATTTATAGAACATAATTCGCCAAATCCTGTGAAATTATATGTGAATGATTTTTTTAAGAATGGAAAATTACAGAGAAACAGAATTAAAGAATCTAAAGGTTATCAGTATGGATTTATCAGAGAAGAAATGCAGGAGCATATGCTTGATAAATTAGAGATTATGATAGAAGACAGGATGATAGCCGGAATATTTGAAAATGGTATGGAATATACAGTAATAGCTACTGTACTTAATATTAATAAAGAATGGTTAAGAAGAATACAAAAATTTGATTTTACAAAGAAGAATCCTAAGATTATTTATATTAATACGACTGAAAACATAATATCAATTGAGGATTCAATACTGATGGTTTTCTTAAATCTGATAGGGTTTGATGTCCTATTTTTTGTACCAACAGGTTATCAGAGTGTAGAAAATCATATAAAAAGAGATTTATTGGAAGAACATCAGATAGGTGAATATGTATATGATTTAAGAGTACCAAATTTTGATGAGATTCCATCAAATAACCGCCAGCCTGGCTGGCGAGAAAAAATATTTAAGAGAGGTAATAAAGATGGGTATTGATTTTGGAAAAACAGTTGTTACTCAGACTACTCCTGTAATGACAGAAGAGCCTAAGAACGAAATTGAGGTGGTAGAAACATTTGATATTGCAGCTGAGAGAAACAAGATGAATGAACAGCTTGTGAATTCACCGGAGGTAGATTCTATTGTAAGTACAATAGAAGTGCATAATCTTGAAACTATTGTTTCTTTTGGTGCGGAAGTAGCGGAAGAAATATCAAAAGCTTCAGACATTGTACTTAACAGTGTAAATATGTCGCAGCTTGATGATTCAAGTGTAATGCTTAATGCACTTGCAAAGGTAATGTCTCAGTTTGATTTAGAGGAATTAACCAGAGATGATGCAACATTATTTGGAAAGATTTTTGGTAATTTAAAGAAACAGCTCGATAAGATTGTTTCAAAATATCATACTATTGGAGATGATATTGATAAGATTTATGTACAGTTAAAACAGTATGAATCAGAAATTAAACTTAGCAATCGTAAGTTAGAAGATATGTTTAATGCAAATCTTGAGTATTATCAGAGACTTGTTAAATATATTTTAGCAGGTGAACAGGGCTGTAGAGAAATTCAGGCATATATCGACCAAAGACAGGCAGATTTTGATGCAACCGGAGATAATACAATAGCAATGGAATTACAGGCATTAAATCAGTCGTTAATGATGCTTGAACAAAGAACAATGGATTTAAGAACTGCTGAAAATGTTGCTTTACAGTCAATTCCAATGATTAAGACAATACAGTATAGTAATATGAATCTTGTAAGAAAGATTAATTCAGCATTCATCATTACACTTCCTGTATTTAAACAGGCAGTTGCACAGGCAATTATGCTTAAGAGACAGAAGATTCAGGCTGAATCTATTGCAGCATTGGATGAAAAGACAAATGAAATGCTTCTTAAGAATGCTAAGAATGCATCGGACCAGTCTAAGATGATTGCAAGATTATCATCAGGAAGTTCTGTTAAGGTTGAGACTCTTGAATCAACATTCAGAACAATTATGAGTGGTATTGATGAAACTAATATGATACAGGAAAATGCAAGAAGAAAACGTATAGAAGATAAGGAAAGACTTGAGAATATTAAGAAGGAATTCTTTAATTCTTATCATGATCCTAAAAAGAATCCGGTATCACAACAGCAAGGAATGGGAGTGCCACGTATACAATAAATAGCGCTTCGGAATAGGAGGAAGAATGTATGCCAATTAATTTACAAAAAGGTCAAAAAGTTGATTTGACAAAGGGAAATCCGTCACTTAAGAACATAATGGTAGGATTAGGATGGGATGTTAATGCATTTGATTCAGGTGCAGCCTTCGACTTAGATGCAGCAGCATTTATGGTTGGTGAGAATGGTAAATGTCCTACAGAAAAAGAATTTGTTTTTTATGGAAATCTTGAACATGTTTCACAGTCTGTAAAACATATGGGTGACAATTTAACTGGTGAAGGAGATGGAGATGATGAACAGATATTTGTAGATTTATCGAGTGTTCCAAGTAATGTTTCAAAGATTGCCTTTACCGTAACAATATATGATGCAGAGACAAGAAGACAGAATTTTGGTCAGGTTTCCAATGCATTTATAAGAATAGTTGATGATGCTACAGGAACTGAGTTAATCAGATATGACTTGGGAGAAGATTTTTCAATTGAAACGGCAGTTGTTGTTGGTGAATTATATAGACATAATGGTGAATGGAAGTTCAACGCAATTGGAAGCGGTTTCCAAGGTGGTTTGGCTGCGTTATGTGGTCATTATGGAATTGAAGTAGCATAATAATAGTTATAGAAGATTAGTAAATCTTCAGAATAGGAGGAAAATATGCCAGTTTGTTTACAAAAAGGACAGAAAGTTAGTTTAACAAAGGAAAATCCGGGATTAAGTAATGTTGTTGTAGGTTTAGGATGGGACATTAATGCATTTGATACAGGTGCAGCTTTTGACTTGGATGCATCAGCATTTTTATTAACTGATACAGGAAAAGTTGCAGCTTCAGAAGATTTTGTTTTCTATGGAAATGCAAAAGACCCATCAGGTTCAGTTCAGTATATGGGTGATAACAAAACAGGAGCAGGAGACGGAGATGATGAGCAGATTAAGATTAATTTATCAACTATTCCTGCAAATATTTCAAAGATTACATTTACTGCAACTATATATGATGCAGAAACAAGAAGACAGAACTTTGGACAGGTTAATAATGCTTATATCAGAATTTATAATGAAGCTACAGGCGAAGAAATGTTGAGATACGACTTAGGAGAGGATTTCTCGATTGAAACAGCAGTAGTATTTGGTGAGCTTTATAAGAATGGTGCTGAATGGAAGTTCAATGCAATTGGAAGTGGATATCAGGGTGGCTTAGCTGCGTTATGCGGAAGTTTTGGAGTAGAGGTAGAGTAATTGTTCAGAATGGAGGATAATGTGAATAATCACGCTGATGCGCTGATTATTCACATAGATATTTGTGACGAAGCGCCACAAATATCCAATGATGCTACAAAGAAATCGCCTACGCGAATTTCTTTGAGCAATTCCTACGCTAGCGCTTCGGAATGGAGGAAATAAAATGTCAATTAGTTTACAAAAAGGACAGAAAATAAGTCTTACAAAGGAAAGTGCAGGGCTTTCGAAAATCGTATTAGGTCTTGGTTGGGATGAAGTAAAGCAGAAAAAAGGTTTATTTTCTAAACCTGCACCAATAGATTGTGATGCATCTGCAATTGTACTTAGAAATGGTAAATTAACGGCATCAAAAGATGTTATTTATTATGGGAATTTAAAACATGATTCAGGTGCTATCCAGCATATGGGTGATAACTTAACAGGAGCAGGAGATGGAGATGACGAACAGATAGTAGTTGATTTATCTAAGGTTCCTGCTGATGTTGACAGAATCGTATTAGTAGTTAATATTTATATGGCAAGACAGAGAAATCAGCATTTTGGATTGATTGAAAATGCATTTATAAGAACAGTAGATAGCTCATCTGGTAGAGAAATCTGTAGATATAATTTAACAGATAATTATGCAGGAATGACAGCTATGATATTTGGTGAAGTTTATCGTCATGACGGTGAATGGAAGTTTAACGCAATGGGACAGGGTACAGGAGATGCTAATCTTAATGAATTAACATTAAGATATAAGTAGGATATATTTGGAAAAAAAAGTATAAACATTCATTAAATATCTATAAATAATGTTGATTTATATTTTATTGTGAAGTATAATCTTCAACAATCTTATAAAAAGGAGAATCCGTTAAATCGGTTCTCCTTTTAAATATGCAACTATTAATAATATAAAGCGATAATAAGATAATGTAAAAAAGAAAGGCATGGTGCAAATAATGAAGTATAATGGGCTTACCGATAAGGAAGTTGCAGAAGCCAGAGAGAAATTTGGTTCTAATGAGATACCTGATTCAGAACCTACCACCTTTTGGCAGGAATTTAAAGAAACATTTGGCGACCCGATGATTAAGATTTTGCTTGCGATAGCAGTATTGATGATTGGAATGTGGTGCTTTGGTTTTGCAGAAATATATGAACCACTCGGAACAATCATTGCGGTATTAATTGTAGCTGTGGTATCTGCAAAGACAGGAGTTGCAAGTGATACAAAGTACAGAGAGTTAAAGGACAGTACGAAGAAGGATACCTGTAAGGTATATCGTAATGGAGTAGTTACAGTTATTGAAGTTGATGATGTTGTAGTTGGAGATAAGGTTCTTTTACAGTCAGGAGATAAGATACCTGCTGATGGTATTTTGATTGATGGTTCATTAAGAGTTGACAATTCAGCACTTAATGGAGAAGCAGAAGAATGTAAGAAAAATGCGGCTTCTGAAGATACAGAATTAGCAGATGATATCACCGGAGATACATTTGTAGATAAGCACTCACTTTTTAGAGGTGCAGTTGTATTTGATGGTGAAGGTGTGTTGGATGTAAGAAAAGTCGGCTTAAAGACAATGATGGGTAGAATGGCTGAAGAGATGCAGGAGGATGAACCTGATTCACCACTTAAAGTTAAGCTTACAAAGCTTGCAAAACAAATTTCTACTTTTGGCTATATTGGTGCGATTGTAATTGCTTTATTATATGTTGTTTATTTTATTAATAATGCAGGTGGAGTTTCAGAGTTTTTTGATTTAGGTGCGAAAGAGATAATAGAAAAGATTGTAGAAGCAGTTACACTTGCAATAGTAATTATTGTATGTGCAGTTCCTGAAGGTCTTCCGCTTATGATTTCTTTAGTTCTTATGCAGAATACAAGTAAGATGTTAGACCATAACGTTTTAGTTAGAAAAGCTGAAGGTATTGAAACTGCAGGTTCATTAAATATTTTATTTAGTGATAAGACAGGTACAATTACAAAAGGAAAGCTTGAAGTTGTAGATTTCTTCACAGCAGATGGCAAATCTATTCCTATTGATGATTTAAGTAAATATAGTAAAGTAAAAGGATATATTGATTTAGCGATTGGAAAAAATACACAGTCATTATTTGACAGTGAACATAGAGTAATTGGTGGTAATGCAACTGACCAGGCACTTATGAAGTTTATTGGTGAAGAGACATTTAATACATTAGCAACAGATAAGAGTTGTATAGTAACAGAAAGTCAGGGATTTAACTCAACTAATAAATTCTCTCAGGCAAGAATTGAAAACTATGGTAAGACATTTTATAAAGGAGCGCCTGAAAGACTTTTAGCAAAAGCTACAAAATATTTGGATGCTGACGGAAATGTTCAGACACTTGATAAGGCTATACTTGATAAAAAGATTGATGAATTAGCAGATAAAGCAATGAGAGTTTTATCATTTGGATACTCAGAAAAATCTCTTACCGAGAATGAGATTAACGATGATGTGGTTATTATTGGTCTTGTAGGTATCAGAGATGATGTAAGACCTGAAGCTAAGGAAGCAATAGAAGAAGTTAAAAAAGCCGGTATTCAGGTTGTTATGATTACAGGTGACAGATTAGAAACAGCTAAAGCGATAGCAAAAGATTCAGGATTAATACAGTCGGATGATGAGATGGCTATATCTTCAGCTGAACTTAATGAGATGTCAGATGAAGAAGTTAAGAAAATTATTCCAAAAATCAGGGTTATTGCAAGAGCACTTCCTACTGATAAGTCAAGAATGGTAAGATTATGTCAGGAAATGAATCTTGTTGTTGGTATGACAGGTGATGGTGTTAATGATTCGCCTGCACTTAAGAGAGCAGACGTTGGTTTTGCTATGGGTAGTGGTACTGAAGCTGCAAAAGAAGCAGGAAAGATTGTTATATTAGATGATAATTTTAAGTCTATTAAGGATGCCATCTGGTATGGTAGAACAATTTATCATAATATTTTAAAATTCTGTAAGTTCCAGTTGGTTATCAATGTAGCAGCAGTTGTAGTTAGTGCTATTGCACCATTCTTTGGAGTAGAAGAACCTTTAAAAGTAACACATTTATTGTTTGTAAACCTTGTAATGGACGGTTTAGGAGCTATTATGCTTGGTAATGAACCGGCTCTTAAGAAATATATGAGTGAGAAACCAAGAAGAAGAGATGAAAGTCTTGTAAGTAAGAAGATGATGACCCAGATTGTTATTATGGGTATTTGGCTTGTTTGCATAAGTTTCTTATATCTCAAACTTCCATTCTTTAGAGATTTATTCCCGGCAGGTGTTAAAGGTGATGAACAGCATTTAACAGGTTATTTTGTATTATTTATCGTAAGTGCATTATTTAATGGATTTAATGTAAGAGATGACGGATTTGGAATCTTTAAAGGATTAAATGAGAATACAGGTTTCTTAAAAGTATTCTTTATAATTATTCTTGTTCAGGCAGCAATTGTTAATGCAGGTTTAATTCCGGTTTCATTATTTGAGGGAATTGGTAAAATGTTTAGCTGTGTACCATTTGGCTATAAGGGATGGCTTGCAGCATTTGCACTTGCAGTTACGATGATTCCTGTTGATATTGTGAGAAAACTTATTACAAAAGCAGTATCTAAGGAAAAAGCTTAGAATTGTTAGTTCGATTTTATATAATATCTAAAAATATTTAACTTTAAAAGAAAGATGTATGGTAAAATTAGTATCGTACATCTTTCTTTTGTTTATAAGATTAGGGATAAAAGGTCATTACAATAAGAGAACTAAGAACAATAGCAATTAAGATATGAAAAAGTGAATTTAGTTGGTAAATAATAAAATTTCTAAGCACATTATGAGGAGGCTTTCAAGGTGAATAATAAAAAGACGCTTGTATTTAATACGGATTTGGACAATACAATTATTTATTCTTATAAACATGATATTGGAAATGATAAGATAAATGTAGAAGTGTATGAAGACAGAGAAATCTCTTTTATTACAAAAAAGACAGAAAGACTTTTAAAAGAGGTTAATGAAAAAGTATTACTTGTTCCAACAACGACAAGAACAATTGAGCAATATCAACGTATTGATTTAGGAATAGGAGTTCCAAAGTATGCATTAACCTGTAATGGAGGAGTATTATTAAGAGATGGAGTAAGGGACGAAGAATGGTATAAGGAATCGCTTGAATTAGTTAGAGACTGTGGAGGAGAGTCAATAGAGGCAATAGAGTATTTAGAAAAAGATGTAAACAGGATACTTGATGTAAGATTTATAGAAAATTTATTTGTATATACGAAAAGTAGTGAGCCTGAAAAGACGATTGAATTTTTAAGAAAGCATTTGAATACTAAATTAGTTGATGTGTTTAATAATGGTGTAAAAGTGTATGTTGTTCCTAAAAAATTAAGTAAAGGAATGGCAATAAAAAGATTTAAAAAATTATTTGATGATGCTTTATGTATAGCAGCAGGGGATAGCGAATTTGATATTTCGATGTTAAACGAAGCAGATATGGCAATTGCACCACAAAAGATATTGGACATTTGTGAAAGAATCGATGAAAGTTTAAACGAAAATGTGGTTGTAGCAGATGATAAAACAATATTTTCAGATAAGGTTTTAGAATTTGTTTTGGAAAACTGTGACATTTGCAATTGATTAATAATTGCTTATGTGTTATAGTCTTACACGTAAAGATAAGATATTTAAAACTAAATGTGAATGGAGGAAGTCATGGAAGTTTTAGAGCTTAAAAAACAGGCTAACGAGATAAGAAAAGGTATTGTGAGCGCAGTTCACAGTGCAAAATCAGGACATCCGGGTGGTTCATTATCTGCTGCGGATATTATGACATATTTGTATTTTGAAGAGTTGAATATAGACCCTGCTAATCCTAAGATGGCTAATCGTGACAGATTTGTGTTATCAAAGGGACATGTAGCACCGGCACTTTACTCAACACTTGCACATAGAGGTTTCTTTCCGGTTGAAGAATTAACAAGTTTAAGAAAGGTAGGTTCATTCCTTCAGGGACATCCTGATATGAAAGGAACACCTGGCGTTGATATGTCAAGTGGTTCTCTTGGACAGGGTATCTCTGTTGCAGTAGGTATGGCACTTTCAGCAAAATTATCTAATGAAGATTATAGAGTATATACACTTTTAGGTGATGGTGAGATTCAGGAAGGTCAGGTTTGGGAAGCTGCTATGTTTGCAGGCTTTAAGAAACTTGATAATCTTGTTGTTATTGTTGATAATAACAATCTTCAGATTGACGGTTCTATTGATGAGGTTTGTTCGCCTTATCCTATAGATGAGAAATTTAAAGCATTTAATTTTAATGTTATTAATATTGATGCACATGACTTTATACAGATTAAAGAGGCTTTTGATAAGGCTAAGGCTACAAAAGGACAGCCTACAGCAATTATTGCAAAGAGTGTAAAAGGTAAAGATGTATCATTTATGGAGAATAAAGCTAATTGGCATGGAAGTGCACCAAATGATGAACAATTTGAGCAGGCAATTAAGGATTTAGAGAAAGTAGGTGAAGCATTATGTCAGAAGTAATTAAGAAGGCAACAAGAGAAGGTTATGGTGACGGATTAGTAGAAGTAGGAAAGGTCAACGAGAACCTTATCGTTTTAGATGCTGACCTTGCTGAAGCTACTAAGACTAATGTTTTCAAGAAAGCTTTTCCGGAGAGACATATAGATTGTGGTATTGCAGAATGTAATATGATGGGAATTGCAGCAGGACTTGCTGCTACAGGTAAAGTACCATTTGCAAGTTCATTTGCTATGTTTTCAGCAGGACGTGCTTTTGAGCAGGTTCGTAACTCTATCGGATATCCACATTTAAATGTTAAAATTGGTGCAACACACGCAGGAATTTCTGTTGGTGAAGATGGTGCAACACATCAGTGTAATGAAGATATTGCATTAATGAGAACAATTCCGGGAATGGTTATTTTGAATCCTTCAGATTATATTGAAGCAAAAGAAGCTGTTAAGGCAGCAGTAGAATATGACGGACCTTGTTATTTAAGATTTGGAAGACTTGCTGTTCCTGTAATTAATGATAAAGAAGATTATAAATTTGAAATTGGTAAAGCTATAACAGTAAGAGAAGGAAAAGATGTAACAATTATCGCATCAGGACTTACAGTTTCAACTTCACTTGAAGCAGCTGAACTTCTTGCAAAAGACGGAATAGAAGCAAAGGTTATCAATATGCATACAATTAAACCTATTGATGCAGATGCAGTAATTAATGCTGCTAAAGAGACAGGTAAGGTTGTAACGGTTGAAGAACATTCAGTTATTGGTGGTCTTGGAAGTGCCGTTTGTGATGTATTAAGTGAAAACTATCCTGTTAAAGTTAAGAAAATCGGAGTTTATGACAGATTTGGTGAGTCAGGACCGGCTACAGAGCTTATTAAGAAATATGGTCTTGATGGAGAAAGCATTTATAAAGAAGTTAAGGCTTTTGTATAAAACATAGTTTTGAATTTATTTGGAAATTAATAGTTTTATAATTGTTAATTCCCTAAAATATTATATTTAGGTATAATATTTAGTGTGTGACAAGAGCTGGCAAAACAAAAATCACTGTAGTCACATATTGAGAAAAAAATATGGTAATAGTAAAATGAATTAAGATATCAATATCAGTTTTAAGGGATATCTTTTCATTAAAACAGAAAGGGATAAAAAGTTATGAGATGTACATCATGTGGTGCAGAAATTGCACCAAATTCAATGTTTTGTACTCAGTGTGGAAGTACTGTAGAAAACAGTAGCCAGAGTATGACAAATAATCAGGTATCGCTTGCAAAAGCACCGGAACAACAATATCAGCAACAACAGAATCCGTATCAACAACAGCAATATCAACAGAATCCGTATCAGCAACAACAGTACCAGCAACAATATCAGCAGCCAAATTATGCTAACAATTCTGTGAATAATATACCATATGAGTATAAGCCAATAGGTGCTTGGGGATATATTGGATATAATTTATTATTCGCTATTCCTCTTGTAGGACTTATTATGTTGTTTGTATTTGGATTTGGAGGAACAGGAAATATAAATGTTAAAAATTATGCAAGATCATTTTTACTTTTATACTTGATTTCAATTATATTTACAATATTATGGTTTTTATTTCTTGCAGGACTTTTTGGATTGACGGCAAGTGAATTTAATTATTAGAAAAAGATTCTAAAATTTTATAAAGTTATTATAGGGATTAAAAATAAAGGCGTCAGAGAGAATTTATCTTTCTTTCGCCTTATTTTTATAGTTACATAAGATACAAGATTTTAATTTGTTTAGCTATTCTCCTCAATTGAATTATCAATTGTTAGAGCATCTAATGACATTTTCATTATTCTTTCGACTTCGTCTTCAGGAAGAGAAAGATACTTTGCCAGCTCTTCTAAAGTTGGAGTTCTATCAAGTTCTTTGCTTAAATTAATTGAGGCTCTGTCAAGCTCATTGGCCCTGTCGGCGACATGAGAATCGATTCTTTGGGCAGTATTTTGCTCAAGGATTGCGTCATGCATAGCATTTTTTATCGATTTAATAAGGTGACTATGAAATTTAGTTAAGTTTGCTTCATTATTATATGTCATAATACCTTCAAGTAAGCCTAAATTACCTTCCTGTAATAAATCACCGTAAGTTACGCCCTTATTTTTATATTCATTTGCAATATCAGGAACAAATTTTAAATTAGTTTCAGTAAGACGATTGACAATATTTTTGTCGCCGGAATTTGTTAAAAGCTCATTAAGATAATCGAGTTCATCCTCGTCTGTTAATTGGATAGCATTATTTATATCTTCTAAATACATATTAACAATACTTTGTTCCTTCACATCTTCATTTTCTGTATCAGAAGAAATATCGTTTATAGATGTTTCTAACCTGAAATTATCATCATCCAAGGTTTCAACTTCTACAATTTGATTTTTAGGAAATACAGAATTATTTTTTTTATAGGATATATATCCTTGAATTTTAATTTTATTTTCGGCGAGATAATCGTATACCAGAGTATACATTGATTCATCTTCTATAAGTCCATCAAGAGCATCTTTGATTTCATCCATTGTAAGGACACCTGAATTTATATTGGCTGACTCAACCAGAAAGGTGAGGGCTTCGTGAAACATAGCTTTTTTATCATTATTATTCATGAGAGTTCCTTTCGTTTATACAAGTATGTTTTGCACATAATGCAAGTCATAGGTTAACTGTTACAAAATTTAAAATATATACCTGTGGTTTATTGAAATATTCTAGCGTAAATGTTAAAATAATGCAACGTAATTTAATCATATAGAAAGGAATAGTAGCAGTTCAACACGAAAATTTGTGCAAAGATATTTAACTATAGTATATGTCATGGCTGAATTGTTACAGGTAATATTATGAGAAGAAAAATATCGTTTTTTATGGCAATAGGTATGTTGGCAATTTCAATTACAGGATGTAGTTTGGATGATAAGAAAAAAGGGACAGGTGAAAATAGTTCTCAAACAAATGTAGAAGTTAATCAAAATGTTAATTTAGATACAGATGAGTATCAGTTATATACAGAATTATTTGATTTGAATAATACTATTTCTGTTCAATTAGAAATATCACAAGAAGAACTTGATAAGCTTCAGGCTGACTATGAATATTATGATGATATGGAATCTAAGTCACCGATTTACAGATTAGTTGATAAAGTAATTATTTCAGTAGGGGATAAAGTGTATGAGATTGAAGAAGTTGGAATTAAACTTAAAGGAAATACTTCAAGAGTACCTGTTTATGATGAAGAAACAGGAGAACTTAACTTATCACACTACAAATTAAGTTTTAATGAGACATTTGATAAAGAAGAATATTATGGAAGTGATGTTAAATACTGGGCAACAGAGGAAGAGCGCCAGGCAAGAAAAGATAGAAGATTTGCTACATTAAAAGACTTAGAAATTAAATGGAATAAAAATTATGACTATACATATATTAGAGAACTTTATGCAAATGAGATTTTTAGGGAAGCAGGCGTATTAGCTCAGAAAGTTAATGTATGCTCGTTTGGGATTAATGGTGAGAATTATGGTGTCGTAAATATTTATGAGCCTGTAGATGAGATTTTTATAGAGAAAAATTTACCGCAGGAAGACTGGGGCGGAGATTTATTTAAATGTGAATGGACTAACAGACCTGCTAATTATGTAAAAAATAGTGTCTCTTATGGAATAGAAGATGAAGATGCTGCAATGTTTTATAATTATGATTTAAAATCTAATAAAAAAGAATCTACATTTGAGTCTATTATTGGTTTATTAGATACTCTTGATAATAAAAATATTACGGTAGAAGAATTTGAAAGTAAAGTTGATAAGGATTATCTTATGAACTTTTTAGCGGCATCTTATTTTGTAGGTAATCCTGATGATATGAGAAATAATTACAATAATCATTATGTATATTTTCTTCCGAGTACAGGAAAGGCAATATTTATACCATATGATACAGACAGATGTTTAGGTATAACTTATCATTGGAATCCTGATGGTACAGGATTAACCGCTATGTCACCATTTACGGATGAAACATCAAATCCTTGGATGGGTCAGTCTAATCCGCTTGTATTAAAAACTATTCTTGAGGATGGTTTTTATGTAGAGGATTATAAAAATGCTCTTGCAAAAGTAGCATCAAGTGAGTTATGGAAGATAGAAAAATTTGAGGAATATTATGAAAAGGCAAAAACAAATTATGAGACATTAGTTACACCAACAATTGAATTTGCTAATATGGATCACCAATTTAATTTTAGTTTAGATGGTACTTATACTACAGGAGATGAGTGTAATATGTCTTTTGAAGAATATGTAACACGAAAGATGGAAACATATAATGAGGAAATAAAATAGGTATGATAGAAGTAAAAGATTTAAAAAAAGAATTTAAAAAGCCTATTCGTGGTGAAGGAATTTCCGGGATGGTTAAGACCTTATTTTCAAGAAAATATGAAATAAAGGAAGCTGTTAAAGGAATCAATTTTACCATAAAAGAAGGCGAGATGGTGGGCTATATCGGCTCTAACGGTGCGGGGAAATCCACCACAATTAAAATGATGTGCGGTATCCTGACACCTTCATCAGGTAAGGTGTTAATTGAAGGAATGGAGCCTTATAAAAAAAGAAAGCAGGTAGCACAGAATATAGGAGTTGTTTTTGGTCAAAAAACACAGCTTTGGTGGGATATACAGCTTATCGAATCGTATAAGGTGTTAAAGGAAGTATATAGAATTCCTGATGATGAATATAAAGAGCGAATGGAATTTTTGAAAGAAGTTTTGGGGCTTGAAGAATTTTTAAGACAGCCGGTAAGAACATTGTCATTAGGGCAGAGAATGAGAGCTGATTTAGCTGCTTCTCTATTACATAATCCTAAGGTATTATTCTTAGATGAACCAACTATTGGTCTTGATGTGCTTGTCAAGGAAAAGATTCGTGAAGCTATCAAAGAGATGAACAGAAAATATAACACAACAGTTATTCTTACAACTCACGATATGGAAGATATTGAAAATCTCTGTAACAGAATTATTATCATTGATGAAGGTTCGGTTATATATGATGGAGATTTGGCACATATCAAGAATAAGTTTGGAGATTTAAGAACTGTAACTGTTGAATTAAGAGAAAAGATTAATGGTGTTGAAGGATTTGATGATTTTGATGGAAATGTAGCTTATGAGTTACAGGATAAAAATCTTACGATTACATTTGACGCACTTAAGGTATCATTCGAAAAAGTAATGAACCATATTATGCAGCATGTTAAGATGAAGGATATGAAGATTAAAGAGATTTCAATTGAAGAAGTTGTAAAAGAAATTTATAAAAAAGGAACTGTATAGAACGGAGGGATAAAATGAAAGGGATTTTTGGAAAATACAAGGCGTTTCTAAAGACAGGGCTTTTAAATGTACTTGCATATAAATTCAATGTGTTTTCATGGCTTTTTGTATCGGCAGCTTCCCTTGTATGTCTGTTCTTTTTGTGGAGTGCCGTATATAGTAACTCTCCGGATGCAGTAATAAATGGATTTACTTTTAAGGAAATCGTGTCTTATACGGTTATTGTAAACATTTTCGGATTTGTTATGGGCGGAGGAGAAACACAGGATATTATAAATGATGAAATTAAGAATGGTACAATAGCAATGTCTTTAATTAAGCCAATAAGCTATAGACTAAGATTTATTTTTTCTTCACTCGGTTCGCTTATTGCATCAAATGTAATTATAGGAATACCACTTCTTGTGATTGCTACAATTATATTGACGGTAAATGATTTTATGCAGATAGAAAGTCCGGGAAAATTTGCATTATTTGTGTTCATGTTTTTTGTAGCACAGATACTTGCAAAACTTTTATTTGATGTTATTGATTATATATTTGGACTTATTTCGTTTTATACAATGGCATCTTTTGGGTTGTTTCAGATAAAGGAAGATGTAATTAATTTTTTATCTGGAGTATTTATTCCAATTGCATTTTTTCCGGGATGGACGGAAAAATTAGTAAATCTGCTTCCTTTTGCGGGAATGGCTCAGAATCCTACTCTAATATATCTTGGGAGAATGAGTGTTGTTGATGCATTGTATTCAATGGGATTACAGATTATATGGCTTGTGATTTTAGAGACATTTGCATATTTATTTTATCAGAAGGCAATTAAAATTGTAACGATACAGGGAGGATAACAAAAATAATAAGTCTGATGAAATGGATGGTGATTATGTGAAACGATATTTTAAATTATATATAGTATATTTAAAGCGAGCAATTAACTCCAGACTTGAGTATAAAAAGGATGCGTTTATAGGTATTTTTTCTTTTGTAGTAAGTAATATTATGCATCTTTTATCACTTATGTTTATAGTTAGAAGTATTCCGAGTTTGAATGGTTGGTCGACATATGAACTTGGTTTTTTATATGGATTTACAATGTTACCAAAGGCGTTTGACCATTTATTTACGGATTCTTTGTGGTATGTGGCATTCTGGTATGTTAGAACCGGGGAAATGGACAGATTTCTGATAAGACCTGTAAATGTATTATTTCAAGTAATAGCAGAAGTATTTCAGCCGGAAGCATTTGGAGAACTTATACTTGGTATCTCTCTTTTAGTGACATGTGGTCTTAGAATAGATGTTAACTGGAGTATAGGTGGAGTACTTGTACTTATTGTCGCTACTTTATTTGGGGCAGCCATAATTACAGCTATTAAGCTTATAACATGTTCAGTTGCATTTTGGACAAAGAGAAGCGGACATTTGACACAGATTACATATAATGTGTCGGATTTTGCAAAATATCCAATTGATATATATCATCCTGCAATTAGATTTGTAATGATGTATGTTGTACCGTTTGGACTTATTATTACAGTTCCGGTTACAATTCTTTTAAAAGGCGGATATAATCCTTTTTCTGTAAGTTTAACAATTATATCTTTAGCAGTAGTTTTAAATTGCATTGGATATTTTATATGGAATATGGGACTTAAAAGATATGAAAGTGCAGGAAGTTAATTAAATAAACATTATAAAATTTATTAATGTAAAGAATTAAGGTAAACAAAAATGGAAAATTCGTCAGCATATTTTGAAAACAAAGATTGTAAATACTATCCTTGTCATAAAGGGACTAATGAGATGAACTGTATGTTTTGTTATTGTCCTTTATATGAAAGAGAAAGTTGTCCAGGAAATCCTTCATTTATAGGTGAAGGAGAGGATAAGATAAAGGATTGTTCGAAGTGTTTATTTCCGCATCAGGCAAAGAATTATGAAGTAATAATTAAAATGCTTACGCAGAAAAATGTTGCACGTTAAATATTTTAATGTATTAATAATAATATTTAAAAAATATGCACAAAAAAATATAATAACAACTGTTTATTAAAAGAAATAAAAAGAAAGGATGGAGAGTTATTTATGAAAAATGTAAAGAAACATGTTGCTTTACTGGTATTAGTATTGGTCGGTATTATTATGTTTGATAACAAAGACGTATATGCTGCTACTAAATATACGGTTACATATAATCCGGGACAGGGAACAGGAAAAAATATTTCTATGAAAGGTAATAAGGGTGAAACAATGGTTGCACCTGGTCAGCCGGGAAGTTATAAATACGGTGACTATAGATTTTTAGGTTGGTCACTAAATAAGAATGCAACAGAAGCCTCAATTACTCAGGGAAGTAAATTTACATTAAATAGAAATATGACTTTATATGCTGTATGGAGTGATACAACGTATATTGTGTATGAAAGAAATGGCGGTCAGACAGGACCAAAAGGTGTTGTTCCGGTAAAAATAGGAAATGCCTATGTTAGTAAAACAGCACCAACAAAGTCAGGCTATGTCTTCGCAGGGTGGATTCTTGATACAGATAAGAGTAAAATTTATAACCCGGGCGACAAAATTAATTGTAAGACAACTACAGGTTTAACAGCAAAATGGAAATGTAGGGTTAAATACATTGATTCGCTTGATACAAATAAGACCGTAAGTTATGATACAACTATAGGAAACGTAGAGGTTGCAGCAGGTCAACCGGGAAAATTTGGAAAAACAGGATATAAATTTTTAGGTTGGGCATATGATAAAAATGCAACAAAGCCATCAATTACTACCGGAACAAAGTTTACTGTAAATAAAAACGTTACTTTGTATGCTGTATGGGATAATAAAGTAAGTTTAACTTATAATTCAAATGGTGGCTCAAATGGTCCTACAGGAGTTACTAATTCTGTATATGGAAAAGCAATTCAGATTAAAACAAAAGTGCCTACAAGAACGGGATATGATTTTGTAGGTTGGGTTTTAGCAGGAGATGAATCTAAAGTATATAAGCCGGGTGGAACAATTACTTTATATAAAAATGGAACATTAAAGGCTAAGTGGGAGCTTAAGCAATATAATGTGAATTACAGACCAAACGGTGGAGAAGGAAATATAGTTACAAGAAATTATAAGCATGGAAAAGAAATAACAATTATTAGAAAACCATCTGCTATAATAAGAACAGGATATACTTTTAAAGGCTGGGCTACATCTTCTAATGGAAATGTAAAATATAATCCGGGTGATAAAATTACAATAAGTAATAATATGGATTTGTATGCTGTTTGGGAGCTTAACAAATACGAAATTAAAATGAATCCTAATGGTGGGGATTTAAATGGTATTAACGCTACAAGAACAAAGTATTATGGAAAAGATATTACAATAAGCAAGAAAACACCTGTTAGAGAAGGATATGTGTTTATTGGTTATGCAACAGAGAAAAATTCTAAGATAGTAGCATATAAAAAGGGTGAAACTTTGTCAGTTAATAAGGATTTGACACTTTATGCAGTTTGGGAAAAGCAATATATTGAACTTGATACAAATGGTAGTGGTCAGAAAGTTCAATATTATGAAGTGAATAATGATGGTTATGCTTACGAGTTACCTAAATTAACAAGAACAGGATATAATTTTAAAGGATGGTCAGAGAATAAAAATGCTACAGAGGGATATTTTTATGTTACATATAAAGCTAGTGATTACTTTGCTGCTGCAACGTCAAGTGGTTTTGAATATAAAATGAATATTGGAACCTCTAAGCATGGTAAATTATATGCTGTTTGGGAGGAAGATATATATACTGTGGAATATGATTTGAATGGTGGTACAGGTGGATTTGAGAAAGTAAAAGTAGATTTGAATAACTATAAAGTACCACTTGAAAAACCAACTAAAGCCGGATATATATTTTTGGGTTGGTCACAAGATAAAAATGCAACTGTACCATCAATTCTACCCGGAGATAAAATAAATGAGCATAGAAATATTACATTATATGCAATTTGGAGTAATGGAATAGGTGGAACTGTATATTATAAATGGGATGATAATAAAGAAATTTATGAAGATGTTCATTATAATTATGCAGGTGTGGTATGGAAAGAAGTATATTTAACAACTGAAGAAACGTCAGCTTTATTAATAGAATTAAATAATGACATTTATCAATGTGAATTAATACTGAATCAAGAACCATCAAAGTTGGATATTTTTTGTGATATTACTACAGTTGCATCAGATATATTTGGTTTAGATACACTTGGAGATGTAGCAAGTATTGCAGAGTTGATAAATTTAACAAGTGATGGAGTAGTTACAGAAGAAGAATTGATTAAATATAATGTAGAGTTACTTGTAGGTAAGATACCATTCACTTCAACAATATCAGTGGCTGCAAAGCATTTATTTATACCAGTGAATAAGGGATTAACAGCGCTTGAACTAAATAATTTAAAAAGTCAGCGAGATATATGTAAAGAAGCTATCTCTAATAAACAAGGATTAAGATTACAGTTTTTATATGAAATACATACACAAGAAACAATAATAAATTATAGCGTGTGGGATAAAAAAACATATAGAATGGATATAACAATGACTCCGCCGGATTTTGAATCAAAACAATTAAAGGGAGTTTATTATTATGGTAAAGATTTAAATACTATACCGGATTGGTTAAGATAAATATTAAAGAATTTAATGTATATGCAATAAGGTTTAAGAAGAACTGAGTTTAATAACATAAAATATTATTGTAATATTGTATAAACTTTCTCTCTTCGTCAATAATTATACAAAACAATTGAGAGATTGATTTTGGAATTATTGATGAAGGGAGTTTTTTTATGAAGAGGGTTATATATATTATATTTATAATTGCATTGGTTTTCTTTGCATGGGAATTATATGATGGTTATTTGGAAAAGAAAAATCTAGAGGATAAGCCTGTTGTCTCAGAGGTTGTAGGTAGAGTATTCTCATTAGAGGGCATTAATAAAAGCGAATGCCTTATAGAGGGATATTATTTTTATGGGACAAACTATTTAGGAGAAGATGGTAGTAGAGAATTATTAGATAGAATTGCAAATAAGTTGGGGGTTAATACAAAATATGAATTTGTAAGAGAAAAGACAGATAATGGATATGTTTCTATATTAACTAAAAAAGGGGCAAATTCAAATCTTATAATAAGGCTTATAACAGTTGAAAAGGAAGAAAGTGAAAGTGTAATCAGTCAGAAACAGTATTTAAGTATCAATTTAGAGATAAATAATTCAATTAATAGTGCATTTTATTATTATAATAATATAGCAAAAGAAATGGAAAAGGTAATATCTGAAAATAAAGATAATAATGAGAATATTAAGGAAGAGAATATAAATAATAATCTTACTATAAGCGTAAAAGGAATGATTAAAGGCAATATATCAATAGATGAACAGGTGAGAATTTCAAAAAAATTGTTAAATGAATTTGAGGCAAAAGAAGTATTTGACAGCATAAATGAAAGTACTGATGAAAGTAAAATGAAGATGTATAGTTTATATGGATATTCAAAAGGTATTGAAGATTATGTTGCGATTGGTAAAGAAAAAATTAATGTAAATATTGCTTTTAATTATAACGAGGAAAATAGGGAAACAATAATTCATATCGGGTCTCCAATTGTGAATTACGATTATTGAGTAGAATAAAACTTATTTATTGGTGAGAGCTTGAGTGCTAATATATAAGTGTTTACTCATAGGACAAAATAATAAAACATATAATATTAAAAAATTATAAGGGTAGAAATGCTAAATTTAATTTGGGGTATTATGATTGTTTCCGGAATATTAT
Source organism: Lachnospiraceae bacterium (assembly GCA_017416465.1). Classification (GTDB taxonomy): domain Bacteria; phylum Bacillota; class Clostridia; order Lachnospirales; family Lachnospiraceae; genus Bovifimicola. Next base: position 53,843 of record JAFQCK010000134.1, on the reverse strand, counting down.
ATGCAATTGTAACCGGAAATATTGAGGCTGTTTCTAACGGATTTGCTGAATCTGCAAAGGAAGCAGTATCGATTTGTATAACAATGCTTGGAGTTTTAGGATTTTGGTCGGGAATGATGGAGGTTGGAAAACAGGCAGGAATTATAAAGCAGCTTACGAAAGTGATTAATCCTGTTGTAAATTTCCTGTTTCCGAATGTCCCTAAGGAAGGGAAATGCAGAGAGTATATTACGACAAATATGTTGGCTAATATTTTAGGACTAGGATGGGCGGCTACACCACCGGGATTAAAGGCTATGGAAGAGCTTGCTAAATTAAATAAGGACAAAGAAAAAGTACACATTGCTACAGATGAAATGTGTACTTTTTTAGTTATAAATATTTCATCACTGCAACTTATTCCGGTAAATATAATTGCTTATCGAGTGCAGTATGGTAGCGTAAATCCGTCGGCTATTGTAGCACCAGCAATTATTGCAACTTCGATAAGTACTATTGCAGGAATAGTATTTTGTAAGATATGTCAGAAGAAATAGTATAGCAAATTGTGTTGAAACATTAAAAAAAGTAGGTGGATTTGGTTAATAATGAATATTCTGATTTATATTTCTAATATAATGATTCCTTTAGTGGTATTTTACATAGTTGGAATGGGGTTACTGCAAAAGAAAAATATATATGATGATTTTATTACAGGGGCTAAAGATGGTATAAAAACGGTTTATCATGTAATGCCTACATTGATTGGCTTAATGATAGGAGTTGGAGTTTTAAGGACTTCAGGGTTGCTTGATTATATTACTGAAGTGATTGCTGGATTTACTGAAAATATTGGACTTCCGGCAGCGATTATACCACCAACAATTATTCGAATGTTTTCTTCATCCGCTGCAACGGGACTGAGTTTGGAGATATTTAAAGAATTTGGTACGGATTCATTTGAAGGATTGGCTGTAGGAATAATGATGAGCAGTACGGAAACAATATTTTATACAATGTCGGTATATTTTGCGGCTGCGAAGGTAAGTAAGGTAAGGTGGACCTTATCGGGGGCATTAATTTGTATGCTTGCAGGAACGATTGCAAGTATAATAATTGCACGATTTATGGTATACTAAATTAAGATAATTAAAAAGAAAGGACAATTTTTTATGGATGCAAGAATTACAGAATTAGCGCATAAATTAGTTAATTATTCTATGAAAGTTAAAGAGGGCGAGAAGGTTTTTGTTCATTATACAGGATATGATACAACGAATTTGGCAAGAGCAATTATTAAAGAAGTATATAAGGTAAAAGCAACTCCGATTGTGAAGTTTACAGATAACAGGGTTCTTCGTGAACAATTACTTAATTGTAATGAAGAACAACTTAAATTAATGGCAAAGGCTGATTGTATGCTGATGGATAGCGTGGATTGTTATGTAGGTGTAAGAGGAGCAGATAATATTTCTGAGCTTTCTGATGTGCCGGCAGAAAAGATGGAATTGTACGAGAAGTTTTATGGTAATCCTGTACACAGTGAAAGACGTGTTCCTAATACAAGATGGGTTGTTTTAAGATATCCGAATCCTGCAATGGCTCAGCTTTGCAACAGTAGTCTTGAAAGCTTTGAAGACTATTATTTTAATGTATGTAACCTTGATTATTCAAAGATGAATGAAGCTATGGATTCTTTAGTAAATCTTATGGAGAGAACTGATAGGGTAAGAATTGTTTCTCCCGGAACAGATATTACATTTTCCATCAAGGGAATACCAGCAATAAAATGTGCAGGAGAGATGAATATTCCTGATGGCGAAGTATATACTGCACCTGTTAAAAATTCTGTAAATGGTGTTATAACTTATAATGCACCATCTGTATATCAGGGATTTACTTATGAAAATGTAAGTCTTGAATTTAAAGACGGAAAGATTATTAAGGCAACTGCAAATGACACGGAAAGAATCAATAAAGTATTTGACACAGATGAAGGTGCAAGATATGTTGGAGAATTTGCAATTGGTGTTAATCCGTATATAACAAAGCCTATGAAGGATATATTATTTGATGAGAAGATAAGAGGTTCAATACATTTTACACCGGGAGCTTCTTATGATGATGCACCTAATGGAAATAAATCTTCAGTTCATTGGGATTTAGTTTTAATTCAGACAGAAGATTTTGGGGGTGGAGAAATATATTTTGATGATGTATTGATTAGAAAAGATGGTATATTTGTGGTGGAAGAGCTTAAAAGCTTAAATCCTGAACAATTACTTTGAAGATAAATAATACGCAACAAACTATTGACAGTTATAAAAAGCAATGTTAAAATGTGACAAAAATAATTAAGAAGGGACAACTGAAAAAGAGTATGAATAAAAACATTACAGACATTGTTGAAAATATGAAGCCTATAGATGACACATTCTTTCATAAACTTATTGAAAATAAAGAGTTTTGTGAAGAATTGCTTAGAGTTATTTTAGGTAATAAAGAAGTAAGTGTTGTTAGCATTGAGCCACAGAAGAGTCTGCACAATATAGGAGCTAAATCTGTAATTGTAGACGTTTTATGTGCTGATACTGAAAATAAATACTATAACATTGAAATTCAAAGAGCAGATAATGATAATCATCAGAAAAGAGTAAGATATAATGGTTCTAATATAGATACATATATAACAGAAAAAGGGATTAAGTATGAGGAACTTTATGATGTATATGTTATCTATATTTCTGAGTTTGATGTGTTTAACAAGGGGAGAACTATTTATCATATAGAGAGAATAATAAAGGAAACAGGAGATTTTGTTGATAATGGATATCATGAAATATATTTGAATACCAAGAATGATGATAATTCAGATATAGCTGAACTTATGAAGATTTTTAAAAGTGCAGCCATACCGGAAAATGCCAAGTTTCCTAATATATGTAAAACAATTAAGTATTATAAAGAAGAGAGAGGTGCAAGTATGTGTAAAGCAGTAGAAGAATATGCTAAGGAATATGCTAAGGAGTATGCTAAGGAAGTAAGAGCAGAAGCAGAGCAAAATGTTGTAACTGTTATCCTTGAACTTAGGAAAGGTACAACCGAAGAAGAGTTGTTAGAGAGAGGTTTTTTGGCTGAAACTATAAACAATGCAAAAATTGCTATGATATAGTAAGAAGTTTTTTGACACATTTGTAATCTTGTATTATAATAGCAAAAGGATTTTACATCTGTATTTGAAAAAAATGCATTAAGTGAGGAAAATGTAATGGAATTAGTAACAGTAAAAGAATTATACAGAGAAACAGATAAGTATATTGGACAGACAATTTCAGTTGGAGGATGGGTAAGAAGTATCAGAGATTCTAAGACTTTTGGATTTATCGTTCTTAATGATGGTACTTTCTTTGAGACACTTCAGATAGTATATAATGACGGAATGGATAACTTCGCTGAAGTATCTAAGTTAAATGTAGGAGCAGCAGTTATCGTAACAGGAACATTAGTTGCTACTCCACAGGCTAAACAGCCATTTGAGATTCAGGCAACAGAAGTTGTGGTTGAGGGTGTATCAGCACCTGATTATCCTTTACAGAAGAAGAGACATTCATTCGAATATCTTCGTACAATTTCACATTTAAGACCTAGAACGAATACATTCCAGGCAGTGTTCAGAGTACGTTCATTAATAGCTTATGCTATACACAAGTTCTTCCAAGAGAGAGATTTCGTATATGTTCATACACCAATTATCACAGGAAGTGACTGTGAAGGTGCAGGTGAGATGTTTAGAGTAACAACTCTTGATATGGATAATCTTCCTATGACAGAAGATGGAAAGGTTGATTTTTTACAGGATTTCTTTAATAAGGAAACTAATCTTACTGTATCAGGTCAGTTAAATGGTGAAACATATGCTATGGCATTTAGAAACATTTATACATTTGGACCAACATTCAGAGCAGAGAATTCTAATACAACAAGACATGCAGCTGAGTTTTGGATGATTGAGCCTGAGATGGCATTTGCAGACCTTAAAGATGATATGATGTTAGCAGAATCTATGCTTAAATATATCATCAAGTTTGTTATGGAGAATGCAAAAGAAGAGATGCAGTTCTTTAACAGTTTTGTAGATAAAGGACTTATCGAAAGATTAAATGGTGTTCTTAATTCAGATTTCGGTCATGTAACATATACAGAGGCTATTGAATTATTAAAAGAGTATAACGATAAGTTTGATTATAAGGTAAGCTGGGGCTGTGATTTACAGACAGAGCATGAAAGATGTCTTACAGAAGAAATCTTTAAGAGACCTGTATTCGTTACAGATTATCCAAAGGAAATCAAGGCATTCTACATGAAGATGAATGATGATAACAAGACTGTTGCAGCTATGGACTGTTTAGTTCCGGGAATTGGCGAGATTATCGGTGGAAGTCAGAGAGAAGATGATTACGATAAGCTTGTTAAGAGAATGGAAGAATTAGGTCTTAATAAAGAAGATTATGATTTCTATCTTGATTTAAGAAAGTATGGCTCAACAAGACATGCAGGATTTGGTCTTGGATTTGAAAGATGTGTAATGTATCTTACAGGTATGTCTAATATCAGAGATGTTGTTCCATTCCCAAGAACAGTTAACAATTGTGAGTTATAAGATTTATTAGGAAGATATAACCAAGATGTTTGAAAGAAATCAAAAGAATAATATATATAACGATTTTAATTTCGAATCAGATAATAATAAAAATGGTAGCAAGGCAGGTAAAATTCTTAAACGAATTTTACTTGGCTTGCTTTTTGTGATTTTAATAGTAACACTTGTGTTTGGAATAAGATTTGGAATACTTTTTTATAAATATGACAGTGAAGCAAAAGAAATGGTTAAAAAAGCGGGAGAAGGAATTTTTAAATCAAATCTAACAAGTACTATTTATGATTCAAAAGGTGAAGTGATTACCGAGCTTAAGGGCGAACATGATTCTTACTATCTTGATTACAAAGAAATTCCGTATTTTGTTAAATGTGCATTTATTGCAACAGAAGACAGAAACTTTTATGAACATAAGGGAGTAGATTATAAAGCAATTGCAAGAGCATTTATAGTGTTAATGCAGGAAGAGGGAGAGATTACTCAGGGAGGAAGTACAATAACACAACAGCTTGCGAGAAATATGTTTTTATCACATCAGGTTAGTATGGAACGTAAGATTAAAGAAATGTTTATTGCAATGGAGCTTGAAAAAGAATATACCAAAGATGAGATAATTGAATTTTACATAAATAATATTTATTTTGGCAATGGTTTTTATGGAATTGAAGCTGCTTCAAGAGGATATTTTAGTAAGTCGGTAACAGAGTTATCCTTAGCAGAGATAACATATATATGTGCAATACCTAATAATCCGAATATGTATAATCCATATACTAACAGTACAGCTACGATGAACAGAAAAAACAGAATACTTAAACAAATGTTAGAACTCGATTATATTGATGAAGAAATGTATAATGGAGCAGTTTTAAGCACCATTGTTTTATATCCGTCTGAAAATAAAAAAAATAACTATGTGGAAACTTATGTAAGATATTGTGCTACGGAAGCACTTATGAAAAATACAGGATTTGAGATTAAATATTATTTTGATAGTGACGAAGAAAAAGAAAACTATGAAAAAGAATATGAGAAGTTATATACAGACATTTCTAATAAGCTCTATACTGGCGGATATAAAATTTATACCACAATAGATATAGAGTTGCAGAATAAATTACAGGAAACCATAGATTTAACTCTTTCAAGCTATACAGGGACAAATGAAGAAGGGATATATGAATTTCAAGGTTCTGCAACCTGTATAGATAATGCAACCGGAAAAGTGGTAGCTATAGTCGGAGGAAGAAATCAGGAATATAATGGTTATACATTAAATAGGGCTTATCAAAGTTATAGACAACCCGGAAGTACGATTAAACCAATTTTAGATTATTTACCGGCATTTGAAAGGGGATATTTAGCGGATTCTATTGTTATAGATGAAAAAAGTGCGGATGGCCCCGCAAATGCAGATTATGTCTATGAAGGAGAGATAACCATAAGGCGTGCTGTAGAAAAGTCTAAGAATACAGTTGCTGCTAATTTATTTAATCAAATTGGTATGGATAATTGTATAAATTATCTTAAGAATATGGATTTTAAGAGGATTGTTACAAATGATTACAGAACGCCAATGGCGATTGGGGGAATGACTTATGGAGTATCAACACTTGAAATGGCAAGTGCATATTCTACAATAGAAAATCAGGGAATATACAGAACGCCTACCTGTATTAATAAAATAACTGATACAGATGACAAAATAATAATAAGCAATGTAAGTGAAGAATCAAAAACTAAAACGGTTGAATATAAACGTATCTATGGAAAACAGGCATCAATGATGATGAGTGATGTTTTAAAAGGTGTTCTTACAAACGGTACCGGAAGAAATTACAATATTTCATCAGCATTATGTGCTGCAAAGACAGGAACTACAAATGGTAATAAGGATGTGTGGTTTGTTGGGTACAGTTCATATTATACAACAGCAGTGTGGGTTGGTTATGATTATCCTAAAGATATTGAAGATGGATATGGAGATAAATGTGCAGGAAATATATGGAAAGTATTTATGGAAGACATACATATTGATAAGCCTATTATAGATTTTGTATCATATGAAGATGAAACTGAGATTGAGATGGGTGAGTCTACAGATGAATCTGATAGTTTTGGTGGAATGACAGAAGAAAATGATAGTACAGAATCGGAAGAAACTACGAGTGTAGTAATTGGTGGAGAAATAGAAAGTGAAGAGGAATCAGAAAAAGAAACTGAGAGAAAAACTTCATATAAAAATCAATCTACAACGCATAAGGGAAATAATAATTATCAGACTACAACAAAAAGAGTTGATTATTATTCGGAGGATACGACAACTTCGTATTATCAACCGGGGTATGAGGAGAATTTAGAAACTTCGGCTGGAGGAATTTATCAGGAAAATTGGGGATAAAAGAATAAAACAAAGCAGAGCTTAAGTATTAATCTACATTCATTTGGCAGTTATAATACCTGCGGAATGTAGATTAATATAAAAAACTCTGCTTTTATTATTAAATAAATATATTAATTAAATTTTGGTTTGATTAAATTACTTCCCCGTTACGATACTTATCAACACAAGCCTGGATACGAGCAACAGGGTCAAGAAGACTGCTGATTGAAGCATCATGGTTAAGTGTATCGATAATTAACGCGATGTATTTACTCATATCACAGTTAATGAAATATGGTTTAGATAATAATTCAGGAGTCTGATAAGTAAGGTTAGTTGTTAATACTCTATCAAAGATTCCTTCTTCATAAGCCTTATCAAATTTTGCAAAACCGTCAGTGAAAAGACCAAATGTAGCAGCCATATATACTTTACGAGCTTTTCTCTTCTTAAGCTGAGTAGCAACGTCAATCATAGACTCTCCTGAAGAAATCATATCATCAATAATGAAAACATCTTTTCCTTCAACATCTGCACCAAGGAATTCGTGTGCAACAATAGGATTACGTCCGTTTACAATCTTACTGTAGTCACGTCTCTTGTAGAACATACCCATATCGATACCAAGAACGTTAGCAAGATAGATAGCACGTCCCATACCACCTTCATCAGGGCTTATCATCATCATATGGTCAGAATCAATCTGTAAATCTTTTTCGTGTCTTAATAAGCCTTTTACAAACTGATAAGAAGGCTGAACAGTTTCAAATCCATGGAGAGGAATAGCGTTCTGAACTCTTGGGTCATGAGCGTCAAAAGTAATAATATTATCAACACCCATAGCAGTTAATTCCTGTAATGCAAGAGCACAGTCAAGTGATTCTCTGCCTGTACGTTTATGCTGTCTGCTTTCATATAAGAAAGGCATAATAACAGTGATTCTCTTACCTTTACCGGCTGCAGCTGCAATAACTCTCTTTAAATCCTGATAATGGTCATCAGGTGACATATGATTTTCATGTCCACATACAGAATAAGTAATGCTATAGTTAGTAACGTCAAGCATTATATATAAATCCTTACCTCTTACTGACTCATTAATTGTACCTTTAGCTTCTCCGGAACCAAATCTTGCAACCTTAGATTTAATAAGATATGAATCCTTCTGATATCCTGCGAATGCAATAGTATTCTTATGTTCATTCTCTCTGTCTGTACGCCATGCAGAAATATAGGCGTCTACTTTTTTGCCGATTGCCTCACAGCTATTTAAAGAAATAATACCAAGTGGGCCTACAGGAATAGTTGCTAAATTGTTTTGTTCTAACATAATCAAACCTCCGTTGTGTATATCTGTGATTATCCACATTATTTTATAACATTATGAATTGTTATAGTCAAGCTAATTTAATACGATGTCTTAAATCTTCACCGTAAATTTTTAAAAATGTATAATCTCTTGTAAGTCTTGATGCAATTCTTTCAGAATATCTTTCCATCAATTCTGAAAAATCAAGATTGGTTGAAATTATAATAGATTTATTCTTAATTAACCTTTCATTAATAAGGTTAAAAAAAGCAGAATTTGTAAATGAATTAGATAGTTCAGTCCCTAAATCATCAATAATTAATAAGTCGCAATTATAAAGCTGAGTTTCTTTATTCTTTGCTTCAATATCAGACTTATCAAAAGTTGCATCTGATAGTATATCAAAAAGACTGATAGAAGACAAATATACTACTGAAGCACATTTTTCAATAAGCTCTTTGGCAATACAGTAGGTTAAAAAAGTTTTACCCACACCGGTTTTTCCAAAGAAAAGTAAGTTTTTAAATTTGGCATCTTCTTGTCCAAAATTATCTATGTAATTATGAGATATATTCAGTGCGTTAATCATATTCTGTTTAGGAGTTTTACCGGTTGCAGAATCGACTGTATTATCATCAAATAAATCAATATTAAATAAATCAAAGTTGTGTGTCTTTAATATTTCTCCTAAATTAGATTGTTTATATAAAATACTAATCTCGGCTTTTATAAAACAATGACATTTAGTATTATTAATATAGCCTGTATCCTGACAATCCATGCAATGATAATGCATATCCATATAATTAGAAGAAAAGCCATGTGATTTTAAAAGAAAAGCTTTTTCATTCTTTAAATCATTAATCTTTGATTTGAATTCATTCATAGAGTCAGAATTATTACCGGAAAACTGAGACAACAATTTTTTAGTGGTCTCTAAAGATAGAGAAGATATCTCATCATTAATTTCTTTTATTCGAGGAACTTTCTCATAAACGATAGCAATTCTTTCGTTCTGTTCTCTTTTATTCATCAGACCGACACGATTATAATCTCGTATAATTTCGTCATATTGTGAATTTGTAAGTGACATATTATACCTCCACGACAAAGTAACTACATATTTGTATTCAGTAGTTTTTTCTCTAAATCATCATAGTTATAGGTTCTCTGGTCGAAATTATTAAAGGCATTCTTGTTTTTTTCAGTACCTGATTTAACTGAAGCTTTAGTTTTTGTACTAGCGATATGTTGTTCATCTAATGATTTGATATCATCTAATTTTTTAATACCTTTATCTTTCCATTCTTTTAAAATTGTATCCGTATAATTGAAACTTGGATTGTGAATCTGATTCATAGTTTTATTACAGGCTTCTAATATAATATCCATCGAAAATCCATAAGAGTTTGTCCATTTAATAATGAAATCTTTTTCTCCTTTACTTGGATTACGACCACTTAATCCGAAAGCTTTGAGTACAGGATAGCAGGTATTACAAAACAAATCTGTAGTACTTCTTGCAGCTTCGACAGTATTAATTCCTTCTTCTGCCCAAGATATTGCAACCTTTTCTATGTAACGTAAACTCTTATGACCGTTTGATATGCAATACTCTAATAAATATTCTATCAAGTCAGGTGAGAACGATAATGTATCATATATAAATAATAATGAGTTAGTGTCAGTTTTAGTAAGTGGCTTTCCAATATATTTTTCAGCAAGATAAAGAAATTCAACAACTTCAGCGTTTTGGCGAAATCCTGCAACTTCATTAGCTGTATAAACTTTTTTTGTAAATAGATTATCTTTTGACGCTTTATTATCAGAAATGTCAGTATTTTCCTGAGATGATTTTGAAACAACCGGTTGAGGTTTTGCAATTTCTGAATTATCTGTAGTCTGATTAAGAACAGAATAGTTATTTACAACTGAAGCATTACCTAAAGCAGAATGTACTTCAACATGTGTTCCGTCTGATGTCATATAATCTGTACCAACCGGTTTTAAAGTAATATTAGTAAGAATTTTATTAGAATCAAAGCATAAGTCAAGAAGACCTGCCTGTTCCCAATACTTTAATGCTCTAATAATATCTTTTTCAGTATGATTGAAAATATCTGCAATATGACAAATTGATAAACCGGAAGCATTACTTGATAACGCTCTAAGTAAATATAAATATATCTTAACAAACTCTCCATTAGCAGAAGGCATAATTTCATCTATAAAACGATTAGACACAAGTGTATCCGTACAGCCTAAAGAGCCTTCTAATTTAAATCCACCCATTTTGTTTCGTACCTCTCAAATAAATAATATAACCTTTGTAAAATATGTTTGGGTTGTCATTATAGCATAAAAAGAAAAAAAAAACACCTCGATTTTTTTATAAAACCTTGATTTTAAAGGGTTTATAAGGATTGTGGATAATGTGGAAATTGTGGATAATAAGTTTTAAAATTAATTTTAAAATAAGAAAAATACGATAGAATCAAGGAAAATTGAAAAAGTTTTTTTAAACTTTGAAAAATAAGAAATCCACAATTTTAATTCACATAATTGTGAAAAAAATTGTGGATAATGTGGACAAATCTTATTGAACGAGGTTTTCGCCAATTAATACAACATCTCCGGCGCCCATAGTTATCAACAAGTCGCCGTTGATACAATTTTTTTTCAAAAATTTTTCTATCTCTTCAAAAGTCTCATAATAGTAGACTTCTTTACCAAGTTTTTCGATTTCATATTGAAGATTTTTTGAGCTTATTCCTAAATCATCTGTTTCTCTTGCAGGATAAATTTTAGCAAGGACAACTTTATCAGCTAAAGAAAGTGCCTTGGCAAAATCGTTTAGTAAAGCTTTAGTTCTGGTGTAGGTATGTGGTTGGAATACACACCATACGTTTTTGTGAGGATATTTTTCAGTAGCAGTAAGTGTTGCGATAATTTCATCAGGATGATGTGCATAATCATCGATTACTGTTACGCCATTAAATTCACCTTTATATTGGAAACGTCTGTCAGTACCCGAATAGTTATTAAGTCCTTTTACAATAAATTCATCAGGAATTCCAATTGCCTTTGCAGCAGCATAAGCTGCAAGAGCATTAAGTAAATTATGTTCTCCGGGAACTTTAAGCGAAATTCTGTTGTTTGAATTATTATTATCAGAATTATTTTCGCTTGGAACTTCAAAAGAAGCGCAGGCAAAATTATTGTATTCCACATTAACAGGATAAATCTGAGAAACATTCTTATCCAATCCAAACGTAATACATTTACATTTTAAATCTTTTGTAAAATATGTAATATCATCAACATCAGTGTTAATTATAAGGTATCCGTTCTTATCAGTTTTATCAGCAAATAGTTTAAAGCTGTTTCGAATATCATCAATATCTTTAAAAAAGTCAAGATGGTCTTCTCTGACATTTAAAATAATATTTATATTAGAAATTAAAGATAAAAAGCTGTTAGTATATTCACAAGCTTCTGTAATGATATAATCAGAGTGACCTATTCTTAAATTACCGTTAATAGATTTTAACATTCCGCCTACAAGGATTGTCGGGTCACACTCAAAAGCCATTAATATTTCAGAAAGCATGGAAGTTGTAGTAGTTTTTCCGTGAGTACCTGCAACAGAAATTGCAGTTTTATATTTTTCCATAATCTTACCTAAAAGTTCGGCACGAGTCATACAGCAGATATCTTTGGCACGCGCAGCCTGTAATTCAGGATTATCCTCTTTAATAGCAGCAGTATATACTACATATGAAATATCATCAGTAATATTATTACCATTATGTCCGTAATAAATCTTTGCACCAAGTGAAGATAATTTATTAGTTACATTAGATTCCTTAGCATCAGAACCTGAAACACTATATCCTTTATCAAGTAAAATCTCAGCCAAACCACTCATACTAATACCACCAATACCAATAAAGTACACATGGCAAACTTGCTTCATTATATCATTAATGTTATTCATATTTTTTCATTCCTCCAAATATAAAATTCTATAGGTTATTGTACAATTCATATTCATAACTTCCTGTGCTTGCTATCACTTTGTTGTTAAAGTATGTTCTCAAATCTTTTTTTATTATATCAGATGCAAAAGAATTTTAAAGTGTTTATTTGCTTTTTTTATATGTGTTTGTTATACTGATATTCAAGAAATAGGTATTAATTAGATTTTTTGTCACATAATTATATAAATAGAATTGATTCGCTAAAAGCTTCGACAAGGAGGAAATAATGCATACAGATTTAAGTTTAGCACCGATAGGTGTATTTGATTCCGGTGTAGGTGGTCTGACTGTTGCCAGAGAGATAATGCGTCAACTTCCAAATGAAAAAATTGTTTATTTTGGTGATACAGCCAGAGTACCATATGGAAGCAAATCCAAGAATACAATTATTCGATATTCAAAACAGATAATTCGTTTTTTAAAAACTAAAGGTGTAAAAGCGATTGTTGTAGCCTGTAATACTGCAAGTGCAATAGCATTAGAAGAGATAAGACCTGAAATGGATATTCCTATTATAGGAGTTGTTAAACCGGGTGCAAAGGTTGCAGCACAAAAGACTGTTAATAAAAGAATAGGTGTAATTGGTACGGAAGCTATGATAAATAGTGGAATTTATACTGAGTTTATTAACAGAAGAGATAAAGACATAACAGTAATTACTAAGGCATGTCCTTTATTTGTACCTTTAGTTGAAGAAGGCTGGCTTAAAGATTCGGTTACATATGAGGTTGCAACCAGATATTTATCTGAATTAAAGGATAAAGATATTGATACATTAGTACTTGGCTGTACACATTATCCATTACTAAGAAATACTGTAGGTGAGATAATGGGAGATGGAGTTTCATTAGTTAATCCGGCATATGAAACTGCTGTGAGTCTTAAAAAGTTATTGGAAGAAAATAATATTGCAGCAGGAAATGAACACAGATATGCATCTAATATGTATGAATTTTATGTTAGTGATACTGCTGAGAAATTCAAAAGATTTGCTAATTCGATATTGCCATTTCATATTGAAAGTATAGGACTTATTAATATAGAAGAATATTAACTAATGAAAATATAATTACTGTATTAAGCATATATATAATTAGAATTCTTAGAGTTAAAGTTATCCAATTTAAAAAAATAAGGAAAAATAAATAATCATGAATCAAAACGTAAAAGTATTAATAAAAGGCTTGCACAAAAGTGAAGAGGATAACTCGGATTTAGGTGTGGAAGTAAAAGGAAAATATTATTTAAAAAATTCTAAGCATTATGTTCTTTATGAAGAAAAAATACCTGATACTGAAATTATTATTAAGAATACAATAAAGATAACAAAGGATTCAGTTGATGTTATAAAAAAAGGATATAACGACATGCATCTTGTTTTTACAGAGGGAGAAATAAACCATACATATTTATCCACTATTGCAGGAAAAATATTTGTAGGTGTAAATACTGAAAAGCTGGTTGTGAAAGAGGAAAATGACAGTATAAATGTAGATGTGGAATATTCATTGATGATGAATGAAGAAAAGGTATCTGACTGTAAGGTTCAGATAATAGTTACTTCGGAATAAGAACTTATAGCGAATATTATTTCATAATAAAAAATACCACCAATAATTCGGTGGTATTTAAAATATTCTTTATTTTTTAGTATTCTTTGCTTTAGCTTTTTCCTGAGCTTTTAAAGCTTTTTTCTCTTCCTTAAGTTCTTTTTTTGTTTTCTTAGGTTCAGGAAGAGGACCTCTGATACGTTTAGCAGAAATGACATATATTCCACTTACTCGAGCTTTAACTTCCTGTTTTGGAAGTATAGTCTGAAATACTTTGTCGTCACAAAGAAGAGACATAACTTTAGGTCCGACTTTAACCTTTAAGATTGGTTGTTTGATTTTTCTAAGATGTTTAGGAACGTTGTCAATAACTACTTTAGGGAAATTAGCATCAGCTAATTTGGCCTTCTTTTTATCTATGACATAGAATGACATGGTTTCTGCCTGAGCTTCCATCATCTCACGTTGTGCGTTAACCTTTTTTTCGGCTTTACGAGCAACTATGTATAATACAATAAATACTACAACCAAAACTGCAAGTACAATTCCACTTACTATAAAAAATGTTTTCATATTTTCCTCCATTCCAATCTTAAGATAATATAATCGTAGGATATTTTATCATTTATAAGATAAAATTACAATGAGTTTATTGATTTTTTTGCAATAGGATATGTCGGAACAGGTATATTAATTACAGTAAAGAGAAACAAGCAAATTTGTGAGATAGAAACTTAGTAGAAAGGTAGGGTATTTATGGACGGATTTATCGAGGCTTTATCAATTATTTGGGAATGGTATTTGTCACATATCACTAGTATAAATACCATACTTGCTATAGTTATAGTTTTTTTTCAAAGAAGAGACCCGAAGTCAACCTGGGGATGGTTACTTCTTTTATATTTTATACCGGTTTTGGGCTTCTTTTTATATTTAGTAATAGGTCATAACTTTCATAAAAATAAAATGTTTAGGATAAAAGAAGTGGAAGATGAATTAAATGCTGAGATAAAAAAACAGGAAAATATAATTTTTAATAATGAATTTTCTATTTCAGATGAAAGAATGACGGACTATAGTGATTTGGTTTTATATAATCTTGAAACAAGCGGTTCGATTTATACTGAAAATAATTGGATTACAATTTACACAGATGGTAATGATAAGTTTGAGTCCATGATTAAAGAGATGAAAGAAGCAAAAACTTTTATTCACATTCAATACTATATTATCAGCAAAGGTGAATTGTTTGACAGGATTTTTGATGTTTTGAAAGCGAAGGCGAATGAGGGTATAGAAGTAAGAGTGTTATATGATAGTATGGGTAGTAGAAATATCGGCAAAAAAAATCTACGAAGAATGAAAGAAGCAGGAATTAAAGTTGGCGAATTTTTTCCTGCATTTTTAGGTCGTTTTCAATTCAGATTTAATTATAGAAATCATAGAAAAATTGTTGTTATAGACGGAAACAAAGCATATATTGGAGGATTTAATATTGGTGATGAATATATAGATAAGGTTGAGAAATTTGGTCATTGGCGAGATACACATTTTAGGATTTCGGGTGAAGCAGTAAATGATTTAAGTCTCAGATTTATATTAGATTGGAATTACACTACAAAAGAAAATTTGTTTATGGATAATAAGTATTTTATGTTGGATAAATGTACTTTTGGAGAAAAATTAGGTATACAGATAGTATCTAGCGGACCTGATACAAAACGTCAGGCAATAAGAGATAATTATCTAAGACTTATTCATAAGGCCAAAGAAAGGATTTATATACAAACACCATATTTTATACCTGATGAACCGGTTTTAGAGGCACTTAAAATAGCATCACATTCAGGTATAGATGTAAGATTGATGATACCTTGTAAGCCTGACCACCCGTTTGTATATTGGACGACATATTCTTATGCAGGTGATTTACTTTCTTCAGGAGCAAGATGCTATTGTTATGATAAGGGATTTTTACATGCAAAAGGAATGATAGTTGATGGACTTGTAAGTTGTTATGGAACAGCGAACATGGATATGAGAAGCTTTTCACTTGACTTTGAAGTAAATGCGGTTATTTATGATGCAGAAGTATCTTGTGCACTTGAAAAAATGTTTCTGGATGATTTGATGGATTGTACAGAAATTACAAAATATAACTATAATAGAAGAAACTTGGTTATAAGGATAAAAGAACAGGTTTCAAGACTGTTAGCGCCTCTTATGTAGGGAGTTTTTGTAAAAAAATATCCGGTAAAAACGATAAATGGGATTATTGTGCAGAAAGTAATGTTTATTTTTAATATTTCGTAGTGTACATTGAGGAAGAGTTAAAAAAATGAAAAGGAGAAATGAAAATGAAAAAAAGTACTTTTAAAAAGATTATCCCAATTATGTGTGTGGTGGCAGTTACATTTTGCAGTTGCGGTTTGGGAAAGAAAAAAGAAGAATTACCAAAAGTAGAGGTATCGGAAACGATTTATGGTATCGAATAGGGAAGTAGTATGGAAGAAGTTAAGGGAAAAATGGCAGAAGAAGGTTTAGAAGAAAAATCTATGCCGGAGGGTGTTGCAGATACAGTATGTGCTTATATTGTTAATGATTACAATGGAACTAAAGGTGCAAATGGAAAAATAATGTATATGTTTGATGATAAAGGAAAACTTACAACGATATCTGTTAAATTAAGTAAAGATGATGGAACAGATGCAAAATTATTGGATAAACTTAAGAAATCTTATGACAAGGAATTTGATGAAATATTGTTTAAAAGAAAAGACTTTAGTGATTCATATTCAACAGGTGATTATTTGATATATTGGTTAGGTATTGATAGTATAGTTTCGATAAGCGCAGATAATGGTAAATCATTTTCAATATCGTATACTGATAAAGAGTCGGAACCGGAGTTGGTTGAAGAACTTGAAAGATAATAGTTTTATATAGCAGATAATTATTTAAAAATAACCGGATAAAGATAAAAGTCATTAAGCTAAGAATAGGTATTCCTGCTTAATGACTTTTAATCTGTATATATGGTTTAAACCTCAGGTTTATCAAGCATTTCCTGAATAATATTTTGTGTATATTTTCCTAAGAATTTTTTATCTTCTTTTTCAAGCTCGGATATTATTATTGGTTTACCAAATTCTATTGTAACAGTACCCGGTCTCAATTTTGGAAATTGATTTTCAAAAATTTCAGCAGTGTGTCTCATTGCAACAG
The DNA here is from genome assembly GCA_017416465.1 of Lachnospiraceae bacterium. Classification (GTDB taxonomy): domain Bacteria; phylum Bacillota; class Clostridia; order Lachnospirales; family Lachnospiraceae; genus Bovifimicola. The sequence goes on along the minus strand of JAFQCK010000134.1, from coordinate 36,700 downwards.
GAACAATTGGGCAACCGGCTTTATCTGCCATTTTAAGACTTCCTTCCTTAAATGGAAGCATTTTACCATCTTTTGAACGTGTACCTTCAGGGAATATAAATACAGAAATTCCTGATTTTAATAAGTCAACACCCTTTAAAATGGTTTTAAGTCCTTCTCTTACGTTTTCTCTGTCAAGGAAAAGACAGTTAACAAAGTACATCCAAATATTTAAGAAAGGTACTTTTTTAACTTCCTTCTTTGCAACAAAGCCCATAACCTTACCGATAACCACATAGGAAACAATGATATCAAAGAAACCATTGTGATTACCAACAAAAAGACAGGCTTCATCTTTAGGAATATTCTCTGTACCTGTAGATTTTATTTTAACACCGGCAATAAACATACATATTCTGAATGCATTTGCAACGATAAAGCGACTTGACTTATGTCTTGCATTCATATTAATTTTTCCAAGTAACCATTCGATTAAAAATACGGGAATACTTAAAGTAAAGAAAATTACTAAAGCAATCATTAATATAATAATTCTAATCATAAATAAGTTTTGTGTTAAAAAACACAATCTCCTTTCAAAAATGTAAAACTAAGTGTGATTATAACATTTATTTTATGGTTCAACAATGTTTTTTATCAAATACAGGATAAAAGGTGGCATTTTTGTATTCGTACTTTATATGCCAAGGCTCATTTACATAGCCGGTATATTCTTGGCTTTCTTTTGTGAAGCTGAAGGTAAATCCAAATTTGCCCGCATTTTCTTTTAACCATATACCTTCGGGAGTGTTTTCAAATTCTTCTTCAAGTTCATAGTTTAGTGCAGGACAGGATACATCAATTGCAAATCCTGTTTGATGTTCACTTGTACCCGGGTAAGCAATATGTGTATTAGTATATTCTTTTCCGTGTTTTACAATACTATTTTCATAGAGTTCTTTTTGTCTTGGATATGAACGAAATGCTGATATGCCCATAAGGTGTAAGCGGTCTTTGTAACAGGCATAGAAAAGTTTTCGTAAGGGTTCGTACATTGGAAGGGCGATATAGCGTTTTGATGAACTATAAGAAGCAAGAAATGGAACCGGAGCTCTTACAAGGTTGGGCGGGATATAATACTCTGGAAGGGGATGATATCTGTCAGTTATATAATATTGAGTAGTGAAGGTAATTAGATTTTTATTATTCATATATTTACCATTTTAAATTACTTTATTTAGTATATGCAAAAAAAACTTGTTTTTATTTTATGATAAATAGGAAAAATAATAAAGGTGTCATAAGATGGTTAATTATCTTACGACGCCTTTAATTCGGATTTTATCTTCGTACATAATTGCATCAGCTTTAGCACAAAGACTATCTAATGAGTCATTATTAGATTGCATAGCTAATCCAAAAGCACAAGTATATGGTGTATTAGCAATTGCTAAGCGCATTTTAGTAATGATTTCTTCTAATTCATTTTGGTTATATTTCATACAAAGAATCATGAACTCATCACCACCCGTTCGATAAAGAGTACAACCAAGAGGTAAAGTTTTTTTAATAACTGATACTATGGTGCAAAGTGCTATATCACCACAAGCATGTCCGGTATTATCATTTAACTTTTTTAGGTCATTTAAATCAATAGATATAATCCCTTTTATTCGAGAAAAATTGTGAGAAGCATCTTCGTAAAAACAACGCCTATTAAAAGCATGAGTTAATGGGTCTTTTTTTGCAGTTTGTGTATGGAATAACAAATAATAGAAAGTAATGGATACAGCAAAGGTTGCATTGATAAAGCCATCAAACATATATATAACCTCTAAAATAAGAGATAGAGATGCTATGAAGAACATAATAAAGATAACAAAAGTTTCATAAATATGTCGCTCTCTAAGATAAAGTATAGTTATAATTATAAGTGTAAGTAAATAAAAAATACATACACAATAAGCTGTATAGCCTAAAGGTCCACGGACAAATTGGTTGTCAGAGGAGTATGAAAAAGCAAGATCCGTAAATAAAGAGGAAAATGAAATAAAAAGATTCAGTATGGTTGGAAAGTATAATAAACGGTAATTAATCTTTGTGCTACGGATAACAATCAAAATAATATTTAAAATACAAAAAGGACGAAATGAATATCCTATTGCAGATACAATAATTCTAAGAGTAGTTGGATTGTCAAAGGAGGCAGTCCAAGTTTCAATACTATCTGCAATTATCAATATTAATACGCAAAATATAGAATTAATAAATAGATTATTAATCCTTTTTGTAAAAGTTTTATTTGAAAATACAAATGTAATTAACAAAGCAATAATTAATATAGTTGCGTAGTTAACATGAATAAGATGCTGAATCATACATTAATTCTCCCGATTATATAAGATACATAGTATAAATATAACATAATTTAGGGAAAATTTGTACTATCATTATTGGAAATCGTATAAATAAATTATATAAAAAACTTGTTTTTATACTGCTTGGAGTTTATACTTTATTCTATGAAATTTATGTAATAAACAATATGGACGTAAAAAACATAAACCCAAAAATAAAGATTTGGTTTGTAGTTATAAAAGATTTATATTGGAAGGAAGGGAATATTATGGCCAGAAGTTTAACTTTATTAACTGATTTGTATGAACTTACAATGATGCAGGGATATTTTAAAAATAATACAAATGAAACAGTTGTGTTTGACGCATTTTACAGAAAGAATCCGAATGATGGTGGTTATGCAATTGCTTGCGGACTTGAACAGGTTATCGATTATATAAAGAATCTTAAGTTTTCATATGATGACATAGATTATCTTAGAAATTTAAAAATCTTTGATGAAGATTTTCTTAATTATCTAAGTTCATTTCATTTTACAGGAGATATTTATGCTATTCCTGAAGGAACAGTGGTATTTCCAATGGAACCACTTGTAAAAGTGGTTGCACCGATTATGGAAGCACAACTTGTTGAAACTGCAATCTTAAATATCATTAATCATCAGAGTCTTATTGCTACAAAGGCTGCAAGAGTATGCTACGCTGCTAAGGGTGATGGAATTATGGAGTTTGGTCTAAGACGTGCACAGGGACCGGATGCAGGAATATATGGTGCAAGAGCTGCGATGATTGGTGGTTGTGTGGGAACTTCTAATGTGTTGGCAGGTCAAAAGTTTGATGTGCCTGTAAAAGGAACCCATGCACATAGCTGGATTATGAGTTTTAAAGATGAATATACTGCGTTTAAGACATACGCAAAACTTTATCCTACAGCCTGTATTTTGTTAGTAGATACTTATAACACACTTAAAAGTGGTGTTCCAAATGCAATTAAAGTTTTTAAAGAGATGAAAGAAGAGGGAATAGAACTTACTTATTATGGTATCAGACTTGATAGTGGAGACCTTGCATATCTTTCTAAAAAAGCAAGAAAAATGCTTGATGAGGCAGGATTTACAGATGCAGTTATTTCGGCTTCAAGTGATTTAGATGAATATTTAATTGACAGCTTAAAGACGCAAGGAGCTCAGATTACTTCTTGGGGAGTTGGAACAAATCTTATTACATCAAGAGATTGTCCGGCTTTTGGTGGTGTTTACAAATTAGCTGCAATTATGAACGAAGAAACAGGTGAATTTATACCTAAGATTAAGTTATCTGAAAATACTGCTAAAATTACTAATCCTGGAGATAAGACGGTATTTCGTCTTTATGATAAAGAAACTAATAAGATTATAGCAGACTTGATTGCACTTGCAGATGAAAAAATAGATGAGAATGAAGAGCTTCTGTTGTTTGATCCTCTCGCAACTTGGAAGAAGACTTTACTTGAAGCAGGGGTATTTTCAGTTAGAGAATTATTAGTGCCTGTGTTTAAAAAAGGTGTATGTGTATATGAGACTCCTAAGACTATGGAGATAAGAGAATATTGTATTAAGGAGCAGAATACTCTTTGGGATGAAACAAGACGTTTGGTTAATCCGCAGAATGTATATGTCGATTTGTCAGATAAGTTATATGATATGAAGAAAGAGTTGCTTGATAATAATAATATAGCCAGAAAATCGAAGTGATATATTATGGTTAATGGTTTTTAAAAACTATAAAAATAAAGGATTAAATATGGAAGTAAAAAAGAAATATCAAATTAATATAAGAATTTTTCTTGTTGTAGGTGTTTTTTTCTTGATTTGGGGAATTGTACTGTTGTCAGATGCATTGACTATAAGAAAGAATCTTAAGAATATTTATGATGAAAATGTCGATATTTCTAAGTTAAAAGAAGGAAATTATGTTACGGTAGATAATGTTAAGGTATTAGGTGGTTGGCATAGACTAATGAACAGTTATGTGCCGAGTATGAGTGTGATGTTAACATTCACAAGAGAGCATAATTTTTGTGCAATTAATTTTGGCACAGACCATAATAAATATATGTGCTTGGAGATTGAAGAAAGATTAGGAAAAGACATTGAACTGAAAACTGATGATAATGGATATATATTATTAGAAGATAACGAAGAGATGTTTAGGGATTCTTTTGATTTTAAGGTCGTAAAAATGGATTCAGGGCATAAGGGTTTTGTAAATGGTGAGAAGTCTAAACTCAGGTCAGCCGCTAATGGAGGAGTTATAGCAATTGAAAATTCTAAAGATATAAGTTTCTATGATGGAATTGCACTTAAAGTAATTGATTATGACAAAGAAAGAGAAGTGCTTATTTGGGCGCTGAGTATACTTTTTTGTGCAGTGGTTTTGATAATTGCATCAAAACCATGGAATATTGTTGAAGAAAAATATGAACCTGTACGAGAGTTTAATATTGTATATAATGATAAACCTGATGAAAATGATGTTGCATTTGCGGCAGAGCTTGCAAGAACATTAAGGCTTGATGTACTACGTTATGAAGATGATTATAGAGAACTTAAGAAAAATATTAGAAATAATGTGATTGCAGTAGTGGTATCAGGACTTATTGCGTATGGGATAAGATATATTGGGGCTTTATATTTATTGACTATTATTTTATTTATTAAACTTATTGGAAGTATTGTAATATTAATATTTAATAATGATACGTATTTTACAAGAAACTTTATGAAAGTGATTGGAAGAGAATCAATTAAATCTGTAATAAATGATAGAGAGAGAAAGATTGCTAAATGCGACAAAGTTATTAGTGATGGGTTATACAATCGCGATGAAATTGAATATTAAAAATGAGGAAATATATGGAGATACTACTTAATAAATTTAAAAAAAATAATATAAAAAATATAGCAAAAATATTTCTGGCTGTCCTTATTATTGTAGGGGCAGTTATCTTTACTAAGTTTGATTATTTTTTGTATGAGGAAATGATAGGGACTGTTATTGAAATTGATAACAAAGAGTTTCAAGCAGAAAATGATAAAAGAGAAAGTTATTGTATTCAAAAATTAAAGATTAAAATTCGAAATACTCAAGATAAGGGAGAAATAGTGACGGCAGAAAATAAGTTTTTATATTCAGAAGTAAATACCACTGAATATAAAAAAGGGGATGACGTGTTTATTGAAGAAAGTGAAATTGGAAGTACTGATGTAATAATTATAAAAAGTAAAATTGATACATATGTGATATTTATTTTACTTTCCTTTATCGCAATAATTATTTTGATTGCAGGAAAGAAAGGTGTATTATCTTTAATTTCGCTTTTGCTTAACATAGGCATTTTTATTTTAGCACTAAACAATTTTGTGAGAAGTGAAAATATTGTATTTACAACGAGTTTGGTAACTGTTTTATTTATATCACTTACTCTTATTTTGCTAAATGGCCTCTCGAAAAAAAGTTTAGGTGCCATTATTTCGTCTTTTATTACAGTTATAATAATTTTTATTATATATATGATTACTTTTCAATTTGGCGAAAGGCCATATTTTGAAATGATGGATTATATATTTGGAAATGAAAATCTTGAAGCGTTATTTTTAACCAGTGTGATTTTTGGTTCGCTTGGTGCAATAATGGATGTGACTATTACAATTAATTCAACAGTCAGTGAAATTGTAAGTACGGCAATTAATCCAACTGTAGGTGCACTAATTAAGTCTGTTAAGGAAGTAAGTAATGATATAATGGGAACGATGATAAATGTTTTGTTTTTTTCATATCTGAGTGGAAGTATTCCTTTATTTATAATTAAAGCTAAAAATGGATATTCATTTATGAATCTTGTAAGGTATGATGTTGTATTCGAAATTTTAAGATTTCTTACGGGTTCAATAGGGATAGTTATGGCAATACCTGTTTCAGGACTGGTTGCGATTTTGATACATAAAAAGAGATTGAAATAGAAAGTTTTGATGGTGGAATTATGATACTGATTCTTGGAATTATATTATTTCTGTTAATGGTAATTATAGGAGATGAAAGAGGTATATCTTCTGCATTTACTTTAATAGGAAATATGATTATTCTTATTATATATGTATATCTTGTAATTGCAGGTGTAAATGTGTATCTTATGACATTAGTATGTACCGCAGGATTTACTGCACTTACTTTGTTTGCACAGAATGGAGTTAATAAAAAAACAGTTGCAGCATTTATTTCGGTGGTTACTGTGATGGTGATTTTAATGTTTGTATGCGTTGTGATTATTTATAATGGAAAGCTTGGTGGGTTTAGTGAGCTTGATATGTATGAAGAGGATGCGGCTTTTCTAAATCATGAAATAAATATAAATTCATATGAACTTATGACTGCGGTAGTACTGTTTGGGCTTCTGGGAGCAATTATGGATACAGCTTTATCTATTGCTACTGCGCAGTTTGAAGTTTATCAAAACAATAATGAGCTTACAAATAAAGAACTGATTAAATCCGGTTGGAATATTGGAAATGATATTCTTGGAACTACAGTTAATACATTATTATTTGCTTGTTTGGGTGAGTCGCTCTTTTTGATGCTCTTGTTTTTCAGATATGAATATTCAATTGTAGATTTGATTAATTCTAAAGCATTTGTACAGGAATTATTGATTATAGCAGTCTCTAATATTGGATGCATTTCGGTGATTCCTTTGTCCTCGGTGATTACAGCCAAGATGCTGGTTCGGAAGAGAATAAATTAATATACAATTAAAAATTAATTATTAAATTTTTTAAAATTTTACTAACCAACTTGAGTTTTAAAGTATCTATATTAAGGATAATAGAACTAAAATATAAAAAGGAAAGAACATAATGAATAGAAATTTTATAAAAATTATTGATGTGGCAAAATCAGGTGACAGTAAAGCGTATGAGGATTTGTATAATATGACAAAGGATTCAGCGTATTTTGTTGCATTAAGTATTACAAAAAATGAACAGGATGCGATGGACATATTACAGGACAGTTATATTAAAGCATTTAACAATTTAAGTACATTAAGACAACCTGAAGTGTTTGACAGTTGGTTAAATAGAATTGTAGCTAATAACAGTAAAAAGTATATTAGTAAAAATAAACCATTACTTTTTGGGGATATATCGAATGATATTCCGAATTTATATGAAGATGAATCAAAAAAAAGTGATAATACGCCTCATGAAATTATCGATAATAAAGAAACAAGTAGAATGGTTATGGATATAATTGAGAATCTGTCAGAAGATAAGAGACTAATAGTGATAATGTATTATTATCAGGAAATGTTAGTAAAAGAAATATCAGAAACTTTGGATTTACCTGTTACGACTGTAAAATATAAGCTATTGGCAGCGAGACAGGATATGAAAAAAGATATTTTAAATCTGGAGAAAAAGGGATTGAAATTATATTCAGCTGCACCACTTGCCATAATATCATCTGCCATGATTTCATACGTTGCAAGTCTTGAAGTACCGGTTTTTGCAAGTGTATTACCGGCAGTTGTGAGTGGAGTAGGAGGAGTTGCAGGTGCAGTCGTAATTGGAAGTAGTGGGGCTATGTCAACTTCAGCGGTTGCAGGAGCAACAGTTACCGGTGTGGCAGAAGGTACGGCGGTTGCAGGAGCGGCAGTTACAGGAGCGGCCACCACAGGAGCTGCAGCAAGTACAGCAGGCGCGGTAGTAGCAACTAATGTAGCAGGTGGAGTAGCAGGATTTTTATCTACAATTGGAGGGAAAGTTGTAGCAACTACATTGGCAGTTGCAGTTGTAAGTGGTGGAACGGCGGTAGCAGTAGTAAATAATAATGCGAAGGATAATAAACCAACAGAAATTGTAACGACAGTAATTTCAGATTTAGAACAGGATATAAGTGAAGAAAATATTTTGGAAAATACTACATCTGAACCAATCACAGATAATGAAGAAGAAACTATTTTAGAAGAAACAAGTGAGGTTAAAGAAGAAATTCCGGCATCTGAAGTTGTAAATATGACAACAGAAGGTTATGGCTCTATGGAAAGCATTAAGATATGGTCAGATTTTAAGGTTCAGGAAACCGACGAGTTGGTTGATGGATTAACTGAAACAAAAGTATCGATTACCGGAAGTTATCCTCTTTCTAAAAGTGATATAGCAGATACAATAGTAATAGAAAGTGTTTATAGAGATTATTCATATATTGAAATAAATGGAGTGAAAAAACGGTTTAGGGGCGATATAATATTTGATGCGGAAATAATTGATATTGATAGTGAAGATGAGTATAAAGAAGTTGTGGTGTACGACCATGGTCCAAGCGCAGATCCTAATATTCATATTTTCAGGTTTGTAGATGATTCGATAGTTGAAATTGGAAGATTTAGTGCTAAATATAAATATGATGAAATATTATTTAACGGAAAAGGAAGGATTATTAGTGGACTGGAGTATTTGTATTTTTTGAATACTGAGATTGTAACAGGATTTACAGAAGTTAAGGGTGATGTTGTTAATACATATTATCCTGATTATACTGAGTTATTGGATAAAAAATATACATTATCGGAAGATATAGAAGTTGAATTTTCTGGAGAACCTATTTTAACAGACCCAACATATATATATAATCGCCCGAAAATAGAGGAAGGAACGGAAATTAAACTATTAGGAATAAATATAGATAAAGATTCACATTATATATCAGATTATATTGTAGAATTACCGGATGGAAGTGTAAAAGAAATGAGTATTCCGTTTGGGGATTAAAAGGCTGAATAGAAAAGTATTAAAAAAATATAAAAAAATTTATTTTTTACTATCCTGATAAGAAGTTTAAGTATCTATATTATGTAAAAAGATAAAAACTCAAGGAAAGGAAAAGTGCAGTCAGCGAAATTATTAATAAGAATAAGCTGATTTATATATGCATCGGTAAAAAAATGAAAAAATTAATATTAGGAACAATTATTGTATTGTCTTTATCTATATGTAGTTGTGGGACAAAAAGTAAAGTAACAGGAAAGAATGAAACAAGTGAAGCGATTGAAAATGTTGAATCTTCAACAGATGAAGTGATTAAAGAAGAAATTCAGGAAGAAACAGTGACTGAAGAAATAGAAGAAACAAGTGAGGTTAAAGAAGAAATTCCGGCATCTGAAATTATAAATATGACAACAGAAGGTTATAGCTCAATGGAAAGCATTAAGATATGGTCAGAGTTTGAGGTAGAGACAAGTGAAGAGTTGGTTGATGGAGTTGGTAAAAAAAATATAACAATTACCGGAGAATATCCTCTTTCTAAAGGTTGTATAGCAGATTCAATAGTAATAACAAGTGATGATACAATATCAACATATATTGAGATAAATGGAGTAAAAAAACAGTTTGGAGGCATCAGAATATATGATGCTGAAATAATTGATATTGATAGAGAGGATGAATATAATGAAGTTGTAGTATATGACCATGGTGCAAGCGCAGACCCTACTATTCATATTTTTAGGTTTGTAGATAATTCAATAGTTGAAATTGGAAGTTTTGGAGCTAAATATACATATGATGAAATATTATTTAACGGAAAAGGAAGGATTATAGGTGGAAAGGATTATCTGTTCTTTTTGGATACTGAGATAGTAACAGAATTTACGGAAGTAAAAGATGATGTTGTTAATACATATCATCCTGGTTATACTGAGTTATTGGATAAAAAATATACTTTATCGGAAGATATAGAAGTGGAATTCTCTGGAGAGCCTAATTTAACAGACCCAACATATATGTATAATCGCACGAAAATAGAAGAAGGAACGGAAATTAAATTATTAGAAATAAATTTAGATAAAGATTTATATTATATATCATATTATATGGTAGAATTACCGGATGGAAGTGTAAAAAAAATGTATATTCCGTTTGGGGATTAAAAGGCTGAATAGAAAAGTATTAAAAAAATATAAAAAAATTTATTTTTTACTATCCTGATAAGAAGTTTAAGTATCTATATTATGTAAAAGATAAAATATGTAAGAAAGGAATGAGATAGATATGAAAAAATATATATCGGAGAAAGTAATAAAAAAAATAACAGGAGCAATAATGGCTTTGGCTATAGCTACATCAGGGTTACCAATAGCAGATGCAGTTATTTATAATAAATCAGAGATGGTCTACGCGGATGAGTCAAGTGAATTTTCTGTTAAAGTTCAAACAAGTCCGGATGATTTTGGGTATATACAGGAGAAAATAGGTCAAATCATATATACAGAAATGCACATATCAGGCGGCGTAGGAAAAAAGCAATATAAATATGAAATTAAAAATTCTGAAACAGGAGAGATAGAAAAGTCAACAGAGTACAAAGATTGTTATAAGGAATGGGGAATGTTTGGGATTGTACTTACAAGTGTCGGTAAAAGAGAATTAGTAGTATATATTAAAGATGAAGAAGGAAATGTTACTAAATCAGAACCATATATAATAGATGCAATTGAAGGTGATTTGGATGCAGGAATATTTTTGGATGATGAAGTTACGCTTAGAGAATATAATGTAGGGGATACAATTGAATTGTCAATTGTAGCTGCTGGTGGAAGTGGAGATTATACTTATAAGTATGAAATGGATAATAGGGATACCGGAAAAGTCACAGTATTAAAAGATTTTTGTAAAGAAGATACAATAGAAGTTAAATTATCAGAGGCTGGAGATAATGTTTGTTTTCAAGGAACTATTAAAGATTCTGCAGGAAATGAATGTCAGACAAATTCAGTTACTATTGAAATTAACGGAAATAATGAAAATACAGATGTTTCAGTAGGTAATAATCAAAGAGGAGTATTTACTATTGCAGGAAGCACTGACTATTTAGAATGTTATGTGGGGGAAATGAAATTGTCATCAATTATTGTAGATGGCGATTATGATGTGGATGGTAAATATGAATACAGATATGAGATTATTGATGTAGCAACAGGAAAGATAGAAAAGAGTTGTGATTATTCAATAGGTAATGCTTATGGAATTAGTATTTCTACACCTGGAACGAAACAAGTAAAAGGGTATGTAAAATTTGCAACAGGTACTGAATATAATACTAATACAATAACAGTGGTAGTGAAAGAAATTTCACTTAGTGCAACATTATCACTTTCTCATCATGGCACCCACATATCAGATGAATATTTTGTAGGAGATGAGATACTTTTACAGGCAGTAGCTATGGGGGGAAGTGGAAATTATACATACAGATTTGAAGAAGTAGACAGTGAAACGGGAGAAAAGAAACTTTTACAAGATTATTCTGAAAATAGAGTGTATATTATTCCTTTAAATGAAGGTGGTTCTAAAGAATATGTGGCATCTGTTAAGGATTCTAAAGGTAATACAATAGGAACAAATTATGTAGGTATATATGTAAATGGAGATTCTGAAAATAACAGTGAAGAAAATACATTAGAAAAGAATGAAACTTTAGGTTCGTTTGTAAGATTTTGGTTTAAAAATACAATAAATACTATTAAATTAGTATTAAAATGTTTTGAAAATAATTTTTAACAGAAAAATTTGATATAATGCTATCATACTTAAGTAAAAAAGTGTGATAGCATTTTTTGTGGTAAAAATTTAGTATAATTATTTCAGTTGAAAAAACTTTTAAGATTTTCAACAAAATTTATTTTTAAGAAATTTAAAATTTTACTATCCGACTGAGATTTTGACTTGTCTACCTTTATAGAGGGTTGTTTTTTATGAAAGTGGAGTAAAAGATATATTTAATATAAATACATAATGAAAGGCAGATTGTATGAATAGAGATTTTATAAAAATAATTGATGGAGCCAAAGCAGGAGATAATAGTGCATTTGAAGATTTATATAATATGACTAAAAAATCAGCATATTTTATAGCATACAGTATAACAAAAAATGAACAGGATGCTATGGATATTATGCAGGATAGTTATATTAAAGCATTTAATAATATTGATTCTTTAAGGCAACCTGAAGTATTTGACAGTTGGTTGAATAGCATAGTGTCAAATAACAGTAAAAATTATATCGCTAAAAAGAAACCTATGTTATTTGGAAATATTACAGAAGATATTGATGGAGGTATAGGAGAAGAAGTATTAGTTGATAATTCAAACACCCCGGATGAAATAGTTGATAATAAGGAAACAAGCAAAATTATCATGGATATAATAGATGGTCTGTCAGAAGATAAAAGGTTGATAGTGATAATGTATTATTATCAGGAAATGTTGGTTAAAGAAATAGCAAGTACACTTGATTTGCCTGTAACAACTGTAAAGTATAAGTTATTATCAGCAAGACAGGATATGAAAAAAGATATAGAACGTTTGGAAAAAAAAGGAACAAAATTGTATTCGAATGCACCACTTGCAATTATTTCATCAGGTCTTGCAATCGCTTCTGCAAGTGTTGAAGTACCTGCATATGCAAGTGTTTTATCAGGTGTAATTACAGGAGGAACTATAGTTGGTGCAAGTACATCAGCAGTTACAAGTATGGCAGTAACTAAAGGTGCAGTGGCTACAAGTGCTACACTGGCCGGAAGTGCAGCTACTACAAGTGGAGTGGTAACAGGAGGTGTAGCAGCAACAAGTGGAGCAGTAGCCGGAGGTATGGCTACTACAAGTGCAGTTGTGGCAGGCACAGCAGTTAAAGGCGGAGTTTTAGCAACGGTGGGAGGAAAGATTGCAGCAGCAACATTGGCGGTAACAATCGCAGGTGGTGGAACTGCAGCAGTTGTAACTCATTATAATGCAAATGAAAATAAGCCTGTGATTAGCAATGAATCCGTACAACCGGATTATGATGAGACGTTAGAAAATAGTACAAGTGATATGGTTGTTGAAGTGGAGGATGAATATTATGAGGAACTTAAAGTTGATAATGAGATTGTAGTAAAAGCTTATAGTTACGTACCATCAGTATTTAATCGGGAAATTCTACCTACAGCGTATCAGGATAAAAAGATTGAATTTAATGATTTACCTAATGAAGTTAAATTAATCAATGTATTCAGAAATATAAAATTTAGTAAGGATGATATTGTTTTTAGTGAAATAGACGGAAGAGAACAGGGGGGATGGATAAAGAGTGATGATGGTAGTGAATATCCTTCAGGATTTTATTCATTTGATGAAAGTTTGATGCATAAAACATTAAAAGAAATCTATGGGGAGAAAGCTACTATAATGAATGACAATTTTAAAATAAGTTGCGTAGAAAGTTGTCAGTATCATGAGGCTGAAGAAGGAAGTGAAAGTGGAAGATATTCTCATGGTGAAGGAGGAAGCGGATATGCATTTGCACCGGTTAGTTTTATTACAAAGGCTTACATAGAAGAAGATGCATTGTATTTATTTGATAAGTTTTTGCAGTTTGAAGAAATACCAAATCAAGGGGAATTGCGTGGAACTGAATATAAAATTTATAAAAGTACAGTAGGAGAACCGGTAGAGATTGTAAAAGATGGAAATATAGATTTATTTGATGAAAATATTTATGAGTATGTAAAAGAGAGATATGCTGATAAAATGTCGGAGTATAAACATATATTTAAGAAAAATGATAATGGAGAATATTATTGGGTAAGTACTGAACCGGTGAATGAAAGATAAAAAAATAATTTTTAAAATTGAAAGGAAGATTGAAATGAGAAAGAATAATATTAAATTAGTTAAGAAAGTTGTATTATCAGTAATGTTAACAGGAGTATTAATAAGTTGTGTAGGCTGCGGAGATAAAATATCAGAAAGGACTTCAGTAAATAACGAGCAACAGACAAATGTAAATGGCATAGAAGACAATGCTGATACAAAAAATAATATGGATAATGAAAATAGTGATAATACAGAAAATAGTGTTGAAAATGCAGACAAAGAGGAAGCAAAGGAACAGGAAATACTGGCTACAGATGATGAAATGGTTGTAAAGGCATATAAATATATTCCGACAGTTTATTACAATGAAATAATGCCAACAGCATATCAGGATAAAAAAGTAGAGATAAATGATTTATCAAATCAGGTAAAGTTAATAAATGTATTTAAAAATATTAAATTCAAACGAGATGAAATTACGGATGTTATTGACCCGGGATTAAATGAATCCATGACATTTTGGGTAAAAGATGAGGAAGGAAATGAGTGTGTAACAGGATGGTATTCTTTTGATAAAGAGGTTATGCATAAATATTCAAAAGAATTTTATGGCGATGACATAATGTTAACAGATGAAACAATTAAAATAAGCTGGGCAGAGAGTTGCACATATAATGACGAAACCGGAACGTACAGGTATTCTGATGGAGGTGCAGGTTCACTTCTTACTCCTGTTTCAAATATTACAAAAGCATATATTGAAGAAGATATGTTATATATATTTGATAAATATTTATTGATAAGTGAATCGAATGATGCACCAAATAAATATGATATATATTCAAGCTCAGTATCTGATGTTATGGAAAAAGTTGAAATTAATATGGAAAGTATATCAGATATTGAAGATTATGTCATGGGAAACTATAAGGAAAAAATGGCAGAGTATAAACATACATTTAAGAAAAATGATAATGGAGAATATTATTGGGTAAGTACTGAACCGGCAGAATAAGAATTATTGACAACCCTGTTATTTATTAGTATAATATTTCCTAATTGAATAAAAATAAAGGCTATGAAAAAGACTGTCATTATCAGGAAAATCACAGAGAGTCCGGTCAGGTGAAAACGGATATGAGTAGGGATAATGTTATATCACTTTGGAGCTGCAGATTGAACGTTTATTATAGAGTTTTAGTGGTGATAATTAATTGCAGAATAATCAACTATAGAATATTGATAAACTAGTAAGTTCTGACGTATTTCCAACGTTAAAGGGAACGCATATCTATAATATATTTTATGTGGTGTGAAAGATTTGTAAGAATTATTAATGTTACAGAAAGATATTATATGTATGGCTGTAACAGGTGGTATAACGATAAGAGAGAGCTCGTCCTATTACAGGAAAAGCTCTCTCTTATGTTTTATTGAAAGGAATGAATTACTTATGTATGAAAAAGTATCGACTAATCTGAATTTTGTCGAAAGAGAAAAGAAAACAGAGCAGTTCTGGAAAGATAATGATATTTTCAGAAAGAGTATGGAAAATCGTAAAGAAGGAGAGACATATACATTCTATGATGGACCTCCAACAGCTAATGGAAAGCCACATATCGGTCACGTACTTACTCGTGTAATCAAAGATATGATTCCAAGATACAGAACAATGAAAGGTTACATGGTTCCTAGAAAAGCAGGTTGGGATACACATGGTCTTCCGGTTGAGCTTGAAGTTGAGAAATTATTAGGTCTTGATGGAAAAGAGCAGATTGAAGAATATGGACTTGACCCATTTATCTGTAAATGTAAGGAAAGTGTTTGGAAATACAAAGGAATGTGGGAAGATTTCTCAGGAACAGTTGGTTTCTGGGCAGATATGGATGACCCATATGTAACTTATGATGATAACTTTATTGAGTCAGAATGGTGGGCTCTTAAACAGATTTGGGATAAAAAGCTTTTATATAAAGGATTTAAGATTGTTCCTTATTGTCCAAGATGTGGAACACCTTTATCAAGTCACGAGGTAGCACAAGGATATAAAGATGTTAAGGAACGTTCAGCAATAGCTAAATTCAAGGTTAAAGAAGAAGATGCATATATCTTAGCATGGACAACAACACCTTGGACACTTCCATCAAACGTTGCACTTTGTGTAAATCCTGACGAGGCATATGTAAAGGTTAAGACAGCAGATGGATTTACTTACTACCTTGCAGAAGCACTTTGTGAAAATGTTTTAGGTGGAGAAAGACCAACTGCACCTTATGAAGTTGTAGAAAAATATGTTGGTAAAGATCTTGAAGGAAAAGAGTACGAGCCATTATTTGATTTTGCATTGGATATAGTTGAGAAACAGCATAAGAAAGGTTACTACGTTGTATGTGATACTTATGTAACACTTACAGATGGTACCGGTGTTGTTCATATTGCTCCAGCATTCGGTGAAGATGATGCAAAGGTTGGACGTAACTATGACCTTCCATTTGTTCAGCTTGTAGACAGTAAGGGTGAGATGACTAGTGAGACATCTTATGCAGGAACTTTCTGTAAAAATGCTGACCCTATGATTTTAAAAGACCTTGATGCAAAAGGTTTATTATATGATGCACCAAAATTCGAGCATAGCTATCCACACTGCTGGAGATGTGATACACCACTTATTTACTATGCAAGAGAATCTTGGTTTATCAAGATGACAGCAGTTAAAGATGATTTGGTAAGAAATAATAATACAGTAAACTGGATTCCTGAATCAATTGGTAAAGGCCGTTTCGGTGATTGGCTTGAGAATATTCAGGATTGGGGCGTTTCTCGTAACAGATATTGGGGAACACCACTTAACATCTGGGAATGTGAATGTGGATGCCAGCATGCAATCGGAAGTCGTGAAGAGTTAGAGAAGATGAGTGGAAATGAGGCTGCTAAGACAGTTGAGCTTCACCGTCCATACATTGATGAAATTACAATCAAATGTCCTGACTGTGGTAAAGATATGCACAGAGTACCTGAAGTTATCGACTGTTGGTTTGACTCAGGAGCTATGCCATTTGCGCAGCACCACTATCCATTTGAAAATAAAGAATTATTTGAACAGCAGTTCCCGGCACAGTTCATTTCAGAAGCTGTTGACCAGACAAGAGGTTGGTTCTATTCATTAATGGCGGAATCAACATTATTATTTAATAAAGCACCTTATGAAAACGTAATCGTTCTTGGGCACGTTCAGGACGAAAATGGTCAGAAGATGTCTAAGTCAAAAGGAAATGCAGTAGACCCATTTGATGCATTAGAGGAGCATGGCGCAGATGCAATTCGTTGGTATTTCTATACAAACAGTGCACCATGGCTTCCAAACAGATTCCATGCTAAGGCTGTTACAGAAGGTCAGCGTAAATTCATGGGTACACTTTGGAACACATATGCATTCTATGTTTTATATGCTAATATTGATGAATTTGACCCAACAAAATATTCACTTGAATATGACAAGTTATCAGTAATGGATAAATGGTTATTATCAAAACTTAACTCAGTTGTTAAAACAGTTGATGAGAACCTTGATAAATACAGAATACCTGAAGCTGCAAGAGCATTACAGGATTTCGTTGATGAAATGAGTAACTGGTATGTAAGACGTTCAAGAGAACGTTTCTGGGCAAAAGGAATGGAACAGGATAAGATTAATGCTTATATGACACTTTATACATCACTTGTAACAATCAGTAAGGCAGCAGCTCCAATGATTCCATTTATGACAGAAGATATTTATCAGAACCTTGTAAGAAGCGTTGATAAGACTGCACCTGAAAGTATACATTTATGTGACTTCCCTGTAGCAGATGAGAAATTCATCGATAAAAAGCTTGAAGAAGATATGGAAGACCTTCTTGAAGTTGTAGTTATGGGACGTGCTTGTAGAAATGCTTCAAATATCAAGAACAGACAACCAATCGGTCAGATGTATATCAAAGCAGAATTTAATTTATCAGAATTCTATACAGATATCATCGCTGATGAATTAAATGTTAAAAAAGTAGCATTTACAGATGATGTAAGAGATTTCTCTTCATACAGTTTCAAACCACAGCTTAAGACTGTAGGACCAAAATTCGGTAAGCAGCTTGGTGAAATTAGAGCAGCATTATCAGAAGTAGACGGAAACGATGCTATGGATGAAGTGAACGCAACAGGAACACTTAAGCTTGTACTTCCAAGTGGAGAAGTAGTTCTTGAAAAAGATGATTTACTTATAGATATTGCTCAGAAAGAGGGATATGTATCAGAATGTGATAATAAGATTACAGTAGTACTCGATACAAATCTTACAGAAGAACTTCTTGAAGAAGGATTTGTACGTGAGATAATCAGTAAAGTACAGACAATGAGAAAAGAAGCAGGCTTCGAGGTTATGGATAAGATTACTGTTTATGCAAAAGATAATGAAAAGGTAATAAACGTCCTTAATAACAATAAAGAAACAATTATGTCAGATGTCCTTGCTACAGATATTGTAACAGGAAGTGTTGATGGCTATGAAAAAGAATGGAACATCAATGGAGAAGATGTTGTAATGGCAGTTAAGAAGAATTAACTAAATATATTTGCTAAATTTTATTGCTAAAACGGAGGAACATATTAACATGAAAAAATTTTCTAAGAAAGATTTTAAGAAGGAAATTAATGATTATGTAAAAGTCATTTCAAGAAAAACTCTTGAGGAGGCATCACAGCTTGAAAAATATCAGGCTGTTGCATATGCTTTAAAAGATTTAATAATTGACCAGTGGATTGCAACTCATAAAGAATATGAGAAGCAGGATGCAAAGACTGTATATTATTTATCAATGGAATTTTTGATGGGTAGAGCTTTAGGAAATATTATAATTAACCTTTCAGAAAGAACGGAGATTAAAGAAGCTATAGAAGAATTAGGTCTTGACCTTAACGCAATTGAGGATATGGAGCCGGATGCAGCGCTTGGTAATGGTGGTCTTGGAAGACTTGCAGCATGTTTCCTTGATTCGCTTGCAACATTAGGTTATCCTGCTTATGGATGTGGTATACGTTATAAATACGGTATGTTTAAACAGAAAATCGAAGACGGTTATCAGATGGAAGTTCCTGATAACTGGTTAAAGAATGGAAATCCATTTGAAGTAAGACGTGAAGAATATGCTTGTGAAGTTAAATTTGGTGGATATATCAGAATTGCAAGAGATGAAAATGGCAGAGAACAATTTATTCAGGAAGATTATCGCTCGGTAAGAGCTGTTCCATATGATATGCCAATCGTAGGTTATGGTAATAATGTTGTTAATACACTTAGAATCTGGGATGCTGAACCAATGCAGCACTTTATGCTTGATTCATTCAATAAAGGTGATTACTTAAAGGCAACAGAGCAGGAAAACCTTGCAAAAACTATCGTTGAAGTATTATATCCTTGTGATGACCATTATGCAGGAAAAGAATTAAGATTAAAACAGCAGTATTTCTTCGTATCTGCAAGTGTGCAGACTGCGGTTAAGAAATATATGGATAGTCATAATGATGTTAAAAAGCTTCATGAGAAAGTTATATTCCAGCTTAATGATACACATCCAACAGTAACAGTTGCGGAACTTATGAGAATTCTTATGGATGAATATGGTCTTAACTGGGATGAAGCTTGGGATGTAACAACAAAGGCATGTGCATATACAAACCATACAATTATGGCTGAAGCTCTTGAAAAATGGCCAATTGAATTATTCTCAAGATTACTTCCAAGATGTTATCAGATTATTGAAGAAATCAATAGAAGATTTGTTCTTGAAATTCAGAATAAATATCCGGGAAATCAAGATAAGGTTAGAAAAATGGCTATTATCTATGATGGTCAGGTTAAGATGGCTAACCTTGCAATCTGTGCCGGATTCTCAGTAAATGGTGTTGCAAGACTTCATACAGAGATTCTTAAGAATCAGGAATTAAAAGATTTCTATGAAATGATGCCGGATAAGTTTAATAATAAAACAAATGGTATTACTCAGAGAAGATTCCTTCTTCATGGTAATCCGCTTCTTGCTGATTGGGTTACAAGTAAGATTGGTTCAGAATGGGCAACAGACCTTGCGCATATCAAGAATCTTGAAATCTATGCTGATGATAAGAAGTGTCAGAAAGAATTTATGAACATTAAGTATCAGAACAAGGTTCGTCTTGCAAAATATATTAAAGAACATAACGGAGTTGAAGTTGACCCACGTTCAATCTTTGACGTTCAGGTTAAGAGACTTCATGAATATAAACGTCAGTTACTTAACATTTTACATGTTATGTATTTATATAATCAGATTAAAGAAAATCCAAGTATGGAATTCTATCCAAGAACATTTATCTTTGGTGCTAAGGCAGCAGCAGGTTACAGAAGGGCTAAGCTTACAATTAAGCTTATCAACAACGTTGCTAATGTAATCAACAATGATAAATCAATTGATGGAAAGCTTAAGGTTGTATTTATTGAAAACTACAGAGTTTCAAATGCAGAGATGATATTTGCAGCAGCAGATGTTAGTGAGCAGATTTCAACAGCAAGTAAGGAAGCATCAGGAACAGGTAATATGAAATTTATGTTAAATGGTGCTTTAACACTTGGAACAATGGATGGTGCAAACGTAGAAATCGTAGAAGAAGTTGGAGAAGAGAATGCATTTATCTTTGGTTTATCTTCAGATGAAGTAATTAATTATGAGCAACATGGTGGATACTATCCAATGGATATCTTTAATAACGATATGGATATCAGAAAAGTATTAATGCAGCTTATAAATGGATTCTATAGTCCTGAAAATACAGAATTATTCAGAGAATTATATGATGCATTATTAAATTCAAACGGTTCAAACAGAGCTGACACATACTTTATTCTTAAAGACTTCCGTTCTTATGCTGAAGCACAGAAAAGAGTAGAAGAAGCTTATAGAAACGAAGCAGGATGGGCTAAATCAGCAATCCTTAATGTAAGTAATGTAGGTAAGTTCTCGTCAGACAGAACAATTGAGGAATATGTACAGGATATCTGGAAACTTGAAAAAGTTAAAGTAGAAATGTAATAATAAATTTTTAAAAGTGTCGTCTTCGGACGGCACTTTTTTAGATTGCGTTAATCGAGTATGAGTGAGCCTACTTGATTAATATAGAAGCAAATTAATTAATTCTACGTGCTATATTTTTGTGTAAAGGAGTCATTTTTTTCTATTGTATAAAATAAATTATTAGAGATAGAAATATTTTTTTGAAAGGAAAACAATGATTACAAATTTTCTAAAAAAATATAAATCAAATATTATTTTAATTACATTTATAACAGCATTTTCAATGTTATTTCCATTTAGTATTACCATATATAAAATGGAGTCTGGGAAAGTGAAAATATACAAGCCGGACATGTTGGGAAAGACTGTTGTTTTAAATTCAGGAGAGGAAAAAGAAAGTATAGATGTTGAAATGTTTATTCCGCTTGTATTGTATTCAGCAATATCTGATGAATATGAAAAAGAAACTTTAAAATCAATGATAGTTATATTTAGAACATATATCTTATATTCAATGGGAGAAAACGAAAGTATAAATGCAGAGGATTTGGGAATTCCGTATACTACATATTCTGAGCTTGAAAAAAAATGGGGAAAGAATTATGAAAAAAAATATATGAACACAATGAAGCTTTTGAAGGAAACTGATAATAAGGTGATAATGTTTAATAATAAATTGATTTATCCATATTATAATGAAGTGAGTGCTGGAATAACGAATGTAGGTGAATTTGAATATTTACAAAGTGTTGATACAGGTTGGGATAAAAAAGCCCCAAATTTTGAAAATACATTTTATTTTACCGGAGATGAGATTTGCAAAATCCTGAAAGAGAAATCTGAGGTATTTATAGAAAATTCTGATCTGGTTTCAAAAATAATATTAAATATGGAAGAGAATGGAATTTATGTAAGAAGTGTGACTGTAGGAGAAAAAGTAATTGGCAGTGAAGATTTTAAAGAAATGTTTTCTTTATTGTCTACAGCATTTACTTTTGAGTCATTTTCGGATGGATATAAATTTGTGACAAAAGGCATTGGAAATGGAAAAGGTTTAAGTATGTTTTCGACTGAAGAAATGGCAAAGGAAGGTAAAAAGTTTGATGAAATTCTAAAGTTTTTCTATTATGGAATTGAAATAAAAGAAATTTATTAAATTTGGCATAACAGAAATATTTTTGGGAAAAATACTACTACATATAATCGAAAGGAAGGATGTAGTAGTGAGGGATAGTAGAAAAAAAACTTTGGGTAAAGAAACGGTAATAGTCGCATTATTGTGTCTTATTTGTCTATCTGCGATAGCCGTAGGAAACCATTTTTTAGGAAAAAGTAAAGAAAAAAATACAGATAAAAAAGAAGATATAATAAATCTTAACGCAGAAAAAAATGATGAGACTACAAAAGCAGATAATCTCCAAGTTGATGGAAATGTTGTAAAGGAAAAAGAATCCGTAACACAAAAAGAAAATTTTAAAACTGAAGATAAAAATATAAATATAGATAATATAAGTAATGAAATTTTAGAACAAAATAATATATTGAAAAATGAAAGCAATAATATTAATAAATCAGATAAAAACGAAGAAATTGAAAAGGAGTCCCCAAATAATGAAGAGGTAGTGGTGAATGTTAATGGTAATGTATCTAATCTGACGTTTGGTGAAGAAGATAAGATTGAATGGCCTGTAGAAGGAAATGTACTTCTTGATTATAGTATGGAGAATACAATTTATTTTCCAACATTAGATACTTATAAATGCAATCCGGCACTTATTATTCAAAGTGAAAAAGGAAAAGAAATAAAGGCAGGGGTAAAAGGTGTAGTTAAAACAGTTAGCACTGAAGATGAGATTGGAAATTTTATAATTGTTGAAATAGGCAGTGGCTATGAAATTACTTATGGACAGTTAAGTGATATTAAAGTCTCGGAAAAAGATGAAGTAAATAAAGATACTTGTATTGGTTTGACTGCAGACACAACTAGATATTATGAAAATGAAGGTCCTAATTTGTATTTTAAATTGACTAAAAATGGCGAACCATGTGATCCGATGGATTATTTAAAATAAATAAGCAGGCAAAAAAGCCTGCTTACATAGAAAAAACTAGTACCTGATTGTAATAGAATATTAGTTTCCTTTTTGTCTTTGTTTGCATGAAATATAAGAAGGTAAATCTTTACATAAATTGCATGTTTCAAATCCATAGATTGTCATCTGGTCACGTTGTTCTATTCTTACAAGTCGTCCAACCAAAT
Organism: Lachnospiraceae bacterium; assembly: GCA_017416465.1. GTDB lineage: Bacteria > Bacillota > Clostridia > Lachnospirales > Lachnospiraceae > Bovifimicola. Next base: position 13,352 of record JAFQCK010000134.1, on the reverse strand, counting down.
TAAGTTCATGTCCTAAATCTTCAAAGGAAATAGAAACTTTTTCGCCTTGTTGAAATTTAAGTTCATCTTTTCTGTCAGTTATAGCAAAACCTGAAAGACTTACGTCTTTAACCATAACCTCCTGACTGGAACCGGATTGAGATTTCATCCTTGCCATACGACCAACACCAACTCTGAAACATTCTCTACGGTTCTTTTTCGTTCCTTCTGTATATACCTTAAGAACATACTCAGATTGATGATAGATAATTTGTCCGACTTTCCAAATAAAAGGAATATCGTCTCCAGGGCAATACTCTACCTGAACATTACAATTGTCAAAATTTAAAATCTGGTCTTCTTTAAAATGAATTGTAAGGAGTGCTAAGTCGTCTCTTAAAACTTGTTTGATAGTAGCATCCATACAGATATGATTGTCTTCGTTACTGACATTCAAAGTAATTCGAGTGCCAACCTCGAGTGAAGATAATTTAATTCCCATAAGCATTTCTCCGTTATAAACATATATAAATAAATAATAGCATATTTTTACAAAAATTAAAATGAAAATATTAATAAAATTATATAAATTTTTATGTATCAAAGAAAAGATTAAAAATAGGCAGTTGCAATTCATCAAGCATTTTTGCATCTTTTTCTGTATTTTGTAAGTTCTCTAAGATTTTCTTTGAGATTTTCAAAGTTTCTCATCAAATAAGGCATATGCGTTTACGCATGTAATTTTAGGACAAGTTGTTGCTAAAAATTATAAATTATTAATTTAAATGTTTGACAAAATTAAAGTCTCCGACTAAAATAAAGTTAGACTTTGGATTAGTCGGAGGTGTTGTTATGGCATATATAGAAAGAGCAATCACACAAAACTTGAAGAAAAGAGTAAAAACAAGTAAATGTACTCTTATAATAGGTGCAAGACAGGTTGGTAAATCAACTCTTGTAAAAAAAGAATTTAAAGAATATAATAAAGCAAATTTTGATGACCGGTTAACAAGATTGCAAGCAAAAGAAGAACCAAAGTTATTTTTGATAAATAATCCATGTCCTTTATTTATTGACGAAGTTCAAAAAGAAAATAGTATTTTAGAGGATATAAAGATTATAGTTGATGAATCAGACGAAAGAGGTATGTTTATTCTTTCGGGTTCTCAGAATTTAGAACTTATGAAAGGTATGAGTGAATCTTTAGCGGGAAGAGTATCGATAACAGAGTTGGCGGGACTTTCTTTACGTGAAATTCATAATATAAGCTTTAATAAGCATTTTGTGCCAACAAATGAATATATATCTGAACGTGAAAAAGAGATAAAGTCATATGATAATTTGTGGGAAATTATACACAAAGGCTCTTATCCGGAATTGTATGATGTAGATAGGGATTGGCAGGAATATTATTCTTCATATGTAGCGACATATCTTGAGAGGGATATCAATGAGTTGATTTCAGCAGATGGTATTACGTTTACTAAATTTCTTACAGCTATTGCAGCGAGAACAGGTGAATTGTTAAATTATACAAGTATTGCCAGTGATGTGGGCGTAAGTGAACCGACTATTAAAAAATGGATATCTATTTTGGAGAGAACCGGAATTGTATATATATTACAACCATATAGTGCCAATGCATTAAGTAGGGCAATAAAGACTCCTAAAATTTATTTTAGAGATACAGGATTAGCTTGCTATCTTACCAGATGGTTAACATCAGATGCTTTAAAATGTTCTGCGGTTGCCGGAAATATGTTTGAGACTTTTGTTGTATCTGAGATACTTAAGTCATATACGAATGAAGGGAAAGATTACAAATTTAATATATTCTATTATAGAGGCAAAGATAAGAGTTCATCATCGGAAAATGAGATAGATTTAATAATTGAAGAAGATGGAGTTTTATATCCTATAGAAATTAAGATGACAGGTAATCCTAAAGCTAATATGGGAGCAACCAATCCTGTGCTTGATAAAATTAAGGATAAATCAAGAGGAATGGGAGTGATACTTTGTATGATAGATAAGAAGACTTATTTACGTGAAAATTTAGTAGCACTACCTATTGAATATATATAAGAGAGTTTGCTATATTAGGATAATATGATTATTCAAAATGTCCAATATGTAATTATAAGTATTAAAAGGTAAGATATTAGACAATTATGTTGCTTAATGTCTTACCTTTTATGTTTGGTTGCTTTTAAATAATTATTTGGTTTTCTATAAATACTTTACAGATGAAAACGTTTCAAAAAAGTAGTATAATAAAAGAAATAGTGACAAATTTTGTCAAGGTTGTATATAAAATATAATACACAGGAAAGGACGGATTTAAGTGAGTGAAAAAACAAATAAATCACCACGAATACTAGATATTTATGTGAGATTGTGTGAAGGAAAGGTGATAAATAAAAAAGAAGAAGCAGACAGATTTAATATTGATGAACGTTCAATTTACAGAGATGTTGAAGTGATTAGGAAATATTTAAGTGACAGAGTTGTTGAGTGTCCGGGAGAATGTAGGGATATAGAATATGACAGAGAGAAAAAAGGCTTTGTAATGACAGGGGTTAAAGGTTCTCTTATGTCAAATAGTGAGATTTTAGCGGTAAGTAAGATTTTACTTGAAAGTCGTGCATTTACAAAGGAAGAGATGAACGATATCCTCGAGAAAATGATTGCAGGGTGTGTACCGGAAAAAAATATAAAATTAGTTTCTGATTTGATTTCGAATGAGAAGTTTCATTATGTCTCGATTAGAAATAATTCAGCTATAAAAGATAAGTTATGGGAAATAGGAGAGGAAGTTAAAGCGCAGAATCTTATAGAGATTAATTATAGAAGAAGTGGTGATGAAGGGAAAATTGTCAGTAATGTTGTACAACCATTAGCAATTATTTTTTCAGAATATTATTTTTATCTCATTGCAAATATTGTCAAAAAATCAAAGAATGGAAAATATGAAAAAGCATATCAATATCCGGCAGTTTATAGAATAGACCGAATTATGGAATATAGAGAAATAGGTGAGAAATTCAGAGTTGATTATGCAAACAGATTTGAAGAGGGGGAATTCAGAAAAAGAATTCAGTTTATGTTTAAAGGAAAGCTTATGAAAATTCAGTTTAAATATACGGGAGGAAATTCAGAAGCTATTTTAGACAGACTACCAACTGCGCGAATTGTTTCGGAAACTAATGGAATTCAGTTATTTGAAGCTGAAGTATATGGTAAAGGAATTATTATGTGGCTCTTAAGTCTTGGAGATATGGTAGAGGTGGTGAGACCAAAAGAACTTAGAGATGAAATAAAAGAAAAGATAGAGAATATGATGAAGTTATATATTTAAATGTTAGTCTGGTGATAAAAAGTAATGATTGATTATGGACAGTGTTTACCGGGAAATAATGCTAATCAGGAAGATTTTGATTGGAAAAATGATACAGTTGATGCAGTGTTTTTTACGCATTATCATGGAGACCATGTTGGAAGAATACTTGAAATACCTAATAATGTTAAGATATATATGGGTGAGACTTCAAGACAGATTATGTTAAATATCCATAGGGCTTTGGCAAAAATCCCGGAACTTTTTGATGAACAAATTCAGTACGTTAAGCTTTTAGAAGATGATGAAAGAATAGTTGAATTAAAGGCAGGAAAACCCCTCAATAAAATTGGTGATATTGAAATCGTACCATATATGGTTGACCATTCTGCATATGATGCATATATGTTTCTTATAAAAACACCTGACGAAAATATACTTCATACAGGGGATTTTAGAGAACATGGTTATCGTGGTTCAAAGATGGTTAAGGTTATAGAAAAATTAGTTCTTAAAGAAGCAGGAGGTCATATTGATACATTATTCATAGAAGGGACGATGATGGAGCGAATTGGTGAACATACAAGAAAAGAGTCAGAGCTTAAAGAAGAAGCGAAAAAAATATTTGAGAATAATAAATATGCCTTTTTGGTATGTTCTTCAACTAATCTTGATACGTTAGCATCATTTCATAAGGCAGCACTTGAAAATGATATGTATACATATTGTTACAGTAAATATATGCTTGGACAGTTAGAAACATTTACCAAATATGCAGGTAAATATTCTGATTTATATAAATTTGATAAATCATTTTTTGTAGAGCTTGATAAAATATTCAGACACAAATATTTCAAAGAACCAAAAACTCAGGAAAGAATTATGCGTGAAAAAGGCTTCTTATGTATTATCAAACCTGAAGAAAAATATAAGAAGTGGATAGAAAGATTTGCTGATTTAAATCCGATAGTAATTTATTCAATGTGGGATGGATATTTAGATTCTGAAAAAGATGCATATAACGAAAAATGGGCAGAGTTTTTTAAGCCTTATAAGGAAAATTCTCGGTAAAGAATTATTTTGTAAGATGTTTCAGGTTATCTTGGCGGACAGAGGAAGTGAATTTACCGATCCATCTGCAATTGAATTCAACAAAGATGGTAATAGAAGGAGTTATGTGTTCTACTGCGATCCGAAGAGGCCGGATCAAAAAGGAAGTATAGAAGTCACTCATGAATTCATCAGAAGGATAATACCGAAGAAGACTTCATTTGCTCTTCTGACACAAGAAAAGGTTAATCTTATGATGAGCCATATTAACTCTTATACAAGAAAGAGGCTGAATGATCGATCAGCACATCAATTGTTCAGCTTCTTTTAAGGTGAGGATACAGCATCTAAACTTAACCTAGAAGCTATTCCTGCGAATGAAATCATACTAAAACCTGAACTATTGAAGTAAAACTTACCTAATGTCATCTCCTAATAATAATCATCATATCAGAAGTGGAAGTTTCCCTTGCAAACACGCAAACGAAGCGACGACTTCTTATTTGCGTGCAATAAAATATGATTTCAATAGAATAATACCATCATGTAAATACATATTTCAAGCCATTTGTAATACTAAAATCTATTTCTGTAATACTAATTTCCAGTTTAGCCTTTTTTTGCAAGACTTATTTCTGTTTTCAAGGTACATATTCCGAAGTTAATCTTGCAAAAATAAGTTAAACAGAAGTTACTTTTGCAAAGTGGAACTTAAAATTGCTATTTACCTATCAATAACAAATAATTGAAAAGTTTGTATTGTTGATGTATAATAAACCTGAAAAGTTGGCGCAATGAATAATAATAGATATTGAAAAGTCATAGAATTAATGTTTAATTATATATGAAAAGTGGAATGAAGGTGCGAATATGTTATATCGAAAAATAGAAAAAGTAATAGAATCACATTTAAAATCTAATACAAATAAAATTTTTTTGATAGATGGAGCTCGACAGGTAGGTAAGACGTATATTGTGCGACATGTAGGAAATAAGTTATTTGAAAATTATATCGAAATTAATATGGTAGAAGATTCTCTTGGACAACGTTTGTTTGAAAATACAAATACAGTTGAGGATTTCTATCTCCAAGTAAGTATGCTTTTTGGAAATAAGATGAAGGAAAAAGAAAATACACTTATATTTATTGATGAAATTCAAGCATATCCACATTTACTTACATTACTAAAGTTTTTGGCACAGGATAATAAATTTACTTATATTGCAAGTGGGTCATTGCTTGGTGTTACACTTTCGCAAACAACTTCCATTCCTATGGGAAGTATTCGAAAAGTAAGAATGTTTCCGCTGGATTTTGAAGAATTTTTATATGCAAATGGAATGAATGAAATTGTTATTACTTCAATGCGAAAGAAGTTTGAACGGCTTGAACCTCTTGATGAACAGATGCATAATAAAATTATGGATATGTTTCGCAAATTTTTATTGGTGGGAGGGCTTCCGGATGCAGTAAACTCATTTCTTGAGGAAAAAAATATTCAATCGGTTCGTGATATTCAAAATGAAATTCATGATTATTATGCCACAGATGCATCTAAGTATGACACAGAAAATAAACTGAAAATTCGTAGAATTTATGACCTTGTGCCCTCTAATATGGAAAATAAAAAGAAACGAGTTGTTGCACAGAACATAGAGAATAAAAAGGGAAAAACATTTAATGATTATTGTGATGAGTTTGAGTATCTTATAAGTGCAGGTATAACACTTAGTGTTCAAGCAATTTCAACACCTGTATTTCCATTGATTGAATCTTCGGGGAAAAATCTTTTGAAACTATATTTAAATGATGTAGGAATTCTTTCAGGAATTATATACGGCAATAATATTCGTGCAATTCTTGATGATAATAAAAGTATAAATTTAGGTTCAGTGTATGAGACGGTTGTAGCTAGTGAACTTATTGCACATGGACACAAGCTTTTCTATTATGATAACAGAACAAAAGGAGAAGTAGATTACTTAGTTGATGATTATGATAGTCTTTCTGCAGTGCCGATTGAAGTAAAGTCAGGAAAGGATTATACTGTTCATAGCGCGTTAAATACTTTTGTGAAAAATGAAGATTATAATATAAAGAAGGCATTTGTGGTTTCGAATGAAAGAAATGTAATGCAGAAAGGTAAGATTATATATATTCCTATTTACTATATTATGTTTTTTTAGTTAGATATTAGGAAAAGATTATATAATAAGGTATTATAGAAAACCAGGTCACATTCGTAGAATTGAATTGTGACCTGGTTCAATCATATATTTTTGTATTATAGATAATTATTCCATATAAAATGAAGGTTAGTGTTTATAAAGCTACTCTATTAAAAATTCATTAATATTTTTATATTGAATAGTTTCTCCGTTAACTATTTTCTCTGTATCCTCGCCTAAATACAACACTATTTTATTATCTATTCTACATCCGAACAAATCTTCAATATAATTACAGACTTCTTTATTAACTAACCATTTAGCTTGTTCCTCTAACGCAGAATTATTACGCTTTATCTCAAACAAATATATAGTATCGTTATTATGAATAATCATATCGATTTCTTTAGAATTATATATTAGTTGAGTAACTTCAAATTCTTTGTCTGAATATTTCATTAATTCGCTAAGAATTACTTCGTGTTCAATAAGATTACCTTCGATATCTTCAATTATTTTATCTAAAAAAAGTTGTCTGGTTTTTTTATTTATATTGAAATATGATGATGTTTCACATAGTGAATTTAATAATGCAACTGTCTGATGATATCTAAGACCAGGTTGTACAAATATTGGGACCTCAACCTTACGAATTCTTTTGTTGGTACAAACATATCTATGATACATTTTTATTGCTCCTATATCAATTAAAAAGTCACGTAATTCTTCAATGTAGTCGTCGGATATATCAGTATCAAAATCTTTAACAATTGAAAGCTTGTATCTAATTCGTTCTTCAACTTCGTCTATATCCAATACAGCGTCGATATCAAATATATTTGCAATCATTTGTTTTGCAGAGCCTATACTGCTATTAAAGTAAGTTTCAGTTATTACATTTGTGGTAAGCTCCTCGTTTGCAGAAACTATGGCTTGTTCAATTGCTTTTTTAAGTAATCCTCGCCCGTCTAATTCCATTAAATGCTTATATTGTTTTTTGTTATTTGCTCTTAATAAAGAATTGATTATATTTCCGGAAATGGCAGTATTAATATAATCCTTAGTTTTATCATTGTCATAGAATATATCAGCAGGTAAAACCCCACCAATATGAATATAATCCAGAATATCGGTTTTGGGATTTAAATGGGTATATTCTTTAAATCCGATATAGGTGGTGTTGATTGTCACCATTCTGTCATATAAATTATTTTGTCCTGCTATGTTAATGACGTATGAATCAGTACCCGCAATAACAATGTGTATACCTGTTTTTGCATAAGTATCAGCAAGTAATGCCGATGATTGAATAAATCCGTTAACGGCTGTAACTTCATCTAAAAAAATATATTCTATGCCTTTGTTTACAAACTCTTCGATTTTTTTAAATAAATATGCTAAGGAATCGTTTTCGGTAAGTGTAATAAATGCAATGTTATCAATGCCTGATTTAAATAATCTTTTGATAGAATGGTACATCATTACTGTTTTACCGGTTCTTCTAAGACCGTATAATGCGCAAATATTACCTTTACATGGATTATCTAAAAATTGCATTAAATTATTTAACAGGTATCTTTCGTTAGGGTATAATTCAGTATTTTGCGTAATAAATTTTAATAATTTTTCTCCGTATAGATAATTAGCAATAATTTCGTTATTTTTCTTAATCTGCTCTTGTTTTCTTGGTAAGCTTCTCAAATCAAAGTTATTTTTTCCAGTGAGCGTATTTGAATATTCGTTAAATTTAGCATTTGTTAAAGCATCGGCTATGGCTAAGCCTTGAACCATATCTATTGACATTATCTTTTTTTGATTAGTATTTGTATCAAGTATTTCATACTTGACTAATTGATTACCGTTATAAATATTTGCTGTTATTTCAAACAATTTGCTCACCTCGAATCTTATATGATTACCATAAATCTTTTGATAAATTATATCAGATTTTTATATAATAGACAAATTATATATTAAAATGTAATACAAATTAATAGAAGCATAGAAACTTTAATGATTTTAATAAATATAAGTTTCTATGCTTCATCATTTATAAATTCTGCTATATCTTCAAGTTTACAATTGAGTATCTTACATAATTGGTCTAACGTAAATGTGTTAACATTACCGTTCTTTCGTAATCTGTCGAGTTGTCCTGAGCTGACTTTGTAATCTTTAATCAATTTATATTGAGAAATATTCTTTTCTTTTAATGTTATCCATAATTTATCAAAGGAAATCATATTTAGAACACCTTCTTTCAAAAATTTATTTTAATCATACAAAATAGCCCTAATATTGACAATTGTCCGTAAACGGGCTATAATTATTTTTAATAATTTGTAATTGTCAGGAGGTTTTGGATTGAAAAATTATAAGTATGTTTTAAACAAAGGTACGGGAACATTGCATAAAAAGGAGGGATGTTATAACTCAAATGTTTGGAAAGATGCGGCTGAGTATTTTATGACAGAAGATGATGCTATTTCCTATGGAACAAGATATATAAAACATTGTAAAGTTTGTTTTAAGGAACAGAGAAATTAACGGAGGTGAATAAAATGGATAATATACAAAATTATATCGATCTAGCTAATATGTCATTTGAGTCAAAACAGTATAATGAAGCTGTTAATTACTATTTAAAGGCAATTGAAATACAGCCTACAAATTATTATTTACATTTTAGGAAATCTTTAGCTATAGCTTTGCAGATATCACCTTTAGAGGTAAAGGCAAGAACTTTTGTTGTATCCGCTGAGAAGTATATTGAAACTGCTGAAGATTCCTATAAAGTAAAAAAAGAAGTATTTTCTGAAATGTTTAAATATTATAAAGAAGCAAAAAAAGCATTAGAAGATTATGCTACTCCACTTAGAAAAGCTCAATTTAATGCTGCAATGCAAAATTTAGCAGCTCGTCCTGTATGGAATCAAGATAACACAAATATATCATCATTTTCAGATTATCTACCAATCCTTCTTAAATGCAATTATGAATTGCTTGAATGTGGTCATCAGTTGATAACAAGAGTTGATTGTACAAATGAAATTTTAAATGATGAATTTAAAAATATATATTGTAATGCAGTTGGGGCTGTTGTTTGTTGTAGAAGTTCAGAACTTGAAAAGAAATATCCTAAAGCGAAAACGTATGTGACAGAAGTTGTTAATTGTTATAATAAATATGCAAAAACTGATCATAATCAAGAATATTTTAGCGGAATTGGTACAAATAATTATTATTTTAATAAAGAAATGGGAGATGATGGAAATACAACAGGGGGTACAATGCCGACTTCAAGTGGTTGTTGTTATGTAGCTACTGCGATATATGGTTCTTACGATTGTCCTCAAGTATGGACTTTAAGACGATTCAGAGATAATAAATTGTCGAAAACATGGTATGGAAGAAGTTTTGTGTATGTTTATTATGCAATTAGCCCGACATTTATAAAACTGTTTGGACATACAAAGTGGTTTAATAAATTCTTTAGAAAATTATTAGACAATATGATAGAAAAACTTAGAAATAAAGGTTATGAATCTACACCATACAATGATAAGAAATGGTAAAAAAAGAAATCAATCTTTTGGAGAAGATGATCCTAGAAGTATTAACTATAACAGGATATTAGTTGTTCCTAAAATTAAAACAACAAGTTTGATTTTATATATAATAATTCCGATAATTTTGTTATTTGTGTATATAATTAGTATATTTTTTGAAATAGAATACTGGCGATATTTGTTAGTGGTTGTTTGTGTATATATGAGTATTAATGTTAAAAATATAGTAATAACAGTTGTACAATTATATCAAGTAACTATGCCTAAAAAAATTAGGAATAGATGTAGATTTGAGCCTTCATGTTCACAATATATGATTTTATCTATTGAAAAATATGGAGTTTTTAAAGGAATTATAAAAGGTATTAAAAGGTTGAGAAAATGTAATAATCGTGGTAATGGATTGAATGGTGGATTTGATAAGCCATAATTTATGGGGCTGTCGCACTAAATGATATGCTCTCTCCTAAGTGACAAATTTTTATTATTTTGCTTGTCTACCTAGAAGGGAGGATGTTACAAGATTTTTTTTCTTAAATCGACAGCCTCATATTTTTTAAAATTACCGAAAAATTTTATGTATATTCCCTTCTAAATATACTCAAAATATTCCAGTAATGTTTTATATGTGTCCTGAGCTGCTCTGCATGTCTCAACTAAATATCCTTTCTCAGTAGAATATTCTCTTAACCCTCGCTTGTAATATTCCTGTGCTCTATCCTCAATAATAAAAGGTGGAATATTGTATTTCAAACACTCTTTGAACATAATTAATCTGCCAACACGTCCGTTACCGTCTTGGAATGGATGTATCTTTTCGAACTTATAGTGAAAATCAATAATATCCTCGAAAGTTATATTACTACATTCCCTATAACTCTTTAATAATTGCTTTATTTCTGTTGAAACTTTGGAAGGAGGTGTTGTTTCAATCATATCGCCTATCATGTTAGGACGTTTTTTATATTCTCCAACGGCAAACCATTCTTTTTGACTATCTGTTGTTCCGTTTTTTAATAAGAAATGGATATGTTTAATAATTACTTCGGATAATTCTTTGTCTGCTACTGATAAAATATAATCAAAGCATCTAAAATGATTTACAGTTTCAATAATATCATCTATTTTTTCATACCCTTCGGTTATAGCTATAGTTTGGGTTTCGTAAATACTTCTTGTTTGATCTTCTGTTAATCTACTACCTTCTATATGATTAGAATTATATGCCAATCTAACTTGTGTCTGATGATACAGACCGCCTTTTAGTTTCATTTCTTGTTCTTCTTTCATTCTGTAAAGTATAGAATTTTCGTCTATATCTTTTTCGTATGACAAAATAGCACCTGGTTGACAATTAAAAAAGTTACATAAACTCTGTATTGTTGACATTGCAACTTCTTCGTTTTTTGATAGTTTTGCCATAGTTGCAGAAGATATTCCAATCTCGTTCTTTAATTTTTCTTTGGTTATTTCTCTTTCTTCCATCATTAGAAATAATTTTTTGTATGAAATCATATACTTTGCCACCTTTCTAAAATATAGTGTATCATATATATTTACATATGTAAATGTGATAACTTTAACTATCTAAAGATTTAATGATTGCATGCAAGTATATTATTCATTATGTAGTTTGCATTTTTATTTATAATTTTCCCACAATTCAAGATTAAATTCATGTTGTTTAAACTTATTACGAGTACGTTTATATAAAACTTTTGAAAATACTGAAATTATTGATTCATCTTAGCATATTTTATCGGTTATTTATATTTGTAAGTAGTGAAAAATAGTGAAAAAATAGTGAAAAAATAGTGGAAATAAAATGGATTTTTTTATTCTTTGAGGTATACTAGTTCTTGAATATCTTTGATGAAGAGGTGATGTTTATGATAAAAATTGCATTAAATAACGACATAATGAAGAAAATATCATCAATCTATGAAAATCGTTTTTCATTAAGCACGATAGAGTTGCCGCCAATGACGAAAAATAGACTACGTAAGAATTCTAAGAAGAAAAGTTCTTATGCGTCAAACAAGATTGAGGGTAATCCTCTTACTGAAAAACAGGCGGATGAGGCTATTGAGAGAGATGAACATAAGCATTTTTTGAAACCGGAGCAAGAGATTAGAAATTATTTTCTTGCGTTAAATCTACTAGAAGAAAAGATAAAGAGAAAAGAAAGTTTTTCGAAAGAATTGATTCTTGAAGTTCAGGCAATGGTTGAAAAAGGTGCATCAAAAGAAAAAATAGGTCTAAGAGGTCCTATGTCTCCGGGTATGTTATTTGCGGTGTATGATACGGCAACAGGAGCTCCCGACTATATTTCGCCTGAATATTCAGATATTCCTGAATTGTTAGACGAATTAGTAAATTATGTAAACACAACGGATGATCATCCACTTATCATTGCAGCAATAGTTCATTATCAGTTGGTTACTATTCATCCTTTCGAAGATGGAAATGGAAGAACGGCAAGACTTATGTCAGGATATATATTAGACTTATATGGCTATGGTTTTAATGGAATAGGTTCTTTGGAAGAATACTTTGCTTATGATCCCGATGAGTATTATGAATCGCTCCAGATGGGACTTCCGGCATTGTATTATTCCGGACGAGAAAATCCACCGCATCCTGAAATTTGGGTAAACTATTTTTTACGTATAGTGGAATTATATTCGAAAAAGGTTTGTGAACTGTCAAAGGGGATTCAAGCGGATGAATTGGATGGTAGTTTGTATTATTTGAATTCAAATGAAAAGGATTTGCTTGTATTCCTTTTAAAAAATAGAATATTGGAGTTTACACCAATTGATGTGAGTAAGATGATTGGTGTAACAAATAAAACAATTATCAACCGATGTGCGAAGCTTACTAATAATGGCTTTTTGGTTCCCAATATCGTGACTCAAAGAATTCGTTCGTATTCGTTAAGTGAGTTTGCAAAGCGAAACGAAAAGAAGATTCTTTCGAAGATTGGTAAAAGTGTGTGAAGCTTTGAAGGTGATGGATAGCAGGCATAGGTTTTAAATGGAAATGTAAAATAACGTTGTAAAAAAGTACACTTTTAGAAGTTTTTATTGAGTTGAAATTAAAAAAAGTACACTTTTCTTACACTATATAAAGGGGCTGTCGGTTAATAAACAGTCCATAACAGCGGAGGCTGTGACTTATGCAAGTCACAACCTCCGCTAAATTTTTCTATAAAAAGAGAAAAAGATGGCTAACGACAACCATCTTTT
>JAFQCK010000133.1 GCA_017416465.1 Lachnospiraceae bacterium | reverse complement strand
GGTAATATTTACGAAGATTAGTAACAACAAAGTTTTGGTAGTCAGAATGACTGCCACAATTAACAGGTAACATAGAAAATCGCCTCCATATCGAAAATGATTACCACCGCAAGCGGATGGTATTTATTAATTAATTGGCGCTAAGCGCCGCATTTTTCGGTAGATTTGTCAAGTGTTTTTGGACAAAAAAGTGGAGGATTTTAATAAAATAGGAATCTGAAAGCCTTATAAATCAAGACTTAGAGATTCCGAGAGATTATTATATTTAAAGGAGGTTTTTTGATGAAAAACAAGTTTTTATCACTCTGTTTAATGGGGATTATGATTTTTTTTATTGTGCCTTTAAATGTTTTTGCAACTGATGCTGCAATGAGTGAAGAATTTAAATCGATTTTAAATTCTAATGGGGAATTAGTGTTTAATTATGTACAGCCGTCTACCATAGACGATGTATATATGATTTCTGAGGATTTTAGTGTATCTAATTCTGATTTTTGGATGGATTGTGAATCTTTTAATGATGATTTTTCTGAATGTGAGATTTATATGAATTATGGACAAGATGATGAAGAAAAACATATGGTTAAAGTGGTTTACAATTATGATGAAGAAGTAAAGAAGACAGCTGACAAATTTGTAGCAGGATTTCCGGTGGATCGTGAGTATTTCAATGTAAAAGATTTAGAAATCATAAATTATTGGGTTAATGGAGCTGAAAATGACGATTCGGATATAAATTATTTATCTAATTATTCAGGAGAATTGAAGGAATATTTAAACTACAGCAATTTTATATTTACGGTTGATTCACGTGCAGGCTCGGATGATCCATTTGTGACTATAAGAGCCGGAATAGCTAAGCTTATTTATGATGATGTTGTATATTTTTCGGACGGATGGTTAGGTGCAAAGGCAGAACATGCTATTTATGTGCCTGAGACTACGGGTGATACACCGGAAGAATTGATTAGTGCGGCACAGAAACGAATTGATGATTATATTGGAGAAGGCAAAGTCAAGATTTCTTTAGATTCATTGACTGTTGAGAATTATTATAATAGTGTGATATCTGATTATGATAATGAATTAGCAGAAACTCAAGCTCTTTTAGACGCTGAAATGCTAAAGGATCCTATGGATAGAGATGTTTTTTTAGTGATGGAATGTGAATGGAGATTACAGTCAATACCGGAGAATAAACAATACTTTATGGAATCTTTTGAAGAAGGGGGAGATAATCATTTTCTTACAAAAGGTACAGGTGGATATTTGTTTAAAGTTGAGATTGATGGAGAAGAGCATCGATTTATAATTATTAAAAATGACGATGAAATACAGACACCTACATATAAGACAGTTGATTTGAATACGAATGTTCAGATTAGTTCATCATCATCACAGATTCCACTTGATACAGTTATTCTGGCAGAAAGATTAACTAGTGGTGATGAATATGATAAAATTATTGAATTATTAAAAGTTACAGAAAATGAAACTTATGATTTAAAATTATTTTCTGAGACAACAAATAATTTCTTCTCGAAACTTGAGAGTGGAATGTTTGAAGTTAGAATTCCATTACCTGATAAATTTAAGGATAAAGAATTGGTTGCATATTATGTAGATACTGATGATAAGATTACAACGTATGAAGTTAAAGTAGAAGATGAATATGTAATCTTTTTAACAGACCATTTTAGTATTTATACTTTGGCTGAAAAACCAAAATCTGTTCATGAGCATACATTAACTTATGTTGCTGCTAAAGAAGCTACTTATACAGAAGAAGGTAATATTGCATATTGGACATGTGATTGTGGTAAATGGTATGCTGATGCAGAAGGTAAGAAAGAAATAACAGATAAAGCTTCTGTAGTGATTGCTAAACTTATTAAGAATGATGAACTATTAAATGATTCGCCACAGACAGGTGATAGTGTCGATAGCAAAATGTATGTTGTTTTATTATTAATGCTTGGTGGTTGTTTATTAGTGAGTGTAGCTTATATGGGAAAGAAAAGAGAATTATAAGGTAAATTTATAGAAATTTCCGATAAAAAAAGAGTCACAATGTGGCTCTTTTTATTTTCAAAAAATAGAGCTGGAAAAGGGACTTGAACCCTCGACTTACTGATTACGAATCAGTTACTCTGCCAACTGAGTTATTCCAGCAATGCATTAATTATATAAAAAAAAAAGCAAATAATCAATAAAAATTCAAAAAAAAGGTTGCAATTTAGAAAATCTGTGGTATAGTATACATACGTTGCAAACAGTTGTATGCCCTAGACGGACAATGAACGAATTTAATTGCAATATAATAAGATGAATTTTTATGTATATATATGGAGGCAGATATGAGTCAGAAGTTAAGAGTCGGAATTTTAGGTGCAACAGGTATGGTAGGTCAGAGATTTATCTCATTACTTGATAACCATCCTTGGTTTGAAGTAGTAACATTGGCAGCAAGCCCACGTTCAGCAGGAAAGACATATGAAGAAGCTGTAGGTGACCGTTGGAAAATGACTACTCCAATGCCTGAAGCAGTTAAAAAACTCGTTGTT
Source organism: Lachnospiraceae bacterium (assembly GCA_017416465.1). Classification (GTDB taxonomy): domain Bacteria; phylum Bacillota; class Clostridia; order Lachnospirales; family Lachnospiraceae; genus Bovifimicola. The sequence continues at coordinate 5,027 of JAFQCK010000133.1, read as the reverse complement.
TTAAATGTAAATGAAGTTGAAAAAGTTGCTTCAACTGTAGATTTTGTTTTCAGTGCAGTTGATATGACAAAGGATGAGATTAAGGCAATTGAAGAAGCATACGCTAAGACAGAGACACCGGTTGTTTCTAATAACAGTGCTCACAGATGGACACCTGATGTTCCTATGGTTGTACCTGAAATCAATCCTGAACACTTTGATGTTATTGAGTTCCAGAAGAAACGTCTTGGTACAACCAGAGGATTTGTAGCTGTTAAGCCTAACTGCTCAATTCAGAGTTATGCTCCTGTTCTTACAGCTTGGAAAGAATATGAGCCATATGAAGTTGTTGCAACTACATATCAGGCAATTTCAGGTGCAGGTAAGACATTTAAGGATTGGCCTGAAATGGAAGGAAATATCATTCCATTTATCGGAGGAGAAGAAGAAAAGAGTGAGCAGGAACCACTCAGATTATGGGGCAAGATTGAAGATGGTGTAATTAAGAAAGCAGAAGCACCTCTTATTACAACACAGTGTATCAGAGTTCCGGTATTAAATGGTCATACAGCAGCAGTATTTGTTAAGTTCAAAAAGAAACCAACTAAGGAAGAATTAATTGAAAAGCTTGTTAACTTTAGTGGACTTCCACAGGAATTAGAGCTTCCAAGTGCTCCAAAGCAGTTTATCCAGTATCTTGAAGAAGATAACAGACCTCAGGTTAACTTAGATGTTGATTATGAAAGAGGTATGGGAGTTTCAATAGGAAGACTTAGAGAAGATTCAGTTTATGATTATAAGTTTGTTGGATTATCTCACAATACTGTAAGAGGAGCAGCAGGTGGTGCAGTTCTTTGTGCAGAGCTTCTTAAAGCAAAAGGATATATTCAGCCTAAATAATAACAAATAAATATGTAATGGCTGTCGGGAAATAAACAGTCTATAAAAAAAAGATACCCTACGGAAATATTATTAGCCAAAAGGCTAGTAATTTCCGTAGGGTATCTTTTTTTTGAAATTAGTTTAACATTTCTTTAACATTTTACAAACAAGACGAAAACATATAGATAGTATTATACAGATATAAGATGTGGAAAATTGAAAAAACACACATAAAAGAATAAAAGTAGTAAATTAAGAAAAGGAGATTACAGCGAACATATTTACTTTAATTGTTTGTACTTTATGTTCTGTAGCATGGGCTGTAATCTACAATGTAGTTGGAACATATATACTTAATAATAGTGATGTATACTAGGAGGTTCTAAGATGAATACGATAGAAATAAAAGGTTTAACAAAGAATTTTGGTGAGAAACAGGCATTAAAAGGTCTTGATATGACAATTCCGGTAGGAGCAATATATGGATTTATAGGTGAAAATGGTTCCGGTAAATCTACTACTGAAAAAATTATCTGTGGTCTGCTTCACCAGACAAGCGGTTCAGTTAAAATATTTGGTAAAGAGCATAATGATGTAGATGTAAGAGCAAAGATGGGAGTGCTTATAGAAGCCCCGGGATGCTTTCCGAATTACAGTGTATGGAATAATATGATGTTACAGGCTGCTAATCTTGGAATAAAAAATGCAGAGCAGGAAATTGTAAAGATTCTTAAAATGGTGAGAATGGAAGGAGCTGCTTCTAATAAATATAAGAATTGTTCGCTTGGTATGAAACAGAGAATAGGTATTGCAATGGCACTTTTAGGCAATCCGTCTTTATTGGTACTTGATGAACCTATTAACGGATTGGATGCTGATGGTATGCGTATTATGAGAGAAGTTTTGTGTGAACTTGCTGCAAATTATGGTGTTACAATTATTATTTCTTCTCATATTCTTGGAGAACTTGAAAAGATTGCAACCCATTACGGAATTGTAAGAGACGGCAAGATGATTGCGGAAATGACTGCTACACAAATGAATGAAAATTGTCGTACCTATGTGGCATTGCAGACGAAAGATATGTCTCGTACAAAGATGTTGCTTGGAGTGAAATACTCTCGTGTGGAAGAGGATGAAGCAGGATATATTCGTGTATATGATGAGGTAACTCCGGAAGATATTGTAAGATATTTGTATGAAAATAACATATTAATAAGTGAGATTAAAACGGACAAGATTGGATTGGAAGAATATTATATAGATTTGATGAAGGAGGGCAGATAGTAATGGATAAATTAAAGTTTGAAAAAATTACCTTTGGAAAAAGATTGCATACCATGATGGCAGTAGATTTTCGAAGAATGTTTACAATGCCTTTTCTATACATTATGGTAGGTATATGTATTGTTATGCCGATATTGATTCTTGTAATGACAACGATGATGGATGGAACTGTTTCTGTAAATCCACAGACAGGAGAAGAAACAGTTGTAGAAGGCTTTGATAATGTATGGCAGATTATAGGTTCTGTTAGTAGTGATGCTTTAGAAACTGAAGAATCGGCAGCAATGGATATGAGTATTACAACTATGTGTAATATAAATATATTGTATTTTATTATATCAGTACTTGTATGTGTTTTTGTTTCTGCTGATTTTAGAAGTGGATATTCAAAAAATCTGTTTACTGTTCGTGCGAAGAAAACAGACTATGTAATATCTAAAACCCTCGTTTGTTTTGTAGGTGGTGCTATATCAGGCCTTCCATTTGAGATGGTAGGATTTAATTCAATCGAAGTAGTTATGTGTATTATTTCAAAAATGATTTTGGTATTAGTGTTTGTACCAATTTATCTATTGATGAGTGTAATAGCAAAACAAAAGACGTGGCTATCTATTCTTTTATCTATGATGGTTGGAATGTTCCTTTTTATGATGATACCAATGTTGACACCACATAATGCAACAATAATAAATGTATTACTGTGTTTAGTTGGAGGGGTGCTTTTAAGTATAGCATTAGGGGCGATTAGTCAGTTGGTTCTTAAGAAAAAAGATATTTTGTAATAGTTTTAAACGGAATATTGTTTTTGAAATTTTAACTTGTATGAAAAGTGGTAGAAATATAATGATGTTACTTGAAAGACATAAATACTTGTAATATGGAAAATCAATATGATATAATCTCAAGGTAATTGTTAAAAGACTCGCCCCAACAGGAGGTGTTGATATGCTGGGATATTTAGTTGTGTTTTCTATAATGTTTGTTTTGCTTTCAGGAATGAGTCTTTATATTTCATACAGAGTTTATCAGGGGATTATAGTACTGTTTCCACAGGCAAAGTTTATTTATGTAGTTATTTTCTTTGCAATGATGCTTGTGTTGATGATATTAGGATTTTCCAGTTCAATGTTATCTGTTCCTGTAAAGGTAAAACAGGTTGTTGGAATAGTAGGAGCATATTGGATGGGAATTTTTGTGTACTTACTTCTTTATGCTGTAGTAATTGATTTTATTTTTATGTTGTGTAGTATGTTGAAGATTTTTTTTGTACAAGGTTCGGCTTCACGAGGTGTTTTTTCGCTGGTTACGGTTGTACTTGCACTACTGACTTCTATTTATGGTATATATCATGCACAACAGATAAAGCTGGTATCGTATGAGGTATCGATGGAAAATAAAGAAGACATATCTGATATGAATATCGTGCTAATCAGTGATTTACATTTAGGTGCAGTAGGTTCAGAAATACGTCTTGAAAAGATTGTAGATGAAGTAAATCAGCTTCAACCGGATTTAGTGTGTATTGCAGGTGATTTTTTCGATACAGATTTTGCATCAATAAAAAATCCGGAAAAAGCGATGAGGCTTTGGAAAGAGGTTAAGACAACTTATGGTGTGTACGCATGTCTGGGAAATCATGATGCAGGAAAAACGTTTCCACAAATGCAAAGGTTCTTAGAAGCTTGCAATATAAAAATATTAAATGATGAATATTGTATCATTGATGATAGGTTGGTCTTAATGGGACGTCTGGATAGGACACCAATTGGTGGATTCGAAAGTATGAAAAGAAAGGAACTTTCAGAGGTTGTTATTTGTGATGATGAGACTTTGCCTGTTATTGTAATGGATCATAATCCGGCTAATATTTCAGAATATACAACAGAGGCAGATTTGATTTTGTCTGGGCATACACACAGGGGGCAGTTATTTCCAGCCAATATTGTTACGAATTTGATGTATACAGTGGATTATGGTTACTATCAGGAAAATGAAGACTCACCACATGTAATCGTAACTTCTGGAGTTGGTGCGTGGGGAATGCCGATGCGCGTTGGAACTGATTGTGAGATTGTTAGCATTAAAATCACAGGTAAAAAATAGAGTTTTATATTTATAATTTGAATTTGACGAGGTAAGTATTATGCGAATAGAACATATAGCAATGTATGTGAATGATTTAGAAAAGACAAAAGATTTCTTTATTAAATATTTTAATGCAATAGCAAACGAAGGGTACCATAATAAGAAAACAGATTTTCGTTCATACTTTTTAAGGTTTGAAGATGGTGCAAGATTGGAAATAATGAATAAGCCACAAATGGATAATGATGAAAAAACATTGAATCGTACAGGATTTATTCATATTGCTTTTAGTCTTGGAAGTAAAAATGCAGTTGATGAGTTGACAGAAAGAATGAAAAATGATGGTTATACCGTTGTTAGTGAGCCAAGAACAACTGGTGATGGTTATTATGAAAGTTGTATCGTTGGAATTGAAGGGAATCAAATTGAGATAACCGAATAACAAATTGAAGTTTCGCTTGATTTCGAGAGAAATAAATTGATATTTTTTATTATTCAGTATATACTATGTATATACTGAATGTGAGGAGGATTTTTAGATGCAAGCACAAGTAAAAGAATGGGGTAATAGTCAAGGGATCAGATTACCAAAAGAGGTGTTGAAAAGTGCAGGGATTGCATTGAATGAGGTTTTAGATGTCACAGTATCGAATGGAGTAATTACTTTAGCGAAATCTTTTCGTCATAAAACATTGGAAGAAAGGGCGGTTGAGTTTGATGGAAAGTTAATGCTGGATGGTGAATATGACTTTGGTGAACCTGTCGGAAGAGAGGTATGGTAATGGAATTATTGC
>JAFQCK010000132.1 GCA_017416465.1 Lachnospiraceae bacterium | reverse complement strand
TTATTAATTGGTAACCATTGTAAAACCGTCTGAATCTTCTCGTCCCAATATTTCCACTGATGATCTCCTGATGACTCTTCATATACAAGTTCGTATTCTAACTCATTTAATCTCTTATGGGCACTGACACTCAAATCATAAATAAAATCCTCTGTACCGCACCACATATACAATTTGGGTAATGGTTTTCCACTTTTTTTCTTCTGCTCTGCCAAATATAAAACATCATTTTCAGAACCTCTTATCGCACTAAAATCTTCAAATATCGTCTTCCAAAGCTCACCATTTTCCTTTATTCTATCCTCTCTTGCTAGCTCAATAGCCAAATCCACAGCACCAGAAAGAGATGCTGCTGCTGCAAAACGATCTGTACCCAAGGCAAGCTTATACGCCCCATAACCTCCCATAGAAAGACCTGCTACAAAGGTATCTTCTCTTTTCTCGGAAATATTAGGAAAGAAATCATGTACAATTTCCGGAAGTTCTTCACTTAAGAAGGTCCAATATTTACGTCCATGCACCATATCTGAATAAAAAGAAGTATCTGCATCCGGCATCACCACAGCAATGCCCATGTCTGCTACATAACGCTCTATACTCGTCCTCCTCTGCCAGATTGTATAATCATCACTTAATCCATGCAGCAAATATAAAACTGGATATTTGCCTTCTGGTCTTACTCCCTCCATACCAATCTGACACTTCGTTCTTTGTGGTAAAATCACATACATTGCTGTTGATTTACCTAATACATCGGAAAAAAAATTTACATGTAATAATGCCATAATCAACATCCTTTCTATTCATATTTTAAGTTACTCGTACTTTAAGTATAATCGAGATAATTACTTATTTCTACCTATTAGATATTTCCAAAAAATATCAACTTTATCTTGAAATAATTTTAGAAATCTGTATAATAATATTGTTACTTCGATGCGTGGCTCAGCTTGGTAGAGCGCTGCGTTCGGGACGCAGAGGCCGCAGGTTCGAATCCTGTCGCATCGATTACGAATAATCAAGGAATTAGAACATTTTCTAATTCCTTTTTTTATTTTATTCCTAACATTTTTCCTAACATAATTAATTTATATTGGAATTTTTAACGTCCCTACAATACGTTGAGAACGTTCCACATTAAAATAATTATCAATGTGTGTGTAAATATTCATGGTCGTATAATAATCTGCATGTCTTAGCCATAACTGTATATCCTTTGCCGACCATCCCTTTTCATATAATATAGATGCACACGAATGCCTTAACCCATGGAATGTCAATTGCTGAATGTATAGATATACTACTTTCTTCGGAAAAAAAGAATAATCCTTTACTACCAGAAAATACTGGTTTCATTATTCCAACAAAGCATTATTCTTATGAATTCTATAAAATATTAGATTATTTTATATCAGAGAATCTTGTTTTAAGCTTATGTCCTAATTGTAAGCGTAGATTCATCAAAAAATATAATTCAAGAACAATGTACTGCGATAGAATATATAAAAATACACATGATATATGCCAATCATATATTGCAAAAATCAACTATAAAAAGAAATTGAAAGAAAATCCTATTCAATCTATGTACAACATCTATAGAAACAGACTATATATGAGATTACGTCGTGGGAAACTTTCACCGGAAGAAGCAAACCTAAATAAATTAAAAGAAATACGAGATAGATACTTACAAGAATATAGCTTATCAGATGACAAACTGGTAGCTAACAAACTGTGTACAGAATTTGAAAATGAAATACACAGCTTCTATCAAGGCCTTGAGCTGTAACTTAAAAAGAGAAGCTGCTCTCGCTGCTTCTCTTCCTAAGACTCTTGCAAATTCTTTTGCATTGCCTTATAATCAATTTAGAAGCAATCAAAGGATTCTGCTTGTCCAATGATTGCCATACGGAAACAAATTAATATTGTTTAATTAATCTGCTATCCTCTATTGCCGTAGAGGATAGCTTTTTTCTGTCTTTTTACGGCATTTCCATGTCTCTACTTCTTATGATTATCCATATATGTTAAAGCTGCAAACACAACTAACAATAAAGTCAAAACTTCTATTGTATTCATATGTACTCCCTTCCGTTTCCGAAAGGTTAATCATCGAACTATCCCCTGACATTTCTAAATTGACTGGTTGTATTTTATCATATAAACACAAAAAAAGGAATGCTAATTATGTAAACATAATCACATTTCCTTATAATCAATATAATTCAAATATGCAGCATGTATATCCTGTTTTCGCCTAAAGACCGCCATTGTTATCGAAGCAACTCATCTGCTGTAATACCCATTACTTCTGCAAAAATCTTTAATTCTATATCTGTAACATACCTCTCTCCACTCTCAATTCGCTGAATTATATTTTTATCTATATCAGCTCCATGAAGTTGCATTTCATCAGCAAGCATTCTCTGAGAATATGGTTGCGGCTTAGAAAGACGAAATTCCTTTATTTTGTTTCCACATATATTATTTGTTCCAATAGGACTCTTTGTGCTGTATCTTTTATACATATATTCCCTCACCTATTTGCACTTTATTTTATGATATGCTAGAAACGTTGTTATAATGACATATTCAATAGGTCGTGTCACTAAGATAAAATATGGTAATGCACAATTCATATCTATAAGAATATAAATGACTTTTAAGATTGTTCTATCTTATTATTGTATTATGTTGCCTAAACTAGTTCTTGTATGGTAAAATTACTCATGTTAACTTATTCAATAAGTCAGCACAATTGACATAGTATAGAGGAGAGCACTCATGAAAAAAATACTAAAACAACTATTTATTATCTCATGCTTAATAATAAGCTATTCATCCCAAACTCTAAATGTATATGCTTATACAATTCCAAAAACTTCAACACATGCTGTAGAAGTTTTACTAAAAGCAAATGTACCAACTGATTACACAGAAAAGTTTGAAATTGCTATTTATAACGAAGTCACAGAAGAAACTATTTTAACTGAATATATGCAAGAGAATAATTATTATAGTGAAGTTCTTTTGCCTAATAAATGCACTTATCACTTCATGATGATGTTTAAGAATGAAGATTATAAATCAGATATTGTAGAGAGTGTAAGATTGGATGAAGAAACTTCTATTGAAATAAATTTTAATATAACTTCAAGAGATATACCGAATAACAGTCCGAATGCTGACACAGGAGTAATTATAGGATTAGAAAATCATACTCACGGTGAGGAAGTGAATAATTCGGAAATAGATGAAATTACGGGATTAAAAACACCGAATGCTATTTATGATGAATTTATAAAAAAAACCTCTTTTCTAAATGATCCAGCAAATTATAATCAATATTTCAATTTGGTTTATACAACAGATATGGAAAAAGAATTGTATCTAAAATACACTGATTCTGGAAGTGAAGATAAGTGGAATGCTATGTCAGATTATGAGAAGTTTGTGTACAAAGAAATTACATTAAGTCCTTATTTAGAAATAATAATATCTAATGATACATATAAAAATGTTGATGAGTTCATAAAAGAAGCATATGATATAGAATCAGCAAATTTTTATGATAGTATGATTCCGAACAGAGGAAAAGAGGTAAGAGAAGCATTAGAAGAAGTATGGAGATGGCAGTATAACTATTATCAAAAAAACGGCACCGTTTATGATTTTTATAATGATAAGCCTTGGTCTGACATTATGAATACACCAACTTTACAGGTTCAACAAATGTTGGAAGAAACGGTAACACCTGAAGAACAAGAACTTACAGATCTACAGGAAGAAGTCATGAATAATCTTACTGAGGAAGAACAGCAAGAAATCATGTCAGCATTTGCAGAAGAACCCGAAGAAATGGATGAACTCGAATCCAATAATGGCTATGATTATTTAAAAGACAACTTTGTAATTATAATACTTGCTGCTGTGATTATTATTTTATTATTCTATATTTTTATAAATAAAAAAGTAAGCAAAAATAATAAAAATTAATCAGATATAATATTTCTACTATCCTTTTATCCCCTTGTGTCTACAAGGGGATTATTGTATTTTTAACAGCCATAAACTGCTAAATAAATTATATCTTCCATTTTCTCAAATGCACTTTGAAAATAATCCATTTCCTCTCGCAAATCTTTATTTTCACTGTTATACATTACTATTTGAATATTATATAGTGCTTCTCTTATTTCTTTTAATTCATTTGCAAGTTTTTCAATTTTGAAAGGCTCATATTTTATAATAACAC
>JAFQCK010000131.1 GCA_017416465.1 Lachnospiraceae bacterium | reverse complement strand
TTTTACGAACTTTGTTTGCTTTTTCAGCGATACCGATAGCACCTTCTGCTGCTGCAAATGACTCATGTCCTGCTAAGAAACAGAAACATTCTGTTTCTTCTTCTAATAACATCTTACCTAAGTTACCATGTCCAAGACCAACTTTTCTGTGGTCTGCAACTGAACCCGGAATACAGAAAGACTGAAGTCCTTCACCGATTGCCGCTGCTGCATCTGCTGCTCTTCTGCAATCTTTCTTAATAGCGATAGCTGCACCTACTATGTATGCCCAGCAAGCGTTCTCGAAACAGATAGGCTGAATCTTCTTAATCTGGTCATATACGTTTAATCCAGCATCTTTTGTAATTTTTTCAGCTTCTTCGATTGAGCTGATTCCATAACTGTTTAATACTGAATTGATCTGGTCAATTCTTCTTTCATATGATTCAAATAATGCCATTTTGTTCGTCTCCTTTCTCTTACTCTGTTCTTGGGTCGATGATCTTAGCTGCATCGTCTACACGACCATACTGTCCTTTAGCTTTTTCCCAAGCTGTGTTAGGATCATCACCTTTTTTAATAAAGTCTGTCATTTTTCCAAGAGAAACGAACTGATATCCGATAACTTCGTCATTCTCATCAAGCGCAATACCTGTTACATAGCCTTCAGCCATTTCAAGGTAACGAACACCTTTTTCTTTTGTTGCGTACATTGTACCAACCTGAGAACGAAGACCTTTTCCTAAATCTTCAAGACCTGCACCGATTGCAAGACCGTCATCAGAGAATGCACTCTGTGTACGTCCGTAAACAATCTGTAAGAATAATTCTCTCATAGCTGTATTGATAGCATCACAAACTAAGTCTGTGTTTAATGCTTCAAGGATTGTCTTTCCCTGTAAAATTTCAGCTGCCATAGCTGCTGAATGTGTCATACCTGAACATCCGATTGTTTCAACCAATGCTTCTTCAATAATACCATTCTTTACGTTTAATGAAAGCTTACAAGCACCCTGCTGTGGAGCACACCAGCCTACACCATGTGTAAATCCTGAGATATCTTCAATTTTTTTAGAGTGTACCCATTTTCCTTCTTCAGGAATTGGAGCTGGCTCATGTTTAACGCCTTTTGCAACCGGGCACATATTCTGTACTTCGTGTGTGTAAATCATTATAAGACTCCTTTCAAGTAAATAATCTTCATTTGTGCAACTGTATTTTTATACATAATAAAAACGCATAGTCGTTTTTAATCGCACTATGCGTTTATTTTCTCATAAATCGTCAAAATAGTCTACATTTTTTTTCTAATTTCTGGTTTTTTATTTGTATTTTCAAAAGTACATTTTAAAATTACATTTCTTTTCTCTTACAAGCCACAATTTTCTCATGGAAATATTCAACTCTGTTAAGTCCTGATGCCCAAAGATATGCCCTGTCACGTTCTTCAATCTCTTCTAAAGTTAACCACTCTACCCCAACAATACTCTGCTCTTCTTCTGTAAACTCAGGGTCAACACCTTTCCCGGGAACTGCATCATCATCAATTTCAATCAAAAAAGTATGCACTTCACCTTTATTATCCGGTTTAAACTGAATAGATAATTTTCTTACTACTCTTCCATCTACCAAGCTTTCTTCCTTAAGTTCCCTTAAAGCAGCCTCTTCATAAGATTCGCCTTCTTCGACGCCTCCGCCAGGAAGACAATAGAATTCTCTTTCATCCATAATATGTTTTACTAACAAAATCTTTTCATTTCTAACAACTAATGCCTGTGCTCTATCTCTTCTCATACTAATCCTCATTTCCCAAACGTATTATTATTCTACGAGCTTTTAATCTCATTAATCAAAATAGCCTACCATTCCTTAAAGGAAATATTCATATCCACAGCCCCCTCAATTCCATTAACTTTACCATTTTCACTATATTGCCACATACTTATTTTGTATGGGAAATATATCTTCTCATCATAATAGGCATACCATTTATCATATTCTTCAAGTTCTTTCATATTAAGTGCAAGATTAAACCATCTTAAATTAGCATAGATAACCGGAGTATATCCACAATCTTTTATATAATCACAAAATGTTTTCGCAATAATAGTTCTATCATCAACACTTAAATCATTAGCTCTTGCATCATCATTAATTACATCCTCTGTATCAAACACTATCGGATAATCAATATCATATCCTTTAATATTTTCTATAACAAATTCTGCCTCCTCTTTAGCTTCTTTTTCATTTATAGCCTGCGAGAAAAAATATACTCCTACTTTGATACCTACTTCAGACGCTTCTTTCATATTTTTCTTAGCTTTCTCATCAAGCATGATTTCTCCTGTACCATATCCTCTATATCCAAGTCTTATTATCGCAAACTCAACACCATCACTTGCAACCTTTTTCCACTCAATATCGCCCTGATACTTAGATACATCAATTCCTTTTACAGATACAGCATTTTCCTCTGTGTACTCAATCTCGCCATTTTCTAATACTTTCAACTTATCGTTATCAATATCATTCTTTTTTAGCGAATCATCAACAGGAACAAATAAAAACTTGTTATCCTCGTATATAATCACATTTTCCGGATATAACTCCCTAAGCATTTCATTAGTGCCTTTACCTTCTGACAAATGATTCTTAATAAAACCTTTTATTTCTTCCACTGAACCAAATTCACTATTTATCTCGCCTGTTTCACTCTTGTCATCTTCTCTTACATCATTATCATTCTTTTTGTCATCCGAATCAGCATCATCTTTGTTATCTAATATAGTACTTACACTTACATCTTTCTTATTATCTTCGGACTTAGTGTTAGTATTTCCATTCAAAATCGTCATACCTAAAACTACAACTGATAACAAAAGATTAGCACTAATCAATACAAAGAATATCTTTGAACTTTTTTCGTTTTTATTCTTGTTTTTATTCTTGTTTTTATTCTTTTCTATTGATATATTTTTACTTTCATATAATGATTTGTCAAAATCACCATATACTAAATTTTCATCTTCAAATTCATAATCCAATACATCTATATCTTTAGATTTTATATCTTCTATTTCATCATCTGTAACACTCATTAAATCATTATCGTTTTTATAATTCATTTTTCCTCCGTATTATCTATGTAAATTGAATTTCATATTATACATTAAACAAAAAAACGCCATCTCTAGCGTCTATTAAATTCTAATTATTTTTTACAATTTTCTATCTGATACATCTTATATAAAATAATAGTAACTGTTCAGAGCCAAGCTCGAAAATACTTCGTATTTCCTCGCTGTGGCATATCCGCCATATAACTTAATTGAAATATGCTCACGAGTGCAAGCATTCATCATATATTTCAACGAAGTTGCATAGCTCTGAACAGTTACAAATAAAAGCTGACAACGGGAGTCGAACCCGTGACCTCTTCATTACCAATGAAGTGCGCTACCTCCTGTGCCATGCCAGCCTTTTAACATTTACTATCTTACTTAATTCAATGTATTTTGTCAAGCTAAACTGTATTTAACTTAATCTCTGTCTAACAATCTCATACGCAAGTACTCCTGCCGCAACAGAAGCATTGAGCGAATCAATATCACCTTTCATAGGAATTGATGCAATGAAATCACATTTTTCTTTAACAAGTCTGCTAACTCCATCACCTTCATTACCTATAACAAGTCCAATCGGTCCTTTTAAATCAAGATTATACATAACCTGACCATCCATATCTGCACATACAAACCAAAGTCCTTCTCTCTTAAGTTCTTCAATTGTATTCGCAATATTTGTAACCTTAGCAACAGGTGTATAATTAAGTGCACCTGCTGAGGTTCTTGCAACTGTTGATGTAAGTCCAACAGCTCTTCTTTTTGGAATAATAACACCATGTGCGCCTGCAAGGTTTGCAGTTCTGATAATCGCTCCAAGATTATGTGGGTCTTCAATATTATCAAGAATAAATATAAACGGTGGTTCTCCCTTACTTCTTGCATTATCAAGAATATCAGATACCTCTGCATAATCATATGCAGATGCATTGGCAATTACACCTTGATGTTTCTTAGTTTCAGACATTGAATCAAGTCTGTCCTTCGATACAAAATTAATAATTGTATCTCTTTTTTTAGCTTCTCTTAAAATATTAGTAATAGGACCATCATGGCAGCCATCTAAAACAAAAAGTTTATCAATTGTTTTACCAGCCCTAAAAGCTTCAAGAACAGCATTTCTGCCTTCTATTTTCAATTCCTCGTATCCCATGTTTCCTCCATTTTTATCATTTTACCAGTTCATTAAATACCAATCTGTTCACAATATCACATTAATGCATTTGCTGCGACTCTACATAGTTTTTCATTCCAATATTAATAAGCTCTAACATTCTGTCTGTATTTCCATTTAGATACAAATATCCGATTAACGCTTCAAATCCGGTTGCATTACGATAATCTGACATAGTTGCATTCTTAGCCTTAGTATAAGACTTTGCATTTCTTCCACGTTTAAATACTGCTAACTCTTCATCATTTAATTCCAAAGACTTGATTATCTCTGATTGTGCATGTGCATTAACAAGGTCACTGGTCTTTTTATGCAATTTTTCAACCTGAATCTCATTATTAGTTACTATATATGTTCTAATAATCAATTCATAAATCGCATCACCAATATACGCAAGTACCAGTGGAGATTGCATACCTGCATCAATATTTTTTATATCAATTTTGTTAGAAATAATATCAATTAACTCTATGCTCTTTTCCATTTTACGCCTTCTCTTGTATCTTCCAAAACAATTCCTTTTTCAAGAAGAATATTTCTTATCTCATCTGCTCTTGCAAAATTCTTAGATTTTCTTGCCATCTGTCTTTCTTCAATAAGCTTTTCAATCTCTTCATCAAGAATTTCTTCTTTCTTATCTGTTATAATTCCTAAAACATCTGAAAGTGCGATAATCATATCTTTTAAAGCAATAATAAATTCTTTTGATGAATTTTCATTTACAGAAACATTTGCAAATTTAACCAATTCAAAAATGGATGAAATAGCATCTGCCGTATTAAAATCATCTTCCATTGCTTTTCTAAACTTACTCTCAAATTCTTTTGCGTTTTCAAGCAAAGCCTTTTCCTCATCTGCGAGAGCCTCATTAGTTACATTAGCCTCTTTGTGTTTCAAATTATCAACTGCTGTAATTATTCTATCAAGACCATTCTTTGCAGCTTCCATAAGTTCAGCACTGAAGTTAATAGGACTTCTGTAATGAGCACTTAACATAAAAAATCTAAGTACCTGTAAATCATATTTCTCACTGATATCTCTTACTGTAAAGAAATTACCAAGTGATTTAGACATCTTTTTATTATCAATATTTAAAAATCCATTATGCATCCAATATTTTGAAAACTCAGCACCGTTTGCCGCCTCACTCTGTGCTATCTCATTCTCATGATGTGGGAAAATAAGGTCTTCTCCACCTGCATGAATATCAATAGAGTCACCTAAATACTTCTTAGACATTACCGAACACTCAATATGCCAACCAGGTCTTCCTTCACTCCATGGTGATACCCAGAATGGTTCTCCATCCTTCTTAGGCTTCCATAATACAAAATCAAGCGGGTCCTCCTTATTATCTTCACCAGCTACCTTTATCTCTCTGTGCCCTGCTTCCAAATCATCAATATTTTTCTTTGATAATTTTCCATACTCATTAAACTTTCTTGTTCTAAAATATACTGTTCCATTAGAATCATAAGCATATCCTTTTTCAATAAGATTGCTTATCATTTCAATCATTCCGTCAATCTCTTCTGTTGCAAGAGGATGTTTTGTCGCTTCCTTTACATTCAAAGCCTTCATATCTTTCTTACATTCAGCAATATATCTCTTAGAAATCTCATCTGCAGATACACCTTCCTCGATTGCAGCCTTAATAATCTTATCATCAACATCTGTAAAATTAGTTACATAATTAACTTCTAATCCGGCATACTCCATATATCTTCTGACTGTATCAAATACAATCATAGGTCTTGCATTACCAATATGAATAAGATTATACACTGTAGGTCCGCATACATACATTCTAACCTTACCTTCTTCAATTGGTACAAATTCTTCTTTTTTTCTTGTTAATGTATTATAAATCTTCATCTTTTAATCCTTTCTTAATTCATAACAAATCAATTAATAATCTATTCTAATTATACATAAAATCTACATCCACATATTTTTATAAATAGAATTTTAAATATAATCAAACACACTCTCATAGATTATCATATTAAATTAATGCTTGCAATATTATTCTTTGTTTCTTGAACATCCACTACAACTACTACAATTTAAACCTTCAGCATTAACTGAAAAATCTTTTGCATAACTAATAGATGCAATAGCCTGTGATGAAATCCCCTCTCCACTTCCTGTAAAACCTAATCCTTCCTCTGTTGTAGCCTTAACATTGATAAGACCTTCGTCTATCTTAAGAGCATCAGCAATATTTTTTATCATCTCATCTCTATATGGCAACATCTTTGGTCTTTGTGCAATAATTGTCGCATCAATGTTGTTAATAACAAACATTTTTTCTTCAAGTAATTTACCAACCTCTTTTAATAATTCTATACTTGAAATTCCTTTATATCTGTCATCTGTATCCGGAAAATGTTTTCCAATATCACCAAGAGCTGCTGCTCCAAGTAAAGCATCCATAATAGCATGTAATAAAACATCTGCATCCGAATGCCCTAAAAGACCTTTTTCATATGGAATATCAACTCCACCCATTATAAGCTTTCTTCCTTCTACTAATTTGTGAACATCATATCCTAAACCAACTCTCATACAGATACCTACCTTTCTTTTAACATTTATATTTTATCACTTAAATGAAACTTATGCAAAGTAAACATATTATTAAACAAAAAAGTCTTACCTAATCGGTAAGACTTCATCTAGTAGCGGAAAAGGGATTTGAACCCATGACACCACGGGTATGAACCGTGTGCTCTAGCCAACTGAGCTATTCCGCCATATTAGTCAGATGTTAGATAATAATGGGACCTACAGGGCTCGAACCTGTGACCCTCTGCTTGTAAGGCAGATGCTCTCCCAGCTGAGCTAAGATCCCGTTGCCTTATCTGTCATCGACATTGCTTAGATAGTATAACCATAATTTAGAAGTTTGTCAACTACTTTTTTAAAATTTTTTCAAATTTTTTTCACCTTGATTTCTTTATTAAATTGGTGTGCAAAAACACAGTTCTCACACACCAATTTTTTTAATGAGTTATATCTGAAATATTTACAACAAAGTAATCACTCGCCTGTTTATAACCATCTATGTACATCTCTGCCTGAAGTTTATAATTATTAATGTCTGCATTATAAGGAAATCTTAATTTGCAAGATGCCTCAACCGCCTCTTCTTCTTTACCTGATATTCCATTAAATACATATTCATAATCACCTTCATCAAGCTTAACATTTTCTATTACATTATTATAAAAAATCTCCAGTTCAATATCAGTTAATTCCAAATCTGACAAATCTTTATATTCAACATAATTACCTGTTACTTCATCTTTCTTATATAACACAAACTTCACTGTTGCCTTTTTATTTTCTGCAATACTCACTGGTAAGGTCGAATTAAGCATAACTCCAAAATCCACTTCCAAGACCTGACCCTCTATAATATCTGCCAGATTAAATGCCAATGCATCTTTTCCGTTTGTATCAAGTCTGAAACCATATTCAGCCCCTGATGTTACACTAATACCGGTACTTTCTATAGTATCAATTATATCATCCCCCATTGGAAAATCTTTGTTTGAATTTCTAACCAAGTCAAAACATATCTTATACTGACCACTTGGAATCTTATCCATTTTTGCATAAGTAAAATCAAGTGTAAATTCAATATTTTCTATCGTGTTTTCAGTCTTATCCATTAATGCATAGCCTTCTTTTTTAACACCATCTTTATAATAAAATATTGCCGATGTATTCTTTACACTTTCATATACTGCTGATGAACCCGGATACATAATTCTTGTACCTGAAGGAAGCATTACTTTTTCATCCTTATCATTCTTAAGATATACTGCAACTTCAAGATATTTTCCCTGATTATTATAATCATATTGTTTAATATCACTCCAATAATAATCAGATGCAGTATCAGAATAATCTACCTTAACTGTAAGCTGCTTTTCTTTATTAATCTCTCCTTCTGTCACAAGTGAGTCATCAACAAATTCAATCTTTCTTCCTGTAAAAGTAGAAAGTGTATTGTATGTTCTGTATTTTACATAGAAAACGTCTTTATTAATAATTTCCGTCTGACCATTAGGCACACCATCTATAATAAAAGGTGAAAGATTACTATCATTAGCATCTGCCGGAATCTGAGCCTTAGTACAATCAACAAATAATAGGTATTTTTCCACACCTCTGTCATATTTATTAAAGGTTCTTCCATTAACATACATTGTTGAAAATGCATTAGTTACAGGTAGTTCTGATATATTATTAATGTTTCTTTCTTTATAGTTATGACCTTCTTCATCTGTAAAATATGAAAGCGGTACAAATTCCATCTTTTCCTTAACATCATAATAATACGTCTTAGGTGCATCTTCAAATGTCAAATCTATAAGAGTTAGTTTAGTTCCTTCCCAAATCCACGGTGAAGGTGCATCATATAACCTAAAACCTTTATTCATATATAGTTCCTCATCAAAGTCAATTCTGTTGGCACTATATAAATACTCGGTATAAACGGTATAAGAACTGTCTTTTGTAGTAATCTGTGCATCTTTTGATGTAAGTTGTATGGCTCTCATAATATCTTTGTCATATTCCTGTCCAATCTTTACCTTTGAATAAATATCAACATTTATCATATTACTTATAAACATTGGTATCTCAATTGTTTCAGTAAATTTTGTATGAGTAGCACTACTTTCTGCAACTACTGTGTAAGAAATAGTAACTATTGAATATGTGGCCGGCATTCCATCCTTCTCAAATGTATCTGTTTTATTATTATTGCTAATAACAAAATTTCCACCACTTTTAATTATACTAAGCACTTCAGTATCATCTGTTCTTTCAGATGCCACTCCGTCTTTAACCTGCATTGGCGTTACAGAAACTGTAATTCTTGCATTATTCTTATCATTTAACAATCCTGTTCCACCGGTAAGTGAATATAGCAGACTATTAATTACACTTTCCATTGTACCATTATCACTTGACCACTTAAGCATAACATTATCCACTCTGTCTGTAGTAGACGGAATCAAGTCAATATCATCAAACTCTCCATCGTTATCAGCATCAATAGTCGATAACATATTAGTTTCAAGACATTCTGAATATTTTGCAATCAGTTTTCCGTTTGAATCTAAAGCTTCTCTATCAATTCCAAATAGTTCTTCTGCCTTTTCAAGTTCATAAAACTCATTATGATGAATATATGTACATGTATCATTTTCAACTCTGCAATCAGTTAAGGCCGTAATTTCTTTTCCTGATGCATCAGTAATATTTGAATATTCAAACTTTAATACTTCTCTGTAAGCCGCATATATGTGATATCCCTCAACGATACCTGTAACTGAACCTTCCGGTGCAATCAGTTTACAATCCGTAGTCTTTACATTATGAATAGCTAACGGATAAGTTAATGCTGAAGAATTTTGCGTCTTTGAATACCCCAAAAGCAGTCCTACTCCTTTGTCATCTGAACTTGTCGTCTCAACAACAGTATTTTTTATAGTTATATCATTAATGTAACTTTCATAATTCGGATTATACAGATTAATATAACCTGAAATCCCACCGAGATTTCCTTTACTAATGAATCTTGAATTATTTATATTAACATTATTTACTTTTATTGTATTTACCGCACTTACCAAACCACCAATATTTATTGGACTATTCGTTTTTGTACCATCAAGGAATACACTGTTATCTTTTGCAATTGTACCATCAGGAGTCTTTTCATCAGGTAATCCTATATTAATATTTTCGTAATATACCTGTATACCCTGGTCTGAAATTAATCCGACAATTCCACCTATACCACCTGCACCTAATGTAGATATCTCAAGTCCTGCCAGAGTAATATCTTTAAAATCAAAATAACCTCTTCCAAGATGCCCTACCACGCCACCTGTTGCAACATTTGCTGTAGACGTCTGATTAACACTTCCTTGAAGAATAAAATTACCAATCTCATAATGAGCAGCGGTATTATCTGATGAACCTGTATTTAATATACTAAATAAACCCGTAATTCCAGACTTACTAAGTTCTACATTAACAATTTTTCCATTCCCATCAAAATTTGCTGAAAAACAAAGACTAGGATTTTCTGTTACATCATTCCATGTGAAATTTGATTCTGCCATAGGTCCTATACCTTTGAATGCCAAACCATATACCGACAAATCATAAACATAATCTTCATCAGGATTAGTAAGCATCCATGTTGCTCTCTTTGTTTTATCTTTTCTGGTTGTCGATACAACACCGTTACTTAGCATACTGTCACCATTATAATAAACATCCTTATATCCATTATCCAGTGCAGAAAAGTCAAAATATTTAAAGAACATCGGCATATCATAGTCTTCATTTAGTATAGTCTTGCTATTCTCATCTTTTCCCATATTTTCATTAATAAGCCACTGTGTAAAATCTTCTTCATACTTCCATGTTGACGCCACTTTTGTATAAGGAACATTTACACTTGTTGACGAACCTGCTTGCGAAATGGAACCTGAACCTGTCATCAAAGATAACAAAAATAACTGGTCTGCATTTTTAATCTGACAAATTAATGAACCTGTTTTTTCACTATCATCTCTTTCATCTTTAATTACTTTAATTCTGTTACCTGCAGTATTCATTTTCTCTAAATAATTATAATTAATTGGATTATACTCAAGAGAAAATGGTATTCCGCATTTATTATAATAATTAATATCATCAACTCTTACAACATTATAAGTGTTTTTTACATTAACTCCATCTACAACTTCTTCAATCTCTTCTACTGTTACAACTCTGCTTGTATCTATATATACTTTACTTTCATCAACAGAATCATCTTTTATAATTATACAACCATTACGATGCAATCCTAATAATGAAGATGTATACTTTGAATTATTACTTGTATAAGTGTTTTCATAGTAGGTTACAGTACCATTATTTGATTTTTTAATATATTTAATGATAAAGTTTTCAAAAGTACTCTTTTTTAAATTTCCTACCGTAAGAGTACCATTATTCATAACACCAACATAACCACCTATATAACAGGTACTACCTTGAATTGCGTCAAGCTGAATATTCACATTCATCCCTACATTATCAATAATATTATCTCCACCAATTATATTATTAATAAGTATTCCTACCTGAGAATATTGATTACTTACATATATCTTTGCAACACCTTCTGACTCAACATACAGATAAGCCCCTGTTTGTATATTAATATTTTCCTCATATTCATTACCTGCACATATATCTATATCTGCTATTTTCGTTCCCTTAGCATATTGAATTATACCAAAGCTTTTTTTATAGTTTTCACTTGAACTACCAAGAAGTATCTTCGGGATTGTTCCATCTTCCTTAACTTCACCAATAATACTGCCTGTAAAAGGATAGTCTTCAATTCCTATTCCGTTAAAACTTTCAGCAGCCTGTGCAAAGTAATCATTCGGATTAGAAAAATCAATATCTGTCGTTATCTTGTAGTGTGCCTTTGAAAGATATTCAACTGATTTTATTCTGTTATCAACATCTTCACTTTCAAGACGATTTCTATATATAAGGTTAGATTCATCTGCCCATGTAGTCGAATCAGTTGCATCATAAGATGTTCCATTAATTTCTCCAACATACCATGAATTATAATCTATAACATCACCCTTATATCTGATAAAATTAGAAAGTGTTATAAGTTGACCCAAATTATCTATAATATATGGACTTTCTTTAGTACCTTTTCCATGTATTATGTTAGCAGATACCGGATTAACATCTACATTTTGAGTTTTATATGCATATTTTTGCACTTGTTTTAACAATATATCATTAGATAGTTTCTTTTCTGTTATGCCCAATGTTTCTGCGGTTCTTCCTACTGCGACAATGTCATTTCCTACATCATAATAATAAATTGCCGCACCTTCCTCCAGATAATAGTAAAAATATCCGTAACTGAAACCATAGCCATATTTATTAAAAGCATCTAACTGTTCTTTCTCTTTATCAGACATAGTAGATTCATCAGTATTAGCCGGTGCGCTTCTAAATGAACCCTCTTTTTCGGTTGTTTCAAATTCAACTTTTTCAATCGGTAAATACACTTCCGTATTATTTTCATCTTTAGCTTTAATTATACCTTGGTCTATAACTGCATTTAAATCAATATCTCTTAATATTACTTTACTGCTACTCCCTGTCTGATATCCTATTAAAGCACTTGCTCTTACATTAGCATTCCCCAACGCATCTGTAAGTATCTTAACACCTGTAATGTTAACCTCACTATTCTCTATAGATTCTATTAATAATCCGTCTGCCTGTGTAGTAGAATTAGTTCCTACTGCACTTCCCTGAATTATCATTGCATTCTGAAAATCAATATTGCTTATATTTACTTTAGCATTTTTAATTGCCGAGTATCCATAACCCGATATTAGGAGACTGCCACCTCTAAGATATCTTCCTGAAGCAACTCCTGATAACTTAATATTACTTATATTAACATTACCTCTTTGATAGTTAGCACCCTTATATCCTAAAATTGTATCAAATAATCCTCCATGAAGTTTTAGATGCATACCATAAGTTGCTGTTGGAGATGTTCCGTTAGCAGTACTTGCAACAGTAATGCCCCTTATACCTTCTGCCACCTTATCAGCTGCAAAATGTATCTCCGGCTTATATAATACTGCTATTTCCGAATTTATTCCATTAGATGAAATTCCATCTTCAAGTGCTAAGATAGCACTTGATGCATACATCTTTAAATCATCCTCCGTTAAAGAAGGATTACCACTATATTCATAAGCATCGAATCCATAATAATTACCTGTACAATTAAACGCAGGGTAATATGAGTGGTACGTCAAATCCATATCCTTTGCAAATACATAATATCCGGTAATTATCCTTTTATAAAAAAGTGCGTATCTATCTACCCAGCTTAAATTATTCACATCTGCCTCTGATAAAATCTCTTCGTCTTTTAAAACATCTTCATCTGATAAAATCTCTTCAATATCAGAATAATATTTTAAATAATATTCAATTGAAGTATTTCCCGATACAGCGTTAGAAAACAAAGTAAGCTTTGCTTCATCATCAATTATAAACGGGTCATCTTTAGTCCCTTTTCCACATATATATTTACCATTCATATTAGATACAGCATTATACGAAACATGTCCCGATTGTGAAGTCCATAAAGATGATGAATAATCTTCCGTGCCAAGCAAATCAGTGTATTTAAACTGTTTATCATACGTATTAACTGCATCATAAGTTTTTCCGGCTTTATCATTGCCTTCAATGCTAAAAAGTCCTCTGTAATGATATCCATATGTTGTATTACTTGTATTATTAGTCATAACAGTTTCGCTTATCCTGATATAATTACTAACCTCAAGATAAATAGTAGAATTACTTACAAAATAATCTTTTAAAGTAACCACAGCATCATTAGCATTACTTATTAATGTACCTATAGTAAAGTTTTCATTCGCACCCTTTTCTTTATATATCTTTATATTATCATATCTAAGTCCGTCAATTTCCAAAAAACTGCCTGTTACACTTGTTATCAAAAAATGTCCATATCCTTTATTCAAATCATACTTAACATTACTGATATTTAATTCATTAATTTTAATATCTGCATATTGCCAACTATAACCTAACACACCTGCCATCGTTTCAGTATGACTTTCGCCATTTATGAAGTTTGAATCATGTATATTTATGTCATTCATACTAACAACAGGTCTGTTATATATTTTAACAGGTATAGCTGCAACTGTTTTAGAACTTGTACCCACATTATTCTGATGTAAAATATAAGCTATTGTCGAAACTATTCTCATTGCATTGTTAGATGAAGATGATACATTTTCACTTGTAAAATCGTAACCATTTATATTAACTTTTAAAAAGTGTCTATCACTTTCAACACTTTTCATATTATTTCCTGAAGCATACAGATACGCAATAAGACCAGCTCCATAACCTACGCTCGGACTACTATTTGTAATTAACTTTCCATTAAATTTAATGTCTGTGAAATCATATACAATATCACTATCTATATCATTTGTGACAGTGTGATTTTTTGCCAATCCAATAAATCCTGCTATTGAAGTAGCATTAGCTTCTTTAGCTTCTAATTCTACATTCATCTCAATATTGTCAAATTTCACTCCGGAATAATAAGAATTATTATTAGAATAGTCATAAATCAATCCATATACATTATATGCACCCGATACTTTGCCTTCAAATCTGAAATCTTTAAAAACCAAAGATTTTGAATAAGCAGGTGTTGTATCCGTAGCCGCAATTCTGTTACCTTGAGCATATGGAATAAAAGCAACATATTGATTATAACCATCAATATTCTGCTCAATAGTTGGGTAAGCATTTCCATCTTTATATGAACCTTCAAGTCCTATAATAGAACCCTGAAAAGCTCCTGCCATTCTTCTGTTAAGTTTTTCAATTCCTCTTGATGATAAATCCAAATCAACTGATATTTGATATGTAGCAGACCTTATATGATTTAAAATATTTGTTTTAGAAGCATAAAGGATAGTATCCGGCAGATTGAACCATGTATCATAACTCTCATACCCTCTATTATTCGCATCTCTTAAATCTTCAACATACCATGAACCAAAAGTTCCCTCTGAACAAAGATATGCCGAAAGTCTTTCCATATCATCAATACTATCAATTATATAAGGAGAATCATCGGTTCCGTTTCCTTCTATTATGGCAGAATTTTTATCAAATAATGTCTCATTTGTATTCTTAAATATCTGTCCGCTAACGCTACTTGATGTAAGACCTACTTCGTTAGATTTTTTCAGTTCATCATTAACAGGTCTTTTTATAGAATATCCCGGAGTAATATATGCAAGTGTTTCATAATACATTGAACCTATAACATATCCATTACCAGCCTGATTACCGGTTCCATTTGATATAAGAGCTGTTATCCCCGAAACATCTACATCACCATCAAACTTAACACATGTTTTTGAATAAATAAATCCAATAACACCTCCGCAAGCATTTTTTGTATTCTCAGCTCTTCCTTTTACCAGCGTTGTCCCTGAAAAATTAACATTTACATATTGTGCGGTTGTTGTAACTGTTCCAATCACCCCACCACAATCAGCAGTAAAATTACTATGTAAATTTCCTTTAGTCAGGTCTGAAAATGATGTATAGTTATTTGTTCCCGTACCTTCTGACATAACATATACATCATCAGTTACTGTTATTCCATTAAGATTAATATTAAACATACTTGAAGAGTTTGTTTTATTTTTTGTTGTATCTGATATATAAAAGTCCGTTCTCTGTTGTCTTGGGTCTGCAATTACTGTTCCAATTAATCCACCTGCAGGTTTTGCACCACCATAAACAGTTGTCTTATTAGATACACTTACAGTTGATATATCAAGACTTTTTACAGCACTGTCAAGTATTGCCATCCCCGCAAGTGTTCCAACAGTAGGATTATTCCCTATAAAAGTATTCATCTTATCAGGTCTTATTTTTCCAAAAACATTTACCTCTTCAATAGATGCACCTGATGCAACAAAACAAAATAATGGTGTATCAAGTCTAATGGTAATACCACTAAACATAATATTACCTCTGAAAGGCTGTCTAAAATTCTGTCCAATTCCCATAAACTCTGTTTTAGAACCATCTTTTAAAACCAAAGTCCCTACAAGATTAAGATTATATACTACTCCACCCAGTTCAGACCCCTCTTCATCTTCCTCTTCTTCTGAATATGTAAGTTTATTATTCTTAAGTGTATTACCAACCTCAAAGTAAAGACCATTACAGTCATTAGTCTTTGTAAATTCCTGTAATAATATAAAATCATCAACACTGTCTAATATGTATGGATTAGCTTCAGAATTAGCCATAGATGAATCCTTTTTTACAAACACTTCATCTGCTGTCTTTTCCTCTGCTCCAACATTATTTATAACAAACGGTAGTGAACACACAATCGCCACACAAATAGAAATACATAAAAATAATATCTTATGCTTAGATATAAATTCTATAACACAGTTATTCTTTATTTTTTTAGACATAAATAATTCCTCATCTCTATTTTGATTTTTTAACATTAACATTTATATCCTCTAAAAATCCTTTTTTATATCTTCATACTCGTCTTTCACTATAAACACTATAAATAAAAATCCTGCTATAACTAACTCAACACTCATTATAAGAATATAAGCAATAATACTTTCATTAATTTTATCAGTTACACCTAAATAATTACCAAATAATGCTGTCATATTTACAACCATATGTATTATAATCGAAGGTAAAATTGATTTATACCTATCCATAACATAAATCAAAACAAACGACAATAAAAATGTATAAATTCCCTGCACCAAATTAAAATGAAAGAAACCAAACATTAAAGATGTTATGATAGATGATATTTTTACATTTGTAACCATTTTTAATCTTTTATACAATAACCCTCTATACACTATTTCTTCTGTTATTGGTACAAAAATCCCAATAGAAATTATTTGAAATATCAAATTACCCTTAATCAAATTATTACTAACATCTGCATAGCTACCTATAATATTATCTATTGGTAGTAACATAACAAATCTGCTAATCCCTGTTCCAATACACATAGCAAAAACTATAATTATAACTACATCATTAATTTTTAATTTATTTCTCCAAGTAAATATATCAAAATCTTTAGCATTTTTACAATCTTTATAGAAAATCCTGCCAAAGAATATCATTCCAATTAACGCAGTAACAAAAACTATTATGTAAGAATTACTCTCGATATTATTTAATAATTTTTCCATAAAACTATTAGATGCTTCAAAAGCAGAATATTCTGCATTTACCTTACGAGCTTCCTTAATAAATAACACTACAAAGGCTATTCCCTGAACAAACAAAGAAATCAAATAATATACAAAAGGTGGTGCAAATATTCTTATAGTTTCATCAATATCTCTTTTTTTATTACCCATATTACAATATAACTCTTTTCTTTATTTATATATAATCAAAATTTAAACAAAATCACTATAACAATTCTTATGTTTATATTTTGTTTAAAATTTAAGAAGGCGATACCAGGTATCCCCAATATCGCCGTTTTATCAATATATTACAACTGATTTTCTCTTAAGAACTTATCAATAGCCATTATCTCAACACGAATATTTCTCATATGTTCGATATGCTTCTGGAAGTTACCCTTGTCTCCTAATAAATTAAGAGCCTTAGCATTCTCACCTGTATCAACAAGAGGAATTGTATTAAACTGATTATTCTCAATATATTCAGCTGCTTTCTTAAGTTCTGCAACAAGATTATTCTTATATGTAACAATCTCTTCTTCAAGTCTTGCTCTACGTTCATGTTCTTTCTTAACTTTCATCTTAATAAGAACCGAAGCTGTATCAAGAATCTTATCATTAGCATTAAAAGGATAAACCAATACATTAGGTTTCTTAACCTTAATAAGTTGCTGACCCTTTTCATACTCAATTCCTGCATTCTTCATATATGCTGTAATCTCAGCATCAACCTTAGGATATGTAAATTCCTCACCTTCCAAGTAATAAATACCGCTTTGGTTACTCATCACTCCTGTATCTGTATCCATCTCATAAGTTCTAAAACCTATAATTCTGATATCTCTTGCAGGATCATCCATTGATAATACTTTTTCCATAATAACCTCAGGATTAGTATCATCCACAGGCTGAGTATTATTAATAATACCAAAACCAATATTTAAAATCTGTACAAAACTTTTTATCATCACACGTGCCCCATTTCTATAGATTTTTATAAAAACTATAATAGTATATTTTTACAATAATGTCAACGAAAAAAACCTTTTCATTATGAATTATGTCCAAGTATTCATAGACAAATAAGATATATATTAATAAACAATCCTCATTCTAATTACTTTGCAACTTAATACAAGATGAAATAATAAATTTTTTATATTTTTTTAAAAATTTATATTTATTATTTTTAACTTTTGTTATATAATATAAAAAGTTATTGTTTTCAAATAAGAAACAAAAAAGAAAGGATTATTAATTATGAGTCAGGCAAAAGTAGACAAATATAAAAAAGATAAAGCAAACAGAAAGAAGATTATTGCTAAACAAAAAAGAGTTGCTGCTCTTCAAAAGTTTGCATTTGCTATCGTTTCACTTGCTTTAGTGGCTTTCATTGTAGTTTCAGCGTATTTTAAATGGTTTAAAGAAGATAAAGTTTCCACAGAACCTGTTACATATGCTCTTTCAGAAGAAGAAGTATCAAGTGTATGGACAGCCTACGCTGATGCCGAAGAAGAAACTTCCAGTGAAGCAACATCTTCAGACAAAGCCGAATCTGATGATTCAACCGAAGAAGAAACAACTTCTGCAAAATAATATAAGATTAACTTAAAAATTAAAAACTCCGATATTTAATACAATCGGAGTTTTATTTTTTCTATTTTTCTTCTTTCTTTTCCATAAATACTTTCAGTGCCTGTAAACCAAATATTACTACACCGCCAATAATAAAGAACAACCAACTAAAATTATTTAAAGAAAGCATCTCAAGATTTTTATTAATTCCATCACTGTCTTTTAATGTAGTCGGACCCATAGCAATCGAATATATAGACCCAAGCATTAAACCAATTATAAAATACACTGTCTGACTTCTAAACTTTTCGAGCATCTTCTTAATACCTTTCACTACAAGAAGCGCTCCTATAACAATCCCAATGCCAAACACAATAAGTGCCGGAACATATTCAAGTTTAAGATGTAATACATCCTTTATTGCAGTAGTTATTGGAATATAAAGACCAAAAATCATAAGTATTGTCGAGCCCGAAATTCCAGGCAACACCATAGCTGAAATTGCTATCATTCCTGCAAAAAATAAAAACACCAATATTCCTACACTTACTTCTCCAACACTCAAATCAACTCCACCTGATAATATTGATTCATTTGAAAAATAAGTTATAGCTACAACAATAGCTCCACCAAATAATATAAATATTGAATTAATCAGTTTTTTTAGACATTCCTTTTCTTCTGTAACTATAATCGGAATAGCAAATAAAATAAAGCCGATAAACAATGAACTAATTTGATATATATGACTTTCAAATACTGAAGTAATAAAAAGAATAGCCATAAGAAATCCAATTACCCAGCCTATACCAATCTTAACCAAAAAAATAAATGCTGTTTTTCTTTTGTCTTTATCTTTACTTACAATATTATTTAAAGAACTAATAAAATCATCATAAAATCCTAATAAAAACGCTATAGTTCCACCACTAACACCCGGAACACTATCAGCCAAAGCCATACAGAATCCCTGAATAAAACGCATTATCATTTATAATATTCCTCCTTTTCGTTGTAAATTTTAAATCTTTTTACGAAGAAATGCACGAGAAAATCTATTGGACTTTCTCGTGCCAAATCACTTTATTTATTTAATAATCAACGACTCTCCTGTCATCTCTACAGGTTTCTCCATTCCCATTAATTCAATTAATGTAGGTGCAATGTCTGCAAGACATCCACCTTCTTTTAATTTATACGAAGGATCTGCATTAACAAGTATAAATGGTACAGGATTAGTTGTATGTGCTGTAAAGCTTTCACCTGTTTCATAGTCTATAAGCTGTTCCGCATTACCATGGTCTGCACAAATAAACATTGCTCCACCTACTTCTTTAATTGCTTCTACTGCTTTTCCTACACATTCATCAACTGCTTCAACTGCCTTAATTGCAGCTTCTTCAATTCCTGTATGACCAACCATATCAGGGTTAGCAAAGTTGATTATAATAACATCATATTTATCAGATTTAATTGCTTCAACAAGTTTATCACATACTTCATAAGCACTCATCTCAGGTTTTAAATCATAAGTTGCAACCTTTGGAGAATTTACAAGTATTCTGTCTTCACCTTCATTTGGTTCTTCTACACCACCATTGAAGAAGAATGTAACATGTGCATATTTTTCTGTTTCTGCAATTCTTGCCTGCTTCTTACCATTTGCTGCAAGAAACTGTCCAAATGTATTATCTAAAGTAACTTTATGGAAAGCAACTGATTTATTAGGAATTGTCACATCATACTCAGTGAAACATACATATTTAGTATCAATTCTTCCATCTCTTGTAAATCCATCAAAATCATCTGCACAGAATGCTCTTGTAATCTCTCTTGCTCTGTCCGGTCTAAAGTTAAAGAAAATTACAGAATCCTTAGCTGACACTTTAGCAACAGCCACACCATCTTTTGTAATTACTGTAGGCTTAACAAACTCATCATTAACACCTTCTTCATAAGAATCAGAAATTGCCTTAACCGGATCATCTGCTAATACACCTTCTCCTAATGTCATAGCTTTATAAGCAGATTCAACTCTATCCCATCTGTTATCTCTATCCATTACATAATAACGTCCGATGACTGTAGCAACTTCGCCAACACCAATTTCATTCATTTTCTCTACTAATTCTTCCATAAATCCTTTACCTGATGTAGGTGCTGTATCTCTACCATCTAAGAAAGCATGTACATAAACTTTATCAATACCATTTCTCTTAGCCAATTCAAGAAGTCCATATAAATGAGTATTATGACTGTGTACACCACCATCTGATAAAAGCCCAAATAAATGAAGTGCAGAATTGTTTTCTTTTGCATTATTAATAGCTTCCATTAAACCTTCATTTTCAAAGAAATCTCCATCCTGAATAGCTTTTGTAATTCTTGTAAGTTCCTGATATACAATTCTACCAGCACCCATATTAAGATGTCCTACTTCAGAGTTACCCATCTGTCCGTCAGGAAGTCCTACTGCCATTCCACTTGCATATCCTTTAACAAATGGATATTCCTTCATAAGAGAATCCATCACCGGTGTATTACCTGTTACAACAGCATTACCTTTTGCATTTTCATTAAGTCCATATCCATCAAGTATCATTAATACTACTGGCTTTTTATTCATTTTTCTATCTCCTTCTATATAACATTTATTAATTTTATAATTTTCCTTAGATAATATAGCATTATTTCAAACTTCAGTCAATTAAAATACATTCAAAAGCTTTATCTGTAGTTTGCTCATTATTTCACAAAACCATAATAATAATCATAAAATTTGTTATCTATTATCTCACCTGTATCTATTCTTAGCAACCAACTATGCATTTCCCATGTATCATCTTCCAAAACAAATCCCCACATCACTCTAACTTCATTTTCATGAGTTTTAAAATAATGCGATGTTCCTCCCTTTGGAATTAACACCTCACTAGAATCGTATAAATGTCCTAAATCTCTGATTCTTTCAGGAACAGTTTCCGGTATCATGACCTTAGAACCACCTATTTCTAACAACTTTTCAACTAAATCTTTCATGTCATATCTCCTTGTACTATTATTTAACTATATCCATATTAAATTTATTATATAAAATAATCCCTCTTGTATTTTCGACGTTATACAATGCTCAGTATAACACAAATAAAAAAGCTATTCAATTAGTTATCACTAAATCGAATAGCTTTTTCTTTATATCTTCTAAATAATATCCTTACATAATATTATTTAATATATTATTTATTATAATTAACAATCTTTCCAAAATCTGCTTTAAGAGATGCTCCACCAACAAGACCTCCATCAATGTTTGGTTTTGCAAATAATTCAGCTGCATTGTTTGCACCTACTGAACCACCATACTGAATACGAATTTCTTCTGCTGTAGCATCATCATACACTTCAGCTATACAAGCACGAATAGCTGCACATACTTCTTCAGCCTGTTCAGAAGTTGCTGTCTTACCTGTTCCAATTGCCCAAATTGGCTCATAAGCTATAACTGCTTTTTTAGCCTGGTCTGCTGTAACATTTAAGAATGCAATCTTAATCTGCTGACGAATCCAGTCAATTGTGATGCCCTGTTCTCTCTGAGTTAATGATTCTCCACAACAAATAATTGGTGTGATGCCATGTTCAAATGCTTTAAGAACTTTCTTATTAACTGTTTCATCTGTTTCAGCAAAATATTCTCTTCTTTCAGAATGTCCGATGATAACATATTTAACACCAACATCTGTAAGCATATTAGGTGCAATTTCACCTGTATATGCACCACTTTCTTCGTAGTACATATTTTCTGCACCAATTTCAATATTTGAACCTTTTACTGCTTCAAGTGCAGGAATAATATCAATTGCAGGTACGCAGAACACTACATCTACGTCTTCGTTAGCAACTAATGGTTTTAATTCATTAATTAAAGCAACTGCTTCACTAGGAGTTTTGTTCATTTTCCAGTTGCCTGCGATAATTTTCTTACGCATATCAATTCTCCTTATAGATATAAATTTATTATTTGTCGTTTGCTGCGGGCAACCAAGGCGTTGCCGCAGTTGTAATTTTTCTCTGACCTACTTATCGTTTGCTGCGGCAACGCCTGGTAATTCCTTACCTTCAAGGAATTCAAGGGAAGCACCACCACCTGTTGAGATGTGTGTCATCTTGTCACCGAATCCTAAGTTGTTAACTGCTGCAGCTGAATCACCACCACCGATAATTGTTGTAGCATCTTCTAATTCAGCTAATGCTTTAGCAACTGCTACAGTACCATTAGCAAAGTTAGGCATTTCGAAACATCCCATAGGACCATTCCAAACAACTGTCTTAGCACCTTTGATTGCATCTGAGAATAATTCTCTTGTCTTTGGTCCGATATCAAGACCTTCCATATCTTCAGGAATTCCGCCTCTTTCAACAACTTTAAAGTTAGCATCATTAGAGAAATCATCTGCTACTACTGTATCGATAGGAATTAATAATTTAACGCCTTTTTCTTCAGCTTTCTTTTCCATATCAAGTGCATACTGTTTATAATCTTCTTCAAGTAAAGACTTACCTACAGGCTCACCATGAGCTGCCATAAATGTATAAGCCATACCACCACCAATGATAAGTGTATCTACTTTATTTAAAAGATTCTCGATTACAGGAATCTTAGAAGAAACTTTTGCACCACCAAGGATAGCAACAAATGGTCTTACAGGATTATTTACTGCATTACCAAGGAAATCAATTTCTTTCTGCATTAAGTAACCTACAACAGCTGTATCAACAAACTGTGTAACACCAACATTTGAACAGTGTGCTCTATGAGCTGTACCAAATGCATCATTTACAAATACGTCACAAAGACTAGCAAGATCTTTACTGAATTCTTCACCATTCTTTGTCTCTTCTGCACGATAACGTGTATTTTCAAGAAGAACTACATCTCCTTCATTCATAGCTTCTACTGCAGCTTTTGCATTATCTCCAACAACGTTAGCGTCAGCAGCAAATTTTACTTCTTTACCTAAAAGTTCTGATAATCTCTTTGCAACAGGTGCTAAAGATAATTCAGGTTTTGGCTCTCCCTTTGGCTTTCCTAAATGTGAGCAAAGGATAACTTTTCCTCCGTCAGCAATTAATTTATTGATTGTTGGAAGAGCTGCAACTAATCTGTTCTCATCTGTGATGTTTAATTCAGCATCAAGTGGTACATTAAAGTCACATCTAACTAAAACTTTTTTTCCTTTTACATTAATATCATCAACTGATTTCTTATTAAGCATAATTCTGCTCCTTTCAAAATTATATTATTTTATAACTGTTCAGAGCCCAGCTCGAAAACACTACGTGTTTCCTCGCTGTGGCGTATCCGCCATATAGCTTTCATAAAATAGGCTTTTTTATGAAAGCATAAAATCCTATTTTATAAAAGCTGCATGACTCTGAACAAATACATATTTACCAAAAAGCGAGTCCGACCAAAAGACCGAACCCGCCTAGAATTTAAATATTCAAAATTAAGCTAATTCTGAGAAGTATTTAATTGTTCTAACCATCTGGCTTGTGTAGCTGTTTTCATTATCATACCATGAAACTACCTGAACCTGTGTATTTCCATCTTCCATTGGAGATACCATTGTCTGTGTAGCATCAAATAATGAACCAAATCTCATTCCTACGATATCGCTAGAAACGATTTCTTCATCATTGTATCCGTATGATTCATTAGCAGCAGCCTTCATAGCATCGTTAATCTGTTCTTTTGTAACATTTCCTTTAACAACTGCTATTAAGATTGTTGTAGAACCTGTTGGAGTAGGTACACGCTGTGCAGCACCGATTAATTTTCCATTTAATTCTGGGATAACTAATCCGATAGCTTTTGCAGCACCTGTTGAGTTAGGCACGATATTTACAGCACCTGCTCTAGATCTTCTTAAATCACCTTTTCTCTGTGGTCCATCAAGAATCATCTGATCACCTGTGTATGCATGAATTGTTGTCATGATACCACTCTGAATTGGAGCTAAATCATTTAATGCTTTAGCCATAGGTGCTAAACAGTTTGTTGTACATGAAGCTGCAGAGATGATTGTATCTTCTGCTGTTAATGTTTCATGGTTAACATTATATACGATTGTTGGAAGGTCATTACCAGCTGGAGCTGAGATAACTACTTTTCTAGCACCTGCATTGATATGAGCCTGTGATTTTTCTTTTGATACATAGAAACCTGTACACTCAAGTACAACGTCTACTTTTAATTCTCCCCAAGGAAGTTTGCTTGCATCTGCTTCTGCATAAATTTTGATTGTCTTTCCATCAACTGTGATAGAATCTTCACCAGCAACAACTGTGTCCTTCTTTTCATAAGAACCCTGTGATGAATCATACTTTAATAAGTGTGCTAACATCTTAGGACTTGTTAAGTCATTGATAGCTACTACTTCATATCCTTCTGCTCCAAACATCTGTCTGAATGCAAGACGACCAATACGGCCGAAACCATTAATTGCAACTCTTACTGCCATTTTTTAGTTCCTCCTAAAGTTTTAAAAATTATTTTTTTGAAAGATTGTTAAATTTTTGACGTTACGAACATACAAAAAGTCCATTTCCAAAATTTAACCTAGGTGTATTGTACCTAATTTGTACCAAAATTTCAAGCACATTTTTAGCTAAATTTTCCGAATAATATATTCGACATTTAGTTATTATAACCATCTTTTTAAAATTCACACATAAACAATAGAAAAATTACACTATTTATGTTAATATAAAACCTTGTAAATTCCAATAAAATCAAGATTTACAAGTACTATATATTTTTATGAAAGAGAGAACTTATTATGATTTATTCCGATTATCATATACATACTTCTTTTTCAGGTGACTGTGTATTTATACCTGAACAAGTTGTAGATTCTGCAATAAAAAAAGGGCTAAAAGAAATTTGTATAACTGACCATCAAGATTTTGGATTTATTGCTGATGATATTTTATACGAAATAGACGCACATAATTATTTTAAAAAAATTCAAGAAATTTCTTTTAAAAGTAAAAATCAAATTATTATTAAAACAGGTATTGAAATGGGATTAGAACCGGACAAAAAAGATAAAATTGATTCATTTTTATCATCAGAAGATTTTGATTTCGTGATTGGTTCTTCGCATCTTATTAATGGATTTGACCCATATTATCCTGATTACTTCAAAGGAAAATCCGATGAGGAAGCTTTTTTAGAATATTTTGAATCCATACTTAGAAACTTAGATGTATGTAATAATTTCGATGTATATGGGCATTTGGATTATGTTGTGAGATATGCTCCAAATCAACATAAGTTTTATTCTTACAACAAATTTAAAGATATAATTGATAATATTTTATCAAAAATAATTTCAATGAATAAAGGAATCGAAATTAATTCAGGAAGCTTACGCTATGGTCTTCCATTTCCTAATCCATGTGTTGAAATAATAAAAAGATATAAAGAATTAGGAGGAGAGATTATAACTATAGGTTCTGATGCACATAATCCAAAAGATATTTCACACAGTTTTAATTTAATTAATGATATACTTATAGATTGCGGATTTAAATATTATTGTAATTTCACAAAGAGAACTCCTAGCTTTTCAAAACTATAAATTTTGTTAATTAAAAAACTTTATATTTCATGAAATTATAACAAGCACACTATTGTGTCATAAAACCATTCACAATAATGTGCTTATTTATTTGACTTTTAAATACATTTCTATGAAACGTTATTTCTTTCTTCGTTTCTCTTTTTTCTTAACATCTGTATGTCTATTCCAAGAGTAATGATTATGTATATTATAAACACAAACGAAATACTCATTGATAATGACACAGCTAATTTAGCAACCTTATCTGCAAGTGGATTAATAACATCTGCTGAAACAATTGATACTGCATACCAGTCCGTTCCCGGAATCACATCATAACAAATATACCTTTTATGTTTTCCTTCACCATATGTAATTATTCCTGAATTTCCTTTTTTTATATTTTTCTTTAACTTTTTAATTGAATCATCATTATCGATATCAATTGTATCTAATAATTCAAATAAATTTGTATTATTTTTCACATTTTCCGGTCTTGCCACTAACACACCATCTTCTTGCGAGATAAAAGTTGTACCAAACTTCCCAAAAGATGATGTATCTATAATTTCAGTTATATCATCTATTTTATAATTACACGAAAGAATACCTATAACCTTATCATTTTCATAAACCGGTACTCCAAGATATATATATTCCTCTTTATTTACTTCATCAAAAACAGCAGGTGATATAGCTTTTTCGCCCTCTAATATTTCTTTATAAAAATCCTCCGCATTGAACTCTACGTTTGTACCAAGTGAAACTATGCTTTCTTTATCTTTTGTCAAAAGATTAATTCCCACAAAACTGTGCACTTCCAGAATTTCACTATAATAATTCTCTATTTCTGCAATATTTTCCTCTTCATTACAGTTATAAATCACTGCCAATGTATTCAAAACCGTAAATTCATCATTAATTTTCAAATTAATCTTTTCTAAACTTTCATCTACTAATGATGTTATATTTTTCTTAGCACTGGAATTTATTTTTTTCTGTACATCTGACTTGTAATTCGAAAATATTGCCAAGCAAATACATACCGCAATTATTAGTAAAAAAATCTTGTATGTCAAACAAGCAATTAATAATTTTGAAAAACTAATTATCTTTCTTTTAAGCTTCTTAAATCCAAATTCTTTCTTCTTTTTATCTTTCTTATTTTTTTCTTTTTTCTCATTACTCATTTTAATAAATTTTTCCTCACTTCTAAAACTACTTTTGCTTTTAAGATATCAATCCAAATCCCTAAGTATTGTTCCTCCAAGTGCAACATATTCATCTATATACACTACCAACGCCTGTCCCGGTGTTACCGCTCTTACGTAATCATCAAAAACACACACCAATTTATCTTCTTCCTTTTTCAAACGACACTTTGAACCTTTATGATTATATCTTATTTTCGCAATATACTCTTTATTTTCATCAATCTCTGCTTCTGCCATATAATTTATTCGGTCAGCCAAAACAATCTTTTTCATTATATCACTATTTTCACCAATGACAACCTCATTTGTATCTACTCTTATCTCTTTTACAAATACAGGATGTCCCATAGCAAGATTTAATCCTTTTCTCTGACCAATAGTATAATGAATTATTCCTTTGTGCTTTCCAATTACATTTCCATTAACGTCAACAAAATTTCCTTCTTCTACTTTTATATCAGAATTCTTCTTTATATAACTCGAATAATCATTATCCGGAACAAAACAAATATCCATGCTGTCAGGTTTGTTTGCCACATCAAGCCCTAACTTTTCAGCCATCTTTCTAACTTCATCTTTTGTATATTCACCCACAGGCATTAAAGTTCTTTTGAGCTGTTCCTGGGTAAGATTATATAAGGCATAGGTTTGGTCTTTATCCGCTGTTATGGAATTTTTTATTGAATATCTTCCGTTTTCCAGTCTCTCTATTCGTGCATAATGACCTGTAGCAACATAATCAGCGTTAAGTTCATCGGCTTTTCTAATCAGACTTTCCCATTTAATGCACCTATTACACAAAACACAAGGATTAGGTGTTCTGCCTGCTGCATACTCCTCTATAAAATTCTTTATAACCGTATTTTCAAATTCATTATGAAAATTAACAACATGATATTCAATCCCAAGAGTCTTAGCAACCTTTGATGCATCCTCTATAGCTGAAATACCACAACAACTGCTAGTAGCAGATACATCAAATTCTTTTTGCCAAATCTGCATTGTCACGCCAATTACTTCATAACCCTGTTCTTTAAGAAGATATGCTGCAACCGAAGAATCAACTCCACCCGACATACCAACTACTACTCTTTTTTTTGCGTTATTAGTCATATTCGTACTAATCCTTTCATCCATAAAAACAAATCAACTTTTTCTAATATTATTAATAAAATACTTTAAACAATTTACCGTATAATCAATTTCATTTTTAGTATTATTATGGCTAAATGTAAATCTTATAGCTGAATTAGCAAGATTTTTTGTTAATCCCATTGCAACTAAAACATGAGATGGACTATTTTTTGATGCTGAGCATGCCGAACCACCCGAAGCACATATACCTACAGAATCAAGCAAAGCAATGAGTTCCGTATTATTAACATACTCAAAAGAAAAATTAACATTCCCCGGAAGTCTTAACTCTTTATCACCATTAAGCCTTGCAAATGGAATTTCTCTTAATACCCTGTCTATAAAATAATCCCTGAGATACTTCTCTGTTTTCATTCTTTTTTCAATATTTTCATGTGCAATACGAGCAGCCATAGCCATTCCGACTATTGATGGCACATTTTGAGTACCCGAACGCATACCATTTTCCTGTCCTCCTCCAAACATCATAGGCTCTTTCTTTATATCATCACTAATATACAAAAAACCTATTCCCTTTGGACCATTAAACTTATGAGCACTTGCACTAAGTAAATCTATACCTGATTTTTTTACATTTATAGGAATATGACCATAACATTGCACAGCATCTGTATGAAAAATTATATTTTTCATTTTAGCAATATCGGCAATATTTTCATACGGTTCTATCGTACCAACTTCGTTATTAGCCATCATAACAGATATTAAAATTGTATCATTTCTAATACTATCTTTTAATCCTTGCAATTTTAACACACCATATTCATTAACGTCAATATAGGAAACTTCAAATCCAATATCTTCTATATTTTTAGCTGTATTTAAAATTGCCTTATGCTCAATTTTGCTTGTAATAATATGTCTTCCTCTATCTTTATATGCCTTAGCTGTTCCTCGCAGTGCCCAATTATCTGACTCTGTTCCTCCTGATGTAAAATATATTTCCGTATCTTTTGCATTAATAGATTTTGCAATTATATGTCTTGATTTTTCTATAGCTTCCTTACTTTTACCTGCAAACTCATATACACTTGAAGGATTTCCATACAGTATATCAAAATATTTAAGCATTTCGTTTACTACACGCGGGTCAGTTCTTGTAGTAGCTGCATTATCAAGATAAATAATATTTTTATTCATATACACCTCATATCCTATAACTAAATTTCATATAAATAATAAAAAAGGGAAAATATTTAGTATGAATATTTCCACAATAACCGGCAACAAAATAATCAAAGGAACTTTTATTCTTACCCTTTCATCTTTTATTAGTCGTATAATAGGCTTTTTATTTAGAATATTCTTAACAGGTAAAATAGGTGCAGAGGCTTTAGGAATTATTCAATTAATTTTTCCAATTCAAATAATCTGCTGTTCAATTTGTGGTTTTGGATTTGAAAATGCAATTTCAAAACTGACCGCAGAAAGTAAAATTTATAAAGATAATTCAAAAAATACATATTTTATAAACGGAGTCTTTATTTCTTTTTTAATCTCGATTATAGTAATGTTTTTTACTTTTAGTTTTTCTAAAATAATAAGTAACAGATATATTTTAGAACCAAGATGTAATGTTTTACTGAAAATCATGTCAATATCAATTCCAATTTCCAGTATACATTATTGTATTTATGGCTATTATCTGGGACATAGAAATACTAAAATACCTGCCATTTCACAAATCGTCGAGCAAATTGTTCGTGTACTCAGCATATGTATTTTTATCTTTATTGCAGATATGTACAATTACAGAATTACGCCTTCATACGTAATAACCGGAACTGTAATAGGTGAGACATCTGCTACTATTTATTGTTTGCTTATGCTAAGAAAATCAAAAGTTTCATTAAATCCTGAAGATATAAACAAATCAAACATAAAAAAAATACTTTCTCTTAGCACACCCTTATCTTTAAACAGGCTTTTATCAAGTATACTACAAAGTTTTCAAAATATTTTAATACCCAATATGCTTATTATTTATGGACTTACTAACTCTGAATCACTTGGTGTATATGGAATTGTAACAGGTATTGTGATACCTTTGGTATTTTTTCCAAGTGCAATAATTCATTCATTTTGTCTTATGATTTTACCAACAATTTCAGAAGCAAACAGCAGAAAAAATAATTCAAAAATCAATTTTGCCACTAACAAAAGCATTGAACTGTGTATTATCTTTGGAGTTTTTTGTTCTACTATATTTTATAATTATGGAAATGTAATAGGAGAGCTATTATTAAATAGTAATGATGTCGGAAAATATGTTTCGCTACTCGGGTTAATATGCCCATTTATCTATATTTCCGCTATACTTACAAGTATAATTAACGGACTTGGTCATACAGGTATTACTTTTTTGATAAATATTATAACCTCTGTTATACAGATATTTTTGATTGTTACGGTAATTCCTAAATATGGTGTTTTGGGATTTATTTATGCCTTTATAATTGGAAATTTTATTAATTCAAGTATTTTGTTTGTGTACACTAAAACGAAGATTAAAATTTCTGCTTCAATAATTTATACTCTGATTTTAAGTGTAGTGACAACACTTTTTATATCTAATTTCGCCAATTTGGTTCTTAGTTGTGTTGGAAATAAAATTATAAAGATTGGTTGTCATTTTTGTATATATACAATTTGGTATTGTGTGATTTTTAGAAAGAAGATTTTTCAATTAGGTTAATATTTTATTTGTGTAAACAAAAAATGCTACGACACATTATATTAAAACGTAATGTAGTGGTAGCATTTTCTCTATATCAAATCATCCATAGTCATACAAGGAAGTTCTTTCTCTTGTCTCAATTGCTTATCATTTGTGTCATTATCTCTCAACTCCCTTATATAAGAATCTGCATCCTGTCCTCGTTCCGTTGATGGCATAACAAATTGGTCAAGATTAATAACATTTTTTTCAGAATTATCAACATCTCCAATAAGACCATTTACACCGCGCATAATCTGAATTACGAAACTTAATTTATCTTCCGGTACCCTTTCCAACATTTCAATAGCTTCTTTTCTAATCGATGTCATAAAGCACACCTCCAAATCTACAATATTAATCCTTAAACTCTATTCTTATATACCAATTCGGGATTTATGTCAACTTTTCATTCCATCAAATCTTGTGGTTGACATTGCAACAACTGACATATATATTCATCGTTAAATAAAACGATTTATTTAGCATTATACTACAAGAGTAAAAATAGTCATACTCTATATCTTTTATATCCGATATGCCCATAAATCCTTAATCTACAAATATATCTTTTCTCATACTAATAGTATATTTTGCTTTTTTTGCTTAACCCTTAAAAACACGCTATTTCAAGCCCTTCCCCTACAACTCATAAGGAGTAACCTGATATACATAATAATTGAGCCAATTCGTATATAACGCATTAGCATGCGCTCTCCAAGTAAGGAGTGGTGCATTTTCAGGATTATCATCTTTATAATAATTATAAGGAACTTGAATAGGAAGACCTTTTCCTAAATCTCTCTTATACTCAATATCAAGTGTCATTCTGTCATATTCAGGATGTCCTGTAAGGAATATCTGCTTACCTTCTTCCGCTATTACAACCAACGGACCGGCTTCCTCAGACTCTGCTAATACTGTAAGCTTGTCATTAGCCTTAATCTGTTCAAACGAAGACTCAATATGTCTGGAATGTGGTGCTAAAAATACATCATCAAAACCACGCATTAAAGGTACTCTTCTATGAATAACCTCATGCTCATATATACCAAAGCGTTTCTGCCCACATCTTCTGATATTTACGCCATAATGATAATACATTCCGGCTAAGGCCCCCCAACATATATGAAGTGTTGAAGTCACATGTGTCTTTGTGAATTCCATTATCTCTTTCATTTCTTCCCAATACGTAACTTCTTCAAATGCATAATCATCAAGTGGTGCACCTGTAATTATAAAACCATCAAATTTCTTGTTCTTTATTTCATCAAATGTACTGTAAAACTGATTCAAGTGACTTGCCGGTGTATTCTTTGATACATGTGAAGCTATGTGAACAAATGTAACATTAACCTGTAATGGTGTATTCGATAATGCTCGAAGTAACTGTATCTCAGTCTCATGTTTTAATGGCATAAGATTTAAAATAGCTATTTCAAGCGGTCTGATATCCTGCTTGATTGCTCTTGTCTCATCCATTATAAATATATTTTCACTCTCAATTACTGCTTTAGCAGGTAATTCTGCTTTAACCTTAATTGGCATAATTTCGCCTCTTTTCTGTATTTTTTCAAAACTTCATTGATTATAATATAAATCTTACTATCTTTCAATATCTGCAAGCTTTAAAAATTCTTCTTCTGTTATTATACTTACAGAAAGTTCTTTAGCTTTCTTATTCTTAGAAGATGATGACATTGAATCATTATTTATTAAATAATCAGTATTCTTTGTAACTGAGCCGGTAACCTTTCCACCCATCTTCTCAATAAGATCTTTTAATTCATTTCTATTAGCAAAATGATTAACCGAACCTGTAATTACAAAGGTTTTACCTATGACATTTTCATTAACTTTTGTTTCTCCTACTTCTTCTTTTTTAATCTTTAATTCATTTAAAAGATTATTATATTCTAAAAGATTTTTTTCATCTTTAAAATAATTTATAAATGCGTCTGCAATAACTTCACCAACACCTTCAACATTCATCAACTCTTCTTTATTCGCATTTATTAGCTTATTCAAATCATTATCAAATGCATTACATAACATCTTGGCATTAGTCTGACCTATACCTGCAATTCCAAGACCGAAAATAATTCTATAACACTCAGTTTCTCTTGAATTATCTATTGCATTTATAAAATTATCAAACGATTTTCTTCCAAATCCCTTAGTGTTTACAATCTCATCTTCATATCTGTTAAGCTTATAAATGTCTGCAAATTCTTTTATATATCCGCTATCTACAAATTTTTCAAGAGTTTCCTCAGACATACCATCAATATTCATTGCATTTCTTCCTACGAAATGAGTATACTTCTTAATTTCTTTAGCAGGACAACCTTTATTTACGCAATATAAAAATTTAAATCCATTATCTTCTTTAATTACAGTATTTTCTCCACATACAGGACATTTTTCAGGCACTGACTTAAATCCACTCTTAGTAATATTAGAAGCTATTTGTGGAATAATCATATTTGCCTTAAACACTTCAATTTCATCACCAATTCCGAGCTCAAGTCCTTCACAAATGCTTACATTGTGAATGCTTGCTCTTGTAACAGTTGTTCCCTCAAGTTCAACCGGTTCAAAAATTGCGACCGGATTAATCAGACCTGTTCTTGATGCGCTCCAAAAGATTTCTTTAAGTGTGGTTTTTGCAGTTTCATCTTTCCATTTAAATGCTATACCATTACGAGGAAATTTTGCAGTCCTCCCAAGAGATAAACCATACTCAATATCATCAAACACAAGTACAAGTCCATCAGATGGGAAATCATTTATTTTTATAGCTTCTGAAAAATATTCAACTTTCTTTTCAATATTTTCCGAATTAACAAGGTAATGTTCAACAACTTCAAAGCCTTGTTCACTAAGCCATTTCATCTGCTTTAATACCGAATTTTCAAATTCTACTCCATCTGCTTTAATAAGCGCAAACGCAAAAAAGTTTACATTTCTCTCGGCAGTAATCTGATTATTAAGTTGTCTTACTGAACCAGAACACAAATTTCTCGGATTTTTATATTTTGCACTTACATCTTCTATCTCTTCATTTATATTTTCAAAATCAGAGTATTTTATTACTGCTTCACCTCTGATAACAAGTTCGCTTTTATAAGGAATTGAAAGCGGAATATTTTTAAATACCTTTGCATTATTGGTAATTACTTCACCAACTTCTCCATTACCTCTTGTTACTGCCTTAAATAGTTTTCCATCTTTATAAGTTAATACAACGGTAAGACCATCTAATTTCCATGATATTACACCCTCATGCCCATTTAAAAAATCTGCCAACGCACTAACTTCCTTAGTCTTATCAAGTGAAAGCATTGGTGAATCATGTTTTTCTTTTGGAAGTTCACTAAGTACTTCATATCCAACATTAATAGTAGGACTGTTTGCCAAAACAATTCCTGTTTCTTTTTCTAAAGCTACTAATTCGTCATATAATTTATCATATTCAAAGTTGGACATTATCTCATTTCCATCTTGATAATAGGCTTTAGAAGCTTTATTTAAAAGGTCGGTAAGTTCTTTTATTCTTTCCACAGTTTTAATTCCTTTCTGCGCATTTTTTATTCTAGTGACGGTTGTATGTATTATTAATATCGTAACATTTTTATCAATCCTGAAACTTCCTCTGGGGTTGCGTTTCGATAGGTTCCCAGTTTTAGGTTGCCAAGTTTTAAGTTCATTATCCTGATTCTTTGCAAGTACACTACTTTGTATGATAATGCATCACACATTCTTCTAATCTGTCTATTTAGTCCTTGGGTCAGTATTATCTTAAATGTGTAGTCATCAATCTTGGTTACTAAACATTTTTTTGTAATTGTATCAAGTAT
This sequence comes from Lachnospiraceae bacterium, assembly GCA_017416465.1. Classification (GTDB taxonomy): domain Bacteria; phylum Bacillota; class Clostridia; order Lachnospirales; family Lachnospiraceae; genus Bovifimicola. Next base: position 41,162 of record JAFQCK010000131.1, on the reverse strand, counting down.
CTCGACACCGTTACTCATTTGCCTAATGAAATCGTCTGTTATTTTTTTATTTACTTTTACAATGTATTCTTTTTCGTGTCCATTTACTGATTTTGCTATTTTATTAGCTAAGTCTCCGTCATTTGTCAATAACAAAAGTCCACAGGAATTCTTATCAAGTCTTCCTACATAAAAAACTTTTTTAGGATAGTTTATAAAATCTATAACATTATCTTTATTAGATTTATCTGATGTACACTCTATTCCTTCAGGTTTATTAAGAAGTAAAAGGACCATCTCTTCGTCAAATGAAACTTTTTTTCCATTACACATAACCACATCCAACTTAGAGACTCTTTGTCCCATAACAGCTTTAACCCCATTTACAGTAACTTTACCCTGTTCAATAAGCTTGTCCGCTTCTCGCCTTGAACATACGCCGGCATCACTTAAAAACTTATTAAGCCTTATATCATTTGTTTCACTATTTTCATTCAAAATAATCTTTTTCTGTTTCATTTACAAACCTTTCGCAATTAGTTTTACAATTGCATCTTTGTTCAAATTATTACATTACTAACAACCAAATACTGATTTCGCAATATCCACAGACTCCTTTGCATCCTTAGCATAGAAGTCTGCTCCAATCTTCTTAGCATAATCAGGTGTTAATACTGCACCTCCGACTATAACCTTGCAATCCGGTGCACTCTTTTTTAATAACTTAATAGTTTCTTCCATAGATACTAAAGTTGTAGTCATTAAAGCTGACAGACCAACTAACTTTATATCATTTTCAATTACAGTATCTACTACCTTTTGACAGTCTACATCTTTACCTAAATCTATAACATTAAATCCATAATTTTCAAGGAGTACCTTTACAATATTTTTACCTATATCGTGAATATCTCCTTTTACGGTAGCAAGCACAATGCTTCCGTTATTAACCGGCTCATTTTCCAAACTGCTCATTTCATCCTTAATTACTTTAAAAGCTGATTGAGCTACATCCGCTGCCATAATTAGTTGAGGAAGAAATAGTTTTCCCTGTTCAAACTTAGCTCCAACCTTATCAAGTGCCGGAATAAGGTGATTATTTATTATATCCATTGAATCAGTTTTCGAAAGCATTTCTTTAGTAATTCTTGCTCCGTCATTCTTAAGACCATTTTCAATTGCATACTCAAGTGTATCTTCTTTATCACTTTTTTCTTCATCTTTACTAACTTCCTGCTTAACTACTGCTTTTGTAGGAAGCATATATTGTAAATATTCATTATATGACTCTATATAATTAACTGAATTTTTATCATGTCCCATTAAAACTCTGTATGCTAACACTGTTCCTGACATAGAAGCCACATTAGGATTAATTATTGGTAAATCCAGTCCGTTTGTAAGTGCCATCGCTAAAAATGTATGATTTACAAGTTCTCTTCCGGGAAGTCCAAATGAAATATTAGATACTCCAAGAACTGTCTTTAACCCGAGCTCATTTTTAACTCTGTTTAATGCAATTAAAGTTTCTTTAACTCCGTCCTGTTCTGCTGAAGCAGTAAGTGTAAGACAATCAATATACACATCTTCTTTCTTAATTCCATACGATAGTGCTGATTCTAAAATTCTCTTTGCAATATTAAATCTCTCTTCTGCACTCTTAGGAATACCATTTTCATCAAGCGTAAGCCCAACAACTGCTGCACCATATTTCTTTACAATCGGAAGTACTGTATCTAATGACTTTTGTTCTCCATTTACAGAATTAACAATTGCTTTTCCATTATAAACTCTGAGTGCTGCCTCTAATACATCCGGCATTGTTGAATCAATCTGAAGTGGTGCATCATTAATACTTTGAATAGCTTTTACAGCCTTAATCATCATTTTCTTTTCATCAACACCCGGAAGGCCAACATTTACATCTAAAATCTCTGCTCCCGCTTTGGTCTGTTCCAAAGCCTGATTTAAAATATAATCTATATCATTATTTAAAAGAGCTTCTTTAAATTTCTTCTTTCCTGTAGGATTAATTCGCTCACCAATAATTCTAGGCTGGTCTATAACAACAGTTTCTGTCGCTGAACAAACCATAGCTTGTCTTACTGTTTCTACTTTTTCCTTCTTTAATCCTGTAAAGTGTTCTTTGAGTTCCTTGATATATTCAGGAGTAGTTCCACAACATCCTCCCAAAATACTTACACCATATTTTGCAAATCCCATCATCTGCTTTCCGAAATCTTTTGGCAAAATATCATAAGTATTAGTTACAGGGTCCGGAAGACCTGCATTAGGTTTAACAATAATTGGCAAATCAGTAATTTTAGATAATTCTTCTATAACAGGATATAAATCAACCGGTCCTAACGAACAGTTAATTCCAATCGCATCTACTCCTAAACCTTCCAGTGTTAGCGCCATATTAGATATTCCACAACCGGTAAATGTACGATGATTTTTTTCAAAAGTCATCGTACAACAAATTGGAAGATTAGTATTTTCTTTAGCTGCAAGAACTGCTGCCTTAAGCTCATATAAATCCGTCTGTGTTTCAAATACTATCAAATCAGCATCTTTTCCTGCTATAACCTGTTCTTTATATATCTCATAAGCCTCTTCAAATGTGAGAGTTCCTGTCGGCTCTAAAAGCTGTCCAATGGTTCCTATATCCAAAGCAACAAGTGTATCTGTTCCTTCACATGCTTTTTTAGCATTTTTTATTCCTGCCTCAATTATATCTGAAACTGAATAATTACAATTCTTTAATTTGTATGAATTAGCACCAAAAGTATTAGAATAAATAACATCTGCACCTGCATTAATATACTGCTTATGTACATCAATAATCCATTCAGGCTTTTCAATATTAAGAATTTCAGGCAATGCTCCCATCTTCATTCCTTTTGCCTGAAGCATTGTACCCATACCACCATCAAAAAATATATACTCTTTCTGATTTAATAAATTTCTAAACTTCATAAGTAGTTACTACTCCTTTTTCTGAAAATATCAATTGCAGCTTGTCCCGTTTTTTCTATACTCACAAGTTTCACTTAAATTACAATTATCACAAGATTTTTCACTCTTAATATCTTTTTTAGATAATCCAATTACACATGTAACAGATTTTTTAGGAGTTAAAATCGAACTTTCTGTAGCACATACTCCTATTCTTTTACCGGCATCCAATACATGTAAAAAGTCCTTTTGAGTTGTAATAGGGAAATCCCCGTATCCAACACCAAATCTCCAGGTTAATTTATATCCTTCATTCTCTGACTGAATTATTTTTTCCACTTCATCACAAACCTGCTCAATTGCTACATTTGCAAGTGCATCCGTAACTATTGTATAAATCATATTCTCGGGCTCAGTATATCTAAGCATTTTATCAACTTCTCCTGATAAAGTTGCACACATAACTACTGCTTTTTCACACTCTTTAAGATGTTCGCTAATAGACTCACCCTTTAATATCAGCTCTGACCCTTCTAACATAACGCCTTCCTCTATAACTCTAACATCAAACACTCTATAGCAATATCTCGGTTTAATAAGCTTGCTAAGCTTTTGTTCACACTCCAGTATAATTTTAGTCATCGAAACATCCGGCAAAGTATCCTTATATCCTAAATATCTCGCAACCTCATTTTTATTAATATTATTAATTACAATTTCTTTATCATTCATATCTTAATCGTTCCTTTTAATTACAAAACAAATTATATCCTAATAAAATACATACAAAAATAAATAAAATAGAGCAAAAACTGACTCCCATATATAAACCGATAGCTATTCCAACCGCTATCCAAAACAAAATAAAACCGCATATTCTTCGCATATCATACCTCATTCCGAGTTATTCTTCGATTAGTATATAATATGCAAAAGAGTGCGGTTTTAACATTAATTATCTACTGAAATTTCCTGTTCTTCTAATGAAATTTCTTCAGAATCTTCTTTATTATCGTCTGATTTCTTTTTTGCAAATTTATCAATAATTCCCGGAACCATATCTAATACCTTTGTAAGACCATCCTGCTCTTTGATATTAACAAGCTTTGGTTCTCCATCTTTAATTACTAATACTGCGCTTGGTGACATTTTTCCTCCCATACCGCCACCGCCATTATTTTTAGACTGGTCATTAGATGCACCTGCACCTACCCCGAAAGAAACATCAATTAAAGGAAGCACAGTAGTTCCATCTAAATTTATAGCATCTCCTACTACAGTTTTTGAAGTTATAAAACTCTCCATTCCTTTAAATAATGATTCAACCGTACTATCAAAATTATTCTTTTCTGCCATATCTTACACCTTTATTTTTCCTTTCATAAATTACTTATTTTTTTGTTTTAAGACATACTTAAAATCTTTATTAAAATACACTTTCAATATGATATAAACTAAATAATATAAACATATTCGCCCTTTAAAAAGTACATCTGTCTCAAGTCTTTTATTTTCAAAATCAGGATTAACACTAAATTTCTTTGGATTCTTCTTCATAATAGCATAATATACACCAAGAACTTTTCCTGTAACAGAAGGGTCATCAAATCCAAAATTCAAATAACCTTTTACCGTATGTGGTTTTATATATTTTAAAAGCTTGAATAATTCTCCCTTTATCAGTAGTAAAACCCTTTTAGTGTGTTCATCACTTATAAATGCTTTAAAATCCTTTATTTTTGAAATAACCTTTCTAATTTTACCACAAATACTTTTAAAACGATATATAATTTTATTCTTTATAGAAATTATTTTTTTCTTAATTCTCTGATATATTGAAATTCTTTCTTTTTCGGCTGATTTAGTATTATCCGAATCCTCATCTTTTACCTTCATATTTTCTTTAGCAGCTTTCTTTAAATCTTCATCTGCCTTTTCAATATATCTATCTTCTTTGACTTCTTCAAAAATATCAACAGCGCTTCCTTTATCATCTGTTTCATTATCTGCTTCATCATTAAACGCCTGTTTATCAGATTTATTTTTTCTCTTAAATCTGTTAATATCTATTCCAAATATTTTTATTGATGTTTTCTTATCTTTTCCATTCAAAACATATTTTATACTGATTAATCTAAGAAGATATGAGACTCTTACGCAAATATTAGCGGTTTCATCATATTTTATCCTTGCACTATACCTTATAGGAACAAACAACACACATAGACAAATCAACAAAACCAATCCTATTATTGCAAGCAAAATAATACCAATTATTTTTAAAATTGTAAGCAATATATGTAGCATACAAATTACTTCCTTATATTTTTTTAACAATTCAATAACAGCACAAATTAATGTCTGTTTGTATATGACATTCTCCTGACTGATATATCATTTCCAACTAATTCTTTTACTAAATATTGTCCCGTCTGATTATAACAATCCATAATTATACGCTGTATTAGCATTAACGATTCATCTCTTCCCTCTGCAATTCCAACAACTGTTAAATCTCTTTTTTTATAATATTTTTGTAAAAGTACATTAGACGGATATATATCAAGAGAATTTTTATCATTCGTTGGCAGAGTAATTACATAGACTCCCAACTGTGGTTTATTAAAGCGGATATTATTTATTATTTTTCTCTTTCTTTTACCGGCATTTTCTCCAATATAAAGTTTATTATACCATTTCATTAATAAAACCTCAATTCTCCATCAAACTTTTTACAATTTCTATTGAAGCATACTTTTCAGCCTTATTTGTACAATTAGATAATGAATTATATACATAATCCTGAATTTCAGAAATATTATTAAAGAAAACAGGAAGCTTTGAAATAATAAGTGCCATAACTGCACGATTTAGTTGTTTATTATTATTCTTAAAAAATTCCATAAAATCTTTCAATAATTCATCTCTTTTTTCAGATAAATATTTCTCGACATCAAAATCATTTACAATCTCTGCTTTATTATCAAATACATTCAAAGCGTCTGTTAAATTAATAAACAAACTATCCTCCAAAAGATTTGATGAGACAAAAAGACCTACATACATTTCTTTAAGCATAAGGCTTTCTACAAGTGATAAATGATTATTTCTTATATCATCAAGTTCAAATTCACTTGACTGAATTGTAATCTGCAGCTTTTCAGGTACTCCTTCAAGGTAAATAAACTTATCTGTAATATCTTCTTCCAATGTAATATATTCATCATCATAAAAGCTTTTATTAAGCTCTGAAATTATATCAAAAGAGCATTCAACTTCTTTATCATGCCTGTCCACATAAGGCATAGCTAAAATCATTACATAAGCTTTATTAATTAAACCTTGAAGCATCATATAAATATTTGTTTCATTCTCAATAAAATCTGCTGAATATCTGAGCTTATCTTCTAATGCTTTAAATTTATCTATATCAATTTTCGAAAAATCAGTTTTACTTATCTCGTTATATATTTCATATAATTCTTCAAATTTCTCTATTCCATCCGGTATACTAATCATTCCCGAAGTTTTCAAAATATAAACAAAATCATCAATAGTTTCTTTATCAGTTTTTGAATAAACATTTAATCCATCACTTAAAAGTTCTAAAAATTTATTTTTAGTCATTCTAAAAGGTAATTCCGCAATTATTTCACTAATCTTAGCATTAATTGCAGAATTATCCTCATCTGCAAATATATATTGCATAACCTCTCTTGTAAAATCTTCATCTGTATAATTAGATATTTCTTCAAACTCTCTATATAAATATTCACATCTGTTTGAAACATATTCATATCTTGAAAAAATATCAGCATAAGCTGTCAAAATCTCTACAATTTTAAAAACTTCATCTCTAAGTTCGTTAATACTTTCAATTCCCTCTTCACGCTCTTTATCCACATTAACTTTTAAAACATAATTATCTACTATATCATTAAATCTCTTAGTAAAATCACATAGATATCCGCTCTTATCTCCCATATCTTGCATCATACCCTGAAATGTATAATAATCCATAGCAAATTCCACACATGCCCTCTTATTATACAAATCCATCATATATTCACCATATTTAGGAAGATTAATCTCTAAATTAGTATTTCTTTCAAGTTCTTTTATAACGTTTTTCATATTTTTTTACATTCCTTTTTTCTATAATAATAATTACACAACTTTTTCACAATCATTAATAATACATTCCGAAAAATCATGTATAAATATATCACACATTTCCCTTAATTTTTCTTCGCACGTAATACAACTCTTTTCATATACTCCTACTGTTAAATATCCTCCCATTTTAGCTCCCTTCATGCCTTCATATATATCTTCAAATACAGCGCACTCAGTATTGTTTAATCCCATCTTATTCGCTGCTAAATCGTAAACATCAGGAAATCCTTTACCTCTATTAGCTTCTTTTACGGTAGTAATATTCTCAAAATATTCTGAAATACCATTGTTTTTCAAAGCAGGAATTACAAGAGCATTGTCTGACGCTGTTGCTATTGCCATCTTAACATTATGTATCCTCAGATAGTCAAGAAATTTCTTCACACCCGGTTTAGTTTTAACCACATTAGTATATGCATCAATAGCCATCGAATACCATTCTTCAATAATCTCTTTAGGAGTTTCTTTTAAATTAAATCTTTCTTTGGTATATACAGCACATGCTTCAAATCCCATGGGAGTAATTTTATCAAGATAGTCATTCGGAACTTCATATCCTCTTTTACCTAAGAAATCCACATCTATACGTTCCCATACTCCCATAGAATCAATAAGTGTACCGTCTAAATCAAATATTATTCCTTTAAATTTTCTAAAATCTATCAATTCAATTCCTCTATTCTAAAAAAATACAATACACCTATTATACAACCTTATTTATTTTTTTTCTACTAAAATAAATATAAAGGTAACTGTTCAGAGCCCTATCAAGTAGTTATAAATGTATCATAGCCTGTATTTCTAAGTCTTTCTTCCATTTTAACTGCATTATCAAGTACCGCAAAGGCTCCTGCCTGAACCTTATATATACCGTTTTCAAGAATAATAAATGCCGGAAATCCCTCTCTTCTTAAATCCATAAGCAAATCATCCGCATTTTTTCTTTCTCTAAACGCTCCCACCTGCACCCTGTATAATTTTGATGTATTTCCATTATTATTGTTATTATTACATCCACCACCAATCGTCTCTATTATTCCTTGTGCAATCGCATTAGCAATTTCTTCAAAATTTTCATCAAATAATGCATTATCTTCGTCACTGTCTATGAAACCTGCTTCTATCAATATTGCAGGCATTTTTGTTCTTTTTAATACTACAAGATTAGGTCTGTTCACTACGCCACGATTAACAAATCCCACATCTGCAAGTCTTCTGTTAATATTTCTTGCCATCCTCGCCTTAATACCTTCGTCATTAAACACTAAGGTTTCCACACCTTTAGTTGTATTAGGTGTAAAATATGCATTTCTATGAATTGAAACAAAAAAATCTGCTCCCGAATTATTGCCAATCTGTGCTTTTTCAAAAGGCGTATTATATATATCAGTTGTTCTTGTATATTCAACATTCACACAATTTTCTTCCAAAATTTCTCCTACTCTTTTTACCAGTCTTAAAACATCATCTTTTTCTTTTCTGCCATTATAAGTTGCTCCAAAATCCTCTCCTCCATGACCTGCATCAAGAATAACTGTATATGCCATTTTTTACCTCTTAAATATATATTTCTTCTGTATTATACTATTCAGATAAATTTAAAACGACACTATTATCAAAATATTTCATCTTATATTTTGACATTAAAATATATATATGCTAAAATCAGAAAAGTTTTAAATTTTAATAAATATTATTTTTAAATCGAATGGAGACTAACTATGAATCCAATTTTTAATATAGGTCCTATAATGCTTCCGGCCTATGGAAGCTTAATTTTTTTAGGATTATTACTTGGTACAATTATTGCTATGTTTACTGCAAAGAAATATAACATAGAAAAAATTGACATTCTTTTATCTACAATCTTAGCCGGCATAGGTATTATCGTCGGAGCAAAGCTTGTATTTATGATTACAGTTATACCTGACGTAATCAAACATTTTGATTTTTGCAAAACTCACATTTTAGAAACTATTATGTATCTATTTGGCGGATATGTATTCTATGGTGGATTAATTGGAGCACTATTAGCATATTTATTCTATTGCAAATGGTTTAAGGTAGATTTTGGTTCCTTAATCAATATCATTTCACCTGTTATCCCATTAGTTCACTCTTTTGGTCGTATAGGTTGCTTTTTAGGTGGTTGTTGCTACGGAATAGAATATCACGGAAAGTTTGCGGTACAATTCCCTGAGAATGAATTTGTCGAAGGATTAAATGCATGTGAACGTTTTCCTGTCCAGTTATTAGAAGCATTTATTAACCTTTTACTGTTCTTCTTTTTATTTTATTTTGCCAGAAAAATAAGAAAACCCGGAACAATTCTTGGAATATATTTGATATGTTATTCTATTATTAGATTTTCAGTTGAATTTTTAAGAGGTGATGTTGAAAGAGGTATATTATTCGGAGTATCAACTTCACAGTGGATTAGCCTTTTACTTATTCCAATTGGAATTTATTTAATATTTCGAAAAACAAAAAATACTACTAATTGAATTTAAAAAAGTCAGCCTTTTGCTTTAATGCATTTTTGCTGACTTTTTTATATATAACAAGATTAAACTTTATCTTCCTGCCGTTACATCATTTACATTTTTATTTTCTTTGTTATTATTTTTTTCTGTACTATCATTACCAATATCTTCTACACCATTTTTAATACCTTCTCCGACATTCTCTACACCATTTACAATTCCTCTTCCCATATCTTCCACACCGTTAACGACACCTTCACCAATGTCTTCTACCATACCATCATTATTTCCTGTACTTTCATTATTACCGGTATTTGAGTTATTTCTACTATTTGATCTTGAATTATTATTAACAGCATTTTCATCATTTTTGTTATCACCTGTATTATCTGTATTTTCATAAGTATCATTATTATTTGTTTTATCATCTGTTCCACATGCTGTTGCTGCTAACATAAATGTTGCCGCTAAAACTGTTACCATAATTTTTTTAATTTTCTTCATAATTATACAAAAAGCCTCCTTATTGTTATATCGTGAGAAATATCTCTACTACTAATATAACCTTTAAGGAGACTTATAATTCAAAATATGTTTATGAAAAAATTTCCAAAATTAGCCTAACACATCACTCATATCATAAAGACCTGTTTCTTTTGCAGCTAAAAATTTTGCAGCTTCAATTGCACCTTTAGCAAATACACCTTTAGAATAAGCTCTGTGTGTAATCTGAATAACTTCATCAGGACCTGCAAAAATTACATCATGGTCACCAACAATAGTACCGCCTCTTACAGCAGAAATTCCAATTTCTTTTTTAGAACGTTTTTCTCTAACAGTACTTCTGTCATACTTATATTCATATTCACAATTCATCTCTTCATTAATTGTGTCTGCAAGCATTAAAGCTGTTCCGCTTGGAGCATCAACCTTCTGATTATGATGCTTTTCAACTATCTCAATATCATACCCTGCATCTGCAAGTGTTTTTGTAATATTCTTAAGCATCTTCATTACTGTATTAATTCCAAGAGACATATTGCCACTTCTAAGTACAGGAACTTCTCTGCTTAAATCTCTGATAGCAAAAATCTGTTCTTCTGATAAACCTGTTGTGCAAAGTACAACAGGTAATTTACGATTTCTACAAAAATCAATTAATTTATCAACTGCTTTAGCAATAGAAAAATCTATTACAACATCAGCTTCTACATCACATTCATCAATATTTGTATATACAGGATAGTCGTTATTTCCATTATCTACAACATCAATACCTGCAACGACATTGATACTGTCATCTTCTTTAGCAAGCCCTGAAATAACCTGACCCACCTTACCATTACATCCGTGTATTATAATATTTATCATATAGAATATCCTTTCTAATTAAATTAAACCATATGCTTTCATTGCTTCTTTTAATTTTTCCTGGTTCTGTGGTTCCATCTCAGAAAGAGGTGCTCTAAGACTTCCAACCTCATATCCCATAATATTAAGGGCTGCTTTTACAGGAATTGGATTAACTTCCATAAATAAACTGTTAATAAGTTCTATTGCTTCTAACTGCATATCAAGACTCTTTTTAACATCACCTGCTAAATATGAAGCAACTATATCATGAGTCTGTTTAGGTGCTACATTAGAAAGAACTGAAATAACACCTTTTCCACCTAACGACATGATAGGTACAATCTGCTCATCATTTCCTGAATAAATATCAAATTCTAAATCATTCTTTTTAACTAATGATGCAAGTTCTGCTACCTGTGACATATTACCTGTTGCTTCTTTAATAGCCACTACATTCTTTGCTTCTTTAGCAATCTTAACAACTGTTGCAGGTAAAATATTACAACCTGTACGTCCCGGAACATTGTAAAGAATAATTGGAATATTAACTGCATTAGCAATTGTTGTAAAATGTTTTACCAACCCATTCTGTGTAGCTTTGTTATAATATGGTGTTACAACTAATAAACCGTCTGCTCCATATTTCTCTGCCTCTGTTGATAAATAAACTGCTGTTTCAGTACAGTTTGAACCTGTTCCTGCTACAACCGGAACTCTTTTATTAGTTCTTTCAACAGCAAACTTTATACATTCAAGATGTTCCTCATGAGTTAATGTAGACGCCTCTCCTGTTGTACCGCATATAACTATACAATCTGTCTCATTTTCAATCTGAAAATCAATTAACTCTCCAAGTTTTTCAAAATTAACACTTCCATCACTATTCATTGGTGTAACTATTGCAACACCTGCACCTGTAAATATTGACATATAATCACCTGTGATACACACTTTATATATTTTATTCTAAAAAAATCAAAATGTGTAAACGCCCTAGTCTGAAAGTTATGGGCTCACTTATCCTTTTTAATATATTTCTTTCAGACTTATTCTTCTTATAAAGTAAAAGAAATTTAAAACTTTCCTTACCAACAATAAAGAGCTAACCAATTGATGGTTAGCTCATAATTCCTTCGTGAAAATTTACGAAAGTAGCTCACCATCTTTATCAAAAGATGACAGTCATATAGTTATTAACTATATGCCCAAGAAATATTCCTACAGGAAAATACCCTTTCGGCGTATCAGCCTTTCTTCTGACTTCGTCTATGCCTGCCATATCCATCAGATTACTCATATAATACGCAACCTCTACCTTATAAGTATGAATTTCATACTGTAAATAATATCACCAGGTAAATATATTGTCAATAATTAGTTTACTGCTAAACAGTTATATTACTTTTGTACCAGTGCCTCAATCTCAGAAACAACATCAACATAATCTTTTAACTCTTCCGGCATTACTATCCCTGTAAGAATAACTGTAACCTCTTCTGTTCTTGCTTCTAAAATAGGAATCAAATCATTACATTCGATAATCCCTTCATCAACAAGACCTAATACTTCATCAAGTATTAACACATCACATTCTCCAATGGATAATGCCTTTTTAGCATAATTTAATCCATTTCTAATATTAGTTATCTCTTCTTTTTTGCTTTCTTCTGATAGTTCATTAAAACTAATATCATTCTTTTCAAATCTAAAGAGCTTTATCTCCGGCTCAAGTCTCTGAAAAAACTTTGTTTCGTTTTCATTCTTTTCTTTCATAAACTGAACCAATATTACATCTTTTCCGTCAATGGCACTTAAAATCCCCTTTCCAATTGCTGCTGAAGATTTACCATCACCATTTCCACAGAAAACCTGTACGTATCCACTATTCATATTAATCCTTTCATATCTGAATTGTCATAATAAAATTTCCATTATTTATTCAGTAACATACTCTAATTTACTTACTGATACTTCATAAGCTGTATGCTTTTCTGTATCAGTTTCATTAACTTTCTTTATATAATCCCTACTCTGGACTCTTCCCCAAATTTGAATTCTCTTACCCACTTCAAAATTAGATGCAAATCTTGCATTTCTTCCCCATGCTATACATGGAATATAATCTGACTTTCCATATGGACGATTTACAGCTATTAATAAATCAGAAATTTCTCTACCAAGAGGTGTCTTTCTATAAACAGGAGACTTACATATAAACCCATCAAGGAATATCTGATTAGTCTTTCCGGATTCCTCATTTTCTGAAACAATCTGCCAGTCTCGCACAAAAATTGATAAAATCAATTTATTCCTTGTTCCATCATGCTTATTATAAGATCTAAACTGCCCGGATGCCTCAACAAGACATCCTACGTAACTCTGGCTCACATCAACCAGTCTTTCTGATACCATAAGAGGAATAACATCTGTCATATCACTTAATCTGTTAACAGATACATCTACAGTGTAAAACCCCTCTCCAAAAACCTGATGACTATATCGAAACTCTGATATAATCTCTCCTGTAATACTCACTCGGTTGTTTTCAATCACCTTATCAATCATAGTATTTTCTCCCTTCTGTAACCTTTCGGTTTCTTAATCATTTTTTATCTATACAAGTATATGTAATTTTTTGATTTTTAGAATTAATTACACACACCATAATTAGCATTTTACACAAAAATTTATTTTGTTCAAGTCATTTTGGAATTTTTTTTCAAAATTTTTACAATAACATACATTTTTTTATAGATTATTGTCGAATATCATTTTAACCGGATTAATTAAACCCCATCCTTGTCTACACTTTTCAAATTCTAAATCAATAGCGGTATCAAATAATAATTTTTTTATTTGCTTATTTGTAATATTCGGATTTTTTTCAAGTGTAAGTGCTATAATTCCTGAAACAATTGGAACTGACATTGATGTTCCACTTCTTACCGTATAGCTTAATTTATTCACATCACAACTTACAATATTTGTACCCGGACATACAATTTCAGGCTTTACAACACATTCTTTAGTTGGACCTCTCCCCGAAAAATCAAATTCATTAGACATTCTATTATTTATTATATCACTCGACCCAACTGTTATAATGCTTTTTGCGCATCCAGGGGCTGTAATACTGCCTTTATCAGGTCCATTATTTCCTGCAGCAGCTACAACAATAATTCCTTTTCTCCACAAATATTCAACACCATCTATAAGTGTTTCCATATCAACTTCTTTTTTTTCAGTAGATGTTCCTAAAGAAATATTTAGAATTTTGATATTATAATTTTCTTTATTTTTTTCAATAAATTCAAATCCTTCCAAAGCACTTTTTATACTTCCATTTCCCCTATAATCAAGACACTTTATAATAATTAATTTCGAATCCGGCGCAATACCTTTATACTTCCCACCCGACTTTCTTCCATTACCACTAATTATTCCCGCAACATGTGTTCCATGCCCATTATCATCATAATATTTTTTTCTACCATTAACATAATCCTTAAAACATATTATACTATCTTTTAAATCAATATGAGCAGACACTCCGGTATCAATTATTGCTATTCCAATATTTTTTCCGGTAATGCCTGCTCTATGAATATTATCAATATTTAATTTTTTCCTTATTTTATCCACATAAATCTTCCCATATAGAATTATTTAATATATTAAATGTTAAAAGTCTTTATGTTGTGCATAAAATTTTAATCTAGTTATTAATAATCCATTCACCATTTCTAATAAAATTGTCTGCCATATTTTTTGCATTGTCAACAATTTCCTTATCAAATCCTATAATATTCAACAATTTTATTGCGTTTTTTGAAGTTGCTTTTCCTTTATTTAATTTATAATTAAATATTACATCATCCTCTACGACTTTTTCAGTAAAATGATAATTAGAATATATTTCTTCTAAAATATTAGTAAGTTCAATATCATGAGTTGCTGCAAAACAAAGTGCATTTCTCTCACTAATATATTTTAAAATATATGATGATGCCGAAATTCTTTCAATTGTATTAGTTCCTCTTAATACTTCATCCACAAAACAAAGCACCGGTATATCTTCATCCATTGCATCAATGATTCTTTTAAGTGATTTGATTTCAACCATAAAATAACTGTCATTCTTAAACAAATCATCTCGTAGAGACATTGAAGTATATACTTTATAAAATCCTGTAATATATTTTTTCGCAGTACATGTATTAATAGTCTGTGCCAATATAGCATTAATGGCTATTGTCTTTAAAAATGTTGATTTTCCGGATGCATTGGAACCCGTAAGTAATACGCTTCTTTCTTCACATAAATCATTTGCAACCGGCTTACTAATCATCGGATGAAATATTTCCAAAGTTGTTAAACTCAGAGTATCCGTAAATTCCGGAACACAATAGTAATCAAGCGCTTTTCTAAATGATGCAACCGCCATTAACGCTTCTATCTTACCCAAAATTTCATATAATTCGTTAACATTTGATTTGTTCCTTATAACCATATCAGTCATATTATTAAACTTAATAATATCAACATGGAATATCATTCTTATATATTCCATTACAATTTCTCCGAGTGAACCATTATTACCATTCATGGATATCAAAAAGCTTCTTTTCTTAATACCCTTTAATTCTTTAAGGATTTTTTCTAATTCATTATTATATTTCAATAATAATTCAGATTTATTATTCACTATATTTTCTGTACAAACAATTAAATCAATTAAATATTTAAAACAGATAAAGAAATTATCAACATCTCTTTTTTTCTTATAGTACATACCAATATTGAATATCAAAACACCCATAAATGCAAATATTCCAATTACCGGCTGTACAAACAACAGTGTAGCTGATACAAAAAATAATAATATACAAAAATAATGTAGTACATTACTTTTTCTCTTTATATCTATTAATTTATCCATAAACTCAGATAAAGAGATATTTTTAGTTCTTCCTAGCTTTGCAAATATTTCCTGTAGTTTCACTACCTCATCTTCATTATTGTAGAATTTTTCAATTAATTCTTCTCTTTCATCTAAAATCTCCTTATTAAATTCAGGTATTCTTAAAATTCTGTATAAATATTCCTCACCTAATGAAGAATAGGTATTATTAATTAATTTATATACAGAATCCATATCCAAATCATTCCAAGATATATCATCTATATAAAATTTTGAGCCTGAAAGTTTTGAATAATTATATGCAATCTTTTTTAATTCATCATAAGAATACTCTCTTTTATTAAAGCTTCCCCAATTATTCTTTATAAGTTCTAACAGTTTCTTTCTTTCATTTTTTCTGAATTGAATGGAATTATATAAAAACATTATAAAAACAATAACTCCAATCAGCAAATAATATTTTAACATTTAATCCTCCGATCTTCGTTTTTAGTACATAAATATTTTTCACTTTGTAAAACAATTTTATAATAGAATATATTTTAAAACAAACACTACTGTAAGAATATACATAAGTACTGATAATTTCTTTTCTTTTGCTTTACCTGCTAATAAAACAAGAATTGTATATGATATAATACCTGCTGCAATTCCTTCAGATATACTATATGAAAATGGCATTACAATAATTGTAAGAAATGCCGGGATTGCCTCAAGCATATCATCAAAATTAATCTTTGTGACACTCCCAATCATTAAAAATCCAACAATAATTAAAGCCGGTGCAGTCGCAAATGCCGGAATAGCAACAAATATTGGCGATAAAAATATTGATAATAAAAAAAGTATACCTGTAGTTACAGCTGTAAGACCTGTCTTGCCACCTTCCGAAACACCTGCTGCACTTTCAACACAGGTCGTTGTTGTGCTTGTCCCAAAAACCGCACCAAATGTCGTAGCAATTGCGTCTGCTGTTAAAGCACCTTTAATATTAGGCAGTTTTCCCTTTTCATCAAGCATATCTGCTTTATTTGCAACACCTATCAAAGTTCCGATGGTATCAAATAAATCCACAAATAAAAATGCAAAAATTACTACTATCAAATCTAAAACTTTCACTTCATTAAAATCAAATCCGAACACATCTCCAAATAATTTTCCAAATTCACCAAACCCTATTCCCTTTGAAAAATCAGGTATTAGTGAATACATTGAAATACTTACATCAGGTATATATAAACCTGTAAGTTCACAAATAATTCCAAGTCCCCAGGTAATAATAATCCCATATAATATAGCCCCTTTAATCTTCTTAATGAGCATTAATGAAGTTATGATTATTCCAAGCAACGCAAGAGCAGCAGTTATTCCATAGGTATGATATTCTCCTGAATTAAATCCCTGATAGGTAACCAATGTTGTTTCATCATTAACAATAAGATTAGCTCCTGTCGCCCCAATAAATGCGATAAATAATCCTATACCGACGCTTACGGCATTTTTAATAGCCATAGGAATAGAATTAAAGATAGCCTGTCTTACATTAGTAAGAGATAAAATAATAAAAATTATTCCCTCACAAAAAACGGCAAATAATGCAACCTCATAAGAATATCCCATAGCACCACATACCGTAAACGAAAAATATGCATTAAGTCCCATCCCCGGTGCCAGTGCAAATGGATAATTAGCTAAAAGCGCCATCATAAGACAGCCTACAAATGATGCTAACGCTGTTGCTATAAGAACTGCCTGTATATTCATCGCTGCTCCCTCAGTATTACCAAGTAACTGAGGATTAACAGCCAAAATATAAGCTAATGTCATGAACGTAGTTATTCCTGCCACGATCTCAGTTTTAACAGTTGCTTTATGTTCCTTTAGTTTAAAAAGCTTTTCCAACATAAACTTTAAAGACTCCTTATTTATATTCGGTTTCAAAGTAACTGTTCAGAGCCTAGCTCTGAGCAGTTACAAACTGCTTTTTATCTGAAACCATTCTTAAGTATATATTATTGACAAAATAAAATCAAATTATTATACAAATCACGCCACCATTACTCTCATTTGTTATTTTTTCCAATGTATTTTTAAGTTTATCCTGTGTTTCATCAGATAATTTTTCAAGTTTATTCTTTATTCCTTCTTCAACTATCTGCTCTATTGATTTACCAAAAATATTAGTTTCAAAAATTCCATTTTCACTTTTTTCACCATTTGTTTTAATATAATCAATTAAATCTTTAGCCTGATTTTCATTACCGACTATCGGTGCAATTTCAGTCAAAACTTCTGTTTTTATCATGTGAATAGATGGTGCTTTAGCTTTAATCTTTATACCATATTTATTCCCTGCCTTAATTACCTCAGGCTCTTCTAATATTATTTCTTCCTTAGCAGGTGTCACAACACCATAACCTTTATAATTAACATTTGTCATCGCTGACTCAATTCTTTCATAATCCTTCTTAAGTACTGAATAATTTTTCAATGCATTAATCAGACTATATTCATTCTTTATTTCCGAACCGGTTAAATCTGTTAATACATCATAGTAATATTTTTCATCCATATCAAAATAAACATCTATATTACCATTTGATAAATCCGTTTTATCTATCCTTGTTTTATTTATGTATTCACAATCGTTTATATCTAAATCTATCGTTTCTTTAACCTTTGTAATATTAATAATCTTATTCTTTATTGATTCAATAATTGCTTTTTTTAAATAATGTTCTTCATCTAGCATTTCAACCCATTTAGGCATATAAAAACTTATTGTAGAAACCGGAAATTCATACAAAACATTTTCTAATATTTTAAAAATCTCTTCCTTTTTCAATTGTGCACAATTCACCGGCAATACTGTTACATTATTTTTTAATGCTATTTCTTTTGCTAACTCTAATGTTTCTTTTGCATAAGGTTTCACTGTATTAAGAAGAACTATAAAAGGTTTCCCTAAATTCTTAAGTTGTGTAATCGTCAATTCTTCAGGCTCAACATAATTCATCCTTTCGATATCACCAAAAGAACCATCCGTTGTAACAACTACAGCTATTGTGGAATGTTCTGTTATTACTTTTTTAGTTCCAACAGACGCTGCTTTTGTAAATGGAATTTCATAATCAAACCATGGCGTTCTAACCATTCTTTCCATTTCATTTTCGATATGTCCTGTTGCACCCTTTACCATATATCCAACACAATCCACAAGTCTTACCTTTACATCCATACCAGGTGCTATCTCTATCTTAGCAGCTTCTTTAGGAATGAATTTAGGTTCTGTTGTCATTACTGTTGTGCCTGTTGCACTTTGTGGAAGCTCATCCATTGTTCTGTTTTTAATATTTTCATCCTTTATTTCAGGTATTACCATCAAATCCATAAATCTTTTTATAAATGTTGACTTTCCTGTTCTTACAGGTCCTACTACTGCAAGATAAATTTCACCATTTGTTCTTTTGTTGATATCCTGATAAACGTCAAAACTATTTTTTTTATCCAAATCAAATCCCTCCATTCCAAAGTTTTTACACTTAGGATGCTATCCTTATACAGAATATGCACGGAGGGATTAAATTATTCTTTTACTTATGCATTGAAAATGATTCTAAATCATATTTTTTAATATTATCATGAATATTTCTGTCTTCAGCAGATGCTATTAAATTATCTCGAAATTTTTTTGATTTATTAACATCAGTATGACGACTTGGTCCACCAACACAACCACCTTCACAAACCATTCCTTCTATAAAATCTTCAGGAAGCTTACCTGCTTTAAGAAGCAATAATGCTTTCTTACAGTCTGCAATTCCATCACATTTCATAACTTTAATATCAGCATCTTCTCCACTCTCTTTGAGACACTGTGCAACAGCCTGTGATACTCCACCACCGTTTCCAAAACGCTTACCAAATACACTTGCATCCTGTAATGTATTCTCTTCAGGTTTAAGAACAACATCTTTTGCTCTCATAATTGCTCTTATCTCCCCAAAAGTTAATACATAATCAGCATTTCCCTCAATCGACTTATCCTGTGCTTCACTCTTCTTAGCTATACATGGTCCGATAAATACAGTAATAGCATCCGGATCTTTTGCCTTAATCATTCTTGAAACAGCACACATTGGAGATACTGTAGTTGAAACATGGTCTATAAGCTGTGGATAATGCTGTTTTATAAGATTAACAAAAGCAGGACAACAAGATGTTGTCATCTTCTTTCCTTCTTTATACGCTTCCGCCCATTCTTCAGCCTCTGCTGCAGCAGTTAAATCACCACCAAGCCCAACTTCTACAAAATCAGAAAATCCAACCTTTAAAAGCGCTGTTTTCCAACTTGCCATAGTAATATTCTCACCAAACTGACCTTCAGCTGCCGGTGCTAACATTGCTACCACGTTCTTACCTTCTTTTATAGCTTTAATAATATCTACTATGTAAGATTTAGAACTTATCGCACCAAACGGACAACTATGAATACATTTTCCACACTGTATACATTTTGTTTCATCTATAATACAAATTCCGTTTTCATCCATTGTTATGGCATCTACAGGACAGCTCCTCTTACATGGACGCATAACTTCCGCTATTGCATTATACGGACAAACCTTCGCACACATTCCACATTCTTTACATATAGATGGGTCTATGTATGCTCTACTTCTTCCCATAGAAATCGCCCCAAAATTACATGCCTGCTGACATCTCTTTGCCATACATTTTCTACAGTTATCAGTAACTACATATCTTGAAATAGGACACTCTTCACAGGCAGCAGATATAACCTGAACTATATTATCACTCTTAGAATCTCCTGGACATTTTCCTTCTGCTAACCTTATTCTTTGTCTTAAAACTTCTCTCTCCTTATATACACAACATCTAAACTTAGCTTTCGGTCCCGGTGCCATCTTATATGGTAACCCTTCTTTTTCGTCTTCAAAAGTCCCTTCAAATGTCATTCTTGCTATTTCTGCTAATACTTTATGCTTTATCTTTATGACTGTTGCATCATTTGAAACCATATCTTCCTCCTAAAATATTATATATAAACAAATTTTTTATTAAAAATCATTTTACGTTATTAATAATCAAAATCGGCATATTAATGCCGATTTCTATTTTACCACGTATTTCTAATAATTCCTACATAAAATTATCTAAATAATTTTAACCATTTCTTTATATATAATTGAGTAGGCTGACTCCTACTCGATGTTCGGTTACCCTGCAAATGAAGTTAAATTCGAGCATTACTTCGCTTGCAGGACTTTTGTTACAAAAAAACAGCCGTCATAAAGACGGCTGTATCTTATATTACACCTTGCTTACTTGCCTGTTCATTAGCAATTCTTGTCATCTCGTTAATCTCAGATAAACTCATTGTAATTCTTCCGAAATCCCAATATAAAGCATATCCATCAGTCTCAACCTGCTCAAAAATAGCCTCATTCTTTAAATCATGAAAACGAACTGTTTCTATCTTATCTGTCATATTAAGATAAATAACTCTTCCACTGTCAAGTTCTACTAATAATCTATATCCTCTTTTAGCTTCAACATCACTTATCTTTGCCATAACAATCTCCTCCTATTCAGATTCTTTATTCAAACTATTCATTCAACACCAACACTGTATATATTTTTCTAAGTTGAGTATATCATACAACTTTAGCTTTTTATAAACCACCCACTTTTCGGGGGGATTTTTGTAATATTTTTACATTTATTAAGTACTCATATACGTCAATCTCTATCTGTTACAAAAAAGTTTTTAAGCTCACTTCTTGAACATATATTCAACTTAGAGAATATTGTTTTCAAAGTGCTTTTAACTGTTTCTGATGAAATATAAAGCTGTTCTGCTATCTCTTTGTTAGTAAATCTTGCCGCTGCAAGCTTTGCTATCTGTAATTCTCTATTTGTCAATCCATAATCGACTTCTTCTTTGTAACCATTAAGAATATGCTTATAATTCTTTTCATTCTTTTTATAAATATGCTTAACATTTTCAATAAAATCTATATACTCTTTTTCTTTCGGTTCCTCTTTAAGTATATCGTCCAAATACACATAATTTTCAACAAACGGCATATATAATTTATCTTTACATGATAATTCTATAGCTTCATTAATAAAATTGTATGACTTTATTTTATTACCAAGATTATAATTTGCAATAGCTATATAGATATAAATATATATTTCATAAATCAAATTATCAAAAATTCTTGTTGAGCCTAACATCTGACCACTAATTCCCAGAAACTTTTCGTACTGCTCATTATATAAAAGGTATTTTGAAAATATAACATTCGAAACTGCTTGATTAAACACTGAAATTCTTTCTTCTATCAAATTAGCATTTTTAAGCCAACTTGAAACACTGTCATATTTTTCAATTGTCATATATAACCAACCTTCACTAAGCTCTGTCATAAGAAGATTTCGCTTATCCGAATACGAATTTAATTTACTTCTTACACTTAGTATAATATGTCTAAAATTATCATAATCGCCTTCAAAAATTGCAATTCTAGCCATCAAAAACATTGTACAAATATACACATGAATCTGTCCTCTTGTTTCTGCCATATACAGAGCTTTTTCACATAACAACTGTGCATCTTTAAAGTTACCATTATTATAAAGAAGTTCTGCGCGCATAACAGCTTCAAGACCTTTACTGTTTCCTGATGTAATCTTATAATATAAAATCAATAATTCTTGAAATTTTTCAAGCTCTCTATCTGTATCACCAGTCTTTGAATGAAAACAGGATAATACTGAAGGATTCCTAAAAATCAAACTGACTTTATCAGTATATATAGTTGATGGAGATTTCATGTATTCATATGCTTTATTAAACTTCTCATACATTTTATCCAGGTCATTATAGTATAAAAAAGCATTAATAAATTCTGTTTCTCCAAGCAATGAATCTTTTTCACGTTGTCTTATATATTCAGATTCTGTTATCATCTCTTTTATCATTTCACATTCATTTTCAAAGAAATCCTTTTCGTTATAATAAAATAACACAAAACTAAATACTATACTTCGTCTTACATTTTTCTCTTTTGTATCAATAGATGTTCTTTTTATTATATCAAGAAACATTTCCTTATTATTTCTGGTTAAATTAGGAAGCAATTCTTCTAAAGAAATATTTAAATAATATATGTCATCATATTTTTTAATTTTATAGTAATACAATAGCGCAGAATAATAATCTTCATTAACTTCATACCATTTTGCAGCTCTTTCAAACACATTCTTTCTAACAATTATATCAAGCTTGTCAAATTCATTTTTTAAAAAATATTTCAATATAGCATGGATATAAAACTTTCTTTCTTTAGAATCATATCTGATAAAAGAATTAGAACTAAGTAATGATTTTATTTCATCCTGTTTCAAATCATTAGAACCAATAAATAATGCCTGTTTTAACGAAAAGCTATCATAAATTGCAATAGAAATAAGAAAATCCTGTTGTTCAAAACTTAATTTATCCCAAATAGCCATACATACAAGTTTATCAATTCCTGCATCTTCTTCAAACTTATTGTTTTCAACATAGTGCAGCATCTGAAGATATAAAGCACTTATCCAACCTTCAGTATATTTAGAAAGATAATTAATCTCTTCATCATCAAGCTTTATTCCACACTCTCTAAAATACAATCTGATTTCTTCTTTATTAAATTCCAGAGAATTCTTACCTATGTAATTTATTTCATTTTTAGACATCTTTTCATGTATTAATTCTGTTTTAATATTCTGTGTAATTAAAACTATTTTAATTTTATCTTCAATAGCTTCAATAATTTTCACAAAAGCTGATACTATATATTCATTAGAAACAAATTGAAAATTATCAAATACAAATATATAGTTTTCTTTAAATTCTATTTCTGAAATTAATTTTACAATCTTATTAACAGTTTCCTCATTATCCGGATATCCAATATTTCTTAACCTAACTGATACATCTTTATCAATAGCTTCTATCCTGTTGCAAATTTCCAAATAAAACAAGTTATTATCATCATTTTCAACAGTTATCCAAACAATTTCTTCTAATGCATCACTTAATACATTTTTTACAGACGTTGTTTTACCAAAACCTGTTGGTGCTTCCACAATTGATATAGGATTATCATATATAGATAGCAACTCATCTTTAATTCTATCTGAATAAAAAAATCTACTCGTATTATATCTTTTGACAACCGCCATTCATCCATAACCTCATTTCATACCAAACCTATATACCATAACAACACAATATACCTTCAATATTTTTTAATAAATTTTACGGGAATGTTTATACATCCCCGTTAGTCCATAAAAGCTCCGGATGCTCTAATGTTGTATCTCTAAGCATTAATTCTCCTACAGCATCCTTTGCACTTAAATCATCAAATAAAATCATATTTACCACTTCAATTATAGGTAAACTTACATTATATTTTTTTGCAAGCTTTAATGCGGCTTTTGCACTATATATTCCTTCTACTACCATATTAACTTCTTTGGTAGCTTCTTCCATTGTCTTTCCCTGTCCCATCAACATACCGGCTCTTCTGTTTCTACTATGAACACTTGCACATGTTACAATTAAATCACCAATTCCTGACAATCCATATAAAGTAAGGTCTTCTGCTCCCATAGCCTCACCTAGTCTTGAAATCTCTGTTATTCCTCTTGTAATCAAAGCTGCCTTAGTGTTATCTCCATAACCTAATCCATCTGCTATTCCTGCTGCAAGAGCAATTACATTTTTAAGTGAACCACCAAGTTCTATACCCAATATATCAGGACTTATGTAAACTCTGAATACCTCGGAACAAAAAATCTTCTGAAGATATTTTGCTGTTTTTTCAGTCTTTGCACCAACAACACAAGTTGTTGGGAGACCTTTTCCAACCTCTTCTGCATGACTTGGACCTGAAAGAACTGTAACATCTGTACCCGGTACTTCATCTTCAATAATATCTGTCATTGTCATAAGAGTTTCTTCTTCAATACCTTTTGCGACATTTGTAATTATCTGACCTTCTTTTACAAGTCCTTTTAATCTTTTAGCAGTTGCGCGAACATATGATGAAGCAACAGCCATTACTATTACATCCCTATCTTTTACTGCCGACTCTAAATCAGATGTAATGCCAATCTCATCAGGAATAATTATTCCAGGTAAGCTTACTGTATTTTCTCTTTTTTCCAAAAGCATATTAACTTCACGTTCAACCGCTGACCACATAGTCACCTTATGACCATTATTATTAAGTAAAACACCAATAGCAAGTCCCCAACCACCTGCACCAAGTATTGTTATATTTGCCATATCTACACCTCTTTCTTCTGACCGATTTTTCTCTCATTACCTTCAATAAGACGTTTAATATTTGCACTATGTTTTATAAACGCTAAAGCAGAAATAATAAATATTAAAATATACAATTCAATTTTCTCATTTCCACCAATTTGTAAATTATTTTTAATTCCTAGTATTCCTAATTCATTGAATAAAATAACTTCTACAAAAAATGTAAACATTAATGTTAATGAGCCAACAGATACATATTTAGTTGATACTGTAACAAGAATAAATGTAAGTAATCCTAATCCGGTTAATTTAAAATCACCAATACCAAGAATTACACCTGACGATGCTGCAATACCTTTTCCACCTTTAAATCCCATATAAAAAGGAAAATTATGTCCCAACACAACACCTAAACCCGCGTAAATTCTAAGTACAAATCTGTAATCCGTTGCTTCTTCTTTAAAAATCAAATATACAACCAAACTTGCAAGTATTGCTTTTAAACAATCTCCAATGTATGTTATGATTCCTGCTTTTTTACCAAGAACACGCATTGCATTAGTTGTCCCTGCATTTCCGCTTCCAAACTCTCTTATATCAATATGATTTGCTTTTCCATAAATATAGGCTGTTTGAAACAATCCAAAAACATATCCTATACAAAGGCTTACTATTCTTTCCATCTTATTCTTTGTCCTTTCTCTCTCGTATGATGAATTTTAAAGCAGTCCCCTTAAACCCAAAAGCTTCTCTTATCTTATTCTCAATATATCTTGTATATGAAAAATGCATTAATTCTTTATCATTTACAAATATTACAAATGTAGGTGGTTTAACAGCTACCTGAGTAATATAATATAATCTCAGTCGTTTTCCTTTATCAGATGGTGGCTGTTGCAATGCTACTGCTTCCGCCATAATCTCATTAAGAACTCCGGTCTGTATTCTAAGTGTCTGATTCTCAATAACCATGTCAATCATATCAAACAATTTATTAAGACGCTGTCCTGATAAAGCTGATACAAATAAAAGTTCTGCATACGGCATATATGAAAGAATTTCTTTAATCTTCTTTGTATGCTCATAAATAGTTTTATCATTCTTTTCCACTGCATCCCATTTATTAACAACAATTATTACACCTTTACCTCTTTCGTGTGCAATACCTGCTATCTTAGCATCCTGTTCAGCAACACCTACTGTTGCATCAATTACCACTAATACAACATCTGCTCTTTCAACTGCTGCAACAGTTCTGATAATACTATACCTTTCAAGTTCTTCTTTAATCTTTGACTTTCTTCTAAGACCCGCAGTATCTATAAACACATATTCTTTTCCGTTACGTTTTACATCTGTATCAACTGCATCTCTTGTTGTACCGGCAATATCAGAAACAATAACTCGGTCTTCACCTAAAAGCTTATTAATTATTGAAGATTTTCCAACATTAGGTCTTCCAACAATCGCTACTCTTGGTCTGTCATCTTCTTCATCTTCAACATCCTGTGTGTTAAAATTCTCACATACAGCTTCTAACATATCACCAAGACCAAGTCTGGATGCTGCAGATATCGGATATGGTTCTCCAATTCCAAGATTATAAAATTCATATACATCCGGCATAAACTTATCAAAATTGTCAACCTTATTTACTACTAAAATTACCGGCTTGTGACTTCTTCTAAGCATATCTGCTACTTTTGAGTCTGAATCCACAAGACCCTGTCTTACATCTGTCATAAAAATAATTACATCTGCTGTATTAATTGCTATTTCTGCCTGTTCTCTCATCTGAGAAAGAATAACATCATTAGAATCCGGCTCAATACCACCTGTATCTACCAGTGTAAATGTCTTATCAAGCCATGTTACATCCGCATAAATTCTATCTCTTGTAACACCCGGCGTATCTTTTACTATTGATATCATCTCTCCTGCGAGAGCATTAAACAATGTTGATTTACCTACATTAGGTCTTCCAACAACTGCCACTACCTGTTTTCTCATTTAAACAATCCTTTCTATTTGTACTAAATCTATAGACTATCAAAAATCTTCATAGGCATCGATATATACAAAATTATCGTTCTCTTCAAATTCATCACTAACACCAAGTACAGCATTTATAAAATCCATACCTCTTGACTTTGAAATTAAAATTTGAGTATCTAATTTTTCTTTGACTTCTGATAAAGAAACATCATCTAAAAATAGTTCTTCACCACTTCTTAAAATGTTGTTAGGAAGTAATAAATAATCACCGAGTTCTTTATTCTCCAACTGTTCAATCAAATCTACACCTGTAATAAGACCTGAAACAGTAATCTTTTCGCCAAAAAAATTATTTATTATCTTATAACAGTTAATCTTTAAACCTTCGATTTTCTCTTCCAAAGCATCAGACATTTTTCTAATCATATCATATGCTAATACTCCTGTCGCAATAGAAACCGTTACAGGATTTTCTCTGGAAATATGACTATATAATGTCTCATCAATTAAATCAATATTCCCTATAAATTCGTTCCACATAAGTCTCATCATACCGACACCATTTTCCAATTGAAGATAGCCATCGTATCTTTCTTCCTCCGGAAAATCCATATCCGCCATGATATACCACTCATCACTTGCATGTATAAAGTGATAATTATGTTCCTTATAAAAAATCTTTTGATATTTTTCAATAAGACTAATTACTTCTTTAGCATCTTCTCTGTTAAAGCTTTCAAGTTCAAATAAACCTTCTCTATATTTGGTCAGTCCGGCAGGAACTACTGATACGCTTTTCATTATAGGAAGATATTTTGATAAATCTTTTATACTCTTTTCAAGAATTTCTTTATCATTAATATTCTTACATAAAACAATCTGCCCATTCATCTCAATTCCAGCCTCAAACAGCCTGTCTATCTTATCGAGTGAATCTCCTGCAAATCTGTTATTAAGCATCTTACATCTTAGTTCTCTATCTGTAGTGTGCACCGAAATATTAATAGGTCCTAAGTTATATCTTATAATTCTATCAATATCTTTATCAGACATATTTGTAAGCGTTATATAATTCCCTTGCAAAAAAGAAAGCCTTGAATCATCATCTTTAAAATACAAAGTATCTCTCATACCCTTAGGCATTTGGTCAATAAAGCAGAATATACATTTGTTATGACAACTTTTATAGTCTCCCATAAGACCATTTTCAAACACAATACCTAAATCTTCATCTTCATCTTTATCAACTTCTAAAAGCCATTCTTCACCATCAGCCTTTCTTATAAGAACTTCTATATACTCATCTTCTACCAAAAACTGATAATCAAAAACATCTTCTATTTCCTGATTATTAATCTTTAAAAGAACATCACCCGGTTCTATCTCTAATTCTTCTGCAATTGAACCTTCATACACTTCTTTTATAATATGTTCATAAGATTTCATAAATCCTCATTTCCATTTCATACATATGAATATTAATATTTATAATAAACCGCAACTTATAGTTTATCAGTATTTAAAGATTTTGGCAAGTATGTTTCACATTAGTCCTTTATCACAATATACCCTGCCAAATTTCCTCTTTTCCCATTCAGTCCTCTATGAGAAAATAATATATCTTTATTACAACATGTACATATTCTTCTATTTTCAATATTCTGAGGTTTTATTCCTGCTTCAAACAAAATATATTCATTTACTTTCCATAAATCCAGCAAAAACTTATCATTTCCTTTATCTGTAAAGAAAGAATCCACAGCTTCTTTATCAAATTTACTCATAAATTCATCATATAAATCACGACTAACTTCATAACACTCTTTACATATTGACGGTCCAATTGCACATACAATATCTTCTTTTCTACATCCAAATTCGTTGCACATTCTTTGAACAGTTACATATCCCATTCTATTAACAGTTCCTTTCCAACCCGAATGAGATACCGCTACCACCTTTTTTGTTTTATCAGCAAAAAAAAGTGGTACACAATCTGCATAATAAGTAAACAAAACAACACCTGCTTCATCGGTAATAAGACCATCTATATCAGAATAATCTCTTTCTTTAACTATTCCTTTACCACAGTCTTTCTCTGATACTCTTAAAATATTAGTCGTATGTGTCTGGTGTGATGCTACAAATCTTGTGACATCATATCCAATCTCTTCTGATAATATTCTATAATTTTCAAAAACATCTTTTTCATCATCACCTCTCGTGAAGGACAAATTCATAGTAGAACAATCACCTTTACTGACTCCGCCAAGTCTTGTTGTAAAACCATGATTTAAATATTCAATCTTATCAAACAAATCAAACTTTATAATCGGTAATTTATCATTAATAATTTTATTTAAATAATTCTCCACTTTTAAACCTCACTTCTAATATAAAAATTTATTCATTTAATTTTCTTAATAACTAAAACTTATCATCCTTTTATATCAAAATGCATTTTCTATCAACTCAATTTTTCTTCCTGTAATCCCTACAACATCATATCTTATTCTCGGTATATCCCAATAACCATTAGTCATCAAAAAATATTCAGACACTTTTCTTATAATCATCTGTTTTTTATAATCCACCGCTTCAAATGGTGAACCGGTTCTTTCATTCTTTCTATACTTCACTTCTATAAAAACTATAAAAATATCATTACCAACTTTATGTTTGGCAATGATATCTATTTCTCCAAATCTGCACCTGTAATTTTTTTCTAAAATTTCATATCCTCTATCAATCAAATATCTTACTGCAACATCCTCATACTCAGTTCCAATTTTTCTCTTATTAATCATAATCTACCCTCATTTCTATTTCTTAAGTTTATTTCTTATTTTGTCCATCCTGTCTACAAACACAAGAATCTCCGCCACTACTCCATATAACTCCGGTGGAATCATATCTCCTATCTCAAGTTTTGATAAAGTCTTCGCAAGCTTTTCATCTTCATATACAGGGACATCACTTTCCTCAGCTTTTTTTAATATTTTTTCTGCTAACGCACCTTTTCCTGTAGCTATTACCTCAGGAGCTTCATCTCCCGGATTATATCTTAGTGCAACAGCAGTTTTATTCATATCATTATTATTTGAAATATATTTTGCTTCTTCTTTCATAATATTCTCCATTCCGCAGGCATTATAAATGCCGAAGGAATCACCTATGTTCTAATATCAAATGTATACCTCTTAATCGAAGTTGTTTTCTCACTATCTTTATTTACTGGAGTTAACGGATTAAAGTCTTCCGTATTCTCCACCTCAACTGTTTTTGCATATATTTTTGATGTATATCCTTTTTGCTCTAATCTGTTACTTAATTCATCTATATGTTCTAAAACAATCTTCTCAGAAACTTCATTATCAAGAGTAAAATAAACCTCTACTCCATTTTCTTTCAATTTAACAGAAACATCCGTAACACCCAGACTTTCCATATCAAGATGCAGAAAAGCTGTTAATTCGTCACCTTCTTTTCTTTCATTCTTTTTCTTCGAATATACATATAATTCACCATTTGCATCCTGTTCACTCATTTTTACAGGTATCTGCACATATGATTCAAAATTATTAAGCTCATTCATAAATGAAAGATTATTATTTAACTGCATTGCACTTTCCTTTAACATACTGCCTTTGTCATTAGAAATTACTTCTTTTACAAGCTCAGTAAGTTTAAATAGCTTCTCATAATTTTCTTCAATAGTTTTCTTTATCACCGAATCATCTTTTATATCAGATTTTATATCAAACATAAACTTTTCTTTAAAAAAGTTTTCAATTTTATCTTTAATAATTGAAATTTCTTTTTCAAGACTTTGAAGCTGTGATTCTTTATCTATGCTTATTCCTGAATTAATCTGAGTTCTTTTTATTATAAGATTCTCTATATCTTTTACAAGCTGATTAAATTCCAAATCAGCTTTCATTTCTGTTTTTGACATGCCTTCCATATTTAAGATAGTTTTTAATTCTTCTGCCTGATTATTCAAAACACTCGTTTGAATCGGATTATTTGTCTTTAATTCATTTTGAACATTCTTTTCTATATTTACTGCATTATTTGTTTCCTGATTAATTTCAGGATTATTTTTAGAATTAATTTCAATCTTTGCTTCGGTTTGATTTTCATTTATAATATCAGACACCTGCTTTAAAAAACCATTCAGATTTAATATTTCTTTTTCATTCATTCCCTGACTAATAACATTTCCTATATAATCAGAGAAACCTTTAGAAAAATTAAACACATCCTTACTAAGCTGGTGATTAGAATTTTGATATCTTTCATAAGTTTCAATATTTTCCTGACTAATACTAATCCCTTGTTTATTCATATCAATTAGCTTATTAATATTTTCCATTCCAAATTCATTAGTAAGCTTTATATAATTAATAATGGTCTGCCTGTCTATTGGTTGTCCTGAATTAATGAGCGAACTCACTATCATGGAATTTTTATCATTAACAGTAAGCCCTGCCGCATTTAAAGATTTAGAAATAAGCTCTTTTGAAACCATATCCTGCTGCAATGGTTTAATAAATACAGTTCCATCTGTCTTATCTTTAATCTGAAATATCAGTTTTTCACCAATATTTAGCGATAATGCTTCTTTTAATAATGCATTAATCACAGAATTATCTTTTAATAATATGGTAACATTATTCTTATTTATATCAAGAATTTCACCACTAAAAACATCACCGGGTTTTAATTCCTGTAAATTAATTTCACCGGCGGTTTTAACTTGACCCACATTTTTTATAGAAATGTCTTCGCTTACATTTCCTGAATTCTTCGCATAATTACTAATATTAGAATTAATAATATCACTTGCTACTGAATTATTACTTATGTTCACTCTAAATCAGCCCCTTTATGAAGCTTCTTCTATGTATAGGACATGGTCCATACTTTTTCAAAGCCTCTATATGTTCTTTTGAACCATATCCTTTGTTACTTGCAAATCCATACTCAGGATATAGTTCACCATATTTTTCCATCAAATTGTCTCGTTCAACCTTTGCAACAATACTTGCAGCCGCAATAGATGCAGACTTAGCATCTCCTTTTATAATTCCTACCTGTTTTATAGAAACTTCTGGAATATTAACTGCATCATTTAATAATATATCGGGCTTTATTTTTAAATTATTAATAGCTATTCTCATTGCCTTATAAGTTGCCTGCAAAATATTTAGTTCATCAATATCCTCAGGACTTACCAGTGCTGTTGATACCGCTAATGCCTTTTCCTTTATCTCCGCTGATAATTCTTCTCGTTTTTTAGCTGATAACTGTTTAGAATCATTCAAATATAAAATATCACAATCCTTTGGTAAAATAACAGCTCCTGCACAAACAGGACCTGCAAGAGGACCTCTTCCAACCTCATCAATACCACAAATAAATTGAAACTCCTGATACTTTCTTTCAAACTCAAACATCTTATCCATTCGAGCAAGTTCTTCATTATATTTATCAAGCTTATTTTTGTAAGTATTAACAAGCTTAACTACACCACTTCTCTCATCCCCTACATATTTATTAAACAATTCTTCATATTTATCAAATCCAGACTTTTCAAACTCTGCCTTAATCTCTGAAATATTCATACACTGTACCTTCCGCCTATGATTTATTTTATTTTTTATTTTTATTTTGTTATTGTGGCTTAGTTGTATTAAATAACAAACCAAATACAGGTGCTTATGAGTCGGCTGGTACTTAGGTGCTGTATTTTAGCACCTTATGTACCACTGCCAGACTCATGCAGCGAGAGCGTGCCTGTATTGGTTTATTATTTACATACAACTATATCTATTTATAAAATAAATCACTGAACCCTTTCCAAACTAATCCTTCCAATCTTACCACTTCTAAACTCATCTAAAAGAATCAACCCGGCCTTATCTATATCCAACTCATTACCTTTAAGTAAACAATTTCTTGCTCTTGCAATATCTTTAAGTACTTCTACCTTATCTTCTTTCTCCTCAACTCCATATCTCTCATTAATCACTCCCGGATACTCGCTAATTAAGAATTTCAGAAGTTCAATAGCAAGTTCTGTTGTATTAATAATGTCATCTTTAATTGAACCAACAAAAGCAAGACGAAGTCCTACTGTCTGATCTTCAAATTTAGGCCATAAGATACCCGGAGTATCAAGTAACTCCAATGTTGAACTCAATTTTATCCACTGTTTTCCTTTAGTTACACCTGGTTTATTTCCTGTCTTAGTGCAAGCTTTCTTTGCATAAGAATTAATAAACGTAGATTTCCCAACATTAGGAATACCAACAACCATAGCTCTAACAGGTCTGTTTAAAATACCTCTTCTTCTGTCTCTTTCTATTTTTTCCTTACAGGCTTCTTTTACAATATTATTAATCGCTTTAAGTCCCTGACCATTTCTCGAATTAACCATTATTGTAAAATATCCTTGTTCTTCAAACCATTTAACCCATTCTTTTGTTACCCTTTCATCAGCTAAATCTGATTTATTAAGAAGAATAAGTCTTGATTTATTCTTACCAATTTTATCTATATCAGGATTTCTACTACTTAAAGGCAATCTTGCATCAACAAGCTCAATTACCAAATCAATTAATTTAATATCCTCTTCCATCATTCTGCGGGCCTTAGTCATATGTCCCGGATACCATTGAAATTGCATCTTAATCCTCCATTCTATTTAACTGTATTTATTCTAACAAAAGGCCATGAAATAAGCCATACTTTTCCTTTTATCTCATCAAACTTAACGTTTGAAACTGTACTAAATCTGCTATCTTCACTACTATTAGCATTATCACCAATAACAAAATATTCATCGTAATCAAGCAAAATCTTTTCTTTAGCAAGACCTGCATTAACAATATTTTCTTCTAATACTTTATTTTTAATTTCTTTATCGTCAATATATATCTTTCCATCTTTAATCTGAACCGTTTCCCCAGGTAATCCAACTATTCTCTTTACGTATTCAACTTTTTCATAATTCTTCTCTGTCTTTTCAAATAATATCACATCATATCTTTCAGGTTCAGAAATTTTATAACTTAACGAATTAATCATTACAGTATCTTCATTAAGTAATATATCATTCATCGAATTACCAACCACTTTAGTTTTTCCACAAAAATGTACAATACAAAAAATAGCTAACAAGATGACAATTGCTATATCAACTAACCATTTTATAATTTTATCAATAATTATATTTTCATCAGGAATTGATTTATAAAACCTCATACTTAACACCAATCCTTTCATTTACTTTTATATATTACAAAAAGGACAAAATACATTAAGTACCTGTCCTTTTAGATGCTTTTTACATTTAAGAAATTATTTAACTAATTCTTTAACCTTAGCAGCCTTACCAACTCTCTGTCTTAAGTAGTTAAGTTTAGCTCTTCTAACTTTACCTAAACGTACAACTTCAATCTTGTCTACGTTTGGTGAGTGTAATGGCCATGTCTTCTCAACACCGATACCATTAGATGTCTTTCTTACTGTAAATGTTTCACGAGAACTTCCACCCTGTCTTTTGATAACTGTTCCTTCAAAAACCTGGATTCTTTCTCTGTTTCCTTCCTTAATCTTAGCGTGTACTCTAACAGTATCACCTACATGGAATTCTGCAACTGACTCTTTTAACTGAGCAGCTTCAATGTTTTTAATAATTTCGTTCATCTGTGTGACCTCCTTAATATTCAGATGTTCTTAATACGCTTCGTAGCAGAGGACCATCTATTTTTTCACAACATTGGTAGATTAACATATATTTAGTGGAATTGCAAGTGGTTTTCGATGTTTTTTTACAATAAGTCCGGTCTTCTCTCCTTTGTTCTCTTTAACGACTCTTCCTCTCTCCACTGTTCAACCTTCTTATGGTCTCCTGATAACAACACCTTCGGAACCTTCATCCCCATAAATTCCTCAGGTCTTGTATACTGTGGATATTCAAGTCTGTTATCCGCAAATGATTCATACTTTGCAGAATCGTCATTATTAAGTACACCTTTAACAAGTCTGGAGATTGTATCTATCATTACCATAGCCGGTAATTCTCCACCTGTAAGCACATAATCCCCAATTGAAACATTATCTGTAACAATCAGTTCTAATGCTCTTTCATCAATTCCCTCATAATGTCCACATAAAAATATTAAATCCTCTTCCTTAGCAAATTCCTCTGCCATCCTTTGATTAAATACTTTTCCCTGTGGAGTAAGGTATACAACTCTCGGTTTCTTACCTGTACGACTTATGATATCATCTGCTACTGATTTATAAGAAAGATATACCGGTTCTGCCTGCATAACCATTCCGGCACCACCACCGTATGGATAATCATCGACCTTCATATGCTTATTTGTTGAAAAATCTCTTATATTAATTGCATTTAATTCAATTAATCCTTTATTCATAGCCCTTCCGATTATACTTGTATTTAATCCGTCAAGTATCATTTCCGGAAATAAAGTTAATACATGGTATCTCATAAATCCAATAATCCTTCCAATAAATGAACCTTCATCTTATTTTCTTCTAAGTTAATATCCAAAATACATTGATTAATTGCAGGAATCATAATCTCTTTATTTTTATATTCTGTATTTCCCTTAACAATATAAACGTCATTTGCACCTGTCTGAAGAACATCTGATACATTTCCAATGGCATTATCATCTTCATCAAAAACTTCTAAGCCTATTAAATCAGCAATATAATATTCCCCTTCTTCAAGTGGAATTGCATCTTCCCTTGTCACATACAAATCCATTCCTTTGTACTTTTCAATATCATTTATATTATCGATGCCTTTAAATTTAAGTATTACAAATTGCTTAAAATATTTTACACCGCCAATTTCCAATTCAATACATTCTTTTTTAATCGTACCTCTTATCCCTTTTACAGAATAATCAAGATATACCTTTTTTAATTTATTAAATCTTTTTACATCATCAGTTGTAGGAAAAACCTTAACTTCTCCTCTAATTCCATGTGTTGATGAAATAACACCAACCCTTAGCATATCGTTTGAAATTTCCATTCGAATCCTCCAAAACCTGTTATATTAAAATTCTGCTTATAACTAATTAGAATCCAATTAAACTTTAATATCTCTTATCAGTCTTATTTTAAAAAAATTGCTACTACAAAACAATGTTTTGCAGTAGCTATAATATTACTGTACTATATCTACAATAACTTTCTTATTCTCTTTAAAAGCTGCAGCTTTTACAACAGAACGAATTGACTTTGCAATTCTTCCCTGCTTTCCGATAACTTTACCCATATCAGATGGTGCAACCTTTAATTCAATAATCACACCTTTTGCATCTTCACGCTCAGTTACCACTACCTCTTCAGGAGAATCAACTAGTGCTTTTGCAAGTATTTCTACTAATTCTTTCACTATACTTCACCTCCACTAGCGATTATTTTTCAATACCAGCCTGTTTGAACAATTTAGCAACTGTTTCTGTTGGCTGTGCACCATTGTTTAACCATTTCTTAGCTAATTCTTCATTAATCTTAACTGCGCTTGGTTCAACTGTTGGATCATAAGTACCGATTTCCTCGATGAACTTACCATCTCTTGGTGATCTTGAATCTGAAACTACTACTCTATAGAAAGGAGCCTTTTTCTGTCCCATTCTTCTTAATCTGATTTTAACTGCCATTTTTATTTTCACCTCCTAAGTGTTATATGTTTAATTTATAGTTAAAAAGGAAGTCTGAATCTACCTTTTTTACCACCTTTCATTCCTTTGCCACCCATCATACCGGTTAGCTGTTTCATCATTTTCTTGCTCTGCTCATGCTGTTTAACTAATCTGTTAACTTCTGCAATATCAACACCTGCACCTTTTGCAATTCTGTTTTTTCTTGAAACATTCAAGATAGAAGGATTGCTTCTTTCTTCAGGTGTCATCGAATATATAATAGCTTCAATTCTGCCAATCTGTTTTTCATCAGGCATCTGAGCTCCTTTTAACTGGTCACCCATACCCGGAATCATTCCAAGTATCTCTTCAAAGCTACCCATCTTCTTAATCTGTTGCATCTGCTCTAAATAATCATCAAATCCAAATTCTGCTTTACGAAACTTCTTTTCAAGTTCCTTAGCTTTTTCTTCATCAACAATAGCTTCTGCTTTCTCAATAAGAGTGAGCACATCACCCATTCCAAGTATTCTCGAAGCCATTCTGTCAGGATAAAACTGTTCTAAATCCGAAAGTTTCTCACCCATACCTACATATAAAATAGGTTTTCCTGTTACTGCTCTGATAGAAAGTGCAGCACCACCTCTGGTGTCACCGTCCATCTTAGTAAGAATAACTCCATCTATTCCAATCTTTTCATCAAAGGTACTTGATACATTAACTGCATCCTGACCTGTCATAGC
Source organism: Lachnospiraceae bacterium (assembly GCA_017416465.1). Classification (GTDB taxonomy): domain Bacteria; phylum Bacillota; class Clostridia; order Lachnospirales; family Lachnospiraceae; genus Bovifimicola. Next base: position 3,507 of record JAFQCK010000131.1, on the reverse strand, counting down.
ATCTACTATTAATAGAATCTGGTCAATTTCAATATTCTCTTTTATCTCAATCAATTCATCCATCATATCTTCATCGATATGTAAACGACCTGCTGTATCTATGATAACAACATTATGACCATTTTTTGAAGCATGCTCTATAGCTGCTTTAGCAATATTAACAGGCTTATGTCCTGTTCCCATTGAAAATACTTCAACGCCCTGTTTTTCACCATTAATCTTTAACTGTTCTATAGCTGCCGGTCTGTATATATCACAACCAACTAACAAAGGCTTTCTTCCCTTAGCTTTTAACTTTCCGGCAATCTTAGCAGTTGTAGTTGTCTTACCTGCACCCTGTAAACCGGTCATCATAATAACTGTTATCTCATTCTGAGGCTTTAACTTAATCTCTGTAGTCTCACTTCCCATAAGTGAAACCATTTCCTCATTAACAATCTTAATAACCATCTGACCGGGAGTAAGACTTGTCATTACCTCTGAACCTATGGCTCTTTCTTCAACAGACTTTACAAACTTCTTTACAACTTTGAAATTAACATCTGCTTCGAGCAAAGCCATCTTAACTTCCTTGAGTGCTGCTTTAACATCTGCTTCTGTAAGCTTGCCTTTTCCTCTAAGGTTTTTAAATATATTCTGAAGTTTATCTGATAAACTTTCAAATGCCATATTTTTCCTCCATGCCTAAATATCATTCAATATTCTGTCAGCAATCTCTACAATCTCATCAATTTTTTCAAGATTACCTGTTACTTTATAGTCATTGGAAATCTCTTTAATAAGATTAACATCTTTTTTAGTATTATTAAATCTCTCAACAAGATGCAATTTATCTTCGTAATCTTTAAGTATCTTATTACATCTCTTAATCAAGTCATGTACACCTTGTCTTGAAATATTCTCTTCTCTTGCAATCTCACTTGGCGACATATCATTAAATACTACATCTTCGTAAATCTTCTTCTGATGTTCTGTAAGTAGTTCACCATAAAAATCATAAAGCATAGATTGTTCAACTATTTTTATCATTTCTATCCTCTTTCGCACAAGCAAATCTTGTTGTCAAGTTTCATTACTTGACGTAGTATACTACTATATTTTTTATATGTCAAGTATTTTTTCTTGACAATTGTATTAAGATATAATTTCACAATATATAGTAGCACACTTATTCTTATACATTCTTTCACATATTTCTGCCGGATAAAAGCATTTACTTATTCGAGAATTTTTATCCCAATTATCACAAATGTACATATCTTATCTTTTATATAAAAGGCAGAATATACACCGGCAACATCAAAATATCCTTATCTTTTTTTAAATCCTTTGTGTATACTACATATTTTTCTAATATACGTTCTGAGAATTTCTCTGAAAACACATCCAAAGATTTATGTGTATTATACCCTGAAGATTTTACTTCAATTGGACATATCTTATTTTTCTTTGATAAGAGAAAGTCTATTTCATAATTATGATTTGTCTTTTCATTCAAAAAAGTGTAATAATATAATGCATTCCCATTAGCAGACAATATTTGTGCTACAATATTCTCATAAATATATCCTAGATTAACACTTAACTTATCGCTTAATAACTTCTCATAAATAATATTTTCTGTGAAATCTTTATCCTTAAATACCAATGTAGTAAGAAGTCCTGTATCAGTTAAAAATAACTTAAAACGTCGAAGATCCTTTGCATTTGCGAGACCAACATTCGGGTCATTTGCATGATATGCAATCTGAACAATCTTAGAATCCACCATATCAGCAATTAATTCTAATATAGTATCCGCTCTTTCTCCCGATAAAACAGATGACACCTGATAACGTGATGCATTAGTATTAAGTTGCGCCGGTATTCCATTAAAGAGCATGGATATTCTTCCGGTTGCATCTATTTTTCTGAAATCATCCTCATAAAGCTTTAATATATCTCGTTTAATCTCATCAACTTTCTTAAAATTATTTGTCTCAATATAACTCTCGACTGCTTGTGGCATACCACCAACCAACATATATAAGCGAAAGTCCCTCATAAGTTTTCGATGCCCTGCTTCACCTATCGAAACTTTTTTTTCAAAAATAGTTCGCAAAAGTTTTGATGTTGACATATCACCTGTTGCCCAAAGAAACTCCTCAAAGTCCATTGGGAACATACTAATCTTACGTTCTTCACTTGGAATCAATATGTCCTTAATATTTTTTTTGATAGAAATCAAAGAACCCGTTTCAATGTAATCATATCTATGATCATTAACAAAATGTTTTATCGCCTGTCGTGCCATTGGACACAGCTGTACCTCATCAAAAATAATAAGTGACTGTCTCAAATGTAAATCTGTTTTATATATCAATTGCAATCTAAGGAAAATATAATCTAAATCTGATACATCATCAAACAGTTCCTTCACCTCTTTAGACGCTTTTGAAAAATCTATCAAAATATAGCTCTTATATTCCTCTTTTGCAAAAGTTTCTACTACTGTTGATTTTCCAATTCGTCTTGCACCTTCAATTAAAAGTGCATTCTTACCATCAGACTCTTTTTTCCAGTCCAAAAGCTTGCTATATATTTTTCTTTTAAACATATACACTTCATCCTTTTCGATAATTCATTGATTTTACAGCATCTTAACCGTAATTTCGTAATACATTTCTGCAATTTCGCTAATTTTATTTTAATATTTTTACTCAAATTCGTCAATTTGTTTTTGATAATTCTACCCAATTTCGTTAATTTCATCCCGACATTTATGAAGTATTTATGAAGTTTTATGAAGTATTTATGAATATTTATGGATATTATAAACTACCTTTTATAGCAAAATTTACGAATATGCTTTTATACATATAAAAACACATTGACTTCATAATTCTCATTACTATGAATTCAATACGTTATGTATGTTTATGCACACTATTAAGTTTTACTTTTTGTCCTTATGTACACCCAGACGCAAAATTTCGCTACTGTATAAATTAATCTTCATGGTACACATCACCTTCGGTGAGAGCCATTCAGATTAATTTATCTACAATGATTTAGTTTGGTTTAATGTCCTTATGTTGAGACATAATTAAATAAATATATAGCAAAAGTTTTTTAATACCATTTGTTTATTATGCTTTAATTTATATTGATATTATTGTTCATTTATATGAATAGCTATTTTCCTGACTATACAGTATCGTGTGTTGTCAAAGGAAGGAACACACAATGAACAATACTGATTTTTTCAAGCTAGTACAGTGTCATCTTGAAGAACGTGAATACAACAATGTATACGAGAATCTTATGAAAGATAAGAACTATCTTAAAGCCTACCAGTATCACAAAGAACTGTTTGATAAATATGAAAAGCTTGATTTACCATTAGAACAAAGTAGGTTCTTAAATGAGCTGATTGATGCCATTCACTCTCAGGAATGTGCTTACACTGCAGTTTTATTTAGAATGGCTATGCAATATGGATTTTCTATTGTTTGGGAATTGTTGGAT
>JAFQCK010000130.1 GCA_017416465.1 Lachnospiraceae bacterium | reverse complement strand
ATTTTGATTCACGCTAGGAGACGGCAAGATTCACGGCGGACCATTGACCTGTAGGTAACCAATCCACGAATAACAGAGTGGCCAAGGCCGGGGACTGTTAGATCTGAGGCTCTGCCTCTGTGCCCAGTGTTAAAATTTAATGAAAGGAAATGTGGTGATTTCTTGAAATTTACTCTTGACAAGAGGTCACTTCATAACAGGTGTTGCTATGGGACAGGAAGAACTGATGAATAAAATAGCAGAACTGGAGCGAGAAATCGCGATTTTGCCTGAAGGCAGCATTACAAAGAAGAAAATAAAAGATAAAGAGTATTATTACCACAGAATAACTATAAATGGTAAAAGAACGGAAACCTACTTGGATTTTGCAGAAGTTCCGGAGCTTAATGCGCAGATTGAAAAGAGAAAAGTCTTAGAAAAACAGTTAAAGGAATTGAAACTGTTGGTAATTCCAGAAGAAGAGCCGGATATTGAAGAAGAGGAGCAACTTGTATTTAAAACAATAGTGCGAGTTGGAAAGCAACTTAAAGCACAGATTGCTCTGACAAAGAAATATAGAAAAAGAGAATGCATTAAGGAACTTAGAGAATATATCTTAGGTGGTCAGATGGATAAGGTATTTATTATCTATGGACTGAGACGAACCGGTAAAACAACGATGATTCATCAGATTCTTACAGAACTGTCTGATACTGAATTTAAGAAGTCTGCATTTATCCAAGTGAGGTCTAAGGATACGTTAGCAGATATGGATGCTGATCTTAGATTGTTAGAAGAAAAAGGCTTTAAGTATGTATTTATCGATGAAGTAACCTTGATAGAGAACTTTATTGAAGGTGCGGCTATTTTTGCAGATATCTATGCAAGTAGTGGCATGAAGATTGTTTTATCCGGAAAGGACTCTTTGGGATTTGCATTTTCGAAAGAGGAACAGCTTTATGACAGATGCATTATGTTGCATACTACATTTATCCCATACCGCGAGTTTGAAGAAGTTTTGGGAATAAAGGGTATTGACGAATATATCCGTTATGGTGGAACAATGAGTCTTGGTGGAATCAACTATAATGCGGATACAACCTTCTCTAATTCTAAAACTGCGGAAGAGTACATTGATACTGCGATTGCGAAAAATATTCAGCACTCGCTTAAGATGTATCAGTATGGCGGGCATTTCCGTCAGTTGTTGGATTTGTATGAGAGAGGAGAACTAACAAACGTAATCAATCGTGTGGTGGAGAATATCAACCATAGTTTTACGCGCAGTGTTGTAGAAAGAACTTTTAAGTCTCATGATATTTCTGTCACAGCCGCAAATATGCTTAGAGATAGGGAGAATCCAATAAATATCAAAGAGCATATGGATTTGGATGCAGTGACATTTGGAATTATGCAGATGCTTGATATTCTGGGCAAAGAGGAACAAAGCGTTGACATAGAAGATAGTCACATGATTCAGATTAAAGAGTATCTGGCGTTATTGGATTTGATAATAGAAATCGATCTTGAATCTTTGCCGGAGGTAAATCAAAAGAGTAAAGTGACGGTTATCACACAGCCTGGTATGCGATATGCGCAAGCGAATGCTATCGTGGAGAATTTACTTCTTGATGCAAAATTCCAAGAACTCTCTATTCAGGAAAGACAGCGTATATTGGAAAGAATGTTGAACGAAATTAGAGGGAGAATGATGGAGGACATTATCTTACTCGAAACAAAGATTGCAAAACCGGATAAAAAGGTATTTAAGCTACAGTTCACAGTCGGAGAGTTTGACATGGTTGTATTTGACCAGAAAACGCTTACTTGCCAGATCTATGAAGTAAAGTATAGCAAGGAACAGGTATCGGAGCAGTATCGTCATATTACCAATGAAGAAAAGTGTGCTATGACAAGTCATAGATATGGCGAGATTACAGGTCGATATGTGATTTATCGTGGAGATAGTGCAGAGGTTGAGGGTGTTAAGTACTTGAATGTAGAGGAATATTTGAAATTATTGTAGAGGATGAAACAGGAAATACCATATCAATTCGATGCAGTAAAAAAGGAAAACAAGAATGGAGATATATGCATTGGAAGAACACAATTTACCTTGTTTTATCAAATGATTTATCAGGTCGCTTTTATGGCGACCTGATTTTTAAATATTTATTGTATAGTTACCATTACAAGAGAAGAAGGAAAAAGGTGATTTGATGAAAAATATATGGATAAATGGAATAATGGGTGTGGTAATTGGGGATGTACTGGGGATGCCTGTACAGTTTGTGCCTAGAGAGAAACTGAAAGATGCTCCTATTACACAAGTAGAGGGATATGGTACTTATAATATGCCACCCGGTACTTGGTCAGATGATAGTAGTATGTCTATTGCTACACTAGACAGTATCAGAGAAAAAAAGAGTATAGATTATGATGATATAATGATACGCTTTGTAAAATGGACTTTAGAAGGACAATATACACCGGATGGCGTTGCATTTGACCAGGGTAATACATGTATGGAAGCAATCATAAATTATGCAAGATGTAAAGACTATAAAACCTGTGGTAAAACTGGTGAATGGGCAAATGGAAATGGGGCATTAATGCGAATTATGCCTGTTTGCTTATATTCGTATGTGCAACATAAGAATGGTAAAACGACATTAGAAGAAGCGGTGGAGTTTGTTCAACAAGTGTCAGCTTTAACGCATAATCATATGCGCTCAAAGATGGCATGTGGAATATATTTCTTTATGGTACAGTCGATTCTCGATAAAGAAGGAACTTTAATAGAAAGATTGCAACAAGGTATGGATGAGGCAAGAAAGTTTTATAAATCTGATAAGACAAATATTGTTGAATGGTCGAGATATGGAAGAATGGTAAATCTATCTAAGTTTGCGGATGTTCCGGAAGATGAGATAAAGAGTAGCGGTTATGTGGTAGACAGTTTGGAAGCCGCAGTCTGGTCTCTCATTACAACGACAAGCTTTGAAGAAGGTCTGCTTCGCGCAGTTAATCTCGGATATGATACAGACACAATTGGAGCTATAGCAGGAGGTTTGGCAGGTTTATATTATGGATATAATAACATTCCGACAGGATGGAGAAAAATCATAATAAAGCGAGAAGAAATAATAGATTTATGTGAATGGGTAGAGGAGGAATTTTATGTTAGATAGAAGAGCAAAGAATGTAGAGACTTTCAAAGATACAGAGTATATGTATCGAACAAATGAGGAATTAAGAGAGTTACTTAAGAGTAGGATAAAGAGAATATTTGAAATAGCTATGGCAAATGGTACAGAAGTGCTGATATTAGGTGCTTTCGGGTGTGGAGCATTTAGAAATCCATCAAAGCTTGTAGTAGAAGTATTTGCAGAGTATACAAGAGAGTATCGTAATTGTTTCGATGCGGTTGAATATGCAATATTTCATGTTGAAAACGAAAAAGCAAATTTTGAAGCTTTCATAGAGGAAATGAATCAATTTTTATAGTTTTTATGTGTTTTTAATAAAAAGGTTTTTAATAAAAAGAAGAAAGAAAAAATGCTTAGTAAGTGATTTTTATTGGACACTAATTTTGAGATGATTCTTAATGATAAGATATACCATTACTATTTAATATGCTGGATAGCTTCAAAATTTTAGAATAGGAGGAATTTGACTATGGATAATGGATTTTTCGGAGGTTTATTTGATTTTGATGGAGATGGAAAATTAAATGCTATTGAAAGAACTTATGATTTTATGGCATTTAACGAGCTTATGATTGGCGCTGAAAAGGCAGAAAAAGAAGATGAGGTTAATGAACTTGAGACAGCAGGACTTGATTATGATGAACTTTGGTATATGGATGACTATGAAAGAAGAGAAAAGATAGAGGAAGCTGGATTGGATCCGGATGATTTTGATTTTTAATTAATGCTTTACTGAAATTATGGAAGGTACATATGCTGATTATTAAACGCTGATTGTTTAATAATAGAAAGGACATGGTGAAGTTATGTTAGATATCGATAAATTATATTACATTATGGATTACAGTGGTAATTATTACAGAATTAATGATAAAAATGATTTAGTAATTGCCAAGAATACTAATGAAGCAGCGGTATTCTCGTTTATAGAAGCTAATAAGAGAATAAATGTCGGACATAAGAATAGATTTTATTTGATGAAACCGATAAAGGATATGAATGAAGAATATCAAAATAATGAGGATGAAGTTATAGAGAATAGTCAGCCTGTTTTAGAATATGATATTTCACAAATTGATTGGCAGGAATATTTAACACATTTTACATATGTGATAGAAGTTTTGGCAGGATACAGGGATTCGCTTATTAAGGCAGAGTCTGATGTGGATTTGAAAATTTGTGATATACTTCATTACATAGAATTGTGCGATACAAGTGTAGAAGAAGCTGCATGTCTTGTTAATTTGCTTAAAGAATGTCGTGAGCATAGAAGAGATGTTAAGGATGAGATTGTTCGTTTGGATGCTTTTCAGAGAACAGTTGGGACTAGTGCTAATTTGGTTAAGGCAAAAGAAGCAATAAAGTCTATTAAAAGGCTGGAAACCAGAAGATATACACCGCGAAAGTTGAGCGAATTGTTTGAAGGAAGAACAGTCAATATGTTGAAAAATGGCGTGAAACCATATGAAGAGCAAACAATTGAAAAAGAAATGATTTTCAAAAGAGATACAATAGAAAGGGAGAATGACGATATGGATATGATTCGTAAAGAAACTACATTTGATGGTAAAGATAATGATTGGATGGCATTTGCCATGCAGCAAGCAGAATTTTATAGAAATGCAAAGCAGTATATTATAAATATTAAGCTTGATATTCAAGATATAGGTGAAGAAATTTCAAAGTTGATGGATGAAATTGATACATCTAACTGCAACGTTGCTCAAGGATATAAGTTGTTCAAACGTTTGAAAGAACTTCGAATCGGGCAAAAGGAGAAAGAAAAGGAGCTTCAGTGTCTTTATATTCTTACAGAGAGGTTTGACATAAATGTTATGGCTGATGAGTGTGAGGATAAGGCTAATGAATTGGGAAGAATTCTATATCCGGAAGACAATGTAGAAGTATATAAGAAAGAGAATGATTTGGAACAAACGGAAACTGTGAATGCAGGTGTTAATGGTGTTTCCGTAGCGGTTTAGGAGAAGATATGGAGAGGATTTAATGCAAAATACTGGAAAAATAATTTAAAAGATAATTCGACAATATCAAAGGAAGTATATATAGAAGTCTCTTAACCATATAATTGACAAATATCCCCACGTAAAAGTATAATAATTTTATTGTGTAAATGGAGGTTAAAAATGGTACTTTATTATTCAGCAACAGGTAACACTGAGTATATTGCAAAAGAGATTGCCAAAAGACTTGACGACGAATGTGTTGATTTATTAAACAGAATTAAAACACAGGATTATACAGAATTTCATTCAGATAAGCCGTACATAATATGTGCACCGGTGTATGTATGTGAGATGCCAAGATTTTTAAGTAAATACCTTAAGAAACAGAGCTTTTCCGGAAATAAGAATGTGTATTTTATTTTTACAAGTGGTGGATATTGTGGAATATCAGGGCAGCTTGCCAAATGGATGTTCAATAAAAAGAAAATGAAATATATGGGACGCGCAGAATTTAAAATGCCAAGAAATTACATTGCTAATGATGCATATCCGATGCTCCCAAAAGAGGAAGTTGAGGAAAGAATTATTAATTCTTATAAAATGATTGAACCTACTGTTTCTGCTATTAAGGCAGGTGAAAGATTAAAGGCAAGACATATATTCCTTTTTGAAACGATTATAACTCTTCCTTTTAATCCGGTATGGTCAAAATATAAGCTTCGTGCTAAGGATTTCTACTATACTGACAAATGTATTGGTTGTGGAAAATGTACTAAGCTATGTCCACTTAACAATATTGAATTGAAGGATAAAAGGCCTGTATGGAGTGACCACTGTTCACACTGCATGGCATGCATTGGTAATTGTCCTGTAAGAGCCATCGAATATGGAAATATTACTCAGGAAAAGGAACAATATAATTTTGGAAAGTACAGATATGTTACTGACAAACTAAAATATGAGGAATAAAGCAAGGAATATGTTGGAATATAACAGCACTCTCGGTTATTATGATAACCATGCAGACGAATTTTATAATAGTACGGTAAATGTTGAATTTAAAAGCACACAGGAGAATTTTTTGTCAAAGCTAAAAAAAGGTTCATATATACTTGATTTTGGTTGTGGTTCAGGTCGTGATACAAAGTATTTTTTAGAAAAAGGATATAAGGTTGATGCAATTGATGGGTCTAAGCAGTTATGTAAGCTTGCAAGTGAATATACCGGAAAAAAAGTAAAAAATATGTTTTTTCAGGAGCTTTCAGAAAAAGCTAAATATGATGGTATTTGGGCATGTTCTTCAATATTACACTTGTCTGTTGATGAGTTAATTGATGTTTTGGAGAAGATGAGGATTGCTTTAAAGGATAATGGAATTATTTACACATCATTTAAATATGGTGATTTTTCAGGTGAAAGAAATGGGCGTTTTTTCACTGATATGACAGAGAATTCTTTTGAAGAGTTGCTAAATAATATAAGTGGCTTAGTGATAGAAGAAAAATGGATAACTAAAGATGTGCGACCGGGAAGAGGTGAGGAGAAATGGCTCAATTTGATTCTGCGCAGAAGTTAGAAGTTGATGAGGTGGAAATCGGATATACAGATGTTATGACTGGTGATAAGAATAAAAGTCGATTTTTATATTATCAGTTAAAGATGAGCATGGTAAAGGCAAGTAAGATTGATATTATTGTTTCATTTCTTATGGAATCCGGAGTTAAGATGATTTTAAAAGACTTAGAGGCTGCATTAAATCGTGGTGTGCAGGTAAGAATTCTTACCGGAAATTATCTTGGTATAACACAACCATCAGCATTATATCTTATAAAAAAAGAATTAGGTAATCGGGTTGATTTACGATTTTATAATGAAAAGGAGCGTTCATTTCATCCTAAATCATATATATTTCATTATGATAATGCCGGAGAAATATATATTGGTTCGTCAAATATTTCAAGGAGTGCGTTGACTTCAGGAATAGAATGGAATTACCGTTTTAATAGTTTAAATGATAAGAAAAATTTTGATTTATTTTATGCTACGTTTGAAGATTTGTTTGAAAATCATTCAATAGTGGTAGATGATAATGAGCTTAAAAGATATTCTAAAAATTGGCATAAGCCGGCAGTGTCAAAGGATTTGGCCAAATATGATAATGCCGAAGAAGATATTAATACTAAGGTTGAAGTGTTATTTCAACCAAGAGGAGCACAGATAGAAGCCTTATATGCTTTAGAAGATAGTAGAATGGAAGGTGCGACTAAGGGAATTGTGCAAGCTGCAACAGGTGTTGGAAAAACCTATCTTGCAGCATTTGATTCTGCTAAATATGAAAGAGTATTATTTGTAGCACATAGAGAAGAAATACTAAAGCAGGCAGCAGTATCATTTAGAAATGTCAGACATTCAGATGATTATGGTTTCTTTGATGGAAAACACAAAGACACAGGGAATTCAGTTATTTTTGCCTCAGTTGCAACACTTGGTAGAAATGAATATTTAACAGAAGAGTATTTTAAAGAGGATTATTTTGATTATCTTGTAATTGATGAATTTCATCATGCAGTAAATGACGGATATCAAAGAATAGTAAATTATTTTAAGCCAAAGTTTTTATTAGGACTGACAGCAACGCCTGAAAGAATGGACGGAAAAAACATTTATGAAATATGTGATTATAATGTTCCTTATGAGATTACTTTGAGTGAAGCTATCAATAAAGGTGCATTAGTGCCTTTCCATTATTATGGAATTTATGATGAAACTGATTATTCAGTATTGCATTTTGTAAAAGGGCATTACGATGAAAATGAATTAAACAAAACTTACATTGGGAATTATAAACGTTATGAGTTGATTTATAAATATTATATGAAATATCGTTCAAAAAGAGCATTGGGGTTTTGTTGTTCAAGATTACACGCTGAGGCAATGGCTAAGGAATTTAGTAAAAGAGGTATTGAATCCGTTGCCGTTTATAGTAATGCAAATGGTGAATTTTCTGAAGACAGAGATAAGGCTATTGAAAAATTAAAGAATGGTGAAATAAAGGTTATTTTCTCGGTGGATATGTTCAATGAAGGTGTAGATATTGCGGCACTTGATATGGTAATGTTTTTAAGACCGACAGAGTCACCGATTGTATTTTTACAGCAACTAGGACGTGGACTTCGTACTTATAAGGGTAAAGAGTATTTAAATGTGTTGGACTTTATTGGTAATTATGAGAAAGCAGGCAGAGCACCATTACTTTTAAGTTGTGGAAAATCATTTGGAGAAAAGGACTCAAAAGATAATAATTCCGCTGATTATTTTAACATTGAGTATCCTGATGATTGTATTGTGGATTTTGATATGCGGCTCATTGATTTGTTTATGGAAATGGATAAGAAAAAGCTATCTGTTAAAGAACGAATAAGTCAGGAATATTACAGAGTAAAAGAGTTATTAGATGGAAGAGTCCCTACCAGAATGGAATTATTTACATACATGGATGATGATATTTATCAGTATTGTATAAAACATTCAAAAGAGAATCCATTTCGTAAGTATATGGATTTTTTAAATGAATTACATGAATTATCGGCCGAGGAAGAAGAAGTATATTCCGGAATCGGAAGAGAATTCTTAATGCTTATTGAAACTACAGATATGCAAAAGGTTTATAAGATGCCAATTTTATATAGCTTTTATAATGAAGGTAATGTAAGATTGTCTGTAAAAGATGAAGATGTACTCATAGCTTGGAAAAAGTTCTTTGATAATGGTACAAACTGGAAGGATTTTTCAGAAAATATATCTTATGAAGAATATAAGGTTATGACGGATAAGCAGCATCTTAGTAAAGCAAAAAGTATGCCCGTTAAATTTTTAAAAGCTTCAGGAAAAGGATTTTTTATTGATAAAGAGGGATATACTATTGCAATTAGGGAAGATTTAGAAAATGTAATAATAAATGAGGAGTTTAAGAAGCATATGAAAGATATTCTGGAATACAGAACTATGGAGTATTATCGTAGGAGATATAGTGGAAATAAATAATATGGCATTGATAAATAATTAAATAGATAAACATATTGCTAAAATTTAAAATAACTAGTACAAATGTAGGTAAAAATATCTCAAAACTGCGCAACAAAACACCTCAAAAACGCGTAACAAAACACCTCAAAAATATATAATAAAATACGTCAAAAACGCATATCATATATTGACATATGGTGTAAAAACGGTTATTTTATTAGTATAAATAGAAAAGTTTAAGGAGTAGGCTTAGTATGAAAGAATACTTAAGTAGAATTGTAGATGAAGAATTAAAACTTAGACTGGAAGCATTTGGTGCAACTCTTATTGTTGGACCTAAATGGTGTGGAAAAACAACTACAGCAGAAAAAAAAGCTAATAGTGTTTTAAAAATGCAAGATCCTGATATGAGAGAAGGATATTTAGCAACAGCAAGAACAAAGCCATCGCTTTTGTTGAAAGGTGATACTCCACGACTGATTGATGAATGGCAAGAAGCACCGGTTCTTTGGGATGCTGTCAGAATGGCTGTAGACGATAGACAGGAAGAAGGGTTATTTATTTTAACAGGTTCTACCTCAGTGGATGAGAAGCAAATCCATCATACAGGAACAGGGAGAATTTCGAGATTAAAAATGAGTACAATGAGTTTGTATGAATCAAAAGAGTCAAATGGTCAGATATCACTAAAAGAATTATTTGATAATGCTAAATTGGATATAGATGGTATTATGTCAAATATGAAAGTTGAAGATTTGATTTTTGCAGCATGCAGAGGTGGGTGGCCTTCTTCTTTAAGGAAAAAGAGTGATGAAGCAAAGTTGATTGTTGCGAAGGATTATGTAAGAAATGTGTGTGAATCGGATATTTCAACAGTAGATGGAGTTACGCGTAATCCGTTATTAGCAGAATTGATTTTGAAATCATATGCACGTAATATTTCTACTTTGTCTAAGAAAAGTGTAATATTTAAGGATGTGAGTGCAAATGCTGAAAGTATATCCAAATCAACATTTGATGCCTATTTAACAGCATTAGAGAGGCTATTCGTTGTTGAAGATGTAGAGGCATGGTGTCCGGCAATACGTTCTGCGACAACAATACGTTCAGGACAAAAGAGAGAGTTTTCAGATCCATCGATAGCGGTTGCAGCATTAGGGCTTACACCTGATTATTTAGAGAAAGATTTAAAAACATTTGGATTTATTTTTGAATGTATGTGTATTAGAGATTTAAAAATATATTCACAAGCTTTAAATGGAAAACTTTCTTATTATTATGATAGATATGGTTTAGAAGCAGATGCTGTATTGCATATTGGTGATGGAAGATATGCTTTGATTGAATTTAAGTTAGGAAGTGCAGATATAGATGAAGGAGCTAAGCATTTGTTAACTATACAAAATCTAGTACGGGATTATAATAAAAAAGAAAAACAAGTACCGCTTAAAGAGCCTGACTTATTAATAGTAATTACAGGTGGAAATATAGCATATACAAGAGATGATGGAGTTAAAGTAATTCCTATTGCTTGTTTGAAAAATTAAAGAAATATTTTATTGAAAAACAGGAGGAACAACAAAATGGCATGGTATGATGAGGCAATATTTTATCATATTTATCCTTTAGGGATGACAGGAGCACCAAAACAGAATTCTTATGGAGAACCGGTATCAAGGTTGAATACATTACTTCCATGGATTTCTCATATTAAAGAAATCGGATGCAATGCAATTTATATTGGACCACTCTTTGAATCTGTAGGTCATGGTTATGAAACAACTGATTATAAGAAATTAGATAGCAGATTAGGAACTAATGAGGATTTGACTAATTTTGTGGCAGAATGTCACAAGCAGGGAATTCGCGTAATATTAGATGGTGTATTTAATCACACAGGTCGTGATTTCTTTGCATTTCAGGATATAAAACAAAACAGAGAGAATTCTCAATATAAAGATTGGTATTGTAATGTTAATTTTTGGGGAAATAATTCTTTTAACGATGGATTTTCATATGAAAACTGGGGAGGATATGACTTATTAGCAAAATTAAATCAGCATAATCCTGCAGTAAAAGACTATATTTGTGATGTGATTCGTTTTTGGGTAAGCGAATTTGATATTGATGGTATTCGTTTAGATGCAGCAGATGTTATGGATTTTGAATATATGAAGGCGCTTCGTAGAGTGGCAAATGAGGTAAAACCTGATTTTTGGTTAATGGGAGAGGTTATCCATGGAAACTATTCTCGTTGGGCGAACGAAGGTACTCTTCATTCAGTAACGAATTATATGCTTCATAAAGCATTGTTTTCAGGTCATAATGACCATAATTATTTTGAAGTTGCACATACAATTAAATATGTCAGTGGTATGGTTGGAAATAAATTAAATTTATATAGCTTTGTAGATAATCATGATGTTGAACGTATTTATACAAAGTTAAGTAATAAAGCACATTTTGTACCTGTACATGTAATGCTTTATACTTTACCGGGTATTCCGTCAATTTACTATGGTTCGGAATTTGGTATCGAAGGACGTAAAGAGCGCTCTTCGGATGATTCTTTAAGACCGGCATTGGCTTATGATGATTATAAGGATGCAATTGAAACAAATTCTTGTACAAAGCTTATTGCGGCTCTTGGTAAGATTCGTAGAAATACACCTGCTTTATACTATGGTGAATATAGAGAATTACTTCTTCAGACAACTCATTTTGCTTATGCACGAGTAATGGATGGTAAATCAGTAATTACAACAGTTAATAACTCAGATAATGAAGTGTATATGGATTTACAGGCAGGTAATTCAGGAGAGTATGTTGGTGCATTGACAGGTGAAAAAGTATCTGTAAATGGAGGCCGTATTCAGGTGAAAGTTCCTGCTAATTATGGAGAAATATGGATACCGGCAGAGATGTTTGATAAAAGCTTTGCACCGATAAAGAATGTAGAGATTGATAAAAAGCCGGAAGTGGTAAAAGAAGTAGAAGGGGTTAAAATAGAAGAAGATAAGATGAAAGAATCTGAAATAGTAACTTCTAAGAAAGAAGAAAGTAAAACAAAAGAAACTCTTAAAAAAGAGGAAACTAAGTCTGAAAAAGTAGTCGTTGACTGGAGCAAATCTTATGAAGAAATGACAATTGAAGAACTTCAGGAAGCAATTCTTGAAAAGATGAGAAAAAATGGTCCGGTGACAGAATATATGTTAGGTACTGTTCGTGACAACAATCATCATGGGTCTTTAGTAAGTTGGGTTAGAAGTTTTAATTAAATACAAAAATACGAGGAGAAAAAGATATGTGTGAAGAAACAATAAAGGTTGAAGAAACAGTTGCAGAGGAAAGTGTAAAAGCAGTTGTAACAAATGAGGAAAATGTTGCTGTGGAAAATACTACAGAAGAAGTTAAAGAAAATGAAATCGAAATTGAGCCATTGTTTGAAGAATATGTTGATTTTGATACATTTAGTAAGTCTGATTTTCGTGCAGTTAAAGTAAAAGAATGTTCAGCAGTTGAAAAGAGCAAAAAACTTTTACATTTTGTGTTAGATGATGGTACAGGAACAGATAGAATTATTCTTTCGGGAATTCGCGCATTTTATGAACCGGAAGAATTAGTTGGTAAAACACTTCTTGCAATTACAAATCTTCCACCAAGAAAAATGATGGGAATTGAGTCATGTGGTATGTTAATGTCAGCAGTTCACAATGTTGCAGGGGAAGAGAAGCTTAATTTGGTAATGCTTGATGATGTTATTCCTGCAGGAGCGAAATTGTATTAGAGTTAATTGTAGTAATAGAATTATTGACATGGTAAAAAATAAAATAGAATATATGAATAGTTGATGAAAATGTTAATAATTTTGTCATTGATATGTGCATAGATAAGGAAAAGTTAAAATTATTAACAAATTATATTGACATAATTTTACTATTTGGTTAAAATAATTAACACATATTGTTAGGAGGATTATCATGAAGGAGTTTAATGTAAAGAAATTTTGTGAAGATTTAGTTGAACTACGAGGAAATGAATCACAAGTAGAATTTGCAAAAAAACTTGAAATTAAGAGACCTACATTATCTTTATTAGAAAATGGTAAACAGATGCCAACTATTGATATTCTCAGTCGTATTTGTAGTTTATCAGGGAAAACTACAGATGAATATTTTGAGGATTGCACAACAGATTCATTGATATATCTGATGGGAAGTTTGCAAGAAAATGATAAGGTGAAAATTGAGGAAATGGCTGAGAGAATTCGTATAAAAGAGAAATATGAGTTATTAGCTAAGAGAGGTAAATATGTCATCGATTAATCATAAAGAATTATTTGAAAAGTATTATCAAAATGAATATGATTTTAATACAAATGAATTGTCAATAGATGAAATTGCTGATATAAAAAAAATTGTAAGAGAAAAAAGGGTAGATTATGCATTAGCACCAATAGGGACGGGGGTGTTTAATTGTATTCTTAAACAAAGTAATGATATTCGTTTTGAATTGGTATCATTTGATTCAGATAAGATTGATGGGATGCTTTATATTCCTACAACAGGAAAAGAGAGAGCATATATTATCCTTAATGCTAATAAGCCATTAGCTAATCAGATTTTTACAGCAGCACATGAATTTTATCACTATATAAAGGATTATCAGAAGTTTAAAGAAACTCCATATATTTGTGACTTTAGTATGCTTAAAGATGTTAATGAAAAAAAAGCTAGTAGATTTGCTGCTGAATTTCTATTACCTGAAGAGGCATTGTTGCGTGAAGTACAGGATTATTGTAGAGCAATGGAACTCACAAATATGAAAAAAATGGAGTTTAACCAAGTTGCTACATTGATTATTTTTCTTACTCTAAAATATCAGATGCCATTAAAAGCAGTAATATATAGATTAGCTGAAGAGAGATATATAGAAAGTGTTGATAAATACATTGAAAATTATGAATTTATCAAGAAAGTACTTCGAGAGATAAAGATATTTGGTAAACATGTAGATGAGTTGTATAGTGTAGAAAATAATTATGTTTTTGTATATAGTTCAATTTATCAGGATATGGAAAAAGCATTTTCTACAGGTAACGCGTCAAAAGAAAATATTTTGGAAGATGCTAAAATACTTAATTTAGATATGGAACTTATAGATGAGTTTCTTGTTGAGGCGAGAGAAGATGATGAAGAAGATGACGATGAGCTATTCTTATTGATAAATGCAAAACGGGGGTAAGTTTGTATGATTACACCACTTAAAAATACTGCTTTACATGAATTGTTGGTTAAACCAATTCTTTTTGATGCAAATATTTTTATGGTAGGAATATCAGAACGAATATCTAATAAAAATTGTTCCTTTGATAATATGATGCAATTGTATATTAAACCTTTATTTGAAAGTTTTACTAATATTTATATCCATCAAGAAGTATATAATGAATTAGATGATGAATCAAAGAAATTTGTAGATGGATATATCGGAAAGAATGTGACTTTGGTTGATGAGGGACATTTATATGGAAAGGATCCAAAGTATACGATAATTTTTAATCGTATTGCTAATCATGAGTTAGTTAATTATAAGAGAGGTCGTTCTAAAGACAAAGGAGAGGTATATAGCTTAGCATATGCTGCATATCATAATATGAACTATTTTTGTTCAAAAGAAATTATGGTTGATAATGTAGCTAGAGAGTTGGAAGAATTAAAGGATATAGATATAATAACGTTTGACATTATTTTGCTTCAAGCATATGTATATTATGTTATAAAGAATGATAAATCATATTGTAAGGGATTGAAATCTATGTATAAGAAATATTGTGCAGATGTTATTAAAAGACATAAGTTACCTAAAACCTTTAGTGAGTATATTAAAGAGTCACAAAAGTATTTGTAGGATGAAGAAGTAAGTCAGTGTTTAGTGTACATAATAAAATTATATTGAAACCAAGCTACTATTTTAGTATTTTTACTATTATGTTAGTTTGGTTTTTTTCGTTGTTAAAAATGATGGATTTTGAATTGTAATTTGTAATTGCTTGATAATAAGAATGGAGAAAATAAAAAAATGTGATATAATATTAATAGTGATTTTAGAGATAGGAATTCGGATTGGAAAATTATTTTATGTAGTTTATTTTGTTTATTACTGGGTTGGTTTATGGACACATAAAATGGGATTATAGTGTAAAAGATGGAAATAACAATGTTGTTATTTATGAATGTAGGTATATTATAAACGATGGATTTTTTTGAGATTTATTTGGTTTTGATGATAACAATTTCTAGTTTTTATTTGGGAGGTACGAATGAAGATATTAGTGGATGCAGATGCATGTCCGGTTATTAAAGAGATTGAAAACATAGCGAAGAAACATAGTTTAGACGTGATAATTTTTGCTGATACTGCACACATACTTGAATCAGACTACAGTGAGATCAGAGTGGTTGATAAGGGTATGGACGCAGTTGATTTTGCGTTGATGGGAGTTTGTAAAAAAGATGATATTGTTGTAACTCAGGATTATGGAGTAGCTGCAATGGTACTGGGTAAAGGTGCAAAGGCGATTCATCATAGTGGAAAAGAATATATGAATGAGAATATAGAACGATTGTTGATGGAGAGACATATAGCTAAGAAGGAGCGTGCAAAAAGCAAGCATAGGGTGAAAGGCTTAGGGAGAGATAGGATTGAAGGAGCGTTTGAGGAGAATTTGGAGAGGATGATTGAGGGATGAGGAAATTAAAGAGGGTGAATGGGGAGAAAAATATAGGGAGTTTTTTAAGAGGTTTCCTAATGCAGCAACAAATATTGAAAATGGAATTTATATTTGTGAACACAAGTTATGGGTAATGAGAAAAATAAGAAATCAAAGATAAAAAATCAAAATATTTAATAAAATAGGTTGCATTTCCTTTGATAAACACATATAATAATAACAGTAAGTCAGGAGGTGGGATAATGCTAATAGAATTTAGATTTAAAAATTATAGATCATTTCGTGATGATGCAACATTATCTATGGAGGCAACCGGACTCGGAACTTTTAAAAATTGTTTGATTGCATATAATTCGATGAATCTTTTGCCAAGTGTTGCAATTTATGGGAAAAATGGTGGTGGTAAGAGTAATGTCATTCGTGCATTTTGGCTTGCTGTTCAGTTTATAAAAAATGCACAAAGAACACAACATGAAAATGCAAAAATTCCAGTGATACCATTTGCATTAAATGACTATTCAAAGGATAAACCAACAGAATTTGAATTTATTTTTACACGAGAGGGAATTAAGTATTGGTACTTTTTTTCGGCTACAAAAGAAAAAGTATATAAAGAATACTTATATCATGCACCAAAAGGACAGAAAGCATTAGTTTTTAATAGAGAGAATCAGAGTTTTAATTTTACGGAAGATAAAGCGAAAAGAAAGCTAATTAGTGAGACAGTAGCACAAAATCAGCTTTTTTTCTCAATGGCTTGTACTATGAATGATGCAGTATGCGTAAATGCTATGAAATGGTTTAGAGAACTAATTTATTTTTCGAGAGATTATTCAGATATTCCTAAGCAATTATTGGATTATTGTAATGATGCTAATATGTTACAGGCAATTTCAGAGTATGCAAAAGCAGCAGATTTTGGTATTGAAAGTATGAAGTTTGAAATTGATAGCAAGGAAATTAAGGATGACCTGAATTTTCCGGAGAATATACCGGAAGGTGTTAAAGTAGCACTGACGCAGTTTATGAATATTTTATCGGAGACATCGAATAATTCAGAGACGCAGTTAAGGATGAATGAGATAAAAGCAAGTTCCAAACATCAGGGGATAGATTCAAATGGAGAAACAAAACTTTATAATTTAGAATTAGCGGATGAATCGGATGGTACTAGAAAATTAATGTCTCTTGCACCGGCAATAGAATCAGTATTAAGTAAAGGTGGTTTGCTTATTGTTGATGAGATTGAGAAAGAGCTTCATCCGATGTTAGTGGATTTTATTGTGGCAAAGTTCCAAAGTAAGCAGACGAATCCGAATGGAGCACAGATTATTTTCACAACACATAATACAGAACTTATGAATATGGAATTACTACGTAAGGATCAGTTATATTTTGCGGATAAGGATAATGATGATGGGACATCAGAGCTTTATAGTATAAGTGAGTTTGGAACCAGAACAACGGAGAATATAAGAAAAGGATATTTGCTTGGTAAGTATGGGGCTACACCTAACATTGAGATTGAGGAGGTGGAATAATGCCTCGTAAAGTCAAATCAGCAAAGCCTCTTATCTATGTATTTTGTGAGGGTGAGAGTGAGCAGGCATATACAGATTATTTGAAAAAGACATTTGCAGATGTTGCAGTTTTAAAACGTCCACCGGATACAGGTTTGTTTGAAGAGGCGGAATCAAAATTTTCAAAATCTCCAAAGTATAAGAACAGTATAGATGTAACCGATGAAATCTGGTTTTTTTATGATGTGGAAGAAAAGGATATACCAAAATGGAATGACCGATTTAACATCATAAAAAAGCTTCGTAGATTAAGAAAAAAACAGGAAATAAGAGTAAGACTTCTTATGACAAGTGGCTGTATTGAATATTGGTTTATGCTTCATTACAAGTATTATACGCCAAAATTAATTACGGTTTCTGAAAAAGAAAAGGTTATTAGTGAAGTGAAAAAATTAATTCCAACATATGAAAAAGGAAATTATGCAGCTACTGAGAAAATAGCAGTAAATTACCAAACTGCAATGGATAATGCAAAGAAAACAGTTAAAGCATTGTTGTCAGATGGATTACCCGGGTTAGAAGATACTGATATAAGAAATCAGTGGCTAAATACAAAAAGTATGACATTTTCAAATGTATATGAGGCAATCGAATACTTGCAGGGATTAAGGTAATACAAGTAACGAGCAAGAGATAAACAATGATTGACTATATATGTTATTTTAAATAAAAAAGATGATATAACAACATCCGGAAAAGAGGTACCACATGCTTTACACCTACCCAAATTATTATGACAAATTCAAATGTGTAGCAGACAAATGCATTGACACTTGCTGTGCAGGCTGGCAGATTTTGATAGATGATGAATCTATGGAAAAATATAATAAAGAACATACAGGCGATGAACGAATTGATTGGGAAAATGAAGTGTTTCATCATTGTAAAGGCAAACGCTGTGCATTCTTAAATGAGAATAATTTATGTGATATGTATACGCAATGGGGCGAAGATAGTCTATGTGTTACATGTGACCGCTATCCAAGACATATAGAAGAGTTTGAAAATGTAAGAGAATATACTTTGTCATTATCATGCCCTGAGGTTGCAAAGATTATATTAAGTCTTAAGGATAAAGTGACATTCATAGAAAAAGAAGATGATGTGATTGAAGAATACGAAGATTTTGATGATTTGATGTTCTCTTTGTTAGAAGATGTGAGGATTTTATTATACAAAATATTGCAAAATAGAGAAATTTCTATAAAGGACAGAGCATATCAGATTATAGAAATTACTAAGGAATGTCAAAATAAAATAAATGAAGATGATATTTTCGGAATTAATGATGTTATTGATGAGTACGAAACTAATCTGATTCAGTCGTTAAATGAAGAGGATTACTACCAAAAAACTTTGCCTAGATTTAAAAGTTTATATGAGCTTGAAGTTTTAAATGACTTATGGGCGGATTTGACTGATGAAGCTGCAGCTCTTATTTATGGCGGAGATACCTATGCCTGTAATGAATTGCATAAAGAATTTGAAAAATGGCTTGATAACAATATTCATGCAAATAGTATTATGTGGGAACAGGTGTTAATGTATTTTATATCTACATATTTTTGTGGTGCAGTGTATGATGGAAATATTATTGGAAAAGTACAAATGTCAGTCACAAGTCTTGTGTGCATATATGAAATGTTGCTCGCTCGATGGATAAAAAATGATAGGCAATTGGATTTTGATGAAATCGTTTTTATAACTTATATGTATTCAAGAGAATTAGAACATTCAGATATTAATCTTGATACGATTGAGAATATAGAATATAATATTTAAAATTTTATAAAAATAATAGATACAGTGACACTATATGTCAAAGAATTATATAAAATTATAGTAATCAATAATATAAAAATCAATAAAAAGAAACTATTTTAAAATGAGAAAGACGGGGAAACTCTGTATTCTCATAGAATAAATAGTTTCTTTTTATTTAATTGTTCCTTGGAAATTTAATATTTTCCTACTTTGGGGGACGAAACCAAAGTTCGGTAACTTATGATACTGAAGCCTTAAGGATAGGCGTGAAAATAATCCTGATTGCATAAGGGATAACAACCAATAGTTTATGTATCTAAAACATTTAGTAAAAATAAGAAAGTAGGTATACGTAATGAGTAAAATAATTGAAAAAAATAATTTAATCAGAAAGAGAAAACAACTTAAAGAAGATAATATAATTTTAGGAGTGTCATCTGAAAAGATAGAAGGCGTTAAGTATGGAGTGTTAGGATTACCGGTATTTAAGGAATGGAGGGCAATTAAGATACTTGATGATATCAGGATTAATTCATTTGAAGATTTGGTTAAAGTGATAGGTTTGATACATGGAATTGGTGCATGGTGGGGAAATGTTTATAAATTAATTAAGGAAAATGAAGTTTCATTAAAGGATGTTATTTCAACGAGAGAAGATATATTTGAATATCTTTTATCCAAAGGAATTAATGATAAAGATGCTTTTCGTATTGCAGACAGAATGAGAAGAGGGGGAAGGATTAAACAATCTGATAAGGAAATGATGCAATTAAGTGGTGTGCCAAAATGGTATATAAGCGCCTGTGATGAAATATACTATTTGTCATCAAGAACACAGTGCATAGAGTATGCATTTTTATGTTGGAAACTTGCGTATTTTAAGATTAAATATCCAAATGAGTTTTATGAGGAATATTTTAACGTATATAATTATGGTGATTTGAATAAAGCGGTAAAGAAAGGATATGATGAAGTTATTGCTTATGCAGCAGAGATGATGAGTAAGGAAGAAGTTCCGGATTATAGTTAATCAGGAGAATTAATAAAAAGACTTATATATCACCAGTCTCTTTGGTTATGTCAATTTTAGAGTAATTAAAAATATTTACTTTGCGAATTGAAGTGAATAAATTATAAGGATGGAAAAAATAAATATATGTGATATAATATTATTAGTGATTTTTTGAGAGTTTAGATGTGACAAATTTGCATTAAATAAAATTATGGTACGTGAAAAATATAATGTAATTTAATGATTTGGGATATACAGATGGAGGAGGAAGTAAGAATGAACTACGTAATTACTGATTTAGAAATGAATCCGATTGCAAAAGAGTACAAGGCAGAAAGGAAGATTTGTAGATTAGAAATTATTGAAATCGGTGCGGTTATTATGGATGAGAATTTTCTTGTAATGGGAGAGTTTAAGACATTAGTAAAGCCAGAATATAATGATTGTGTTGAGAAAAAATATGAAACAATGACCGGAATAACTACGCAGATGGTAGGCAATGCACCGAAGTTTACTGATGCATATAAGATGTTTGTGGATTGGTGCAAATCTTATGGAGATGAATATGAGGTTCATGCTTGGAGTGATAGTGATTATAATCAGATGCTTGCAGAGATGAAGCTTAAGAATTATCCCAAAGATGCTAAGGGAAGTTCTCTTAACAATTGGTATGATTTTCAAAAAGAGTATATGAAAAAGTTAGGACTTGAAAGAGTTATTTCTTTGGAAAAGGCTTTGGATTATGCAGGAATTGGATTTGAAGGGCATATGCATGATGCTTTATGTGATGCAAAAAATACAGCGGAATTGTTTGCAATTGTTCGTGACGAAGAAAAATGTAATGAGGTATTAAAGATTGTGTTGGAAGCGTTAAAGCCTAAGAAGGAGAATTTGACGCTGGGTGATATGATAGATTTTAGTGCTTTGATGGAGCAGTTGAAATAGTAAAAAAATGCAGTCCTAATTTTTAAGGGCTGCATTAGTATTAAATAAATTAATATTCAGTAATCATAAGTGAACCATCCATACCACTTACTTCTAAAAAGAATTTTCTTTCAGTACCATTTGCATCAGTATAAGAAATTCCGTAGCTAGGAATTGTACCAAAGAAAGTTAAGGTAACAACTAATGGTTTATCACTTGTTAATTCATCTAATGAATACATTGGAGTCATCAAAAAATCAACAGATTCATTATCGGAAGTTTCAATATACTCAAGTGAATTAAACTGGAAGTTAGTTA
Organism: Lachnospiraceae bacterium; assembly: GCA_017416465.1. Taxonomy (GTDB): domain Bacteria; phylum Bacillota; class Clostridia; order Lachnospirales; family Lachnospiraceae; genus Bovifimicola. The sequence continues at coordinate 19,967 of JAFQCK010000130.1, read as the reverse complement.
TTCTTTCACTGGCAGAAAGTACGATTTGTACTTCATTGCCTGATGTATCAGCAACGAACTGATGACAAAGATTAATATCTATTGTTGTATCTTCAATAAATACTCCGCTTACAGGTAGTGATTTTGTATCGACTACATCATCTGGTCCGGCATGGAATACTTCAAAAGGAGCAACCTCATAGGATGTAATTTTAGCAGATAAATCTGTCGATACTTTCCAAAAATCATCTTCAGAACCTTCATACTCTTTTGATTTTGAAATATCTAAATCACCGTTTGTATTATGGAAAAATCCAATATTAGAGTAATCATCATTGATTGGTGATGTGAAGTAGAAATCTTTTGTTACTAATTCACTTCCATCTTTTGATAAATTATATGTTCCGAAAATCGTATAAGCAGCACCATTTGAACCTTCATTAAATATTGTATTGTCATCAAAAAGATAATATCTGTTTCTTGATGTACCGACGAAAATATTTAAAGGAGCATTATCTTTATATGTATATGCTGCCAAAAGTCTTGAACCGATATAAGAATCGGAATCGTTTTCATCGATTTGAAAAATTAATAATTCAGGTATTCCGTCACCACTTAAATCCTTTATGCAATAACCGGCTTTTAATAATGCAGATTCAGGGGCTTCTCCACGTAAAGCTTCAAATATACCAACTTGATCATCTGAAGGCTCAGTTTCTTCGTTCATACCAACTATGAATTTGTAAGTGTTAAAAAGAAGGTCATCGTAGATGTATAAGTAATCATTATCTGTCAATGATTCGTTTTCATTAGAATTATCTTTATTGGAATCATTGTCATCAGAAGCAGATTCGTTTTGAATATTATCGGAATTTTCAATTGTTTCTTTTGTAGGTTGTTTAGCAGAATTTTTCTTGTTAGAGGTTCCGCAACTACATAACATACAAATAGATGTGGTTAAAACACACATAATTGTTATTATTTTTTTCATAGTAATCCTCATTTCTAAATTTTTTTTGAAGAGACACGCGGAAAATAGAAGAGTTTCCTGTGTCTCAGAAAATATTTTCATTCACTTAGAAATCAATATATCACAATATGAAAAAGTTTTAAATGATTTTTTTAGATGAATATAAATGTTTGGTAAATAAAGTTATAAAATATCTTGTAATTGAGTATGAAAAAGGTAAAATAGAGATTAATATATTTTAATAGAGGAGAATGATAATGCCATTTAAGATTGTTAGAAATGATATTACAAGGATGGAAGTTGACGTGATTGTAAATACGGCTAATAGAAGACCGATTTATTCTACAGGTACAGATTTGGCAGTGTATAAAGCAGCAGGTGAGTTAGAGCTTTTAGAAGAAAGGAAAAAGATTGGATATTTAGAATCAGGAGAAGTAGCTATTACACCCGGTTTTAAACTTCCTGCAAAATATATAATTCATGCTGCCAGTCCTATATATATTGATGGTAACTCGGGTGAAGAAGAAAGGTTACGTTCGTGTTATAAGAAAAGTTTAGAACTGGCATACGAAAATAAATGTAATAGTATTGCATTTCCACTTATTTCAACAGGAAATTTTGGTTATCCGAAGGAGGAAGGAATTAGAATCGCCGTTGATGAGATAAATGGATTTTTGATTAAGCACGAAATGCTTATTTATCTTGTGGTATTCGACACGGAATCAACCAGATTGGGACTTAATATCTATCCTGATATTGAGGCGTACATAGACCATAATTATGTTTGTGATAAAAGAGAAGAAGAGTATAATGACAGATATTTTGGGTCAGTAAGAAAAGATGACCCGGGTTATGATGCTTATAGGATTGAACGAAATAATGTTGAAGATAAGCTGAAAAAAACAAAGCCTAAAAGGTTTAGTTCATTATCTAAATTAACAGGTAAGACAGTTGGAAAAACATACTTTAATATAGCTAGGGAAAGACTTTCTGATATTTCTTTAACTGAAAGAGATAAAGGTTTTGATGAAGAAACTATTTCATTATGTAGAGAAGATTCATGTATAGATTATGGAGATAAAGAAAAAAATTCTTGTGAAGAAACTTCTTATGAAGAATTTATCACGCAAAATGAAACTGCTTTGCAAGAAAGAATGAAGCATTTATCTGATACATTTCAGGAGTATTTACTATATTTAATTGAATTAAGAGGTTTAACTAATTCAGAGGTTTATAAAAGAGCCATTATTACAAAACAACTTTTTTCTAAAATTAAGTTAAATCCTAATTATCATCCTGATAAAGGAACTGCTATGAGATTATGTATTGGTGCAAAGCTTAATTTAGATGAAACAAAGGATTTGCTTGCAAGAGCAGGTTATGCATTATCGCCTTGCGATAAAAGAGATATTATTTTTTCTTATTTTATTGAAAATAAAATATATGATATGATTGAAATTGATATTGTTTTGGAGGAATATGATTTACCTTGTTTTATAGAATAATTTGTAATTGTTCGAACTTAGCTCTGAACGGTACAATAATTTTCAGGTCGCTTTTACGGCGACCTTGTTTTTTTATTGGTGTGATATAGTGTGATTAGAAACAAAGAAACAATACATATCTAGGCGAAATATTCTTTAAAATGTTCTAAAGAATTAAGTTTTTAGAGGAAAGTGAGGAATTATTATGAAAAAAGGATTAACAGAAATTGTATTTATTTTAGACAGAAGTGGTTCAATGGGAGGTTTGGAGTCAGATACTATAGGTGGATATAATTCTCTTATTGATAAGCAAAAGAAAGAAGAAGGAGAAGCAATAGTATCAACAGTTTTATTTGATGACAGAGTTGAATTTTTGTATGATAGAATATCTCTTGATAAGATTAATCCTATGACAGATAAGGATTATTATGTAAGAGGTTGTACAGCACTTCTTGATGCTATGGGAATGGCTATTCGTCATATTAAAAAAGCGCAGAAGAATATGAATGAAGAAGACAGACCTGAGAAGACTTTGTTTATAATAACTACTGATGGACAGGAGAATTCAAGTAAGAAGTATACTTATGAGAAAGTTAAAAAGATGGTTGAGAAGAGTAAGGTGAAAAGAGGATGGGAATTTTTATTTTTAGGTGCTAATATAGATGCAATTGAAGAAGCTGATAAGTTTGGAATTGCTAGAGAAAGAGCAGTTAATTATAATTGCGATAAAGAAGGTACAGCAGTTAATTATAGGGTTTTAAGTGCAACATTGTCTAAAGTTCGCAAGTGTTCTGCAGATGTGATGTGTGAAACACTTTCAAGTGATTGGAAAAAAGAGATTGAAGAAGATTATAAGTCAAGAAATTAGTAAATTAACTAAAATTTATTAGATAATTGCGAGACTATTGTAATAACACTTTGTGCATAACGAATTGCGACTTTGGGCGAACAATTTGGCATAATTTGTACGTCGTAGACGAACAAATATGCCGAAATTGTACGAACAACGGAGTGAAAGTATGCACAAAGCGTTATTAAATAGAGTTTCGCAAATACCTAACTTAAATTTATATAGAAGAGGAGAATATATTAGAATTATGTACGATAGAAGATTAAAGAATGAAGAGATTTTTAAAGATACTGAGTATTGTTATACTACTATTAAGGATCTAAAGGATGTTGTGAAAGAGTCAATTGAGAATCAGAGATTTATTCCGGCTACAGAGATACTGTCTATTATAGTTAAAGATGATTTAAGGAGAGATGGTAAGGTTATAGTTTCGGGAAAGAGGACATTAGAAGCATCAGAAGTTTATTCGAAGATGGGAAAGAAAGTAGGGATTCTTAATTTTGCCTCTGCAACTAATCCGGGCGGTGGTGTTGTACAGGGGTCATCTGCCCAGGAAGAGTCTATATGCAGATGCAGTACATTATATCCTTGTTTAAATGATAAGAATATGTGGGATAATTTCTATTTTCCTCATAGAAGGGAGCATAATCCGCTTAATAATGATGACTGTATTTTTACACCTAATGTAATGGTGTTTAAAAGTGATATAGATTTTCCTGCCTTTGTGGATAGAGAAGAATGGTGGAAAGTTGATGTTATAACTATTGCGGCTCCTAATTTAAGGACTAATCCAAGTAATATGTTTAATCCATATTCAGGAGCTGAGAAGGCGGATATCTCAGAGGATGATTTAAGAGTTTTATTAGAAAAAAGAATAAGAAGAGTATTTGAAGTAGCGATAAAAGAAGAGATAGAGGTGTTAATACTGGGGGCGTTTGGATGTGGGGCATTTAGGAATCCACCACATATTGTTTCAGATGTATTTGCTCAGATGACAAAAGAATATAGAAAGTGTTTTGATGTAATAGAATATGCTGTATACCACACAGAGTATGAAACTAAAAATTATAAGGCATTTAAAAGAGCTATGGAGCAGTTTGAATGATTTAAATGAAATTAGCTGAAATTATTGATAAAATCGTACGAATTGTATATAATATAAGTACAAGGAAGGATGTGGTTTTATGTCAATTACAGCAACAGAATTAAAGAATAATTTAGGTAAGTATTTACTTTTATCAGCAACAGAAGATATATATATTACTAAAAATGGTAAGATTGTAGCTAAATTAGTTAATCCATATCAAGACAGAGTAGAAGCAGCAAAGTCTCTATTTGGAATTTTGCCTAAGGACGCAGATGTGGATGAGGCAAGAGAAGAAAGGTTGATTGCAAAGTAAATGAAAATATTAATTGATACCAATGTTGTTATTGATGCATTAACTTCAAGGGAACCTTTTAATAAAAGTGCTGAGAAGTTATTTATTATGTCAGCTAATAATATAGTTGATATGTATATAACAGCCAGCTCGGCAGCAGATATATATTATTTGGTAAGAAAGTATTTGCATAATACTGAAAGTTCAAAACAGATTATGAAAAAATTGTATTCTTTAATTGGAATTTTAGAAGTGAGAGAAGAAGATTGCATAGAGGCATTAGAATCTAAAATAACAGATTATGAAGATGCAGTTCTTGAAAAGGTAGCTAGAAGGTCAGGTATGGAATATATCATAACGCGTAATCAGAAGGATTTTGAGTCAGGAATTACAAAAGTAATTTTGCCGGATGATTTTATTAAGATTATTGAAACAGAAGAATAGATAAGTTATGTTGATAATATTAAAAAGTAATATACAGAAAATGGTGAAGTGAAATGGTTAAAACAGTATGTAGAGATATAATTTTACTTAAAAGGAAAGCAGAGCCTGCAACAAAAGATGATAAGCAGATAGCAATTGACTTATTAGACACATTAAAAGCTAATGAAGCAGGTTGTGTTGGTATGGCGGCGAATATGATTGGAATACCTAAGGCAATAATTGCAGTTAATATGGGATTTGTAAATGTTGCAATGTTTAATCCCAAAATTATTAATAAAAGTGAACCTTATAAGACAAGTGAGGGATGTCTGTCTCTATTAGGTGTTAGAGATACTGTAAGATATAAGAATATTGAGATAGAATATTATGATATGAACTTTGTTAAGCAGTGTAAAAAATATTCAGACCTAATTGCTCAGATTATACAGCATGAAATTGACCATTTGGATGGAAAGATTATTTGATTTTATAAATGTTGACGTAGTATATTTATAGATATATAATATTAGATGTAGTTAAAATAGGTAATTAAAAATACCTGTAATATAATGATTTGGAGGTACGATGTATGAAGTTTTATGTATGTGAACATTGTGGAAACATTATTGAGTATGTGAAGGAGACAGGTGTACCTGTTATGTGTTGTGGTCAGAAGATGGTAGAGTTAGTTCCGGGAACTTCTGATGGAGCATTTGAGAAACATGTACCGATAGTGAATGTGGAAGGTGATACTGTTACAGTTAAAGTTGGAGAAGTAGAACATCCTATGGTTGAAGCGCATTTTATTCAGTGGATAATTTTAGAAACTAATAAAGGAAGCCATAAAGTTAATTTGAATTACACAGATAAACCTGAAGCTATATTTAAATTAACAGATGGAGAAGAAGTTATCTGTGCATATGAATATTGTAATTTACATGGATTGTGGAAATCTAATTAAGTAATTAGGAATAATAAAAAATAAGAATAGTTTTACATATTTATGATTTATTTAATCGAGTAGAGGTGAATCGAACCACTACTCGATTTTTAATGTAATAGTTAGCTTTTAATACATAAAACAATATAGTTACGGTTGTTAAAAACACTTAAAAGTAGTATAATTTAACTATTATTAATGTTTAAGGAGGACGGTATTTATGAGTAACAGATTTATTTTGAATGAGACATCATATCATGGAAAGGGAGCAATTAATGATATTTCTGCAGAAGCTATTGGGCGTGGTTTTAAAAAGGCTTTTGTATGTTCTGATCCTGATTTGATTAAGTTTGGTGTAACAAAAAAGGTACTTGATGTACTTGATGATGCTTCTTTAGAATATGCCCTTTTTTCTGAAATTAAGCCTAACCCTACTATTGAGAATGTTCAGGCAGGTGTTTCGGCATTTAAAGAAGCAGAGGCAGATTACATAATTGCAATTGGTGGTGGTTCTTCTATGGATACTGCAAAGGCAGTAGGAATTATTATTAACAATCCTGAATTTGCAGATGTGAGAAGTCTTGAAGGCGTTGCAGATACTAAGAATAAATGTGTACCAATTCTTGCAGTTCCAACAACAGCAGGAACAGCAGCAGAAGTTACAATTAATTATGTAATTACTGATGCTGAGAATAACAGAAAGATGGTTTGTGTAGATCCGCATGATATTCCGGTAGTTGCATTTGTAGACCCTGATATGATGGCAACTATGCCTAAATCTCTTACAGCTGCAACGGGTATGGATGCTCTTACACATGCTATTGAGGGATATATTACAAAGGGTGCTTGGGAATTATCAGATATGTTCCATTTGAAAGCAATAGAGATTATATCACGTTCGCTTAGAGGAGCAGTTGATAATACTGATGAAGGCAGAGAAGGAATGGCACTTGGACAGTATGTTGCAGGAATGGGATTTTCTAATGTAGGTCTTGGTATTGTTCATTCTATGGCTCATCCTCTTGGTGCATTGTATGATACACCTCATGGAGTTGCTAATGCAATTATTCTTCCGACAGTTATGGAATATAATGCACCGGCGACAGGAGATAAGTACAAATATATTGCACAGGCTATGGGTGTTGAAGGAACAGAGAATATGTCTGTTGATGAATATAGAAAGGCAGCAATTGATGCGGTTAAACAGTTGTCTGTAGATGTTGGAATACCTACAGATTTGAAAGAGATTGTAAAGGAAGAAGATATTCCTTTCCTAGCACAGTCTGCGTTTGACGATGCTTGCAGACCTGGCAATCCAAGAGATACAAGTGTTGAAGAGATAACTGAATTATTTAAGAAATTGATGTAAGATTTGTTATATATAATTTTGAAAATAAAGCTGGATTATTTAAATAATATTTAGAAAAATTGGTTGAGTGATTTGTTTTAAATTGGTATAATTATAGTACAGAGAATAGGATAACACATTATAATTATCATATGGAATGGAGGCGATTTTATGGGCTTTAGTTTAATGAAAAATGATAAGAGTACATTTGTAGACGAGATAATTCTTGGATTGATTTGTGTTGTATGTTTAGCAGTTGGAATTTTACTTACCGCATTAAGACCTGAATTCTGGATTATTGAAGAGCATATTACAGGTGTGATGGGTGTTATGATAACACTGACAGGAATTATGTTTTTACCATGCCTTATATATCGACTCTTTACTAATGAATTACCTAAGAAGTAGATAAACGTGTATTGATTTTGGCACCATTAGATTTAAGTAATTAGATTTAATGGTGCTTTTTTATGTTGATATATGGTAAAATTATTTATTAAGAATATCTAAAAACATTATTTATGGAAAAATTTGTATAAATATAGCAATAATAGAAAAATATTGCTTTTATTTTTTTCAATTATCTTGTATAATGGAAAACGACTGATTGAAAAATCGCAAATTTTCAAAATAAAGAAGAAAGAGGTTTAAACAAATGTCAAAGATTAATTTAGAAGCTTATGGTATTACAGGTACTACTGAAGTAGTATACAATCCTTCATTTGAAGTATTATTTGAAGAAGAGACAAAAGCCGGATTAGAAGGTTATGAAGTAGGACAGGAAAGTGAACTCGGTGCAGTTAACGTTATGACAGGTATCTACACAGGCCGTTCACCTAAAGATAAATATATCGTTATGGATGAGAACTCTAAAGATACAGTTTGGTGGACAACAGACGAGTATAAGAATGATAACCATCCAATTTCAACAGAGGTTTGGGCTGAACTTAAAGAACTTGCTAAGAAAGAACTTTCTAACAAGAGATTATTTGTAGTAGATGCATTCTGTGGTGCTAACGCAGATACAAGAATGGCTATCAGATTTATCGTTGAAGTTGCTTGGCAGGCACATTTCGTTAAGAATATGTTCATCCAGCCAACAGAAGCTGAGCTTGAGAACTTCGAGCCTGATTTCGTTGTTTATAACGCATCAAAAGCTAAAGTTGAAAACTATAAAGAGTTAGGACTTAACTCAGAAACAGCAGTAGCATTCAATATCACAAGTAAAGAACAGGTTATTCTTAATACATGGTATGGTGGAGAGATGAAGAAAGGTATGTTCTCAATGATGAACTACTATCTCCCATTAAAAGGTATTGCTTCAATGCACTGTTCAGCTAATACAGATATGAATGGCGAAAATACAGCTATTTTCTTCGGTCTTTCAGGAACAGGTAAGACAACATTATCTACAGACCCTAAGAGACTTCTTATCGGTGATGATGAGCATGGTTGGGATGACAAGGGTGTATTCAACTTCGAAGGAGGTTGTTATGCAAAGGTTATCAACCTTGATAAAGAATCAGAGCCTGATATCTACAATGCAATTAAGAGAAACGCTCTTTTAGAGAACGTTACATTAGATGCTGATGGAAAGATTGACTTTGATGATGGTAGTGTTACAGAGAATACTCGTGTATCTTACCCAATCGATCACATTAATAATATTGTTCGTCCAATATCAGCTGCACCAGCTGCAAAGAATGTTATCTTCCTTTCAGCAGATGCATTTGGAGTACTTCCTCCGGTTTCAATCTTGACACCAGAGCAGACAAAGTATTACTTCTTATCAGGATTTACAGCAAAACTTGCAGGTACAGAGAGAGGTATTACAGAGCCAACACCAACATTCTCAGCTTGTTTTGGTCAGGCATTCTTAGAGTTACATCCAACAAAGTATGCTGAAGAATTAGTTAAGAAAATGGAAGAGAATGGTTCTAAGGCTTACTTAGTAAATACAGGATGGAATGGAACAGGTAAGAGAATTTCAATTAAAGATACTCGTGGTATCATTGATGCTATCCTTGATGGCTCAATCGAAAAAGCTGATACAAAGAGCATCCCATTCTTCAACTTCGAAGTTCCTACAGAGCTTCCAGGTGTTGATACAAACATCCTTGACCCACGTAACACATATGCAGATGCAGCTGAGTGGGAAGAGAAAGCTAAAGACCTTGCAGGAAGATTCATTAAGAACTTCGCTAAATATGAAGGAAATGAAGCTGGTAAAGCATTAGTTGCTGCTGGTCCTCAGATGTAATTTATTATTTATAAATGATTTTATTGGGCTGTCACTTTAGCAAATGAAAATTTGCTAAGCGATAGCCCTTTTTGTATATTATTACTAATTTAAGTGGATAATGCATTTTTAAAAGGAATATGTGAGAAATGGTAGTGAGAAAGATGAAAAAGTATTTTTTATGTGTGAGCATATTTATCATAATGGTATGTATACTAGGTGGATGTAGTCATAGTATGACAACATATAAATATGACAATGATGCTGTTCTTGGTATTAAAATAAAAAAAATGAAAGTATATTCGGATAAGATTGAGATTATATTTGCAGATAAATCTATTTCAGATGTAGAAAAGGTAGAATGTTATGGAAGAGATTTTGAAATTATAGATGAAAATCCAAAATTCTTTTTTAGAAAAAATAAACTTATTATTGAAACTTCAAATGCAGATAGTATAAGTGGGATAACTGTAGTGGAAAATGAAGATTTGTATTTTGAAGTAAGATACTTAGATTCAGATTCTTATGCAATGTTGGTTTATTCTTTTGCAAGTGATATAGGATATATTGTAAGTGGTGATGAAAATACATATTATACTCAAGTAGAAAAAGAAGAGGCAGAAAAAGAATCACTTGCAATAGCTGAAGCGGAAAATTTGATATACAATAAATTGCTTGGAATGTGGAAGAACGAAAGCGAAACGGTTTGTATTGAATTTTCTTATGATGAAGATAATTCAAATAAAAAATTTGTTGTTTATAAATTTGAAGAAAATAAATGGATTGAACAGGAAGTTATATCTATTTCTGATGTATCAGAAGATGAGTTTAACGAATCTTTGGAAATAGCGTTATTTGACAATCCTTCTTGGGGATGTCTTTACAGATTTTATCTTTATGATGATAATAAAGTAATGGAATGTCATTATTCAGATGAAAAGTTTATAAAAATAGATTGATTGTACGTTATCACTAATTTAATACATTTTGTCACAGACATCTTGATAAATATGTAAAAGTTATGTATTCTACTATTCTACATAGAAGTTATCGGAAAGGATGGTGTTCAATGATAAAAATAGTAGTTTGTGATGACGAGAAAAAAATACTTAATACTTTATCAGAAAAAATTAGTCAGACATTTTTAAATAAAGATATGGAAATAGAGATTTTTGAAACGACATCACCGACAGAGGCTTTAGAATACATAAAGTCAAACGTTGTTGATGTTGTTTTTTTGGATATTGATATGCCAATCTTAAGTGGAATGGATATTGCAGAAAGTTTATTAAACGAAGAATACAAAGGATTACTGATTTTTGTAACAAGCCATGATTCTTTAGTATACAGTTCATTTAAATATCATCCTTTTGGATTTATAAGAAAAAGCTATTTTGATGATGAGATAGAAGAAGTAATCAGTAGGATAATTGATGAAATATCTCATAGAGATTGTATTTTTACTTATAAAACAAATGATGGGATATATAGGGTGAATATTTCGGAAATAGTATATTTTGAAAGTGAATCTAATTATTTATTAATACATTTAACTGATAAAGTACATAAGTTTAGAGGGACTATGTCACAATTGGAAATGGAATTAAGTGAGAATGGTTTTATTAGGGTTCAGAAAGGTTTTCTTGTAAATCAGAAGTATATTGAGATAATAAGAAAAGATGAGATTGTAATGAGTGATAATACAATAATTTCCATAAGCAGGACTAATAAAGAAGTTATTAAAGAAAAGATAATGAGGTATATGAGATGAAGTCAAGATATACTAAACTGCGTGAAGAATATGAAAATCTTGAAAAGAAATATTTTGAAGTAGTAGAAAAAAATATTGATTTAGAAAGCAAATATAGTGAAATTATTGATGAATTTAATAATAATAAAAATGAACTTAAAGGAATGGAAGAAATTCATGAAAATACAAGACGTTTAAAACATGATATGAGAAATCATATAATGGTAATTGCATCTTATTTAAATAATAACGAGATTGATGAGGCTAAAGAGTATCTTTCAGTAGTACTTGATAAGTTAAACAAAGTATATTCGTATATTTCAACGGGAAATTCAATTATGAATTACATTATTAATATGAAGCTTGAAGGTGCACAGAAAGAAAATATTAATTTTAAAGCAGAAATAGAGAATCTGGAATTTAAGAAGATGGGAAGTGTGGATTTTTCCGCACTACTAGGAAATATTTTAGATAATGCCATTGAAGCAAGTGTAAAAGAAGAAAATCCTTTTATTGAGGTAACTATTAAAAGAAAACGAAATTATGATACGATTTTAGTTAAGAATCATATTAGTAAATCTGTTTTAAAAGCTAATAAGTTTTTGGAAACTTCAAAAGATGATACTGATAATCATGGAATAGGTATGAAACAGATTAAGGAAATTACGGAAAAATATGATGGAATTGTGGATATTTACGAGGAAAATGAAATGTTTTGTGTAAATGTAATGATTCCAATAATATAGTATCTGTTCAGAGCTAAGCAGTGTTTTCGAGCCAGACTATGAACAGATAATAAAGTAGGTGAACTAAATGATAGTTATTAATAATGTTTCTAAAAATTTTGATGATATAAATGCTGCTGAGAATATATCGATGCATATTAAAAAAGGCGAAAAAATCGGGATTGTTGGTGCTAATGGAGCAGGAAAAACAACGCTTATTAGGATGATATGTGGTTTGTTAAAGCAGGATGATGGAGATATAAGGGTTATCGGACATAATCCACTACAGCATAATAAAAATGTCGGCAGAAAAATTGGTGTTGTTTACGGAATAGGTGGAATTCTTGCAGGAAAAGGCAAGATGTCTTTTGGATTTGATGCGATACAGGCATTTGCAAGCTCCGGTAATCTTAGGTCTGATATTACTGTTTCGGATAATTTTAAATTGATTAGATTAATGTACAAAATTCCAAAGGATGTATTTAAAGAAAGAATGGATAAGTTGCATGAAACCTTGGAAATAAAGAATTATTTGAAAAGTTATGTTAATGAACTTTCATTAGGTCAGAAGATGAGGGCAGAGTTGGCAAGCGTTCTTATATATGAACCGGAATTATTAATTCTTGATGAGCCATTTATAGGGATTGATATTGAAGCGAAAGAAAAGATTAGAAGTTATCTTGAAACGTTATCGGATAAAAATAATACAACAATTATTTTAACAACTCATAATGTTGAAGAAATAGAAAAGATTTGTAATAGAGTAGCAGTAATAGATAAAGGAAAAATAATTTTCAATGGAGGCATTGATAAAATAAATCTTACTTACGGGAAAATTAATTCAATGGAAATTGAGTTTGGTGAAAACATTCCTGACTTACAGGATTTGCCATTTGCAAGATATGTCATTCATAATAAAAGAATGAAGATATATTATGACAATAGTAGGATTACTTCAAAAGAGATATTACAGTTTTTATCTTCAAAATATGAGATTAAGGATTTGCTTATTAAGAAACCTGAAATAGAAGATATAATTAAGCAAATTTATTATGAAAATCTTGATTATAGTGACAAATTGCTTCAGATTGGAGGTTAGCTATGATAAAGGTAACTAATGTTTCAAAAAGATTTAAGTGTAGAGGTAATTCTTTTGATGTGAAAAATTTAATTAATAATGGTTTTAAAAGTGTATCCTCATATAAAGAAGCAGTATCTAATGTAAGTTTTAATATAAAAAAAGGTGAGATTGTTGGAATTGTAGGAAGAAATGGAGCAGGTAAAACGACACTTATAAAATCTGTTACAGGTATTTTACATCCGGATACAGGAAATGTATTGGTTAATGGGATATCACCACACAAGCACAGAAAAAAATGTGTAGCAGATATTGGAGTTGTGTTTGGTCAAAAAACACAGTTAAATTATGATTTGACACCTATGGAAATGTATAGGGTATTAAAGTGTATTTATAAAATAAATGATGAAAGATTCAATGAAAATCTTTTGAGATTTACTGAAGTTTTAGAAGTGGAGGATTGTATTAAAAGGCCTGTATATCAATTATCATTAGGTCAGAAGATGCGAGCTGAAATTATCTGTGCATTATTACACTCACCATCGATTTTATTTCTTGATGAACCTACAATTGGAATTGATGTTATCGGTAAAGAAAAGATACGTAACTGTCTTAAACAGTTGAATGAATCGGATGATATAACGATTGTTATTACTTCACATGATATGAAGGATATAGAAGAGATTTGTGAGAGAGTTATTATACTTGATGAAGGAAAGATTATATATGATGGAAGTATAGAAAGACTTAAATCAGATTATTTTTCAAAAAGAATTATGGAAATTGAATTATTAAATGATGAGGATATAGAACTTAATAATGTTATTTTAAAAAGAGTTGAAGGTAAACCTACATCAAGATTAATTTATTTTGACAGTCAAAAGATAAATTGTAATCAGTTGATTTCTGATTTGGTAAATAAATATGAGATAAAGGATATATGTGTGAAGGAAATAAGTTTTGAGCAAATTATAAAGGATATGTATAGTGGAAATAGAGTTTAGTGCGATAAATCGCTTCGGAATGGAGGTTCTGATGTATTTTGCGTTTTCTATTATAAAATTTAAAAATAATTTACGAAATAAATTTAATATCTTCGTAGAAATACTTGAAACATTATTATTTTTCATAGTGTATATGTATGTATTTATGGCACTTTTTAAAGAACATGAGAAAGTGGAAGGATATACCTTTGAAATGGTAATAACAAGTATTTTATTTATTATATGTATGACAGATGTTTATATAAATCATGAATTATTTATACAAAAGAAAATGAAAGAAGGGGCACTACTTACAGAATTAATGAAACCTGTGGATTTTATAACAAGAATATTGTTTGAGGATATAGGTAATGTTGTATTTAAGATATGTTTTTTGATGACACCTGTGATTTTAATTGTATCATCGTTTACAAGCGTTATGAAACCACATAATTTAAGTTGTTTATTGATTTCATTAATTAGTGCAATTTTAGGATTTTTGATTTATTGGCATATTGGATTGCTTGTTAATGAAATAACATTTTTTGAGTTTAGTGTATGGGCTCTGGTAGTAATAAAAAACGGGATTATTAATATTTTTGGAGGTATGCTTTTGCCAATTTGGTTTTTACCGGACGCAATAAAAGAGATTTTATATTTTACACCGATACCTTATCTTTTTCAGGTTCCGGTAGATATTTATCTTGGAATGTATTCGGGTAAAGAAATAGTGTACTTACTTTTAATTCAATTATTTTGGGTAGTAAGCTTATATTGTTTAGGCAGATTTATTTGGAATAAAGGATTAGATAAAATACTAAAGAGAGGAGTGTGAGAGTAAGTGAAGGACTTGATAGAGTTATATAAAGTATATTCAGGTACAGCAATTAAGTCGAGGTTTCAGTATAGCTTAGATGTTTTAGTTTTAACATTTGGAGTGTTTTTCAGAGAGTCAGTATGTATAATAGCAATGATTTTTACTTTAAATGTTTTTGATAATCTAAATGGTTGGAATATGATGGAAATTATGTTTTTGTTTAGTATTATTTCGATTACATACTGTTTTTTGGTAGCATTTTTTATGGTATTTAGAGATTTTCCGGATTGGATAAAGCATGGAGATTTTGACAGGATTTTACTTAGACCAAGAGGTATTTTTTTGCAGATATTCTTAAATGGAGCTGACTGGGTAGCAGCACTTGCACATGGATTACTTGGAATTATTTTATTGATAGTTTCTTCTGTTAATATTGGTATAGAATGGAATGTTTATAAAATAATTTATTTAATTATTACAATTATTTCAGGAACGTTAATTCAGGGTGGAATATTTGTGTTTTTTTCTTCATTTGCTTTTCATATACGTGAAGTTGCAGGTTTAAGACATTTTATATTTTGGCAGTCAAGAAAGTTTGCTACGTTTCCTTTAAGTATATACGGAAATGTAATTAAATCAGTGTTTACGTTTGTATTTCCGTTTGCTTTTGTTAATTTTTATCCGGCATTGTATTTACTTGATAAAAAGGAATTATTACAGGGAAATGAGTATTTATTTTATATTCATCCAATAATTGGTGTTTTAATTATTAGTTTGGCATGTGCTTTTTGGAAATATAGTCTTAAATTTTATAAAAGTTCAGGAAATTAATAAAAGAGATTTTGTCTCATTATAAAAGAGAAAATTTTTGCAAATCAGTTAAAGGTTCATAAAATATTATTTATACAGGAAGGAAGTTAGAGTCATGATTGAAGTGAAAAATTTGAATAAGCAATTTAAAAAGACGGTTAAAGAACCGGGTTTAAAAGGTAGCATTAAATCTTTATTTCACCCAAAGAGTGAAATTGTGGAGGCAGTAAAGGATATTTCTTTTAATATTGAAGATGGAGAAGTATTAGGATTTATTGGACCAAATGGTGCAGGAAAGTCAACAGTAATTAAGATGCTTACAGGTATTCTTACACCAACTAAAGGAAGCTGTACTATTAATGGTAAAAATCCAACAGAGAATAGAAAGAGTTATGTTAAGGAAATTGGTGTTGTTTTTGGACAGAGAACTCAGTTATGGTGGGATTTACCACTTAGAGAAACTTATGGAGTTCTAAAAGAAATGTATGAAGTTCCAGAGGACAAATTTAAGGAGAGAATGGGATTTTTAAATGAGGTACTTGAACTTGAAAGTTTTATTACAAGTCCGGTAAGAACTTTGTCATTAGGTCAGAGAATGAGAGCAGATATTGCTGCAGCTTTATTACATAGTCCGAAAGTATTATTTTTGGATGAGCCAACAATAGGCCTTGATGTGGTTGTGAAAAATAATATTAGAAATGCGATTGAGTATATAAATAAACAGGAAAAAACTACTGTTATTTTAACTACTCACGACCTTGCAGATATTGAATTTTTAGCCAATAGAATTGTAATGATTGATAAAGGTTCAAATGTGTTTGATGGGACTGTTACAGAACTTAAAGAGAGATATGGTCAGATTAGAGAATTGAATTTTGATACTTCTGATAAAAATGCTTTGGAAAAGTTATCTTATGCTAAGCATTTTAATATGAAAAATGATGATATTATCACAGAGCAGGAAAGTAGTGGAATTAAAGTAAGATTTGATAGCTCTAAGATACCTGTATCAGATTTACTTGCTTATACTCTTGAAACGGTAAAGATTAATGATATTAGTGTAAAGGATGCTGATATTGAGGAGATAATAAGAAGACTTTATAAACATGGGGTATAGTGTGAGAAATTGCATTAATTGCTGATTGATTCGTAACGAAACTCAAGGTAATTAGAATTTGTGTAAAGTAAAAAAATAGAAAGGAATAAATGTGTATATTATGAGAAAAAAATTGAAGATTTATTTGCCATTTGTTAATGCGGGCATGCAGGAAACTACTACATACAGAGTCAACTGGATTTTTCTTATGCTTGGTAATGTTTTAAGCTGTTTTATCTCGTATTTTTTATGGACTGCTATATACAGTTCTAGTGATAACCCATCAATGAACGGCTTTACCATGCCACAAATGGTTGTGTATATTTTTCTTATGTTCTTAACATCTACTTTAATTAACAGTGGAGGAACATATGATATTGGTGAAGAAATAAGAGATGGTTCGATAGCTATGAGAATACTTAAACCTGTAAGCTATAATTCAACATTCTTGTTTCAGGAATTAGGAAATAAATTAATGACGGTTTGTATATTAATTGTACCAATGGTAGCAGGTGTGGAGATTGTAAGATACAACTTAACCGATGAAGTACAATTTAAAATTTTAAATTTTCTTTTGTATATTTTAAGTTGTGTTTTTGCATATCTTATTAATTTCTTTTTTAATATTTGTTTTGGATTTATTGCATTTGTAATTAAGTATCTTTGGGGTGCTAATATGATGAAAAATTGTATCGTTGGTTTTTTATCAGGACAGATTATTCCGTTAGCATTCTTTCCTGAGATGGTTGAAAAGATTTTTTTGTTATTGCCGTTTTCATCACTTACATATACACCGGTTATGATTTATATGGAGATGTACACAGGAACTAAAATGCTTGGATATATGGGACTTCAATTGTTTTGGGTATTGTTTTTCTGGGGCTTGTCAAAATTCCTATGGTCAGTTTCAATTAAGCATCTGACTGTACAGGGTGGTTGATGTTTAAATGATTTTGGGATTTAAAAATTAATTAATAAATGATGTTGTGTAGATGTGGTAAGTATACGACTAGATGTAGGAAATCTAAGAATAGTAGGGTGGCAGTTAGTAAGAGGTACCCAACTAAAATAAGAAATCTAAGAATCAGTAGGTTCAGAATATATATTTAGAGAAAGGAAAAGTATGGTGTAAAGAATGAATAAAATAAAAAGAGCATTTAGGATGCACAGGATTTTTGTTGCACAGGAATTAAAGAAAATGCTTGAATATAAAGCAAATTTTATTGTTGGAATTATTGGTTTTTTACTTGGTCAGATAACAAATATTGTATTTATTTGGCTTATCTTTGAACAAATTCCTGATTTAAAAGGTTGGTCAATTAATCAGATTGTGTTTATTTACGGATTTTCATTGATTCCAAAAGGACTTGATCATTTATTGTTTGATAATCTTTGGGCAGTCGGACATTTTATTGTGAGACGAGGTGATTTTGATAAGTATTTAACAAGACCTGTAAATACACTTTTTCATGTAATGGTTGAAAGGTTACAGATTGATGCACTTGGTGAATTGATTATGGGTATAGCACTGATTTGTGTAACTGTTTTCAAGGTTTCTATTGAGTGGAGTCCTATTAAGGTTATATTAATTTTAATTGTTATTCCATTTGCAACACTTATATATACAGGAATAAAGATTGCAACTGCTGCGTTGGCGTTTTGGATTAAGAGGAGCGGAAACGTAACTTATATGTTTTATATGGTTAATGATTTTGCTAAATATCCTGTAACAATTTATAACAATACAGTAAGAGGAATAATTACATATATTATACCGTTTGCATTTACAGCATTTTATCCGGCAAAGTATATTTTGACAGGTAGCAATCCTTTATATAATATCGGAATGACAGTTGTAATGGCTGTAATTCTTATGGGAATAGGAATATGTGTGTGGAATAGAGGTATAAAGGCTTATGAGAGTGCAGGGTCTTAAGAGAGGATAAAGGTGCGTGAATTTATATGAGGTGCAGAAAATAATGTTATATTTTGACAGGATGAAAAAATTATGGTTTTATTTATAAAAGGGAAGATAAAGAAGTTAAATGAGAAATAAAAGCGGAGGTAATAATGAATATAGATATCTTATGCGAGAAAATAGAATTGCAACCTCAAATCAGAAATAGAGTTTTGTCATTTATTGAGGATTTTGATTTTAAATCAGTAGACAAGCAACAAAAAGGGTATCTAATTTATAGAAATATGAATGAGGCACTAACTCAAACTCAAGCTATACTTGGTAAAGATACAGATGGAATAAAAATACTTTCTTGTATGCTTAAAGTTTCTGCGGACACATATGAAATTTATCAAAAAAAAGGAGTTTCTGATAAGATATATTTTGATACTATGAAGTGTTTCACTCGTTTTATTGATGAAACCTATAAAATGACTGGTGAATTATGTTTTGACCGTTATTGGTGGACAACTCGACAGGCAGGTTGCCATTCTTGGCTTTTAGATGGTCAGCTAAAGGGAATGCTTAGTGATAATTCTAATATTATCTGTTTTCAAAATAGGTTTGAAATATTTGACGAGGGCGAAGTAGGTAAAGACTTTGTTGAGTGGCTGTATAATACAAAGTCAACCGACTACGCTACATTACCTGAAAATACTTCTTTGCAAATAAATATGAAAAAACATCTTCTTGCAGGTGGTGAGATCAGAAATTCTTATGGGAGACTAAAAGAAATATATTGACAAATTAGGTAAGTTTACGGAGGAATAAAAATGCTTACACATGTTGGCACAAATACAATAGAGACAGAGAGATTAATACTTCGAAGGTTCGAATATACAGATGACGACGCAATGCTTAAATATTGGGTTGCAGACGAGAAAATACAATCATTATATTCTGAACCAGTGTACTCTACTAGAGATGAGGTAAAAGGATTGCTTGACAAGTATATAGGTTCTTATGAAAAAAATGACTATTACCGTTGGGCTGTTATTGAAAAAACAACGGGTGAATGTATAGGACAGATAGCATATTTTTTGGTTGATAGTAAGAATCAGTTTGCTGAAATTGAATATTGCATTGGTTCGGATTTTCAGTGTAAAGGTTTTGCAACAGAGGCAACAAAATCAGTTATT
>JAFQCK010000129.1 GCA_017416465.1 Lachnospiraceae bacterium | reverse complement strand
TTCCTTTTGATTGGGAAAAAGATTTTGAAAATGACTATCTAAAAAATATCAAATATTACTGTCTTGTAATGAGCGAAAACTATATCAAGAATCATTATAAAGATATAATAAAGTACGCGCGTGTGATTGAAAATCGTTTGAACGATGAAGATTACACAATGGAATGTGCTATTAAGGAAAACGGTTTGATTTTGGAACTGGCAGAAAAACACAATGTTCATTATATACTTATTGATGATAAATATAGTGTAAATGTTGATTTAGAATATTAACACCTCATCAGTCACTTCGTGACAGCTTCCCCTCAAGGTGAAGCCTTTGAAAAAACATATTTTTTTGTCCCTAACTTGACAAAATCATATAAAGATTGTCGAAATTTGGCGAAAGGAGAGGAGCATATTTGGAAGAAATAATAAAAATTATGGAATTATTGGGAACAGTAGCTTTTGCAGTATCGGGATCATTGGTTGCAATCAGTTCAGAACTTGATATATTCGGGGTTTCTTTTTTAGCATGTATTACAGCGTTTGGAGGCGGAATAGTAAGAGATTTATTGTTAGGAATAAAGCCACCGGAACTTTTTAATAATTTTCCAATATTTTTTCTTGCTTTGACTGTTGCTGTTTTGGTTTTTGTAATTTCGTATGTATGTAAGAAAAGTTTCAATTCCTTTAAAACAAAAATCGAGCGCATTAACAATGTTTTTGATGCGATAGGCTTAGCTGTTTTTGTGGTAATTGGTGCAGAATCTGCTTGTTCAAAAGGGTTTTTGGATAATGGCTTTATAATTGTTTTTATGGGGATGATCACAGGTGTTGGAGGCGGCATTTTCAGAGATATATTGATTGACACAACGCCATATGTCTTTAAAAAACATATTTATGCAATAGCAGCAATTTTGGGTGCTGTTACATATTTTGTTCTAAGAAAATATATTCAAAATGTTCAATTGGCATCTATTGCATCGATGTTATTGATATTTACAATACGAATGCTGGCGACAAAATACAAATGGAGTTTGCCGAGAATACGACTACATGATGATCAGGAATGATTTTCATTTTAACTTAACAGGGCTTGTCGATAAAAACATCGGCATCTAGATTATACAGTCTTTATAATGCACATATTGAATTTATTAAATGTAAAGGATGGCTTAAAATGGACACAATAAAAATCAATTCAAATGCAGTAAAGATGGTAGCACACAGAGGCTTAAGCGGAATCGAAAGGGAGAACACCTGCTCTGCGTTCGTTGCAGCATGTAACAGGAGTTATTATGGGGTGGAAACAGATGTACATATCACAAAAGATGGAAAATTTGTAATTATCCACGATGAAACAACGGAAAGAATTACTTTGAAAGAGTATAATATCAATGTGGAAGAAAACGATTATTCGGATGTAGAAAATATTATACTTCCCGATTTAGACGGCACAACTGATAGGAAAGATATTAGAATTCCACTTTTAAAAGAATATATTATGGTATGCAAAAAGTACAAAAAGACTTGTGTGCTTGAAATTAAGAACCACTTTGAAGAAAAGGATATTGAAAAACTGATTGACCAAATCAAAGAATTAAACTACATTGACAGTGTTATTTTTATTTCCTTTGATTTTGAAAATTGTGTTAATATCAAAAAACTTCTGCCTGAAAATGTTGTTCAGTTCCTTACATCAAAGGAAATTACAAATGAATTGATAAATATATTATGTGAAAACGAACTTGACCTTGACATATATTACGAACATCTGAATGCAGAAAATATCGAAATTTTACATTCAAAAGGAATTAAAGTAAATTGTTGGACTTGTGATGATAAAGATGCTGCGGAAAAGCTGATTTCTTACGGTGTGGACTTCATAACCACTAATATACTGGAATAATTTTTTGTCCCTGACTTGACAAAAGTCGAATTATGAAGAACTGTGTTGAAAGAGGTAGTATTATGAAAAAAATTTTTAGCGTTATATTTAATGTAGTGCCATTTTTTATTTGGATGATATGGTTTTATTGTGCGCTGGAACATTTTACAATAGACTTAGGAATTATACAAATACTACTGTTACTTGGACTCCCATTATTGTATTCGATATTTAACACAATTTTTGCGAGCGGCAAAAAAGAGTTTGTGATCCATAACACAATTTTTGGCGCTTCTCAAGTGATTGGGTATTATATCGCGGGGTTGCTTTACTACAATTATATTTCAAGTGATTCGGAGACAGCTTTAATTACAAATACTTTTTCAGGAATATCAATTGTTTATATATTTTTATTGACTCTTGTATTCTATGGAATTTGGGCGATTGTAAACAAAGTAAAAAATGTGTCGAATGGTGTTAAATGATGCAGAAAGAAGGAAGAATATATGAAGTTAAAGAAACTTGGTGTGATCTCCATTATTATTTTATGGATTGTTACTTTAATAATTTCGTTTTTTATTGGCATGACATATCATTGGGCATCCACAACAGAAATTAAAACTTCTAAAGATTACAGTCGAATAGTGGTTGAAGAAAATGATGTTGCTGATTATAAAATATTTTTAGAAGTTCCTAAAGAATATAGCACATTGGAACAAATCGAAGAAC
>JAFQCK010000128.1 GCA_017416465.1 Lachnospiraceae bacterium | reverse complement strand
TTGATAAATTCATTATAAAAAATGTATAAACATAAAAAAACCGAAAAACTATATATAAACACCCGAAGAATTCTATAGTTTTTCTCGTACTATATTTTCTCCCCCCTATTTCAAAAATGTATACTTTCTCCCACACACAATGCTCCCCACCCCTTTAATGTCAAGTTATTGCTAAGAACTTTTTTAACTTTTTTTTAAAGAAATTCTCGCTAACCCGCATATCTTCGTTGGTGTAATGGTAAATGTCTGCTAAGTTCAGTAAAAATTGATGGGAAGTTAATGTTAAGTAAAAAAGCCAAGGAACCGCTCCTTGACTTTTCAACATCATTAAAGATTGTTATAATTCAAACTATCTACCATAATAAATAGCAATCGGGTGTATAACACATAAATTATTTTCGCTCGTCGGTAGTAATTTTCTCAACACTTCATTTGCTGTAAACTGCACTGTAGCAAAAATGTTATTTTCATCATTAGGATTTGTGTCTTCTCCTATTATGTTTGTAATCATTCCAACACATGTAATTTCTCCACCATACTTAAATCCTAAGTCTAAAGGATCCACTCGGAAATACTTTGTGTTTAACGGCACCAGATATCCATCACTAGAAATCAACATTCGATTGTATGGTATTAAACCTCGCATAGCTTTTATGATTACCGCAATATCATCATATTGTTTATTATTTGCATCAATCGCCTTTTTTATTTCCTGCTTAAAATTTATGCCTGCTTTACGCAATTGTTCTCTATTGTGTCCTTCTTTAACTTTTTCTGCTTCTGCTTCAATTTGTTCTGCTGAAGTTTTCTTAATAAATTCAATTATACCGTCTTTTTCAAAAAGTTTCTCAAGATAATCCAAATCAACAAAATCAAATACTCTTGTTAATTCAACATAATTACCTGTCTCATCATTACTTTGACTTTGTAACTCAATTTCAGATGGACTAATGTATGCATATGCAATATCAAAAGCCGCATCATGTAGTGTTTTACTAATAATCTGTCGTGAAGTCGATGATAAACTTCCCCCTTCAATACTCTCTAAGCTTCCAGAAAGATTTGCTTCTGCTTTAGCCAATTTTACTATCGAGCCACCAATCGTTCCTGTACCTTTTATAGACGCATTTAAACTGTCTGTTTCCGTTTCAGTAGAAACTTCCTCATCAGACAAACTTTGTACAAGACCTTTCTCTGTTTGAGCAATAATTGAATTAATAATATCTGTATCAAGATACAAAAATTGTTTCATTTGCTGATCACCTCTTTTTATTTAGCTATACAATACTGTATTTTATCGTAACAAATCCCATATCGTCATCTCATCAGCTCTGACCTTTGAAACTCTCCGATATTCATGTAATGCATTCAACAAAACCTGCATATCCGAAAAATATTCTGTTACAAAATCATAACTTTTTACATTATTAAACTTTAATATTGACTTACAATAAATGCTAGGCTTTAATCTTGGATTTTTTCTTGCTTCTCTTTCGTAATCTTTATACTTTTTCTCATTGCAAATAATTAGTTTCTCGATTTCCGGAGCCGTTATGACATTTTTCACATCTACTTTTTGCATGTATGCTTTACTCAAATTGAATCTCTCACTACGCGAATCCAAAATACGATAAATGGTAATTTTATCTGTAAATCCTTTTCTTAAGTATCTTTCCTCAAATTCCTTACCACTTCTGCACCTTAAGACTTCTTCCTCTATCAACTCTTTGCGTTCGAAGATCAATTTGTGATTATCAAGTAGCAAATCTAATATTGCTCTTTCTGCACCACCTTCACAAATACAGGCAACATATCTTCCCATACTAAGCCCCCTTACTTTACACTAATTAGTACTTTTTTCAGAGCCATGTATGCTTCATATGCCGGCACAGTGCCTCCAAGATAATCACTATCATATACTTCACTTTTTTTAATATCATTTCTTTTCAAGACATTAGACAAATTTTCTACTCCAATTCCCTCTTTGTTTCTAACAACATAAATGCTATCATTTCTATCGAATTCGTCTAATAATTCTGAATAATGCGTTGAAAATAGAATTGTTGCTCCATTTTTATTCACTTTTTTATCCATGAAAAACCGAATTAATGTAGCTACAATTTCTCTATTAAAATGATTCTCGATTTCATCAATAATAAGATATCCTCCTTCAATAAAAGCGAATGTCGCGCTCATAAAGACCCCTAAACCTTTTATCGTTCCTGATGAAAGATAATTTTCCAAAATTCTTGGACTATTAATAACTATTTCTTCTTTTCCGTAAAACTTCAATCGAATATCAACTTTCTTTTCCTTCAAACTACATTCAAGATATTCTATACTAGGATCCAGAAAAGTTAAAAGTTCTTTAGGAAATCTCCCCAGAACATTTAAAATATTATGATCTGTCCACTCCAACATATCGCAGATAAAAATACTCATATTTTTTTTCTTATTCTCTGCAACAATAATACTAACATCATCCATTAAATATTGCTCATCACTATCCCTTTTTTCCTTTAAATCAGAGTCAGCAAAATCAAACATATTCTTCTTTGTTTTTATTTTACCAATTTCTTTTGACCATAATTTTTCATCTCGTATAATCAGCTTTTCACTACCATCTAAGACATTTACTTCTTTTTCAATGAAAGACTCTAACTTATTTATATATGTCCCATCAAAGAAAAAGGATGTGATAATAACTTGCTGTTTATCATCAAGGTCATCCATAATTGTTTTTGCTTGAATATTGTTTATTGACTCATTATTCAACATTTTCATAACAAATGAGATAGCTTTCAATATTGTTGTTTTTCCAGATGCATTAATACCAATAAATGAAATCGCTTTATTTACATATATATTGGAAAACACATTGCACAGCCGCTCTTTGTCATCATCATCAACTCTTTGCTGTGCTACAAAATCAATATCCAAAACATCCTTAAAATGTGGCAGACCATTTACTGTTATTTTTAAAAGTTTCATAACGACCTCCGTTTTTATTTACAAATAATACGTTTTTATTTTATATTATACCAACACTTCGAAATATATTCAATATTTTTTTACAGCTTTTCCGTTTTTATTTTATATATGTATCTCCGCAAGATGTCTCAAATACTCTTCCATCTTATCATCAATACTTGGACCTTCCTCCTGAAACCTTACTTTCACTACATAATCACCAATTCTATGAATATACAAATTATTTGTCTGCTCTGCGAATAATCGCAATTTCTCCTCTACTGGTAATTTTGTATCAATTTGTATATCTCTCAAATCTGTTAATTCTTCAATATTTACCGTTCGTACATCAACCTCCTGCATTCTTTTTAAATCCTCTAATGTTAATTCTTCATATTTCATAAATAAACTTCCTTTCTACTCTTTTGGACAAACCAGCAAAACCTCTT
>JAFQCK010000127.1 GCA_017416465.1 Lachnospiraceae bacterium | reverse complement strand
TATTCAGCAAATCGCATTATTTTATCTATATATCTCCATCAGATATGCATTCCACATAAAAAGGACAAATCAAACAACATTTTCCGCACTTTTTCATTTCTTTTCTTCTTTTAAATCTAAGCCAATATATAATTTTCTCCATTACTGTCACCTCTCCTTCTATTGACAACTAAGCTCTTCCTAAGTGTACTCTACAAATTTGACTGTCCTTTAAAAAGCCCAGCCCTAAAACCTGCACAGACTGCACAGACCAACATGGACCTACATAGAAAGCCATTTTTCATTTTTCCACATAACCAAAAAGACAGTCAACGCAAAAGCAATTCCTTTGCATTGACTGTCCAATTATTATTTTACGCTATGCATTTTTAAATATTTTCTTGCTAATGAAACACATGCCGATTTCTTCCATGCTTCTTCGTCACCTATAACATATAATCTGTATTTTGCCCTAGTAACAGCAACATTAACTATGTTATTATTAACCCAGTTAATCGCTCCTTTCGCACCATCAGATTTATCACATCCCAACAGAAATATGACTTCATTTGCTTCTTTTCCTTGAAATGTGTGTACTGTCCCTATTCGCTTAACTTCATACCCTGCTATATACTCACTGTCTATTTTAGTATTAGGATGCTTATAGCAATAGCTTCTGATGTAATTTCGAATTCCATCTACAACTGTTGTAAATGGACTAATGATATAAATATTAGGTTCATTACTCTTCTCAAATGCTTTTTCAAGCAATTTGCAAACAACTTCTCCCTGTTCTTTCACAAAGTGATTTTTATTTCCAACCTCACTTCCTGCAGCATTTAACCAATACGAATCATCCAAAACAAATAGTTTCTCAACTTCTTTTTTAGGAGGTCTTGTCTGCAATTTCATTATTCCATCATATGATAGTTTGTTTGAAATATCATACATTGGGGATATGCACCTTCTATGAACCAAAAGTGGTGAACCAACCCATTCAGGATAATCAGAGCCATTCTCCAAAAATGTACCAAATGAATTTAGTCTATCAGCAAATACTTGCACTGATAAGTTTTTCTGCTTATATATTTCTAATCCATCTGCATTATAAGCCTTCTTTAATAATTTGAGATCATCCGTCACAACTGGTTCCACCTGTTTAGGATCTCCCACAATAATGGCCCTTCTACTTCTAAAAAGCGAGCCAACCGCCATTTGTGGTTGTGCTTGACCTGCTTCATCTATAACCAAAAGGCCAATGATACCCGATTTCTTTATATCTTTAAATAATGAACCAACTGATGCAAATGTAGAAGATATAACTGGAACTAGCAAAAATAAAGTTTGAAATAACGAAGGCAGCATTGCAGAAATATCTTCCATATCAAACGTTATTTTCTGCTTATCATCGCCTGGCCTTACTCCCCAGTAATGCGATAATGTCACTAGATTATCTCTGCATGCTCGCGAAGAAAGAACAAAATCTTTATTCATTTCCATAGCATAGGCAAACAATTTTTCACGCTCTCGATTATATCTTTGGGAGAACCAAGGGTTCTTAACCTGAGCATTTGTAGAAATATCAATATCATTTTCCATAATGTTATTTGCATATTGAATATCAAATATATCATATTGATCAATAGTATCTCTTGATTCCATTTCAGTAATAATATGTTTATACTTTTTTAAAGCTTTATCATATTCATTTTCTGATGCGATAATTTGTGCTTGTAATTGCTTTATCTCATTTTCGAAATCAATAATTATTGATTTCTTATCAGATTTATATTTCTCAAGTTTTGAAATATCTGCTTGTAGCTTTCTCACGGACTCGTATAAATCATTTTTTGATTTTTCACAATTTTCAATTTCGCTAGTCAACACTTCCTGCTTTTTCTTTATATCTGATATATCCGATTCATATTCTGCAGAAAGTTTCATGATAGCTTCATATTTTGCACGTCTAAATATTTTCGTAAAGATAGAAACGTTGCCACAAGTAGCTATTTTTTTCTCATAAAGCTGCTTTATATTGCATGCGTTTGCTTCTGCATCATCCTGTAATCTTTGTTTTTCTATTGCCTTTTTGTCAATTTCTTCTCCCAATGCTCCAATATCATTGTTCTCATCTAATATTTGCTTTTCTATATTCGATATTTCATCATTTACAGCCTCTATAGAATTTTTTTTAACATCAATAACGCTCTTATTGTTACGTTTAATTTCATCATATTTGGCACATGCAATTTGCATTTGTTCCTGAGCAACTTGAGTTTCATATATCTCGTCTCTTATCTTCTTAACTCTTTCAAGCTGCGAAAAAAACAGTTTTCTAGATTTTTCATACCTCTGTAATCGACTATTAATAATATCATTTGATCCAAAGCTTTCATAAAGCAGTGGCGATAAAACATTAAAATAGAAATTCTTAATATTTGACTTTTTACCAAGAGGAGCTGCTACCATCCCCCATGTATTATCACTTCGAAGCAAATCTCCTGCATATTTTGAAAAATAAATATCAGAATACTCAATGCCATCACGATTAATCTCATTTAGTCCAACAGCATTCAAATCAAACATATCAGATATTTCAGATAATAATTTTCGATGCTCTTCACTATCATTATCTAACGGTTTAAGATCCCCTATCATAGACTGTGGCAATTCTTTTGATATATTTTCTACCGCAGCATTATTGCATGATGTTACCAACATGCTATAATTGTTAATTTCATCATTCTTAATACTATGCCATTTTCTAGTATAAGATGAATATGCATTTTCTTCCTTAGAACCCTTTTTAAATTTATGAGCCACAAAAGCATCATTCGGTTTTGTATACTGTGCAAGCAGAATTGCTCTCTCAATTACATTATTTACGACAATTTCCTTTAGCAAGGTTGTCTTTCCAGTTCCAGGCGGTCCATTAACAGAAAAGACCTTTCCATTCACATCGAAAAGAGGCGAATTCCCTTTGTTGATTGCAAAATTAATTGCTACTTGTTGCATTAGTGCTGGCATAAAACGCGATGGCCATTTTCCTAGTGGTGCATTTTTTATCGTAAGAATTTCTGACAATGCATCATATAATTTTTCTTTGCTTTCAGCTTTAACCAGATTTATCCTTTTACGATTACTACTAGACTCATTTAGAATATTTATATAGTCAATTAAATCCTGTCCCATATAAACATCTCTTGATAATTCTCCGCTTTGAAACTTATTCAATACTATCTGTATATCATTAGAAAAGTAATCATGGTTCAGTCCCAAATAATCATTCTCGTTAGTCTTTCTTGTTTTCTGATCCACAAACATTTGAAAAGAAATTCCATATACATCTTGTAAGTCTTCATCATTTTGAATATCTATATTATTCTTAATATAAGTATTACAAACATATTTATAAAGCTTTTTTAAATCCGACCAAGTAACTGCCTCTGCCACAAATCTTGGCAATTCGTCTTTTTCATTTTGGAGGTCTTCATCTTCCTCAATCTTCTTTTGCGTCTTATCTTCATCAAAATAAGTGTCTGATAAATCCTTTACATCTATTTGATATTTTTTAGATGAAATAACTTCTGATAAATTTGCTTTCTCATTTTTCAAAGCATTCAATGCCCAAATAACAGTAGATAATGATAAGGAATCCTCTATATATTTTCCCTCTGGATTCAATTGCAAACTTAGAACCGCAATACTATCAGAACTTTTTTCAGGGCTAACGTCATCACCTGGATTTGTGATAACTTTTGCAATACTCTCTATGCATTTTTCGCGTTTTATCTTACCAACATAAAAAGTAATGTTCCCCCACAAATTCATACCACATGCTTCGGTTTCCTGTTTTATTATTTGGTAAATGCTCTTATCAAAATCTTCCTCATTAAGTTGAATAAACGTTTCAATGCTTTTTCTAGATGCCTTTCCTTCCTTTAATTCCCTTTTATGTTTCTTCACTATATTTTGTATCTCATAAACATTAGGATATTTATCTTGCGATAAAAATTCAATTGCAAACCAATAATCTAAAATTGCTTCCGTCATTTTTGTGGAAATATTCATTTCAAGCCTCTTCTCTTTATTTTTTTGTAAAACTTTTCTACCTACCTATATTTTGCCAAGAATTCCTCAGCATGTTTCCTCATGTCCTCAACCACATCACTTGGTGCAACAACTTTCACCTCTTTACCAAGTCCAAAAATCCAGCCATAAAACTGAGGGCTAACATTTACATCTACTGCAAATTCACTGTGGTCATCATCTACTGTCCTGAATGAAATATCTTTTCCGAACCTGTCAAAGAAAACTCCGGCCATATGATTATGACACTGTATCTTTACCTTCTTTTTCTCACCGTGATACATTCCAAAGGTTGCCTTAGAGTAAGCTGCCATGTCAAAGTCTTTGAATACTTCTTTTCCCTCTCTTGCTTCCTTTGTCACTTCAAGTTTAAGCATTTTGTCAACACGGTAATGTTTGCAAGTCTTGCTGTAATCATCAAATGCAACGAGATAATAATTCTCATCATCCCAGGTAAGCGCCCATGGACTTACGCTGAAATAATCGTTGTGATTTAGCATGACCATTGACTTATCCGGCTTCAAGGCATAGTACTTGAATCGAATCTTTTTATTTGTGGCAATCGCTGTATGAATATCATCTACGTTGTAATAAATGCTTTCATTCATCGTTTTGATTCTCCCCTGAACATATACCTGACGATCCAGCTGTTTTGCCTGGTGCTCGCTTACAAATCCTTTTACTTTCTTAATCAGCTCACGGGATTTTTTCTCTGTAATAAATTTTGAAGATTGAATCGCATCAATCAGAAGTTTCACCTCTGCCAGTTCAAATTCTCGGGAACCTACATGGTAAAAAGTTTCTCTACCAATCTGCTCTTTGATAATTTCAATTCCAAACTTATCAGTCATATCCTGAAAGTCTGCGTAGATACTTTTTCTTTCAGCTGTTACTTCATATTTTTCAAGCTCCTCCATAATCTGAGGCATAGTGAGACTATGCTGATCATCTGTCTTTGCTTGCATAATTTTCATTAAATAAGGGAACTTAAATTTTTGATTTTGACCTCTGGACATAAAAATAGACCCTCCTGCACTATACTCATACTATAAGTATAACACAGGAGGGAATTTTAAAGGACACCCATATTCATTTTTCTTACTTAAATGGCACTTCATCATCAATGCCATCTGGAATATTCATAAATTCTCCAGGAGCAGAATCGTCATTTCTTTTACTTTCACAGAATTCCAATTCTTCAATCACCACATCCGTTGTATAAACCTTTGCGCCATCTTTTTCATAACTACCGGTCTGTATTCTTCCGGTAACAATGAACTTTACTCCTTTCTTTCCAAACTTTTCTAAAAAAGAAGCCTGTTTTCCAAATGCCACACAATTTATAAAGTCAGCATTCTGACCTTCACCATCTTTCTTATATCTTCGATCTACAGCTAAATTTAATCTTGCTACAGCATTATCACTTTCGGCATTTCTAATCTCTACATCTCTTGTTAATCTTCCCATCAATATTACTTTATTCATCGTTGTTTTCCTTCTAGCCATTACATTTTCTCCTTATAATTTTGATTGTTTCAAATAACCCCATACATATCATGTGCCACCTCTGAGCGGTAATAATTACTCATGGTGTTTTGTGCATTAAATCAACATGAAGATCTCTTTATTATCAACTTCTGCCGGTACTGGTGATTATCTTGATGATGAGAATTTTGAAGAAGTGGATATATATGATCCGGTTCCTTCATCTGCTGACTTTGGTGTCCATCTAAATGGTGACAGTATGGAACCGCAATTTCAAGACGGAGAACTGGTCTGGTTTACTAAAATGGAAGAACTAGAATCTGGAGATTTGGGATTATTCTACCTGAATGGTAAGACTTATTTTAAGAAATTTATAGTTAACAAAAATGGAAACTTTCTTGTATCGCTAAATGCTAAATATGCACCTATTCCGATACTGGAATATGATACCTTTAAAATATTTGCCAAGCTTGCTACGGATTAGTCCATATGAAAGGACACCTCTTTTCATATAATAGCTATTGGCCAAATAAAACCAACTGCAATACGAAAGGAGATGCCCTATGACTACAGACTTTATTTACACAAATAATTTGTACAACCTCAGAAAAGCTAACCACATCAGCCAGCAGAAAATGGCTAATGATCTGAATATAAGCCGCCGAACCATTGGCAAGATAGAAAATGGTGAACAGAATCTGTCCTTGGAAATGGCTTATAGGATATCAGCCTATTTCAATTTAATGGTGCAGGATGTGTTTCCTGTGATGGGGGAAACGGAGCTTGTGAGGATGCCCTAATTTCATTATCACATTTTTATGGCAGAGCATGTGAACCATGCCCTGCTGATTTTATTTTTGCCTTTTGAATGGCTTATTCCCACTCAAATTAGCATATTAAATTCCATTACAACTGTTTTTATCTCAGCTAGAACTAGGTATTCCACTATGACTTTTCATCGTACATTAGACTTTTTTACCTTTATTTGCACTTATAAAACAATAATATTGATATTTCGTTTATAATTTAAATCAAATAATCAACTTGTATTTGTACCCAATATGGAAATTCATAATAATGCTTTTTTATTGAATTCTGTATCATTTGATTTACCATTTCTTGATTCAATACAAGTTTTTCTCCATCATCTAAATAATCATTTATTATATTAATTGCTGTATCTCTGGGTATCCCTTTCTCAATCATTCTTCGCGATAATATATCACTTGCTCCCACCTGCATACTACTTAAAAGGGTTCCATCTGGATCATAGATATCAAACAACGGTTTTAACAGCAGTGGTATACCATAGGAAACTGTGTTCTCCAATAATCTTATTGTATTTTCTATCCTGTCCTGTGTGGCCGCTTCATTGTAATGCTTTGAAGAAAATATTTCTTTTAATGTTTTTCCCGATGTCCAGTCAATAATCAAACTTATTAAATATGCTTTTCCCTTTTTCTCACGTAATCCATCAGGTACATATTTACAAAACATAGCATTTGTTTCTGGCATATCTCGTAAAAAACTAATTATTCTATCCAACTGATTTCGAATACCTTTTTCATATATCGTTTTAGGAATAGATCCTGAATAGTTGTTGTAAATTGAATCTAATACAAATGGATCCCAATACCTATTCTTCGCACAGATTTCTTTAGACACAGATATTTTGTCCAACTTTGATTTTATTGCCGCAATCTGCTCCTTCGAAAGAGTTATTCCTACTTCTCGCATCTTCTTTTCAGAACTCATACCATATCTGAGAATATTTTGCCTAATATATGTTACTAAGTGACCATATCCCGTCATTTCATTATCAACCAATTTATCATTTGCTAATGCATTATTAATATCAACGATATTTTCTTCAAATGTCTTTTCATATCCTGTCGGAAGCTCTTTCGAAACGTCTTCAAATAGTTCTTCTTGATGATATTCTTCTGTTTCAGTAAAACCACTTTCATCCATAACAAAAGTTCTACCAACAAAATCTTTTAACAATCTCCCAGCTCGACCTCTAAGATTAGCCATTTCATAATTTGTTAATTCTGTTGACTTTTTGTTTTTTGAAATATACAAATGTGGATTTCGAATATATACATTTTGCGCAGGTAAATTTACTCCTTGCAAAAGAGTTGTTGTACAAACAACATTTGTTATCATCTTTTCTTTAATTGCTCTTTCTAATGTACGTCTCACATGAGCTGGCATTTTACCATGATGATAACAAATCCCATTTTCTAGTGTCTTACATAGTGAATACTGTGGATGAACAGTTTCAGAATAATACTTAATCAAATCATTTGGGACTGTCCCTGGAACTCCTTTTAATGAAAGTGCTATTTCTCTCGATTTCTTAGCTGTTGGTGCAAAAATAATATTTTGCTTCCCTCCTGTTTTTTCCAAGAACCCATTAAAAAATTGCATGTATTTTTCATTATATTGCTTTTTACCATATCCAACAATAACAGAACCATCTTCTATCTCACACGAAATAATATCATTTCTAAGTGATGAGTATTGTTTTAAATAATACTTCTTACCAATTTTATCAATACTATATGTTAAGCTTAGAACAGGACTTATGCCAGTAGAATACTCCGATGATTTTTTACCAAAAATTCGCTTTCCTACAGTTCCAATTTTTTCGATTCTTGGTCCTGACAAAATTACCTTCTTAACATTTTTCTTTCTCCTAAATTCAATCAAAGTATCAAACAAGGTTTTAGCTCGTTCATCATCATCTTCATTTACTCTTTCAATATTTTGTATTTCATCTACAATTAAAATCAAATCATCATTAAATGCACTCTCATCGACAAAAGATGCTATTGCTTTTTCTTGAGTAAGAATATATATATGATTTTCCTCAACTAGCTTTTGTTCATATGCATTGCTTATGATATAATTTCTTATTCCAACAGCTTTTAATGATTCACTAAAATCTCTTGTTACCTGATTAACAAGACTTAATGTTGGTACTACATATACAATATCCATCTTTGAGTCACTTAAAATCTCAATCATTTTCCACAATATAACAAACGACTTGCCTGCTGATGTAGGTGCTGAAATACCAATTATAGATTCGTCTTCTAAAGCATCCCATATTTCTTTTTGAAAATCAGACAAGATAAATTGTTTATTTCTAATTTGAATTGTATTTTTTAATTGATTTATTGTAGAACTAATCTCAAACAATGGACTATGTAATGCTGAAAAACAACAATTTTCAAAATCAAATTTATCATCACAAATAATAGCAGATGAAGTATATCCTATTCTGCTTAGATAGATCACCACCAACTCTTTAATATCATATTTTCCCTTATCAATATGCTCCCACATTAATGCAGTTATCCCGATTATTGCGTTTACATCAGGTTTATTATTAACAGATGTTTCAAAATCCAAAAAACGAATGGAATCAAAAATAAGATTTTCATCTACCACAACGTTGCATTTTGATAATCCTGCCTTCAATGCTACACTGTACAGATCAATTTCTAACCATCTTCTTAGTATATATTCCTTTTTTTTCAAGGCATTCCCCTCTCCCCTCTACAACATTTTTTGAAATGATTCCACCATTTCATCCAATTTCCAAATAGGAAATACTATATAGGTCATTCGAGTAAGTATAGGATACTTATCTAAATCGACAAGCCCTTTATCCGTCTTAGAATAACGTTCTTCAATAACTTTCTTTATTTGCTTCCTAATTTCCAATTCATTCAGTTTAGTTATTTCTTTTGTTTCATTATACGCAATAATACATACTAAATGTGTTTCATAATTTTTTAATGTATTGTTCAAAAATTTCTCAGCAACTTCATTCATTTCTTCATCCAAAAAATCTTCATGGACATACAATCTTAACTCACTACGCAGATTTTCAACCGTAGTCGTTATACTACCAATTGCCTTTTTAAATGCAGCGTTAAAAGTGCCTGTCGTATATGCTTTTGCCTCACCTAAAATGAAAATATTTTTATCATTTTCAATTTTATAGTGAATTGCATCAGCTCCAAACCTTTCTTGCTGAGAACTGGTAGTAATTGGCATTTTTCTCAGTACTGGAACTGCATGAAAACAATGCTGTATAAAATGAAACAGTAATAGCTCACCAAATTGACCTTGACTTAAAAGTTTTTCACTTCCTGCTCCACGAAATTTTGCCTTTACCTTTCTTTGAACAGCACTAGCTGCCGCAGAATCAGTCTTCCCGTTTTTTTTCTCTATCTCTAATAATTTATAGTATTTCTCCTGACTATATACCCAATCCACTATTGTATCAATTAATGCATCAAGAAAATCTTCCCTTAATTCATAAATATCTTGATAGTCAATGTATGCTCCATAATGTTCATTTTTTGGACTTACATCAAATGATTGCTGAAATGTATAGATGAAATTGAACAAAGCATCATCTGTCATTAATCTTCTTTTTATGTCCTCTTTATTCATTTTCATTACCTGTTATGAGGTAATTTCCTATCAAAAAAATTCGTGGAAATCACAACAAATTTTCCTTTCTCTTTTTTAAACCAGCATATATTTTTCGATATCTACTCTATATCTAGAACAAAACTTTCACTATCTTGCATTTTTAATAATGTTAATGTTTTACCAAGTAATGACTCATTTTTTATTATCTTACTGCATTCTCCCCACCTTATACTAGTAACATAATTATTTTGGTCATATGCCACCATTCCCTCACGTTTATGCAATATTTGAAGACAATATTCTCCGTAATTTATTCCAGAAATAATCAGAGTAAACTTACCTTCTGCAATTTCGTCCCCC
The DNA here is from genome assembly GCA_017416465.1 of Lachnospiraceae bacterium. Classification (GTDB taxonomy): domain Bacteria; phylum Bacillota; class Clostridia; order Lachnospirales; family Lachnospiraceae; genus Bovifimicola. Next base: position 22,034 of record JAFQCK010000127.1, on the reverse strand, counting down.
TTCTGATTCTTTTTCCATTCTAATTTTTCAAATACATCATAACGAAAATATGTCATTTGATCTATATTTTGATTTTTATACTTCCCTTTTCCAAGCCCCATCTCCCCCTTCACATTTGTCCTCTTTTTATTAGTAATCCCCAAATGTGTCTTCTTTAAAGGCTTGCTTTTCCATACCTCTACGCAAACATCCTCGATTGTCATATTTGATACTTTTCTATAAATCGCTTCCATTTGTCTATTTTTTTGTGACGGCAACTTGATTTTTTTTCTTTCTAATGGAAATTTAGATACAATCGTTCTAGTTTCATTATCGCTTTCATTATTACTATTAAATATTTTTTTTGTTTTCTTTCTTTCATCAACAAGCAATCCTTGCTCTTTTAACTTATCTATTTTATCGCAAGAATCTATGTAAATAATATTTTGAGGATATTCATACCGAAAAGCTATCAATTCGTTTATATAATCCATCACTTCATCAAATATACATTTATCACCTTTTTCCCTTAGGTTCAGTTCGCTAATAAATCCAGCTTCAATATTGTTTATCAACCCTCCAGTTGTAAAATTGGCACTTCCACAAATCACTTTTGCCTCATAATCATTGAAGGCTATAATGGTTTTTACATGAAATATCCCTTCACTTCTAGCCGTATCAAAGGAATAAACATCAATTCCCATTTGTAATAATCTTTCTAATGCCTGATATGTAGTAACACCATTTCTTACTCCTGCAATAAAAGTAATTTTCACATTGGAATTTACAATTTCTTCTTCCAATAATTTAACTGCAAATTCATTAACAAACGCAGTTAAAACATACATTTCTTTATAATCTCTGTTTTTTACTAAATGTATTATTTCATCGCAAAAATTTATCTTTTTCGAAAATCCTTGCATTATATAATGTAAATTTGCCATTTTATTTATGAAAAACGGTGTCTAAATCCTTTGTTTTTCTATCCTCTCTTTAATCTTCTATTTTGCATTTTCTTCCAGATTTTTCTTGCATCCTCACACCACTCAGAAGATACTCCTAAACCTTCAATAAGTATTTTTGAATCTACTATATCTAATGCCAATTCTATATTTTTATCCTCTGAAATGACATCATTTACCTGCATTAGAACTTCATTTATTTTCTCCATAGGAATACTATCTACATTAGGAACATAAATATTCCCAACTTCACCAGGTAATATTTCGAGAACACCTCCACCATAGCTCCTTCCACATAACTCGGTAAATGCAAATGAAATACTGTTATAATACGATAACAGAACTCTTCGTGAATCAATTCCATCATTAAATTTAATTCTGTGCATAGTATCAGTAGATACTGCTTCGCAACAATTAAGTACAAATTTGGGATACAAATTGTTACGCCTTAAAAAGAAAGCATCTGGAACCCAGATTGATGGTATTCTATACCATCTCTCTCTGATTGAACATTTATATCCTTTGTGTTCTTCATTTTTTTCTCCAAGCATAATATATTCTTTGTGTTCTTTTGGATACGACTCATATTCATCTTCTGGGAAATCAATCAAGTAAGCCGCTTTTCCGCCATCTACATTGATTTTCCAATCTTTTTCATCAAAAAAGATACTATGCGCATGAGCACTTCTTCCAATCAATGGTCTAACTACATCAAAAAGCTTGTATTTATCTACTATTTCCTGATTTACAGAAAAATATTTATTATTTCCTGTGGTAATTCCTACATTAATTAATGCGATGTCTGATAGTTTTTGAAACCTACCATCTTCTTTGATTTCTTTTACTAATTTATTTTCTTTATCATTGGTAAAATATTTTGTCCATTTCTCATGGACGTGTTGCAGCTTTTGGAATCCATTACTCTCTATATTAAATTCTCTTAAATCATCTAAATTATTTAATTCAATAATCCTAATTCCTTTTTCTTCTTTATCCTTTTCGCCTACAAAGACAACGATTTCCTGTTCAATGTCTGGAAAAACTAATTCTTCAAACGTTATCAATGTGATTTTTGACAAATGATTTGCTAAATATAATCTTAAATCCTCTGCATACACTACTTGTAATATTTCTGCTGGAATGACAAATGCAATTTTTCCATACTCAGATAACATATTGACGCACGCAACCATAAATCCAACCCATGCATTAACCAATTTATTTGATTTCATTCCCTGAGACGTCAAAATTTTAGCCATCAACTCTCTCTGTTCTTCTGATAAATACTGATATCTTATGTATGGTGGATTTCCCAAAATCAAATCATATTTTTTATTTTTATTATCTTTATAAAATTCAAAAAAATCTTGGTTTAGTACATTAACTCTAGATTCATTCCACTTATCTACTAATTTTGTTGCCTCATCTGTATCAATCTCAATCGCAGTAACTTTATCAAATTGATCTAACATACAACAATTCTTTAATGCGTCCAAAAATACTCCATCACCACAACTTGGCTCTAAAACATTATGCAACATATTATTATCATAAAATAATTTGACCATCATTTGAGCTAACGGAAGCGGTGTATAATAAGCTCCACGTAATTTCTGAGCAGAACTCTCTTCTTTTAATTTCATAGAACCACCTTATAATTCCAGTCGATAAACTTTAGAAATTAAATCTTCTATCTCGTCTATCGCCTTATTTTTTTCTTTAACAAGAACATTTTTTGATGCTTTATCATTATGTACTTCCATTTGTTTATTCAAGCCATATACTTTACGTGTCAAATTTACAACCTGATCATATAATTCTTTTTGTCTTTCATCTTCAAAATCAAGATCAACAAAATGCACTTTATTCAACAAATATGTTCCTCTTGCTGTAAAACCATTCTCAAAATCGCTACCTTGAATTTGAAAAACTTTCTCAGTAAACGGATGATTTAACCACGCTTGTATATATTCCAAATCGTATTTACTATCAATCTTTTTACTAATTGCACAATATCCTGCTGTTCCACCTGATGCAATTAACATATCTTTATCATCATATGCGTACATTGGCTCTTTACTTAATACTCTAACAATTAATTTGGGAGTATTTACAAATGCCGTAAGTGCCTGTGTTCTTCCATATTTATACCATGTATCTTTTGTCGCATCTGGTACATCTCTACCGACTCCATTATTCAAGCATCTAGGCACAAGCCTGTCATAACAATCTTTCAAATACTCAAACGTACATTTAAACTGATCAGTCATAGTTTCAATAGAATACAACTTCCCATTCTTATCATATGGAAATATTATTTTTTTATCAGTAGACAGCACTGAATAAGTACCCATACCCTTTTCTGCTACTTTTGTAGGCTTGAAATATGGTTTTAATATATTTTTTTCAATTTTGTAATCTTTTTCAAACCTATGTACATAAATATATTTTTCATCCTCTGATGTAATACAATTCGAATCAAACCAATATACTTCCTTTTTATCCGAAAACTTCTCCGCTCTTTCTGCACTAGTCTGTATTCCATTAAATATATCTGCAACCTCGGATAATGAAATTGATCTACTCTGCATGTTCTGAATCATCTTCATAAAATCAATATCAGATGACAAACTCCATGGATTTCCTGTAAGTTCATCCGTACTGATATCTATGCTATTTATATTGTTTCCAAGCCATAAATCAACTACATTGCTAATATAAGAATATTTCATTTTTTCTTTTTTCTTTTCACTAATAGAAACAATCGAACTATATATCGTTTTATCAGGAAAAAGCTGAGCATCTCCAAAATCATCAATAGCTATCACATTCTTACATATCAACTTTCGTAATTCCTGACCAGCAGCAATTTTGAAAAATTTATTAGGAATGATATAACAAAGAACACCATTATCGTTTAACAATGACAGTGCCTTCTCAACAAAAAGGAAATATTTATCAAATTGCTTATATGCACTCTTGTATTTTGATTTGTAAATATTAAATTCTTTTTCACCTGATAGCAAATGAATATCTTCCGTCTTTACATATGGTGGATTACCCAATACTACATCAAACTTATTTCCATCATTTATACTACTCCAGTCAAATGGTATCATGGAAAGTAATTCATCTACTGACAAATCAAGCTTACTAATATCATCACTTGTCACTAATGAATTACCTGCCATTATATTCATGCTTAACTCAGGTAAAATTGGTGTAGACTCTTTTACCGAAGGTTCTGTCTCATCTTCTAATAATTTAAGCAGTAATGAAAATTTGCTTACTTCAACAGCATATATATCAATATCTACTCCATAAATACAATTCGTCAGAATCTTCTTTTTGTCCTCTATTGGCAATTTCTTCTTTCCACCACTTAATTCCAAAAGATAAGATTCATCATTTTCTAAATACCAAGAAACACATGCATCCACTAAATACTGATATACTTCTTCTAAGAAAATACCTGAACCACAAGCAATATCAATAATTTTCAACTTACTAATCTGTTCTGGTGTTTTTCCCTCACAAAGTGGATCTAATGTATTCTTGACCATATATTTTACAATCTCTATTGGTGTACTAACTACCGATTTGTATTTATATTCTTTCTTTTCACTTAAGCTTATCCCATCTTCTGAAACAACAATACTTTCAGTCAAAAAAGATTCATATATTTTTCCCAATATACTTGGTTCTATTACAGTAAACAGATATGGATTTTTAGGGTAGTACAGTGACTCAATCATTTCAAAAATAAGATCGCTACTCAAATCAAATATAGGATTTTCTCCCCTGAACAATCCTGAATTATACCGCTTATCCGCTTCTTTAAATGACTCTGTCAATAATCTCTGTAATTCTTTACGATCAGAAGTCATTTCGTACAGTTTTTTATACAAAGGTAATTTTCTATCTTCGCAAATTCGCAAAAAAATAATCTGGTTAATAAAATCTTGAACCGTATCATTTAGAAATTTAACATTATGATATTTTTCATCTTTCAAATATAAATATTCACCAAATTTCAATCTCCAAACATTCATTTGTTTTAAAAATATTTCATCTATTTCTGCCTTAAATGTTCTTCCATTGTTAAAATTATTTTCTACATATGAGTCATACTTACCACTGTATACACTCTCCCTTGAAATCAACTCACTTATCTCATCAAACTTTTCAGCATACTCTTCAAAATAATATTTACGATATAACGACGTTCTTACTTCATCCCCATCTTTAGGCTGTGAAGTAGTGTCATAAATCATTAAATTTTCAAAGTTTGTTAGTAATGATATCGCATGTTTTGCATTCCATCCGTATTTACGTGCTTGAAAAGAAGGTTCTATATCAATGGTTATATCCACACTAGGCTTTTTGGCTTCTACAAAAAACTTTGAAACTCCATTCAAAGTCAACGTATAATCTGGTCTCTCTGAACTATTAGAAAACCTTTCAACAACAACTTCTTTATACTGTGGCAACTTTCCCTTCTCATTCTGCACATCCCATCCAAAACATTGTAACAATGGACTTATATATTCATCTCTACATTCAGTTTCATTATATGCATTTTTTGAATCACAATAAAATTCTCTGTTTTCCCTATATTTGATTATTAATTCTTTTAATCTATTAATATCCATTCAGTACTCCTCACTTACAAACTTCTCTTACCCTTAATTTATTTTATTTATTGATTTTATAATATTTTCTGCCCGATCTGATAACACATACTTCCCTCTTGTTTTTTGTTCTATCAATCCTTCTCTTTGAAGAACATTAAACATGCTATTAACTTTCATTTTGCTAAAATCTAATGCATCTGCAATTTGTTGTTGTGTTAACGGGATTATAGTTTCATCTAAGACTACAACTTCATTTTCATGTAGCAATTTTAACAATGCATAATAATCATTCAATAATAGTTCTATTCCCATATCAATCTCCAATACTCATAAAGACAACATCTTTGTTTATTATATCACAATAATTTGTATTCTTAAATATCATTTTTTTGATATCTATTAATTTCACGCAAACCGGCGAGCAGTGTATTTGTCCCGACAAATGCGCGAAAGCTCGTTGGTGAATTTTTGCAGTAAATAAAAGATTGCAATTCGGGATAACAAAAAAAGGGTTACTTTTCTGAAATTTCTTTCAAAAAAGTAACCCTTTTAGGTCATATCTAAGTTGCCGGATATTCTCCCAACAACTTATCATCATGTATTATTCTTCGTCCCAAATGAACGAATTGTTGTCAATTTGTTGTCAAATCAGTTTGATTAAGCCCGCAAACCCTTGAAAATGCTGGATTTATTTATCCAAACTTTTCATTGTTGGGATTTCCGCTACACCTATTCGATAGCTTACTACTGCTGTTTATTTATTACGATACAACAGATATATCAAAATCCCTGTTTATTACTTCTTGCGAAAAGTTTCCGCTAACCTTGTATAAGTTGGCGTATACTTTGGCGTAATCTGGCGTATGGGTTAAAGTGCCCATATATCACTATTATTAACAACCATTGTGTCATAAGCAGACTTCTTAAATTCATTTGTTACTGATGCATAGATACCTAGCGTAGTAGAGATATCCTTATGTCCTAAAGTATCTTGAACTACCTTGGGATTTACTCCTGCTTCAATCAATCTAGTGGTAAATGTATGCCTAAGATTATGACAACTGAACCTCGGTAACAGCACTGCGGCATCTTCATTCTTTTCCAACACTTCATCATTACAATCTCTGATAATACGTCTTAATGCCTTGTTAAGAGTACCTTGATGCTGTACATTACCAAATCTATTGATAAAGATAAAGTCCGTATATGCATCTACAGTTACCTTACACTCCAATTCATTGAATGTCTGTCGTTCTTTTTCCTGCAAAAGTGCCTCTCTTACTAGGTCTAACATTGGAACAACACGATTACCTGATTTTGTTTTCGGTGTATTAATTCCAAAATAGCAACCGTTCTGTGCATGATTGTAATATACCAGCGTATGATTTACATCAATCTCTTTTGCTTCTAAATCAACATCACACCAGCGAAGCCCTGTTGCCTCTCCTACTCGTAGACCTGAACCAAGCATCAATGCAAAGATAGGATACCAATGATTATACTGCCTGCTGTTCTTTAAGAAGGTAAGAAACAACTTCTGTTCTTCTACTGTAAGAGCCTTACGTTTTTCTGTATCAAAATTATGCGATTGCTTAAGCTCTTTTAATACATTACTGGATGGATTATGGCGAATATAATTATCATCCACTGCCATATCCAATACTTGATGCAAAACTGTATGAATATTGTCAATCGTAGCCACTTTAAGATTTCTCTCATCAGCAAGCATATTATAAAAACGCTTCACATCTGACTTTTTCAATTTAGCAATGCGACTTTTACCAAAATCAGGCTGCACAAATTGCGTATACATGTACTTGTAATTCTGAAAGGTATTGTCTTTAAGACCACGTTTCAAATCACACCATAAGTCAAATACATCATTGATAGTAACATTCTGTGCTTCTACTTTGATTCCGTCAGATTTATCACGCATAACCTGTTCTTCTTTTCTACGAAGCTCATCTAAGGTCTTTGCATAGATAGAATGTCTTTTACCATTTCTAGATGTCCAGCGGTAATCATATGTACCATCTGCTCTTTGGGATTCTCCTTTACGTAATACTTTTCTTTTATTATCTAATCTTCTTTCTGCCATGTTTATCTCCTATTCCGTACTGTGGATAGGCGATATGACAACACTAATTGTATCAGCCATACGCCATTCCCACAAGTACTCTTTGCAAATTACAAGTGATGTTAAATTGAGTACGTTCTATCTATATATGCATCCAACATTCTTCGTTTTATCAATCTCTTTGTGCCATTCCATAATACAAAAGAACAGTCTTCATTATCAGTCAATTCTCTAAGTTTGTCCTTCCCTATTCCTGAATAAACTGCTGCTTCATCTACAGTCAAACAGCTTTTTTGCCATAATGGATATTCTTCTTTTATTGCTCGATATCCTGTCTTCTTTACAACTTTCCTATCCTCAATTATAGTAGAGTTATTTCTTCCAAAAGGCTTGTTGTTCAAAGACATCAGTATAAAATAATATTTATCTATCAACATTCAGTCCCGCCTCCTTTGTCTTCTCTATAAATCTGCCAATTTCCTTGAATTAAAATCTAGAATTTCTATTTAAATATTTCTTCATCTACTCGCCACTTAGCCTTCTAATGCAAGAATCTAATCTTTTAATATATTCCTCTGTTGCTTTTAAAACGGTCTCACATTCAACAATAGTCATAAAATCTTCTGCCTCAATCTTAGTTTGCAATAAAATTCTCTGTTTCGCATCTGAATCCGCATTAAGAAAATTATCCTTACATACTTTACAAATAGTATCAAAAACCTTTTTCTCTACTACTTCTCTAGTTGCTCCAGTAATTTGATATCTATGACTTACGCCATTAACATCACGGAGTGTGGGTTGACACTTTAAGCGCCTCCCGCCCTCTATCGGCGCTATCTTTGAAAAAACTCCTTTTTTGGTACTTGATTCCATCATCTGGTCAATATATATGTTAATGTTTTCTAATGATGCTTCCGATAACTTATTCACTTCATCAGCTCTTAAACCACCTATGGCAATACCCATTTTCTCAAATATGTTAATCTGTTTTTTAGTAGCCATCTTAATCATCTTCACATCCTCTCCAATTTCTTTCGACATTTCTAACAATTGATTTACAAACGGCTGAAAATCATACTTATAAGCAGCGCAATAAATATCTTTTAGAAGCATTTTTTCTTCCTCCGTATATTTACTTTTTGCAATAACTCTCATAGCATCTGAAAAAGTCATATATTTACCAGTGCCAAAGAAAGTCTTCATATCTCTTTTCACTATGTCCATGAGTTCAGCAGTAATAACACCATTCGCTAATAATCCAAATTCTTGTGGTGAACCTATTTTTTTACTTACTCCTACGCTATTTAACTGCATTTCCACACGAATGATACCTTTGGCTTCTTCTAAAGCTTGTTGAGATACGTTTTTTTGATGTTTAATAATTTCTTTTTCCTTGCTATAAATATTGTATGTATACAGCGTATTTCCAAATCTTAGCGACTCATATTTCTCTTTACCTGATAAGTTACTTTTATACGCTGGTAGTACACAATTATTCTTATTTAAGAGACTCAGGGAACGATGCATAGCTCTTACCATAATTTCAATTTCCTCAGCCTTTAAACTTATCTTTAAATCAAAGCCACAATCTAATCTAACCAAAGTCCATCGTTCACAATGACTGTTTCTCACATCAAGTTGCAATAAGCGAGCTAGGTAATCATTTATCTTATCAAACATCTCATTTACATTTACCCGAGATGCCTCTAACATCAATACCTCACTTCTCCCTAGCAGTCTTGATGCATTGATTTCCATATTCAATGAGTACACAAAACCTGTACGTACTCCATCTTTCATTTTGGGTTTTTGTTTTATACTTATGTTATTGATACCTCTGCATCCTGTGCCTGAAATGTATATTAAATTATCTTCACCAAAATAATCCTGTATTCCAAATACTCTACAAATACGCGAAACCTCTGCTCTAGATATTTGATTTGTTATATTTAGTGTATGCATAAATACATGTCTATTCTTATTCATTTTCAACTCCTTTCTGCGTACTCATTTGTCTAATACCTTTTATGTACTCATTCTGCTGGAAGACCCTATTTAGAGCACTTCCAGCAGATGATTTTATAAGTCCCTTTATGAATATATACGCTATAATGTTATTGTTATCATTAACATTAAGAGAACACCATGTAGCCATAAATGCTACTTATATAACACACTATGCTCCTTAATTTATTTCTGAGTTACATACCTTTCATAAAAGTTTTCTCTTATACATGTCAAATTATCAATCTGTTTTTTATAATCCTCAAGAAAGTGGTCAATAAACGATCCCGTTACTCTAAGTGAACTAAAATCCTCTAATATAACTTCTTGCATCTCCGCTAATTCTATGAGTACATCATCATACCTCTTCAAGAGTTTCTCATTAACAGATGCATCTTTAGATTCATCCAATAATTTAATTATTGTCTCATCTATAAAAGCTATGGCTCTTCCAACATCATTCCATACTTGACTCATGATTTCATAAGCCTGTAACTCTGTATCAGCCTCAAAAGAAAAACTGTCATTTCCTTGTTTTTTATCAAGAACCGTATATGTTGTTTCGAATACTGATATCTCAATATCCCTCTGTTTAAGTACACTAATTGCTTCCTTAATTTTATTATTCATCTCTTTCTCCTTTACTTAAAACCTCGTTAATAGCTTCCTTTAGTCTTTGTTCCATATCTTCTTTTAAAGGTTTCCTCAACAAAGTTGACAAATATCCTTCTGAGATTCCCATCGCTTCTGCTATTTCATAGCGAAATAAACGATGTTTCTTTATTAAGTTTTTGATTTCTGTATTAGCCATTGGCTTATACCTCCTTGATTTAGATTTAAAAGAAAAACTTTTCTTTACAAATCCCATCTTACTATGTTACATTCACAATATCACTTTTATGAATATTATTGTGCAACGAGCTAAACTAGTTCAATATATTCATTATATTGAAGAAAAGGAGAATCAACATGAAAGACTATAGATTTTCTGCTTTACGAAGAAAAGACCGTGATACTTTAAAAAAAGCCGATATTACTACTGAAGAACTAGCTGACATACTAGGCATATCAACAGGTACAATATCAAAACTAGAAAATGATTGCCAAGAAGGCGAAGTCCCTAGTACTACAGCTATCGTACTCAAAAAATATCGAGACTACTTTAACTGCTCTTATGAATACCTTATGGGGGAAACAAACCTAGAGAGTCGACAATACGATAATATAGCTACTTCTTTACCTTTTAAAATGTTACAATCACAGGATATTAAGAATCTTGCATATATCTTTTCAGACCCCAAATACGGCCATGTATATGCATCTCTACTTAGTGCTTTGCTCTCCAAACCGGATGAATTAAAGGAATTACTTTCCAGTTTGCTGCCATCTCTTAGAGATATTGCCCATATACATGAAACGCCTGGCATTAACAAAACTTCTAAAAATTTAGAAATTCGACCGGTGAGATACACCTATACAAATATATTTGCGGAAAAAATCGAAGAACATTTTATCCCTAGAATGAAAAAAGTTTTTGCAGAATATGATTCTATAAAAGCTCTAGAACATCAAGAAACCAAACAACTTCTTAACACTACAAACCTTGACACCTCTGTATTATCTACTGGCGAATACGAAGCTTCTCTTCCACCCCAAACACCAACTGTAGAAGTTTCAAAAATGACTCTTATAAGCACAGAGGACAGTCCAAAATGACTGTCCTCTTATTATTTAGGCTATTGCTAACTGCCTGATATTATCTAAAGTCTTTTGATTAGTTAACATACATGCTGTAACAACATCTGCGAGTGAATATGATTTCTTAGATGTAAGAGCTTCAGGAATTATCTTCTCAATATCCTCTCTCATCATCAAAGCTTCTTTCTGAATAACATCTGTGTACCTTAATACGACTTCCTGCTCCAAGTCCTGAATAAAAGAATTTCTAATAAGAATCCCAATAGCAACATCATTTGGAACAACCTGTGTCCCTCCAGGTACTTCCTGTTCATATTCATTATATAAAGAAGCCATTGGAACCTGATATAGTCCACATAACATCTTCAATGTACGATTTGATACACCACAGCCACATTCAGCTCTTGATAGAGTTCTCTGTGTGATTCCTAACTGGCCAGCTACAAATGACTGCGACCATCCTTTACTTACTCTGATATTCTTTAAGTTCTCTGCAATAATTGAATTAACGTTCTCCATAGTAACCTCCTTCTGTAGACAATAGTATAGAAAGTGAAATATTCTTCCTTTCCCGACTACAAATTTTGTTTTCAGCATATGTCCTAAAATATAATATACCTGCGTACAAGGTGAAATTGCTAAAATGTAATATAAATTAACAAATTCCCCCTGTACACAATGGTTATATATTTATTTGACTTACAGCAAAATCAGAGAGAGCATAGTGTAAATCCCTAAGAATGATGTAGACAGTTTTTATAATTACTGCTCTAATGACTTGTACTTCTCAATCAGTTCAGAAGCCTGTACACCTGATATTTTTGTATAATCTTCAACGCCATATGCCTGTTTCACATACTTATTCATGGTTTCTGCTGTATTACCATGCTGTTGCATCAGCTGCTCTAAATACTGCAATTGTTTCTTTGATGCAGGACGGTCAGCTTTTGATTTTTCTTTTTGCTTTAACTCATCAGGATTTTTACCGCCTGTATTGTCAGACTCAATACTCATATCTTCTATATCCTGCGTAAATCTAGCTGATAGATTACCAACATTGAGTACGGCATCCACAAGAGCTCTTTTCTTTGCCATTTTCAGCACAACATTCTGTACACTATAGCCATTACTTTTGGCATATTTACCTTCTCGTGTATTAGTAATACCAACACCTTCTCCTTTAACAACGCCGTTATAATCAATCAGATACACCTTAGCTTCATAGGAAAAGAAGCCGATATTGTAATCTTCAACACGATTCACTATCTCTGTTCGAGCAATTAAGCCCATGTAATTCAGTATCTTTTCAGCCCCAGACTTTAACAAACTTGGTTTGTTGCAATGAGGGATAATACCATAATCAATACCTGAAATGAGTACAGTATCAATGAAGCGATTCATTTCATCGTCAAATGACTTCGCCTCTTCAACTGTCAATCCTCTTGCTCCCGAAGCTGTTACAGGCTTTGTTTCTGGTTTAAATTCTGTACTCTCTGCATCAAACATAAGATTCTTAGGTACAACTAAATTCGCTTGTTCTATGCTCTTCTGTGCATCTACAGATGGGGTTATATTCCCCATCTTAGCTTCCAATAATGACTTTAAATCTATCTGCTTACTCATAATTAAAATCCTCCTATTTCACTGTAAATCTGCGTGATGTTGTTACTTTCAAATACTTCTGATATAACTCCGGTTCCTGTTCTTTAAGCGCCTTGGTGTCTAATCGTTCTGAATTGATTGCTTTCCATGATACCGTATGACCTATGCAACTGGCTTTATCATAATTCTTCATGAACTCCTTCAAATGATTACTAGCCTCCTGTTTTTTAGCTTTTGCGTTATCTTCTTCAGCACATGCTTCAATATAAAGGTCTATGTACTCAATAGCATCTTCCGGCAATATTATTTCATCAGCAATACCACCATGATAAAGCTTATCCAGTAGTTCCTTAGCAGCATCAGAACCATCCATATCAGGGCGAATCATATTCTGAACCTTATTCCAAAAATTCTGCTCTAATGCTATTAACATAGCTTGTAGTTCTGTATCAGCTTCTACTTCCAATATTCTGAAAGAATTACCTCCAATGAGTACAGCAACATAAGCCTTTTGAATACCTGTCACACAAAGATAATGCTGTACTTGAGTCTGATAATAAGTAGGTACTCCTTCATCCCACTCAGAACGTTTAAATTCGCTAGCTATCTTAATTTCAAGAATCGCTGGATTGCCCTCATCATCAACAGTAACGCCATCTACATCCGCAAGCATAAACGGATATTCAGGATGTTGTAATATTGCCTTTACTTCTACAACAGGCTTTCCAGTAACCTCTATAAAATGATTACGAATAATAGGCTCCATGATAGTTCCCCATTGCATTGCTTCATTCTCTATCGGCGGTTCATTAATCTGATTCGTCTTATTAAGCCATAATTCTATCTCTGATTGCCACTTACTAATGCCTGCAATAGCAGCAACATCACTTCCTCCAATGCCCAATTTACGATAGCGCAACCATTCTTCCTTCGATAAATTATCAGTTTCTACTAAAATATTTGCTTTCATGACTTTCTTTCTCCTTCTTGTAATTACAATATGGACACTCTGTTTTTTCAAAGCTCCAAAACAACTTCTGACATTGAATACAGAACTCAACTTCTCCCATGTCCATCCATTCTTCCAGTAACGTAGACGGACTCTGCCAATCTACTGAATCAAACAGCTCATCTGCTATCTCTTGTATTTCCCAACATTCATTCAGGAAATCTTCTGCTGTATATACTGCATCAAATAACTCTGGAACATAGCATGGAGCACTGGGATTATTTTTATAGGCTTCTTCATCCTTAAAAATCCATCCCTGTCTGAAAAACTCCCTTTGAAGTTCCAGAATATCTCCTTCTGAATCTACAATGCATTTGCCTATCATTCCTCTTCCTCCTTCAAATCAGAAAAAGCAGAATCCGAAGACTCTGCCAGTTTATTGATAATTATGTAAGATACCTTTTGAACAGTATCAGCTATGATTTTTAACTCGTCTTTATCTTTTAGCCATGACTGGATATAACTCATAGAATAAGAGCTGGTATCCAAGCCTAAACGAAGAGCAACTACATACGCTACTGATTCTGCTATCAATTCTCTTCTATTTCTGCTTATATCAGACTCTGGATGTAAGGAAAAATCTACAGCGTGCCCCATTTCATGGAGCAAGGTTTTTATTTTTTGTAGATACTCCAAGTCAGAACGTACACTAATCACTTTGGTTTCAAGATTAAAAGAGCCTTTACTTGCCGTTCCCTTTACTTCTTTTACGGTGTATTCTCTGGATATTACAGCCAATAATCTGTCATAGATTTCTTTCTCTGCTTCGCTGTTTCCTGCAAGACCTTTGACAAGCACTGGAATGTACTCATCACTGCCATCTGTATCAGCAATATCATAAACATAAGCAACTCGGAATCCTGAGATTACTCTTCTGGTTTCTTTTTGGGCTTCTGCATCCTGATATATAGCTTTATTCTCCGGCTCTTTAAATTCTTCTATCTTACGAAAACAAGGGGCTAGTATAGCCAGCCCCTTACTTCCTTTCTTCACATATCTGCCAAGCTTGTTCCATGCCTTATAGCCCTTAACAAAGCTTGCTTCTGGATTCTGTGAATAAATCAGTATTGTATTTCCATAAGAATAGTTATAAAATAAACTTTGAAAAGTTAAAAATTTTAGCCAGTCCTCATTAGTATTGATAGTCGCCAAACTATCATCAATACGATCGAGGGCTGCTTTTATTTTATCCTGATTCTTACTCAACGCCATGCACCTCCATTTCATGAATCAATTCATTTTGAATAATCTGAGCAAATTCTTCGGTCAGGTCAGTATCGTTATGCATCCATAACTCATACAGATAGTTAAGTACATGTTCCTGACTATCAAGCCAGTTCCATACATCAGCAGATATCTTATTTGCATTGTGATTAGAGAATATACGATATAATCCCTGCTTTACCACAAACTGATATGACTGCTCTACAATCTGCTCTGCTGTCATTTTTCCAGATACTAACTCACTTCGATAATCTGTTATTTCCTGCTTCATTCTTTTTAATACTTTGTCTTTCATAAAAGCTCCTTTCTACCGTCCACATTCTTCATAATGCGGACAATCCTGACAATAATCATAATCACACTCTGCGCCTACCAGATATCCATTATCAATAATCGGACAACAGGTATTCAGGTACAGACTGCACTTGTTACATGCTCCTGGCATTTCAGGGGTTATTCTTCGTCCCTGCAAGATGCAAACATCCATGATGAACCACCTCCTTTCATAGTATGAGATACAGTTAATATCCTCTTTCCAATATGGATATCCTTCTGGAACTCCCCAATCTCAATAAGCTTCTTACGATAGACTGCATATCTGCCGCCTTTCAGGTTGTGAAATATCACAGCCATCCAGTTTGCCTCTGTTAATTCTTCCAGACTGCCATCCAGCTTTACCATGTACACAGGAATACCTTCTAATAGGTACTCCTGTGCTTTCTTATAATCCTTAATCAACTTCATAGACTTCTTATCAAACATAATAAAATCCTCCAATTCATAAAAATAAGACCTATGAAATTACAGTAATTCCACACGGTCTTTGCTTCTGATATAAATATAAACATTATCTGATAATTGCTCTTGCTCTAATACTTGAGTTCTATTAACTTCCTGAACCATTTCTCTCAAGCCTTCTACATTCATATTGCTTTCTGTTACAGGTAACAATATTGTTTCATGTGTTGATGATGGCAAAATATATAAATCACAATCCAGCTGATTTGCCAAATTCTTTAATACATCTTTATAAAAGATAGCTACTGCCCCGCTTATCCTGAATTTGTTGCTGATTACATACATCTCCATAGGAACATCTTCTTCCAGCATCATATCAAAATATTCATCTACACTATCTTTATCCATTTCCAGTTCCATCATTTCACGAATGATATCTCTCATAGGTTTTATATCACAGGGGAACAGTCTGGAAGTATTCTGTTTTGCTTCTTCATATAATGTCTCTGTGCTGACCTTCCATATATCCTGCATATAATTTCTTACAGCTATTGTCTGTGTTCCATCTTTGTCTATGTTAAGCAGAACATAAAACACAAGGGCTAGGTCTAGAATCCTTATATGAGGCATATCAGACAGCATTTCTTTATTGCGTTCTGCATTCACTAGCTTGTAGCAGATTCTGCTTCTTACATTTGAAAAGTCAGCAAAATACTTAATGTCAAAACTGTCCTCTACTTTATTTGTTTCATAAATGTAAATAACTTCTCTACATACATGTTCCATCGTCATACCATTCAGGTAAGCTTCATAGAACTTATCAAGATAAATTGTAGGAGCTATATTACATTTATTGCTTCTGATTGCAAGCCCTGTCATATGACAATCATTGTTCTTAATGACAGAATGTACTTCAATACAATATCCAGCTCCATAATATGCTTCCATCGACTGTCTGATTGTTTCTACAAAATCCTTCATTGTTGTAATAGTTCCATTTGACATAATCATATCTTTCTTGTTCATAGTTAAAATCTCCTTTGTAAAAATTTTTGTTATCCAGTCTTACATGCATCAATATATCAATGATAAGACTAAGATTTCTTAAATAATCATTATTATTTGTTTCCATATTCAGTTGTAATTACAATTTGCGGCATAGTTGCCATCAATTCTCCAAGGGAATCACCTCCATTCTTTTAAGAGCATAAAAATAAGACAGTTTAATGACTTGTCTAGGTCAATCGTTCTATAAATGTGCCCATGTATAGCCTTTTACTGCGTTACCAATAGTATTCCAAGCAAAACCATATTTCTTTACCATCTCCTGTATAGTAACACCTCGTGCATATTCAGCCCGTAGCTTTAAGACTATATCTTCTGTAAGTCGTGCTTTTGGATTCTTTTCTCCAACATAGCGGCCATTATAACTGCCTCTTGCTTTTGCTCTACTAACATTCTCTTGATGTGAAACCCATTCTAAGTTTTCAACTCTGGGATTCATCCTATTGCCATCCAGATGGTCTACATCAGTTAGATTATTAGGATTAGGCAAAAAATATTCTGCTACTAATCTATGTACACGATAGTTCTTTCTTTGCTTATCATCCCCTAATGTTACAGTTGCATAGCCATCAGGATTAGGTCTTTGTTTCAAGAGATTTCCACTTACTCCATATATAGTTCCATCTGAATAGATTGTGTATTTTCTTCCCCCAATATATATTTCTTTTGCGTCCATTATGAATACCTCCTTTAAAATAAAATATACGGAGGCAATTTAGGTGTTTTTATGTAAATCAATGATAAATTTATAAAAACTTTATAATTTATATATAGAGGGGGTGGGGTTCCGAACTAGAAATACATTACAAGCTTTAAACGTGGATGCTCTGGAAAAATTTATATACTTTTTTGCTATATAAACGCCTGTAACATATTGTTACAAAAGAAAAAGGCTATGGAACAAAATCCATAACCTTTAAAATTGACATTCTCTATTGTATCAAACTTAATACGCCTTGATTACTTTGATTAGCTTGTGCCAACATAGACTGACCTGCCTGCTGTAGAATATTATTATTTGAGTATTTCACCATCTCTTCTGCCATATCAGTATCTCTAATCTGAGATTCTGCGACTGTAGTATTCTCTACTACATTATCAAGATTCTTAATAGTATGTTCTAAGCGATTTTGAATAGCTCCCAAATTAGAACGTTCCCTTGAAACCATCTCCAATGCTTTAGCTACTACGTCAATTGCATCTGTAGCTTTATCCCCAGTATTATCAACAATTCCTATATGATGACTGGCCAGCATCTCTATTCCTAATGATGCTGCATTAATAGAAGAGAACTCAATTCCGATCTTATTCGCTCTATCTGATTCAGCACCTACATGAAGATTCAATTTCAAGTCATCGAAATATTCACGATAGGTCTGTTTAATGTATAACTCAATAGAATTATCTCCTGTATTTTTAACTTCATCTGCTGGAGTTACTTGTGATGAAGAAAACAGACCACCTGTATAATGACCATTCTCATCAA
This sequence comes from Lachnospiraceae bacterium, assembly GCA_017416465.1. Classification (GTDB taxonomy): domain Bacteria; phylum Bacillota; class Clostridia; order Lachnospirales; family Lachnospiraceae; genus Bovifimicola. The sequence goes on along the minus strand of JAFQCK010000127.1, from coordinate 3,556 downwards.
AATACTTATTAAGAGCTATTGCTGATACCTCGTTTCCATCAGCATCATATAATTTCTGTATAGACTGTTTTATTCTTAGCATATCTTCAAAAAAATGCTTTGATACATTATCTATACTATCCGTGTCTTCATAAGTAAAAATATGGCGACCATTTCCATCATCTATACCCGTACCATCTACCAGAACACCATCTGCATATAAAGGTGATACTATTGAATATGAATGATAACCTATTGCTGGTCTGTTACTCGGACACATTGCATATAATGTTCCTCCTTCTAAACTAACTTTACTGGTCGCAGTTATTGGTACAATCGCTTCTTCTGTAGTAGATAAAATATTAGTATCACCACCATTAATATTTAAGTGTACTCCTCTATGCAAATATATTCCTATATTCTTTGTCTCTATATTAACATTTCCACCATTAATATTAACAGCTCCATTGTATGCATACGGAGTACCATCAATTCCAATACCATATGTTCCTGTAATATTTACTTCACCTATATTTATATTGACAGCCGGAGTATCTGTCATTCCTGAACACCATCTCGGCCGTATTGCATACTGTCCTCCATAAGTATTCAAAATTCCTCCATTCACAGTAATTGTACTTACACCGCTTCCACCAATTGAACAAGAACCTGCTATAGCATATATTGATTCATCAGCATTGGCATATGCATTAATCGTTCCACTATTAAGTATAACTTTAGCATTCGTAGCAACAGACCATGAATATCCATTATCTGAAATAGCTCCAATTGCAGCTGCTGTATTATAAGGTCCTGCATTAGATGTTGAACCATGTGTTGTTAATACTGAACTATCAGTTCCATTTATTGTAATAGATGCATCATCTGTTACTAAGATACCACATCCAGCCAAGCAAACATTATAATCATCAAAAATATAGTTATCAATTCCACCATTAAAAACATTATTTCCATAACAATTGATGGTATTATTACCATCCTTAAAAACAATGGCACTACCTACACCATTTCCCGTTTGTGAGGTGTTGATAGAATTATCAATTATCATGTTTTTTACTGAAAGATTTGTTCCCATTGAACATTCCACACTGATATTCTGTAAGTTTGAATCTTCCAGATTGACATTACCCGATACATCCAAAACAACTCCTGTTACGCCAAAATCTATCTTAAATGTTCCACTACCTAATACATAATGTAATTTTCCATTTGCATCTGTATATGAGTTATAATTAGCTAACGTAGTCATGTCTACTGTCTGTACAGCGCTTCCTGGATAATCCATCTCTGATAATATAATTCCTGTTGATCCAGTCCCTATATCCCCTTGCGCATAAGTACTCACGATTTCAACATAACGATATCTGTCCTCTACTGTATTGTCATCCTTAAGATATTGTGTCATTTCCTCGCCAGATGTAAGTCTTGTAATCGTATCTGTTGCCGTATCATATATATATAATTCTTTGTTGGCTCGCACACTAGAATCTATCCCATTTGTAGACAAATCAAAATTCATTGCATCTGTCGCAGCTGTTTCTCCGTATATCTTTCCTTGACTGCCCATTGCAACCATTGAATTCAATTCTGCATTTTGAAAAACAACATACTCATCGGAACGAAATACTGACTTTGTAGAATTATCTGCATTCCCAGAATAGTATAAGTAATTTGTTACATCTTCTCCTGTTTGTAACTTATCCACAGAAACTGGTGTACTTGAATCTTCTTTCAATAATCCAATAGGAGCAATATATACATTAGGAATCCCCTCATAATCAATTTTATAGGGAACTGCTTTTAAATCCTTTACTACCATATGATTTTTTGTATATGTTATTGAATAATCCGTTATATAAACCATCTTATTACTAATTTCATTTCCTTTTAACATATAGGTTTCATTGAATTTTGTACTTTCTGATACTCTATCAACTTCAGAAATTAGCTGGTCAATTTCATCTTGAATATACTGCCTATCTGTGATGGAATTAGTACCATTAGCAGCTTGTACACATAATTCATTCATTCTCTGCAACATATCTTGAACTTCTGCTAGTGCGCCTTCTGATGTCTGTACGCAACTGATTCCATCTTCTGCATTAGCTGCTGCTCTATTAATACCCCTTATCTGTTTTCTCATTTTTTCAGAAATAGCCAAACCAGCTGCATCATCAGCAGCCCTATTAATCTTATATCCAGATGAAAGTTTCTCAGTTGCTTTACCAAGACCACCTACCACAATGCCGTATTGCCTTTGAGCATTCATAGCACTCAAATTATGCTTAATTATCATGTCCTTCCCCTACACTTTACAAAATCCCCAAATCTCTCTAGTAACTATTACATCTTTTAATACATATATCGGCTAATAGCAATTCTTATTTAATCTATTTATGTTAATTTAAGCTAATATATAACATCTTTCTGACAAATATTATTATCTCTATACTAATCATATTTTGCATATTGACAAAGAGCCATGGTAAACCATGGCTCTACACAGTAGAACATTTTGAAGGGAGTATTTTCAAAATGTTTCTTTGAATATAAAACTATTGTAATAAACTTAAAATGCCTTGATTACTTTGGTTAGCCTGTGCGAGCATAGACTGTCCTGCCTGCTGGAGAATATTATTATTTGAGTATTTAACCATCTCTTCTGCCATATCCGTATCTCTAATTTGAGACTCTGCGGCTGTAGTATTTTCAACAACATTATCGAGATTCTTAATTGTATGGTCTAAGCGATTCTGAATTGCTCCCAATGAAGAGCGCTGAGTTGATACTCTTTGGAGAGCTTCTGCGATTATATCAATGGCATCTGTAGCATTCTCACCCGTAGTATCAACAATACCAATATTATGACTTGCAAGCTTATCAATACCTAAACCACTTGATGTTAATGTTTTCAGATTCAAACTTATCTTATTCTCTCTATCTGAATCAGCTCCAACATGAAGATTTAAATCCAAATCACCTGCAACCTGTGTACTAGATTGTGTGATATACTTTCCTATGGTTGTTGCACCATAACCAAGAATCGATGATATTGCCTGATATCTTTCTGAATCTTCACTTGCAAATACTTCGTCCGTTGCTCTTGCCTGTGCTGTTGTATAAAGACCGCCTTTATAATTGCCATTCTCATCAAAATAATTATTTAAAGCCATTCCGGAAACTTCTTTTCCATCTGCATCATATAATTTTTGTGGTGATGTATCATATTCTATAAAAGCATCTGTCCATGCAAAATTATCAGTTAATCCAAGTTGTGATTTTACTCTATCTGATGTAATACCATATAATATTTGAGTATATAAATTATTATTTGAGCCTCTATAAGCGTCAACAACATCAGTATAAGCCCCATATACTGTATAATTTCCCAATACAATATCTGATGCTGAAATTCTTATATTATTACCTGACCCTAAAGGTATTCCTGTTAATGTGTCCATAGTTCCAACTGTTGTTCCACTCTCTTTAATCATATAAATTTGGCCATTAACTTCTACTGCTGTTTCTTTTTCCAGTGTCATTGTTCCATCATTAT
>JAFQCK010000126.1 GCA_017416465.1 Lachnospiraceae bacterium | reverse complement strand
TCTTTCAGAAATGGATGGATTTGACAGCTCTAAGGGATTATTTATTTTGGCAGCAACAAACAGACCTGAAGTTCTGGATAAGGCTTTATTAAGACCCGGAAGATTTGACAGAAGAATCATTGTAGATAAACCGGATTTAAAAGGAAGAGTTGATATACTTAAGGTTCATTCAAGAAATGTTTTGATGGATGAAACAGTTGATTTAGATGCAATAGCATTAGCAACTTCGGGTGCAGTTGGTTCAGACCTTGCAAATATGATAAATGAAGCGGCAATTAATGCCGTAAAACATAGAAGGAAAGCAATTTCACAGGCAGATTTGTTAGAATCTGTTGAAGTTGTTATAGCAGGAAAAGAAAAGAAAGACAGGATTTTAAGTCCTACAGAAAAAAAGACTGTAGCATATCACGAAGTTGGACATGCACTAATAACAGCATTAGAGAAAAATTCAGAACCGGTACAAAAGATTACAATTGTTCCTAGAACTATGGGAGCATTAGGATATGTAATGCAAGTTCCGGAAGAAGAAAAATATCTTATGACAAAAGATGAAATGCTTACAAGAATAGTGACCCTATTTGGTGGACGTGCAGCAGAAGAGATTGTATTTGATACTGTAACTACCGGGGCTTCAAATGATATGGAAAAAGCTACATCTCTTGCACGTGCGATGATTACTCAATATGGAATGTCTGAAAAGTTTGGACTTATGTCGTTGGAAACAATAGAGAATAAATATCTTGATGGAAGAGCAAGATTAAATTGCTCTGATGCAACTGCCACACAGATTGATGAAGAAGTAAAAAATCTTTTGAAGGAATGTTATTCAAAAGCTAAAACTCTTATTGAAGAAAATAGAGATGCACTTGATAAAATTGCAGAATTTCTTTATGAAAGAGAAACCATTACAGGTAAGGAGTTTATGAAGATATTTAATGAAGTTAAGGGCAACTATGAAAGCGATACAGAGATTTTGAAAGAATCAAAAGACAATGATATTTCATTGGAAAAAGAAAGTACTATATAAAAACTTGAAAAAGTGCTACTATAAATAGTAGTACTTTTTTGTTGTTTTGAAAGATTAAGTATTAATATTTTTTGAAAGGAAAGAATATGTTTTGCATAGATGAAGAATTAAAAAAATTGCCAGCATCGCCGGGAGTTTATTTAATGCATGATGAACAGGATGATATAATATATGTAGGAAAAGCAATAAATTTAAGAAATAGGGTAAGACAATATTTTCAGTCAAGCAGATTGAGAACAGCTAAGATTGAACAGATGGTTTCAAAGATAGTAAGATTTGAATATATTATAACTGATTCGGAAGTGGAAGCACTTATTTTGGAATGTAATTTAATAAAAGAACATCATCCAAAATATAATACAATGCTTATGGATGATAAAGGATATCCATTTATTAAAGTTACAGTTAATGAAGAATTTCCAAGAATTGTTTTTTCGAGAAACATGAAAAAAGATAAAGCTAAATATTTTGGTCCATATACTAGTGCAACAGCGGTAAAGGATACAATTGAGTTGCTGACAAAAATTTATAAATTAAGGACTTGTAACAGAAGTCTTCCTAAGGATATAGGAAAAGGAAGGCCTTGTCTTAATTATCAGATTAAAAAATGTAATGCACCATGTATGGGATATGAATCGACTGAAGAATACAAGAAAAAAATTGGTGAAGTAATAGAATTTCTTAATGGAAATTATGGTAATGTTATAAAAATGCTTGAAGAAAAGATGTATCTTGCTTCTGAAAAAATGGAATTTGAAGAAGCAGCTATATATAGAGATTTGATAAATAGTGTGAAAGCCATTTCAAATAAGCAAAAAATAACAAAGGATGATTCTGTAGATAGAGATATTATTGCTTATGCAATGGAAGGAAATGATGCTGTAGTACAGGTGTTCTTTATAAGAAATGGTAAAGTTTTAGGAAGAGAGCATTTTCATCTTGAATTAGCACCTCATGATTTGGGAAAAGATGTCTTGACAAATTTTATTAAACAATATTATGGTGGTTCGCCTTTTATTCCAAAAGAATTACTTGTTCAGGAAGAAATTGATGATAAAGATATAATTGAAAAGTGGTTAACAGCAAAAAGAGGGCAGAAGGTAATAGTTTTACAACCAAAAAAAGGTGAAAAAGAAAAGTTAGTAGAACTTGCTTCTAAAAATGCAAGAATTGTTCTTGAACAAGATAAGGACAGACTTAAAAGTGAAGAGAGAAGAACAAAAGGAGCAGTAAAAGAAATTGTAGAGTTGTTAGGAATTGATTATTCAAAGAGAATAGAATCTTATGATATATCTAATATAAATGGTTTTGAATCAGTTGGCTCGATGGTTGTGTATGAAGATGGAAAACCTAAGAAAAGTGATTACAGAAAATTTAAAATAAAAGGAGTTACAGGACCTGATGATTATGCTAGTATGCGTGAAGTGTTGACAAGAAGGTTTAAGCATGGACTCAGTGAGTTGGAGAATATCAACAATAACTCTGATATCGAAAAGTATGGAAAATTTACAAGATTTCCGGATTTGATATTTATGGATGGTGGAAAAGGTCAGGTAAATATTGCATTACAGGTTCTTGATGAATTAGGATTAAATATTCCTGTATGTGGAATGGTTAAAGATGAACATCATAGAACCAGAGGATTGTTTTACAATAATAAAGAAATAATTATAAGTAAGTCAGGAGAAGGATTTAGATTATTAACAAGGATACAAGATGAAGTTCACAGATTTGCAATAACATATCATAGAGAACTCAGAAGTAAGAAACAGATTCACTCGATTTTAGATGATATAGAAGGAATTGGTGAATCAAGAAGAAAGGCTTTGATGAGAGAATTTAAATCATTAGATGCAATAAAAAATGCGAGTGTAGAAGAATTAAAAAAAGTACCTTCTATGAATGAAAGTGTTGCACAAAAAGTCTATGAATTTTTTCACTAATATGGTATAGTAGATGTATGTATGCGAGAGAAAACGCTTCGGAATGGAGGATTAATATGCAGGCAGTTAGCTTATCAAAAATTATTGATAAAATGAAACTAAAAAATCTGACTCCCGATATAGATGTATATTCTATTAAAGTTACATCAACGGATATCAACAGATTAGCTTTACAGCTAACAGGTTTTTTTGATCATTTTCCTACTGACAGAGTACAGGTTATAGGTTATGTTGAACATTCATTTTTATCTAAATTAGATGAAGATAAACGAAGATGGACATATGACCAGATATTAGGAATGAATATTCCGTGTATGATTTTTTGTAGAGATCTTGAACCGGATGAAATGTTAATTGAATTAGGAAATAAGTATGGAGTGCCTATTTTAGTAACAGAACAGACAACATCAGCATTTATGGCAGAGATTATCAGATGGTTGAATGTTGAATTGGCACCATGCATTTCTATTCATGGAGTATTAGTTGACGTTTATGGAGAAGGTGTTCTGATTATGGGTGAGAGTGGTATTGGTAAAAGTGAGGCTGCTCTTGAATTGATAAAGAGAGGCCACCGACTTGTAACTGATGATGTTGTAGAGATTAAAAAAGTAAGTGATGAAACATTAATTGGAACAGCACCGGATATTACAAGGCATTTTATTGAACTACGCGGTATAGGTATTATAGATGTTAAGACTTTGTTTGGTGTGGAAAGTGTAAAAGAAACTCAGGGAATTGATATGGTTATCAAACTTGAAGAGTGGAATAAAGACAAAGAGTATGACCGTTTAGGACTTGAAGAGCAGTATACTGAATTTTTAGGTAACAGAGTGGTGTGTCATTCAATACCTATAAGACCTGGTAGAAACCTTGCAATTATTGTTGAATCAGCAGCTGTAAATCACAGACAGAAGAAGATGGGTTATAACGCTGCGCAGGAATTATATAGAAGAGTACAGGCCAATTTTGGAAAAAAAGATGAATAGGATATAATAAAGAACGTGAAATGGAGATTAGTGCGAAGAATAAGTCTGATGACCTTATTCTTTCACAACAAACTAAAAGTTTGTAAGAATTTGTGACGGAGCACAAATTCTATTGATTGCAGATGCAAATCCATGATTTACATCGCAGTGTCTTCGAAAATAAATTGCTCCGAGATGAAAGGAATAAAATGGATAAAGTATGTTTTGGAATTGATTTAGGTGGAACAACAGTTAAGATAGGGTTATTTACTGAAGAGGCAAAATTAATTGACAGTTTAGAGATACCTACAAGAAAAGAAGATGAAGGAAGTCATATTCTTTCAGATATATGTGAAGCAATTGAAGCTAAATTAGTAGAGAAAAAGATTACAAGAGATAATCTTGTAGGAGTAGGAATTGGTATTCCGGGACCTATAACAAAAGATGGTACGGTTTTAAATTGTGTTAACTTAGGTTGGGGAATGTTCAACGTAGAAGAAAAACTTTCTCAGATGTTAGGTGGAGTTAAAGTTAAAGCCGGTAATGATGCGAATGTAGCAGCACTTGGTGAAACATGGCAAGGTGGCGGTAGAGGATTTGAAGATCTTATTTTAGTAACATTAGGAACAGGTGTAGGCGGTGGAGTTATTATAGGTGGCGAAATCGTTACAGGCTCTAATGGGGCAGCAGGTGAGATAGGACATATACCTGCAGTATTTGGAGATGATGCTGAAACATGTGGTTGTGGTAAAAAAGGTTGTCTTGAAACAGTTGGTTCAGCTACAGGAATTGTTAGAGAAGCTAAAAAATTACTTGATAAAACATCTGAAGATTCAAAACTTAGAACTATGTCAGAATTTACTTGCAAAGATGTATTTGATGCAGCAAAAGAAAATGATAAGCTTGCGTTAGAAGTAGTTGATAAATTAGCTTATTATCTTGGTAATGCTATTGCAGGTATTGCAGCAGTCACTAATCCACAGGTTATAGTTATTGGTGGCGGTGTTAGTAAAGCAGGAAAGTTCCTTCTTGATAAGATTGAAGAAAACTTTATTGCTAATGCATTTCATGCTACAAAGAATGCAAAGTTTGCATTAGCTACATTAGGAAATGATGCAGGAATGTATGGTGCAGCAGCATTAATAATTGCATAAACATAATGTTTGCACTTGAGTTGTTTTTTATAAAAATGGTTGTGGATAATTCCACAACCATTCTGTGCGTAAAGAAAGGGAGAGCGAAATGGAAAGTATTTATCAGAAATTATGTGAAATAGTAGCAAAAGATAATGTATTAACGAATGAAAATATGTCAAAGCATACAACATTTAAAGCAGGTGGAAATGCTAAGTATTTCGTTTTACCTAAGGATGAAAAAGAACTTGCAGATTTGTTGAAATTTGTATCTTGTAATACAATAAAATATTATGTAATTGGTAATGGAAGTAATTTACTTGTTAAAGATTCAGGATTTGATGGAATTATTATTAAAATAGGTAATAATATGTCTGAGATAGAAGTTAAGGATAATATAATAAAATGTCAGGCTGGAGCTTTTTTATCCAGAATTGCAAGTGTAGCTTTGGAAAATTCTTTATCAGGTCTTGAATTCGCAGCAGGAATTCCGGGACTTGTCGGCGGAGCTGTAACAATGAATGCGGGAGCATATGGTGGAGAATTTAAAGATGTTGTTACAAAGGTATGGTTACTTGATAAAGAAGGTAATAGCTTTTGTCTTAAAAATAATGAGATGGAATTTGGATATAGAGAAAGTATTGTTCAGAAAAAAGGATATATTGTTACAGGTGTTGAGTTAAGACTTGAACATGGTAATAAAGTTGAAATAGAAGGAAAGATGAATGAATTTCTCAAAGCAAGAAAGGATAAGCAACCTTTGGAGTATCCTAGTGCCGGAAGTACATTTAAGAGACCGGAGGGACATTTTGCAGGAAAACTCATTATGGATGCAGGACTTAGAGGTTATTCAGTTGGTGGAGCATGTGTTTCTGAAAAACATTGTGGTTTTGTTATTAATAAACAAAATGCAACCGCAACTGATATACTAGAATTAATGGACAAAGTATCAGAGATAGTATATGAGAAATATGGTGTTAAGTTAGAAGCAGAAGTTAAGATAATATAGGTAACAGTAGTAATTTGAAAAGTTATATTTGGAGAATAAAAGATGAGATTTGTTATTGTAACAGGTATGTCAGGAGCAGGAAAAAGTAGTGTACTAAAAATGCTTGAAGATAATAATTATTTTTGTGTAGATAATTTACCGGTAGAATTAATAATAAAATTTGCGGAGCTTACATTTGAAAATGATACTTCTAAAAATGTAGCATTGGGAATTGATATAAGAAGTGGAAAAGGATTGGATGAACTAGACAATGTTTTAAAAACTTTGGTAGAAAAAAGTTATAATTATGAGATTCTATTTCTGGATGCAGATGATGATGTACTTATCAAAAGATTTAAAGAAACAAGAAGAGCGCATCCTCTTACACCTGAAGGTAGAGTTGACGAAGGTATATGTAATGAAAGAAAGGCATTAAAATTTCTTAGAAATAAAGCAAATTATATAATAGATTCAAGTAACTTGCTTATTAGAGAACTTAAGATGCAGGTTGAGGAAATTTTATTAAATAATAAAGAGTACAATAATTTATTTGTTACAATTTTATCATTTGGATTTAAAAATGGAATTCCTACAGATGCAGATTTGATTTTTGATGTCAGATTTTTACCTAATCCTTATTATGTAGACGATTTAAAGAAAAAAACGGGAAATGACGTAGAAGTAAGAGAATATGTTTTAAGAGATGGAACAGGAAAAATATTTTTAGAAAAATTACATGATATGATTTCTTTTTTAATTCCTAATTACATTAAGGAAGGAAAAAATCAGTTAGTTATTGGAATTGGTTGTACAGGCGGGAAACATCGTTCTGTGACAATTGCGAATGAATTGTACGAAAAAATGAAAAATTATGAAAAAATTGGAATAAATATTGCACATAGAGATATTTTGCGTTAAAATGCAAAGGTATGTCTTAAAAACGGAGAGTAATATGTCATTTTCAAGTAAGATTAAGGAAGAATTATCCGGTCAGTGTCCATTAGGCAGACATTGTCAAATAGCAGAAATAGCAGCGATTATAAGTATGTGTGGCAGAATAATAATATCTGTAAAAGATGAATATACTATAAAAATACATACAGAAAATATTTCAGTAGCAAGAAAATACTTTACATTGCTTAAGAAAACCTATAATATAGATACGGAAATTTCAATAAGAAGAAGTAGTAAAATGTGTCTGTATACTGTAATTATTCGTAAGCATGAGGATTCTATTAAAGTATTAAAAGCTTCAAAGTTGCTTGACTTAAATGGAGAAATATGCGAGAATATGTCGGTGTCGGATAATCTTATTATCCAAAAAGAATGTTGTAAGAGAGCATTTATAAGAGGTGCATTTCTTGCAACCGGTTCAGTAAGTGATCCGGAAAAGTTTTATCATTATGAAATTGTATGTTCTACGTATGATAAGGCAGTACAGTTACAGAAAATAATCCAGTCATTTAATATTGACGCAAAAATAGTTGAAAGAAAGAAGTATTTTGTGGTATATATTAAAGAAGGTTCAGGGATAGTTGATATTCTCAATGTTATGGAAGCTCATATTTCATTGATGAATTTGGAAAATATAAGAATTCTTAAAGAAATGAGGAACTCCGTAAATCGTAAAGTTAATTGTGAGACAGCTAATTTGAAAAAAACTGTTTCTGCGGCTGTAAAGCAGATTGAGGATATAAAATATATCAGGGATACTAAAGGATTATCCATACTTTCGGAAGGACTAGAGGAAGTTGCAAAATTAAGAATAGAAAATCCGGAAGCATCATTAAAAGAATTAGGTGAAATGCTTAATCCAACAGTAGGTAAGTCAGGAGTAAATCACAGATTAAGGAAGATTTGTGAGATAGCTGAAGATTTACGTAATAATTTAGGTTAACTAATGTAAAGAAGTAACAGTTGAAAGAGTGATTATGAACGGTTACTAAAATATTGAAAGGCATGGTGAAAGATTTATTATGATAACAAAGAATATGAAAATTGAGATTCAGACAGGTTTAGAGGCAAGACCAATTGCAATGTTTGTACAGGTGGCAAGTCAGTTTGAAAGTTCAATTTATGTTGAGCATAATAATAAACGTGTTAATGCAAAAAGTATAATGGGAATGATGACGCTTGGACTTTCTGTAGGCGAAGAATTAATTGTTTCTGCTGAAGGTACAGATGAAGAAAATGCAATTTTAGAAATTGAGAAATTCTTAGGAAATGCAGAAGTTTAATAAATAGAGTATATTTTAAATATTAATCCACAAACTAATAATGTAAGCATTAATAAATTAATAGCTTATTAAAGTAAACCACAAAATAATAGAGCAAAAATGCTCGGAGATGGAGGATTAATATGACAAAATTAAATTGTACGGTTACAAGTTGTGTACACAATAGTGAGAAGCTTTGTAAACTTGGCGGGATAAAAGTAGAGGGAACATCGGCTGATGTATCCGATGCTACATCATGTGCAAGTTTTAAAGAACGTAAAGGTGATAGTATTACTAATGAATGTGGTAAAAAGCCAAGTCAGAATTCAGTGATTGAATGCATGGCTCATAAGTGTGTATATAATGAAAATCAAAATTGTACAGCTGCCCACATTGATGTTGCAGGAGATGGAGCAAATAGTTTTAGAGAAACCAAATGTGCGACATTTACTTCAAAATAAAATTTAATTTATTTTAAATTGTAGTTGACATTTAAGATGATTAGTGGTAATATCTTGATGTTATGAATAAAAAGAAGCAGAGTATCCACTCTCACCTATGCACAAATGAGTGACATATGGTTGATATTTTAATATAATTGCATGATTGCATTATGTATGAATTTTAAGTGGATAGTCTGACTATCCACTTTTTTTGGAGGTGCACTACTATTAGCGATTTAAACATTAACGAACAGATAAGAGACAAAGAAATTCGTTTGATTGGAGAAGACGGCGAACAGCTTGGAATAATGTCAGCGAAAGAAGCATTGAAGCTTGCAAAAGAAGCTGATCTTGATTTGGTTAAGATAGCACCAAATGCTAAGCCGCCGGTTTGCAAGATTATTGATTATGGCAAGTACAAGTATGAACTTACCAGAAAAGAAAAAGAAGCTAAGAAGAAACAGAGAGTCATTGAAGTTAAAGAGGTGCGCTTATCACCTAATATTGAAGCTAATGACATGAGAACAAAAGCTAATATGGCAAGAAAGTTCCTTGAAAAAGGTGACAGAGTTAAAGTTACTTTAAGATTCAGAGGAAGAGAAATGGCACATATGGCTAGTAGCAAACACATTCTTGATGACTTCGCAGAGATGCTTGCAGATATTTCTGTAATTGAGAAACCTGCTAAGCTCGAAGGAAGAAGTATGCAGATGTTTTTAGTAGAAAAGAGATAATCAATATATAGATATTGTTTATTTATATCATTAAAAATAGATGAATTTAAGGAGGACTAGAAAATGCCAAAAATGAAGACAAACAGCGCAGCTGCTAAACGTTTCAAAAAAACAGGTACAGGTAAATTAAAAAGAATGAAAGCTTACAAGAGTCACATTCTTACAAAGAAATCTACTAAGAGAAAAAGAAATCTTAGAAAAGCAACTGTTACAGATGCAACAAACGTAAAGAATATGAAGAAAATTTTACCATATTTATAAGAGGAATAATATAGGAGGAAGACTGAAATGGCAAGAATTAAAGGCGGAATGAACGCTAAGAAGAAACATAACAGAGTTTTAAAATTAGCTAAAGGTTATAGAGGCGCTAGATCTAAACAGTATAGAGTAGCAAAACAGTCAGTTATGAGAGCTTTAACAAGTTCTTATGCTGGAAGAAAGCAGAAGAAGAGACAGTTCAGACAGTTATGGATTGCAAGAATTAACGCTGCTGCAAGAATGAATGGTTTATCATATAGCAAATTTATGTATGGATTAAAGGTTGCAGGTGTTGAAATCAACAGAAAGATTTTAGCTGAAATGGCTGTTAATGACGCAGAAGGATTTGCAAAATTAGCTGAACTTGCAAAATCTAAAATTGCATAATATTTATGACATATACAAGTAGAAATCGAAAGGTTTCTACTTTTTTGTTTAATAGTTAAGTTTAATAAACTTAACTATTAAACAAAACGCTTCGCGAACACGATGCGTAGCTACACGCGCAGAACAAAAGCTGTGCTGATAGAAAAAATTTAGTCGTGGGGTGTGTGAAGCACACTTTTGTTCTTGTTAAAATTTAAAATATATGGTATCATATAAGAAATACTTTTTGGAGAAGGAGTTTGGGATATGCAGATTACAGAATTAATGGACGTGAATTCTTTAAAGAAAATCAAATCAGATATTGAAGACTTAACAGGAATTAAACTTATGTTTACTAACGCTGAATCAATAGATATTTTTTCAGAAAATGAAGAATATCCGGAAGAGGTAATGGAAGATGATGCTGTTAAAGTGTTAAATATCGAATCAGGAGAAACTTTATTAGGTAAGATTTTTATTATTGATGAAGCGAATGTTTTATCAGAGGAAAAGTTAGCTAATGTTGAATCTGTATTAAATAGTGTTGTCGTTAATACTATAGTTAAGCTTTATGTTGAAAAACAGGCTGAATCTGATAATACAGAAATGGTTAACAAGGCATCAGCGTTATTAGATGAACTTATGGATAAGTCAAAAGCGCTTGATAAGATTGAATCTAAACAGAAGATTTTAGCTCTTAATGCAGGTATTGAGGCTGCAAGAGCAGGTGAACTTGGTAAAGGTTTTGCCGTAGTTGCAGATGAAGTTGGTAAGCTTGCGAGAAATTCAGGTGAGATTAACCAGTCAATTAAAGGTTTACTTTCAGAATTACTTGAATGTATTAACATTATAGTTGGAACAAAATAAGTACATAATATGAAGACTGTCGCTCAAGGTGGCAGTCTTTTTCATTATCGTAATTAAAATAAAAAAGTACTTGACATAATTAAATAATATAGTATAATAAATATGTTATTCCTCGATAGCTCAATGGTAGAGCACTCGGCTGTTAACCGAGTTGTTGCAGGTTCGAGCCCCGCTCGGGGAGCTAATATTTTAAAGAGATTCGTTAGAATCTCTTTTTTTTGTAGCAAAAGCCCGACAAGCGAAAAAAGTACAAATCAATAATAAAAAAACATTGAAAATATTATTAATCTGGTATAAAATATTGTAATATTCTTTTATTGGTGGTAGTATACCCATTTTTAAATAAAGGAAAAGATAGTAAACAGAAAAGAGGGATTTTCATGGACTTCAATATAGCAGTTATGTCCGGTGATGGAATTGGACCGGAGATTGTTGAAGAAGCGAAAAAAGTACTTGATACAGTAGGTAAGAAGTATGGTCACAATTTTAATTTTAAAGATGTATTAATTGGTGGAATTTCAATTGATACATATGGTGAACCACTTACTGATGAGACAATAGAGATTGCAAAGAACAGTGATGCTGTTTTGCTTGGTGCAGTTGGCGGTGTTGTAGGTAAGGATAAATGGTATGAATTACCTCCTAACTTAAGACCTGAGGCAGGACTTCTTAAGATAAGAAAAGAGTTATCATTATATGCTAACTTAAGACCTGCTTATTTATATGATGAACTTAAGGCTGCATGTCCTCTTAAGGAAGAGATTGCAGATGCAGGATTTGACATGGTAGTAGTAAGAGAATTAACCGGTGGTTTATACTTCGGAGAAAGAAGTACTAAAGAGGTTGATGGTGTGCTTACTGCTGTAGATACATTAACATATACAGAAGATGAGATTAGAAGAATTGCTAAGACAGGTTTTGACATAGCAATGAAGAGAAATAAGAATTTAATCAGTGTTGATAAAGCTAATGTTTTAGATTCTTCAAGATTATGGCAGAAAGTTGTAGCTGAAGTGGCTAAGGATTATCCTGAAGTTACAGTTACAAATATGCTTGTAGACAACTGTGCAATGCAGTTAGTAAAAGACCCTAAGCAGTTTGATGTAATTCTTACAGAGAATATGTTTGGTGATATTTTATCGGATGAAGCAAGTATGATTACAGGTTCAATCGGTATGTTACCATCAGCAAGTCTTGGATATAACAAGATGGGCTTATACGAGCCAAGTCATGGTGCAGCACCTGATATAGCAGGAAAGGATATTGCTAATCCACTTGCAACAATTTTATCAGCAGCAATGATGCTTAGATATTCATTTGATTTAGATGCAGAAGCTAATGCAATTGAGGAAGCTGTTAAAAAAGTTCTTAAAGATGGTATCAGAACAGTTGATATTATGTCAGAGGGAATGACACAGGTTGGCTGTAAAGCAATGGGCGATGCTATTTGTGAAAGAATTTAAGAAGTATAAGTTTGTGAAAATATTTTAACAAATTATTGTAGATATTATATTCGCAATTTACTAATAATTTTATCGAAAGATAGGAGATATAGAAATGGAAAGAAGAAGTGATAATGTAACAAAGGGAGTTCAGACAGCTCCACAGCGTTCTTTATTTAACGCTTTAGGTATGACTAAAGAAGAACTTGACAGACCTTTAGTTGGTATTGTCAGCTCATATAATGAGATAGTTCCGGGTCATATGAATATTGATAAGATTACAGATGCAGTTAAAATGGGAGTTGCAATGGCAGGAGGAACACCTATAATGTTCCCTGCAATCGCTGTATGTGATGGTATTGCAATGGGACACACAGGAATGAAATATTCCCTTGTAACAAGAGATTTGATTGCAGATTCTACAGAATGTATGGCACTTGCACATCAGTTTGATGCTCTTGTAATGATTCCTAACTGTGATAAGAATGTTCCGGGATTATTAATGGCTGCAGCAAGACTTAATATACCTACAATTTTTGTAAGTGGTGGTCCAATGCTTGCAGGAAAGGTAAAAGGATGTAAAACATCATTATCAAGTATGTTTGAGGCTGTTGGTTCATATGCAGCAGGAACAATGACACTTGATGATGTTGATGAATTTGTTGAAAAGGCTTGTCCAACTTGTGGTTCATGTTCAGGTATGTATACAGCTAACAGTATGAACTGTCTTACAGAGGCACTTGGTATGGCATTACAGGGTAATGGAACAATACCTGCTGTATATTCAGAGAGAATCAAGCTTGCAAAACACGCAGGTATGAAAGTAATGGAACTTTTAGAGAAGAATATCAGACCTCGTGATATTATGACAGAGAAGGCATTTATGAATGCATTAACAGTTGATATGGCACTTGGTTGCAGTACTAACAGTATGCTTCATCTTCCTGCGATTGCTCATGAGGCAGGTGTTGAACTTAATCTTGATATTGCTAATGATATCAGTGCTAAGACTCCTAACCTTTGTCATCTTGCACCGGCAGGTCATACATACATTGAGGAACTCAATGAGGCCGGTGGTGTATATGCAGTAATGAATGAGTTAAATAAGAAGAATTTACTTAATACAGACATAATGACGGTAACAGGTAAGACTGTTTTAGAAAATATTGAAAATGTAACTAATAAAAATCCGGAAGTAATCAGACCAATCGAGAATCCATATAGTGAGGTTGGTGGAATTGCAGTTCTTAGAGGAAATCTTGCACCTGACAGTTGTGTAGTTAAGCGTTCAGCTGTTGTACCTGAGATGCTTAAGCATGAAGGTCCTGCAAGAGTATTTGATTGTGAAGAAGATGCGATTGCAGCTATTAAAGGTGGAAAGATTGTTGACGGAGACGTTGTAGTAATCAGATATGAAGGACCTAAGGGTGGACCTGGTATGAGAGAAATGTTGAATCCTACATCTGCTATTGCAGGTATGGGACTTGGCTCAACAGTAGCACTTATTACTGACGGACGTTTCTCAGGAGCTTCAAGAGGAGCTTCAATCGGTCATGTTTCACCTGAGGCAGCAGTAGGCGGACCTATTGCTTTAATTGAAGAAGGCGATATAATTAAGATTGATATTAATGCAAATACAATTAATGTTGATATAACTGATGAGGAAATGGCAGACAGAAAAGAAAAATGGCAGCCACGAGAGCCAAAGATTACAACAGGTTATCTTGCAAGATATGCATCATTAGTAACATCAGCAAATACAGGTGCTATTTTGAATACAAAATAGGGAAAGGGATAGATACAATGCAGTTAACAGGATCAGAAATTATTATTGAATGTTTAAAAGAACAGGGTGTTGATACAGTATTCGGTTATCCGGGAGGTACAATTCTTAATGTATATGATGCATTATATAAACACTCTGAAGAGATAACACATATTCTTACATCACACGAACAGGGAGCTGCTCATGCAGCAGACGGATATGCACGTTCAACAGGAAAAGTTGGTGTGTGTATGGCAACTTCAGGACCTGGTGCAACTAATCTTGTAACAGGTATTGCAACAGCATATATGGATTCGGTTCCAATGGTAATTATTACAGCAAACGTTGCAGTTAATTTACTTGGAAAGGATTCATTCCAGGAGGTTGATATTGTTGGTGTTACAATGCCAATCACAAAGCACAGCTACATTGTAAGAGATGTAGATACACTTGCTGATACATTAAGAAAGGCATTTAAGATTGCTAAAACAGGTCGTCCGGGTCCTGTACTTGTAGATATTACTAAAGACGTAACAGCTAATAAATCAGAATACACATATGTAGAGCCGGCTAAGATTGAACCTTCTACATCAAAGATTACAGAAGAAGATATTGAAGATGCAGTAAGTCTCATTGAAAAAGCAAAAAGACCATTTATCATAGTTGGTGGTGGTGCTGTTATTTCAGGTGCTTCAGAAGAAGTTATGGAATTAGCTACAAAGATTGATGCACCGGTATGTGATACACTTATGGGTAAGGGTGCATTTGATGGAACAAATCCATTATATACAGGTATGATTGGTATGCATGGAACAAAGGCTTCTAATTTTGGTGTAACAGAGTGTGACCTTCTTATCGCAATCGGAGCAAGATTCAGTGACAGAGTTGTTGGTAATGCTAAGAAATTTGCACCAAAAGCAAAGGTACTTCATATTGATGTTGACCCTGCTGAAATTAATAAGAATGTTCCTGCAACAACAAGTATTATCGGAGATGTAAAAGAAGTATTAACAATTTTAAATAAGAAGATTGAAAAATATGAGAGACCGGAGTGGATTGAACACATAAAAGAATTAAAAGAAAAGTTCCCACTTTCATATGATGAAAATGAACTTACAGGTCCATATATTATTGAGAAATTATATGAAGTAACAAATGGTGATGCTATTATCACAACAGAAGTTGGACAGCATCAGATGTGGGCTGCACAGTTCTACAAATATAGCAAACCAAGAACACTTATTACATCAGGTGGTGCCGGAACTATGGGATATGGTCTTGGCGCAAGTATTGGTACAAAGCTTGCTAACAGAGATAAGGTTGTAGTAAATATTGCAGGTGATGGTTGTTTCAGAATGAATATGAATGAAATTGCTACTGCAACAAGATATAACATTCCAATTATCCAGTTAGTAATTAACAACCATGTTCTTGGAATGGTTAGACAGTGGCAGACACTTTTCTATGGAAAGAGATATTCAAATACAACATTAAATGATGCAGTTGATTTTGTTAAATTAGCAGAAGCTATGGGCGCAAAAGCATATAGAATAACAAAGAAGGAAGAAGTTGAGTCAGTACTTAAAGAAGCAATTTCATTAAATATTCCTGTTGTTATTGATTGTCAGATTGGAAATGATGACAAGGTATTCCCAATGGTTGCACCGGGAGCACCTATCAGTGAGGCATTTGCTCAAGAAGATTTAGCTTCAAAAGGACTTGATTGCTAAAAGTAGATATAAAGTCTATTATGTGAATACGCTACAGCGAGGAAATACATAGTATTTTTAAGCTTGGCTATGAACATTTATTTAAATTTAATAATATAATAAACTAATTGATGTTTTACATTTAAGGAGGATATACAAGTGAGTAGAGTTTACAATTTTTCAGCAGGACCTGCTGTATTACCGGAAGAAGTGTTACGTGAAGTAGCAGATGAGATGATGGATTATAACGGAACAGGAATGTCAGTTATGGAGATGAGCCATCGTTCAAAAGCTTATCAGCAGATTATAGATGAGGCAGAGCAGGATTTAAGAGATTTAATGAATATTCCTGATAATTACAAGGTATTATTCTTACAGGGCGGTGCTTCAACACAGTTCGCTATGATTCCAATGAACCTTATGAAGAATGGTGTTGCAGACTACATCGTAACAGGACAGTGGGCTAAGAAAGCATATCAGGAAGCACAGAAATATGGAAAAGCTAACAAGATTGCTTCATCAGAAGATAAGACATTCTCATATATTCCTGATTGTTCAGACCTTCCAATCAGTGAAGATGCAGATTATGTATATATCTGTGAAAATAACACAATTTACGGAACAAAGTTCAAAGAACTTCCAAATACAAAGGGTAAAACTTTAGTAGCTGATGTTTCATCATGCTTCTTATCAGAGCCGGTTGATGTAACAAAATATGGCTTAATCTATGGTGGTGTTCAGAAGAACATTGGACCTGCAGGTGTTGTAATTGCTATTATTCGTGAAGACTTAATACCGGAAGAAGTTGATGCAAGCGTTCCAACAATGCTTCAGTACAAGATTCATGTTGATAACGGTTCTATGTACAATACTCCTCCTGCATATGGTATCTATGTATGTGGTAAAGTATTCAAATGGTTAAAGAAGATGGGCGGACTTGAAGCTATGAAGAAACATAATGAAGAAAAAGCTAAAGTTCTTTATGACTTCTTAGACAGCAGCGAATTATTCAAGGGTACTGTTGTTAAAGAAGACCGTTCACTTATGAATGTTCCATTTGTTACAGGTAATGATGAATTAGATGCTAAATTCGTAAAAGAAGCTAAGGAAGCAGGATTTGAAAATCTTAAAGGACATAGAAGTGTTGGTGGTATGAGAGCAAGTATCTACAATGCTATGCCAATCGAAGGTGTTCAGAAATTAGTTGAATTTATGAAGAAATTCGAAGAAGAAAATAAATAATTGGGGATATCGTCAGAAAGGATTTATAAAAAATGATAAAGATTAATTGCTTAAACCCTATTGCTAAAGTAGGTCTTGATATATTTAATGATAACTATGAAATGGTTGATGATTTTGCACAGGCAGATGCAGTACTTGTAAGAAGCGCTGCTATGCATGATTTAGATATGCCTGAGTCTTTAAAGGCAATCGCAAGAGCAGGTGCAGGTGTTAATAACATTCCACTTGATAAATGTGCAGAAAAGGGTATCGTAGTATTTAACACACCAGGTGCTAATGCAAACGGTGTTAAAGAGCTTGTTATTGCAGGTATGTTACTTGCTGCAAGAGATATCACAGGTGGTATTGATTGGGCAAAATCTGCTAAGGATGATCCTGATGTTGCAAAAACATCTGAAAAGGTAAAGAGCAAATTCGGTGGAACAGAGATTAAAGGCAAAAAGCTAGGTGTAATCGGTCTTGGTGCTATTGGTGTTCAGGTTGCTAACGCAGCAGTTGCACTTGGAATGGAAGTATACGGATATGACCCATATATCTCAATTGCAGGTGCTTGGAATCTTTCAAGAAGCGTTAAGCATATTAACACAACAGAAGAAATCTTTAGAGAATGTGATTACATAACAATCCATGTGCCATTATTAGACAGCACAAAGGGAATGATTAATAAAGAAGCTTTCGATATGATGAAAGATGGTGTTGTAGTTCTTAACTACGCAAGAGATATTCTTGTTGATGAAGAAGCTATGGCAGAGGCACTTAAGTCAGGAAAAGTTAAGAAATACATGACAGACTTTGCTAATCCACTTTCAGTTAAGATGGAAGGTGCAATTGTAACACCACATCTTGGAGCTTCAACAGAAGAATCAGAAGATAACTGTGCAGTAATGGCAGTTAATGAGATTAGAGATTTCATTGAAAATGGTAATATTAAGAACTCTGTAAACTATCCTGCATGTGATATGGGAATTTGTAATAAAGCAGGTCGTGTAACGATTTGCCATAAGAATATTCCTAATATGATTAGCCAGTTTACATCTGCATTTGCAGCTGATAACATTAATATTTCAGATATGGTAAATAAGAGCAGAGGGGATTACTCATATACAATGCTTGATTTAGATGTAAGTGCATCTGACCACATTGTTAAGACTATTGAGGCAATTGACGGAGTTATTAAGGTTAGAGTAATTAAATAATGGTAATTGTTTAGGCTTAAGCTGTGAACAATTACAAATAGTTAATGTAAGTAAGAGCTTTTGCAAGAGATTGTGAAAGCTCTTTGTGTATATTGAAGGGTTGTGAAAATTAAGATTTAGAATTTATTGTGAATGATGCAATATTGTTGATTTTTGCTATATTAATTAAGAAAGTCAGTTGAAATAAGGCTTTTGTCCGACTAAATTAAGAAAAATAATAAATAGTAGGGTGATGTTGAGAAGTAGTTACCCGACTAAAATAGAAAACTAAATAGTTAGTCGGGTGGTGGAAAGAAGTAGTTATCCGACTAAAATAAGGAAAATAATAAATAGTCGGATGATGTTGAGAAGTAGTTGCCCGACTAAAATAGAAAACTAAATAGTTAGTCGGGTGGTGGAAAGAAGTAGTTACCCGACTAAAATAGAAAAAGTAAGAAAAAGTAGGGGAGTCGAGAGGAGTAT
Source organism: Lachnospiraceae bacterium (assembly GCA_017416465.1). Classification (GTDB taxonomy): domain Bacteria; phylum Bacillota; class Clostridia; order Lachnospirales; family Lachnospiraceae; genus Bovifimicola. The sequence continues at coordinate 22,767 of JAFQCK010000126.1, read as the reverse complement.
ATACCCGACTAAAATAAGAAAAATAATAAATAGTAGGGTGACGTTGATAAGTAGTTACCCAACTAAAATAGAAAACTAAATAATTAGTCAGACGTTGGAGAGAAATAGGTATCCAACTAAAGTAAGAAAATAAAAATTAGTAGGATAGGGGAAATAAATAAGTATCCTACAAAAAATATAAAAGGAGCTGGAATGTTTTTATGAAGAAAATATATATTAAAATAAGAGCCTGTGCAACAATATTAGGAGCATTAATGCTTTCGATGGGACTTTTAGCTTGTGGAGCAAACCAAGATAAGAAAAATGAAGAAGTAATTATTGATCAATCCATTAAAGATGCACTTGATAGCAGTAAGCGTCCTAATGGAGTTGAAGTAAAAGAAGATGAAGGCGTTTATATAGGAGGAGATGAGGAGATATTTCGAATATCAACCATATGTACCGAGGAAGAAGGAGCAGAACCTTTATTTGATACAACTGAACCTAAGACTATGATATTTACAGGAAATAGTTTGCTTAACACACCACAAACAGACAGATATTTTAAAAAGTTAGTTGAAGAAAAAGGTAATCCTCTTACAGTTGTTTCTGAATTATATAATGGTTCTAATATAAAGTATCATTTAGATTGGCTTGAAACAGATGAAGACTGGAGAATACCATATGCAAAAGCGGATATCATTTTATTTCAGGAATATGGAGGATACTATGATACAACTTACGAAAATATATGTGAAATTATAGATAATTATTGTAAAGAAAATGTGTTGGTATATTATTATACAACAGAGTTTGACAGTAAAAATGACTTGATTGATAAGATTACTAAAGACGAAAGAATGCATGTAATTGACTATGGTACAGTTATGGAGAAGTTAAATTGTTTGGTGTTTGAGGGAGTTGAAGGTGACAGTTCTGCTTATGAATATTTACATCAGAAAAATGATTATCATCCAAATATGTTAAATGGATTTTTAGCATCAGCATATATTTATAATCAGTTATATAAGACAAGCTTTGATTATACATATGATATGTTGGATGATAATATGAAGGAAAAGATTCCGGGGGAAACTGATGAAGATAAGATTATGAATTATAATATGATGCTTGAAGTCATAAACAAGGGAGTTACACAGAAGTAAAAATAATTATAATAATATATTTATAAGGATTTAATAAAAAGCAACGAAAAGCAATAAAAAACAGCGACAAAAAATAATTTATTTCAAAATTAATTAAAGATATAATCAAATATGTATGTAAAAATAAATTATGGCAAACCTATAGAAATGTGGGGACGCAAAACTAGAAGTCTAAGATAATAATGTTATTAAGATAGTTCGGTTGCAATGATAATTTCATTGCAACCTTTTTGTATTTTATAATATGTTGATATAATGCAGTAAAAATGAAACTGCTTTATATATAAAAAGGACTCAGATAAAATCCGCTAAAACTATCAGAGTCCAAACTGTAATGCACTTATGAAAAAGTAAATATAGGGAATATAGCACGTTTTCAGACTAGTGTAAATAAAATGAAAGGAGTAGATTGAAATTATACGCAGTATAAACTTTGATGATAAAGAAAAAATATCAAAGTTGATTTCATTATATTATATATTATAATATGATGAAAATTTTGTAATTAAAAAAGAATGGAGAAAGAAAAAATGATAAGAAAGAAAATAAAGTCAATAATCGCAGTGGTATTGTTACTTAATTATGCACTTATTATACCAAATTTCGAAGTAAGTGCAGATGAAATAAATAAGAGTAGGAAAAATGAAGAAAGTATTTTTTCGAAAGATAGGGAAAAATTTAAGAATATTAATAAAAAAATAAAAGAAGAAATGGAATCACATACAGATTTGTTAGATGAAGATATTGAAATATATTTAAATGAAAATGGGGTATATGATAGAGAAATTGAAAAGATCAAAGGTGTTGAATATATGAGTGGTCTTAATAAAGAAGATATACAGATTTTTTCAGCATATTATTCTGTGGAAGATAATCCTCAAAAAACAGATGTTCCTATAACAGATGGAGAAATGCAACCATTAAGTGGTGAGGAAATAAATAATTTAATTGGAAACATATATTATGGTGAAAATAATGATATTTCAAAAAAAGAAGAAAAAATTAATAAGGATGGAGTGTTTGATAAATTTCTTACAGCAGTAGGAATAAAGCCTGTTGAGGCGTACGCTGCAGTATATGAAGCAGGTGGAGATAATGAATCTTATTTAAAGAAGACTATGATTGTATATTCGAAGAAAGTAAATGGAAAAGAATGTTATGAGGTAATATATTTTTCAACTTGGGAAACAATGCCTAAATATAGAAATGTTGACGTGGTTTCTTTGCATTGGGCAAATGCAACATGGCAACCATATTTAAATAGCAATGTAGTGGTGAAACAAAATTGGGATGTTAAAAGGTTTTATTTTAATAGTCTACTATTTAAAGAAGTTCTTAAAGATGAATCGTATACAACTATGTTTGAGGAACATTCAAATCCGGATAATTTAAAAAGTTCACAATATTTTATATCAGAAAAAGGAATAGTAGCGGTTTTAGATTTGCATGATGATATTATTAAGAGCTTTAATGTTTTGGGAATACAAAATCACGATATAACTACTTATTCAAATGAAGAATTGGTTATTCAATTATATTTAGAAAAAGATAAATATAAAGATACAGTTATTTTTTATCCATATTATCAACATTATAAAAATTCTTATAACGTAAAAAGTGTTACTATGTCAATAATAGGTGCAATAGTAGGTGGAATAAATAAAAATGCGATAAGCGTAGTGTATTCGTTAGCAGGTGGAATAATGGCTGCAGAATATGATATGGTATATTGTTGTGAATCAGAACCTTGGAGTTATAATTATACTTATAAATAGAATTTAGATATGTGAGAGGTAAAATGAAGATGATAAAAAGAAAGATATTATATATTATTTTTTTAATAATTTGTACTATATGTATAGGTTGTGGAAGTAAGATTAAAGATAAAGAAATGTTAGGAAGTAAAGTGGCTATCGATAATTTTCAATATTCAAGGTTGATGAAGTGTATTGATGAAAATTATATGGAGGATACTCATCAGGAGTATAGTATTGAAGATTATAATATAATACTTGAAAAAACATATTATGATGAGATTAATTATGATGCCTGTTGCAAATTCAAAATAGTAAAAAATGGAGGGACAGAAAAAATTAATTATGAGGATAATCATAGTATGAATTTGAATAATCACACTTTTGGAGAAGATAATAGGTTTATATTTTTTTTAATGCCAACAGGTTCAAGTTCAATAAAGCATGATATAGTTTTTAAAGAGGAAGGAAATATATTATATTTATATTATAGTTTTGATATACATTCAAAAACTTATGATGGGAATATATATTTAATTGATGCTGTTACTAATCCAGAGGGAGATTATGAGAAAACAGAGTACATTTTTAAATTAGAAAATAATGGAGAGGCTAAAAAATATGTTACTCAGGGTAATGCTACACATATTACAATGTCAAAATCGTCTCTAAACTTAGTTTCACATGCAAGTATTTGGAAAGGAGATGTTGATATTACATTGAATTTTGTCGATGGTTCAAAATTAGATATTGTTAAGGATAGAGAGTGTGACTTGGAATATGTTTCAAGTTCTGGGTTTATATTGCATGATGGAGACACTAAAGGTTATAGAAAATATGTATTAAATAAAAAGATTGACTTAAATCTAGTGGATAGTATTACATTTAATGAAGAAGAATGTAGGGTTAGATGAGTTTTTTTATTAATATGAGGTAAATATCATATGTTAACAGAAAAATTGCAATAATAACAGAAGCAGGAGAAAAACGTTCATACAATGAGCTTATAAAAGATAGTGATACCATTGCAAGTTATATTGTTGAAAGAAAATGAAAGATTAATATTACAAAAGTAAAAGGATAGGGAGAAAAATGTATATTAAAAAATTGAAATCATTGATTGCAGTAGCATTGTTATTAAATTATTTATTTGTTATACCAAATTCGAAAGTAAATGCAGATGAAAATAAAAGAAACCAAGAGAAATATAATAGTAATTTAGAACATACTTTTTCACAGGATAGAAAGAAATATGATAATATTAATAGAAAAATAGAAGAAGAAATTGAATCTAATACAGATATATTAGATGAAGATATTGAAAAATATCTAAATGAAAATGGTGTATATGATAGAGAAATAGAACAAATTAAGGATGTTGGATATATGAGTGGTCTTGATAAAGAAGATATACAAATTTTTTCAGCATATTATTCAGTTAAAGATAATCCGGAGAAAGCAGATGTACCAATTACAGATGATGAAATGGAACAGTTAAGTAGCAAAGAAATAAATGAATTGTTTGGTAATATATATTATGGCCAAAATAAAGATATATCAGGAAAAAAAGAGAAATCTAGTAAGAACGGATTATTAGATAAATTTCTTACAGTAATAGGTATAAAACCAATTAATGCATATGCAGCTGTACTTGATGATGAAGATGGTTCGAGAGAAACATACCTAAAAAAATTAATGATAATTTATTCTAAAAAAGTAAATGGAGTAGAGTGTTATGAGGTGATTTATTTTTCGACATGGGAAACGATGCCTAAATATAGGAATGTTGATGTGGTTTCACTTTATTGGGCAAATGCAAAATGGCAACCAGAATTAGATTATAAAACTGTTGTTAAGCAAAATTGGGATTATGATAGTTTTTATTATGAAGAAGTTTCAAAACTTAAATTAGGTTGTAAATCGGGAACTGATATGAAAGAATTTTCAGTGCATAATAATCCTGGGGAGTTGAAAGAGTCACAATATTTTATTTCTACTAATGGTATTATAGCAGTTTTAAAATTACATGAAGATAAAAAAGAAAAAGATATATGGCCACCACATGGTTATGATATTGTAAATTATTCTAACGAAGAGTTAGTGATTCAGTTATATTTAGAAAAAGATAAATATAGAGATACTGTTATTTTTTATCCATATTACGAACATTGTATAAGTTATTCTGAAGTAGAAAGTGTAGGGGTATCAATTATTAGTGCAATTGGAGGTGGAATAAATGGTAGTACTATCAAAGCTAATTATATTTTAACAAATGATTTTGATTTAAAGGTTAAAACTAATTGGTCAGGAAAAAATGTTGATTGGAAATATACATATAAATATAAATAAAGTGTGTGAGATTATAAATAGTAGAATGTTGAAATATTTGATATGTTTTATAAATATAATTTGCATTGTATGTGGAATTAAGATTAAGTAAAAGAATTTAAGACTTTATAATGCGTGGTGAGGAGTCTAAATGTTATAGAAGATATGATGAAAAAATGAAATATTTATAGAAAAAATGATTTTACAGCAGACAAATTTTTGAAATCGTAACAATTGCGAATATAGTTACTAAAGTAAGAGAATATAATTAATATATTTGTTTTTTAAATACGAGGTGAATATCAAATTGTTAACAGAAAAAATTGCAATAATAACAGAAGCAGGAAAAAAATATACATATACTGAACTTATAAAAGATAGTGACACTTTTGCAAGTTATATTGGTAAAAGATGTTTGGTCATAATTTTATGCACTAATACATATGAATGTGTACTAAGTTACATAGGCTGTCTTAATAATAAAATTGTTCCTATGATGATAAGTGATAAAATAGATATCGATGCTCTTAATGATTTGATTATTACATATAAACCTTCATATTTATGGTTGCCTAAAGAAGAGTTAAACAGATGTTACGATATACTTAATTTTAAAGAGCAAATTTATAATTTGGAGAATTATGTATTATTGGATATGGATAAAAGTGATGTGGTATTAAACGAAAATCTTGCATTATTACTTTCTACTTCCGGTTCAACCGGAAGTAGAAAGTTTGTAAGACTTAGTTATAAAAATATTGAAGCAAACACAAAGTCAATTATTAAAGCACTTGGAATAGAGGAAAATGACAGAGCCATAACTACATTGCCACTTAATTATACATATGGATTATCTGTAATAAATACTCATTTATATAAAAAATCAACAATTTTACTAACCGGTTATCAAATATATAAAAGTGAGTTTTGGGAATTTTTAAATAATAATAATGGAACATCATTTTCGGGAGTTCCTTATACATATGAAATGCTACTAAAGCTAAAGTTGTTAGATAAAGTTAAAGTATCCATTAAAAAGATGACAATATCAGGTGGATTTTTAGATAAGTTATATCAAAAGAAAATTAATGAATTTACAAAGAATAATAACATAGAGTTTTATGTTATGTATGGTCAGACAGAAGCGACTGCCAGAGTTATGTGCATGAGGTCTGAGTGTGATTATCATATTGGAAGCATGGGAAAATTTATACCTGATGTTAGTGGCAAAATATTAGATAATGGTGAATTAGTTGTGTATGGTGAGAATGTTTCATTAGGATATGCTGCTTCTTATGAAGATTTAGAAAAAGGTGATGAAAACAAAGGAATGTTACATACAGGCGATATTGTAAGCTACGATGAAGACGGATATTTTTACTGGAAGGGAAGATTAGACAGGAGTAAAAAGATATTTGGACATAGAATTAATTTGGATGAACTTGACGATTTGCTAAGAAAAGAATATGAGGCAAATATTTTCATAAGTAATGCTATAGAGAATAATATTGTTATTAATACTGACTTTGAAAATAAACAGGAACTTATCAGTTATGTGTCAAAAGTATTAAACCAAAATAAAAAAGTATTTTGGTTTAACATAATTGATAATTTACCAAGAAAAGAAAACGGAAAAGTTGATTATGCAATGTTATTGAAAGAAAATGAAAGAATGATATTGCAAAAGAGAAAAGGATAATTATGAGTTTTAAAGATAGTGAGATTATTTTATCAAAAGTAAAGAAAATTGAGGATTCGTATGAATGGAGTGAATTAAACTGTTTCTATAGGGCTTTTGCGATTGGATTAAGTTCGTTAAATGAGAAAGCATACGATTTGTTTTTGATTTATATAACTGCTTATGTGGCATACATAATTAATGGAGAGAGAGTTTTAAGCTTTGATGCAAATGATAGTGTTTTGAAATATTATAATTCAGAATTAAAGGATATATTCGGAGCAGAAATTAAAAGAAATGATTTCACATCATATAAGAATATGAAGAAAAAAATTTTAAATACATTAATAAATAATGAAGTCGTGATTGTACCATCCGACTTATATTTTTTGCCATATTGTAAAACTTATTTGGAGTTACATAAAAGACACTATCTTATTGTAAAAGGATTTAATGAGAGAAAGAATTTATTATATATCCTTGATAATATGCAAAATGAACTGGGAGCAAGCACCGCATATTCTGATTTCATGATTAAAACAGGAGAAGTATATGAAATGTGCAGCTCCTTTAAAAAGAGTTTTGATAATGTTTCAACGAAGAATTACTATTGGTCTGCAAAACTTGATACAGATAATTTCGATGAGAAGAAAAATAAGGAATATTTACATAGATTATGTTTGAAATTATCTAATCATGATATTAATAAAGAATTTGAAGCTACTCTTATAGATAAAATGAAAGAGGGAATATTTGATATTGATTTATTACATTATATGGAATACATCAATACCAAGAAGTTGCTCTTTGCGTCTATCAAGAAATATGTTGATAAATTTTATGAATCTGGAGAAGTAAAATCAGAGTTATGTAATATGTTGGATTTATATTTAAAAGAGAGGGAGAGAATTAAAATATTGTTTGCTGTTACATATCAGAAAAAAGTAGAATGTATTGAGCAGTTGGAAGACGATATACAGGATTTGCTTAAAATGGAAAAAGAAATATTTAAAGTGTTAAACACAATAATTGAAAAAGGTAATAGTTGTGTTAAGGAAAGAAATACTGACTATATGATTGTTAATAATAATAATGCAGATGTGGAGTTGGGTAATAATAAAATAAGCATAAATCTTGATGAAGATATCATATATGATTTATGGAAAAATGCAGATAATGGAGTACAGATATATAAAGAAAATAATAATGACATAAGATATTTTAATGTTGATATGAAAATGGATTGTCATTTTGGTGGAAGCTCACACTGTGGAATTATGCTTATATTGGAAAATGGCGATAAGATATTATTTGGAAGTCTTGGTAAGTTAAATATGGCAGTTCATAAATTGAGTGATAATCCTGAATATGAATTATATATAGAAAACTATGTGTTAGAAGAGGAAATAGTTAATTTACAAATAAATTCTGAGGATAAAGAATGTTATTTTTATATTGACCAAAAAGAAGTGTTAAAATGCGAGATAGAAACAAAAATTAAATACTATGGTGTATTTGCAAAAACATGGGAAAATTGTAAATGCAGTGTTGATTTTATAGTAAAAGATATATGATAAAAAAGGTTTAAAGGAGTTCAAAAAGATGACAAAGGAACAGGTAGAGAAAATAATAATAGAAATTATAGATGATAATTTGTTAGGCATAGATGAAAAAGTTGATGGTAACTCAAAGTTTTTTGAGGATATTGAGATGGATTCAATGTCTGTAGTTAGTTTGTTAGTAGCAATTGAGGAAAGATTCAATATAAGTATAGATAATGTTACAGAATTTACGGATTGTTTAACAAATGTGAGTGGATTAACAGAATATATCTATAATATTGTAAAAATTTAGTTAAAGACTTATGTATAATAATGAAGCTTTGGTTGGACAAAAGAGAAAATGAGAGGTTTTAAACTATGATAAGTGTAAGTAATAAATTAGAAAGAAGTGTAAAATCGGCTTATTCAGAGGTTCCGTTTTATATGAATTTACTTTATGAAAGTAATAAAAGTATAGATGATATTCTAAGTGGAAATTTTGAAGACTTACCATTTACAGAAAAAAATAAGATTGTAGAACATAGTGGAGATGTAATATCAGCAAGATATATTCCTAAATACTTAAGTAAAGAATTATTATTTTCGAGAACATCTGGTTCAACAGGAAAGTATATGGATATATATTGGGCGAAAGACGATTTTACTAAATCTATGTTGGAATTATGGATTATGCGAAAGAAATATTATGGTATTTTTCCAAAAGATAGAATGTGTTGTTTTTATACTATACAGGAAACTGATATAAAAAATGAGCAAGACGAGTATAAAGAAGAAAACGCATGGATATTTTCAAAAGTAAACTTATCTACAGCAAGAATTATTGAAATATATAAGAAAATGTGTGAATTTAAACCTAAATGGCTTATTCTTCAACCAAGTATAGCAGTACTGCTTTGCCAATGTATTAAGAATAATTCATTGATGGGACTTGATTCAGTAGAATACATAGAATTTAATGGAGAAATTTTAACAGACGAGGTTAGAAAACTTACAAAAGAAACATTTAATTGTAATATTGCAAATCAATATGGAGCAAATGAGTTTAATTCAATAGCATATGAATGTCCCTATGGGAATATGCATATAATGGATTCTAATGTGTATGCTGAAGCGATTGATGAAGATGGGAAAGCAGTTACAGATAAATGTGGAGAGATTTGTGTTACGACACTTACAAATAATGCTATGCCTTTAATAAGATATAAAATAGGAGATGTAGGAGCAATATCTGAAAGAAAATGTGAGTGTGGAAATTGTTCTAAAGTAATATCTTTAATGTCCGGAAGAAAAAATGATTTTGTTATATGTGAGGATGGGACAAGGATTACATCTTATGTATTTGTTAGAGCAATTGATAATGTTAATCTTGTGATGGATGGAGTGGTAAAGCAATTTAATATTATTCAGAAGGATATAAATAAGTTTACAGTAAAGTTTGTTGTGGATGAAGATGAGAATTTATGTCAGTTGGAAGAGATTTTTAAAGAATCAGTTCTTGAGGACAGGCTGGCTTATGCAGAATATGAATTTGAATATTTTGAGAGATTGTTACCTGATGAAAAGACGGGGAAACTAAGATATTTTTTGAGGGAAATGGATGAGATTTAAATTTGGTATATTGGCACAATATTTATTCGTGCCTTTATATATAGAAATTCTAAAAGTGTGCAAGTTAGAATTAAAAAGGGTAGGATGGATATGAAAAGGGAAGAAAAATTTTACAAGTAAAATATTATAAAGGAATGGAGAAAAATATGATAAAAAAAATATTTTCGATTTTAGTAGCTATAATGGTTATGGTAAGTATGACATGTTATATGGATAATATAACGTATGCTTCAGAGGAGAGTGGTATATATAATATTGAAAATGCTATAGGTGATATTGTAAAAGAGTTTTATGGTGATATTGAAGTAGATAAGATAGCGATAAATGATATATATGATTGTGACGATAAAATATGTGAGTTTGCAATAGATATATTTAGTGATGGTGTATCATATGGTTATTTGATATATAATATTGATTTAGGAGTAATATCAAATTTCATAATTGAGAAGAATGCAAAAGGTTTTATAGAAACATATATTGGTAAAGGAATAGCAGAAAATCAAGTAATAAGAAAAAATTCTATGATGGAATATGAGATTGTTGATTTGTGTAATACATCAATAGTTTATTTGGCATCAAGAACGGAATTTGATGATTTATTTGTTTTTAACTTAGATGATGTCTTTGAAAAAAATAATTTGATTAAAAAGAAAAGTCTTCCAAATCAAATATGTTTTGGACAAACATATATTGAAAATACACTTAAAGATAAATATTGCTGTGCGGCAGTTGCAATATTAAATGTACTAGGTCAATATGATAGATTTGATGTAAAAAATGATGCAGTAGTAGGAAATTACTATTCATGTATATGGTCTTTAGGTGGAGTTAAAAAACTTAATGTTAGTTATGTTATGAATCAACAAAAAATGGGTTGGATAGTTAGAGACATGTCTAGATGGTATGGAGGTAAAGAAATTCAATATAGAGAAGAGAAAAATCCTAAATTGTCTTTTTTTAAAGAAGCAATTGATAAAAAATATGCGTCCATATTAGGAGTTACAACTAAAGATAGTGGTACGATAACTGGACATGCAGTTAGTGTAATAGGTTATTTAGAATTTAGTAATGGTGAATGCTATTTAGAAGTAGCTTCAGGTTGGGGAAATAAATATTTAAAAGGTTATATTTTATATGATGAGATTAATGCTATTTCTACATATGGTGTAATGTTTTTGCAAAAATGTAAATAAGTTTTTTTGGTGGTCAAGGATAGGTAATGATAAAGCTAAGGAGCTAATTCTGTGCTCAAGATTAAAAATTAATGAAAGGAAAAGCTAGTGATGATATTTGTAAATTACATTTGACAAATGTCACTTAAGAGCAGTTGATTGAATATGATAAAGAGAATTTTGGTTATTTTTGGTATAATTTTTATGATATTTTTAATATCAGGTATTATTTTAAAGACAGAGGTGGAAGATTTAGAAGAAAAATTTAATGAAACCTGTTATATTGAAGCTCGAGATTTAATGCTAAAATATGAAATAACAGACAAAAATCTTATTAATGCAATTATTCAGGAATTAGGTTGCTTGAAAGTGAAAAAACGTCATCCTTTTAAAGAATTTATATCAGATTCCACTACTTGGATATCGCCTAATAAAGATGCGTTTCGTATAAAAGGTTATGATTCGAAAAATGGAAATAAGCTATTTGAGTTAACTATTCGTTCAAATGATTATATGGAAATAGATGGTGATGAATATAAAATAAAAACAGATACATGTATTTATGATATTTTAGATTGCTATGCAAAAACTCGTTGTTTAGTAGAATTACCAATAGTTGAAGAAGATAATATTTTGGAGTTTAGTTTACAAGGAGAGATTGAATATTCAAAAGATGATATTGTGAAAAAATATCAAGAGGTCCGAAAAAGTAAAATTATTACTGAAGAGGAATTTGAATATAGTGATAGTTATATTAGTATTAAAACTTCTGATGAAGAATTTATAGATATATATTTTGTTGGAGATAGAATATTTACAAGATGTAGAAAAGATAAGTTCGACACTGAAAGTTTAAAAAAGGTTAAGGATAAGTATGGTGATATAATTTCTGAATGGGAAACAGGTTATTATGTATTAAATTAGTTGTGTCTTATCGTTATGCCTAAAATACCTAAATAGAGCCAAAGGATTCATTTCATCCCTTGGATCTATTTAGGTTCCACTATAATTACAATGTTAACTTAATGATATTGATCATAATGATAGTCCTATTTTATTTTGAGCTTTTTCAATAATAATATCATTTCTTTGAGTAGAGAGAATAACAATTTCAGGTCTGTTACTTATTACTTTGAATTGATTTAAGTTATCAAAATATATTGAAATTGTCTTAGTAAAAATTGTAGTATCAGGTGATTCAGTAATGACAAAGCTGGCATTATATTTTTTTAGTAGTTCAAAGGTATTCATTAATCCGATTCCGCTACCGCCTGTAGATGAATGAGTAGTAGTGCGAATAATACCAAGATTTAAAATAGTAGTACTTTCAAATGGTATTCCACTATCAAGAAGATGTATGCAGTAGTGATTATGCTCTATATCAATATTTAAAAGAACTTGTTTCGTATTTTGTTCTTTGGTAGCAATAATAGCATTTTCAATCAGGTCTGCAAGTATCGTACATAAATCATCTTCATTAATAATATTCTGTGTTAAAAATTTTATATTAGAATTAAGTGTAAAGCTAAAATTAATATTATGATTAAAAGCTTTTTGTTTCATGTATTTGATAAGTGTATCTATACGATATATACCTGATGAAGGAATTGTTTCAATTTGTTTCTCATGCAAATTCAATATACCTGCTCGTTCATTTGAAAGAGTATTCAGAGTTCCTAAAAGTTGCTTGGCTATATCTGTACATTCATTAATATTGTCATAAGATGAAAAAGAGGTTAATAATTCTTTTACAGACATTACCATAGCAGGAATTAGTTTATTATCTTTATGTACAATTTTTGATAAGTTTTCATTGTCTTTTTTTAATCTTTCAATTTCATTATGCAATTCCTGAATTTCTTTTGATTTTAATTTATCGTTATAGTTTTTAGTTAATTGATTCTTCCACCAAATGTATAGAATAAATCCGTATATACCTGTTAATAAAATTAAGGCAATAAATATAGAGTTGTTATCTTTATATACATTATAAAAAGTGGTTGGAATGATGATTATAGCACTAAAAAAAATACTTATAGTATTAAATGTTTTATTATATAAAAAAGGCATGCCATTCTTTAAGCGTTTAATACGAAAAATTGATTTTGTGATTAATAATTGTACAATCCCTAATAATGTATGTGTAAATAAATAACTTAGTTCGCCATCTTGGTTATTTAGAACAAGAATGAAAGCAAATGGTGCTAGTAGGATTGTGGAAATGAAAAAAGTGAAATAACTAAAACCAAATGATAATATTGAGGTAAAAATAATAATATTGAATGAAATATTATAAATAAAATATACAGTGATTATTATGCCAAAAATAATTGTGGAAACAACTAAGTAAGGTGCGTATTGATTAATAATATATATAGTAATTGATAATATGATAGAAATGAAAATATCAATTAATAGAATTTTTTTTGAGAGTTTAAGGTTTAAAAGTTTAGCATAAAAATAAAAGCTACATAAAATCAAAAAAATGTATTTTATAAGTGTTGAAATCATTGTTGGTATCCTTTCTAAAAACTAATAAGAAGCAATAAATAATGCAATCATATAACAAATTTAAGTCAGCCTCTTTTTTTATTAGTATGAAATAAAAAAAGGAGGCTGTAGTATGTGGAATGATTTTTTAAAGTATTTTTGTAATTGGTTTAGACGTTAATGTTGTAAGGACAACCTAATATGTTAAACAAAACTATTGATGCTTCACTTCAATGTGAAGCATTCTTTATATATCATTTTTGATTTTATTTGCATAATAAAATATAAATTCAGTAAGAGTTGGTGTTCCCTTGTCAGAATTTATTTTAGCTTTGTAGTATTTTTCTAAATCTTCAATAGCAGTTTGCTTCCAAGCTTTATTGATAGCATTTTGCATTGCACGTTCAACGCTGCTTTCTGTTTTTTTGTACTTTTGTGAAATTATAGTAGTTAAATTCTTTGTAGAATCTTGAATTACCATAAAAATTGCATCAGACAAATATCCATATCCCTTTAAATTAGGACTTATTCCAATGTTATTAAGTTCAGTTGCTATACGTTTCTGGATACGTTTACTCTGAAGAATAGGAGCTTCAGTAGTTTGTAAGGGATTTGTTTTTTTATTTGATTTGTTTTTTATTACAGTTTTCATCATTCTTAGGAATTCAAGAACATTTTTTTCAGAGTAATCATTTTGATGTTTCGACATTATAAAGTCAGCACCTAATTCTCTGACATATTCATATGTAATCTGGCTTGAATTGTTTGTTGTGATTAAAATATATGGATATATATCTAAGTCCATAGTGCTTAATTTTTGTAACAATTCTATGCCATTACCGGTACCTAAATGTAACTCTAAATCTAAAATAATTGCATTGGGAAGATAATATTTAATATCATCTAAGGCTTGGTTAGAATTGTTGGTAATACTGACAATTGAAATGTCATCCATTTCATCAGCATGTTCAACAAACAATTTACATGTTTCAGGATTGTCCTCAACTATTAGAATTGAAAGTTCGTTCATAATGCCCTCCTAGAAATTATTTTCTTTCAAATATTGTATTATATTTTCTGTCAAAAAGCAACAAAAAGCGACAAGAAAATGATGATAAAATAGAACAGTATTTTCGGTTTAAATATATATAATTATCGAATATGGTGTTAAATTTTTATACTATAGTAATTGAAAAAAATAAAAGGAGATGAGATGATATGTGTCATGAAAGTAAAGAAGAAGTTTTGTTTATTGGTGTTACAGATAAAGCGGATACTAATAATAGAAAGTATTCCGATGCAATTCTTAGTTTGTGTCAACAAGCAATAAATGAAAATGTAGAAAATGATAAATGTTATAGTGTTATAAGACATGATGGTATAGGTAACTCTACAGATTTATGCAGATCTTTATATTGTAAAATTGCGTCTTGTAAGTATTTTATTGTTTTACTGGATCAATATGATGAAGGATATAATGCTAATGTTTTTTTTGAATTAGGTCTTATATCTACAATTTCAGAGGCAAAAATAATATTTGTAGCAAAAGAATCTACAAAAGTTCCTTTTGATGTAGGAAGTGATAAAAACATAATTAAAGTTTCAACTGAATTATTGAATGTATTAACTGATATGTTTGGCAGAGTTAACTTTATAGCAGAAACAGCATATGCTATGAATGAAAGAAATATTACTAATTTTAAAATCAATTTTAAAAAGGCGTTTGAAAAGTGTAATAATCCATTTACTGTTGATTATGAAGCTGTTATGAATAAAAAGATAAATGGTTTTGATTCGTTTGGAAAACTTTTAAAAGAATTGAGAGTTAGTGAGATTTTAGAGCAAGATAATGGTAATGTAAAATATATTGATGGAGAAGAGGCTGCTTTTAATGCTTTGATTGATGCAGTAAATAATGCAAAACATAGTTTGCGAACTTCAAGATTTGCAAATCAAAGTATTGTAAAAACTAATAACAAGAGTTTTCATCAACAATTTATGGAAGCATTAGAAAAAGCTTCATATAGGATAGATGGTAGATTTGATAGAATAATATGTATTAATTCTGTCGATAAATGGTATGATGTATATACTGCTTTAAGTAAGTTTAATCCGGAAAAAACAAAAATTTATCTTAGAAAAAGTGATTTTAGTATAAAATTTGAGTTGGTTATAATTGATGAAAAGATTTCATTTATTCATTTTTATTTAGTTAGTAGAAATTCAGAGGATAGAAGTTCTTCTGAAACTATTCGTTCAACACTTAAAATTACTGGCTCTACAATAGGTAAAGAGCTAGCTGATATTTTTGATAGATTACATCATAGAGATTATAGTGAAAGAGAGCCTAGAGACCTTTCAAGGACATTGTTAGGTGTAGAAGAAGATGAAAACAGGAATCTAAAAGAGGAATCCAGAACGCATGGTTATTTAAGTTTAAAAGGAAAAAGTGTGACAAATAGAGCGACAGGTATGCGAGAAGGAAGAATGCATAATTACGCATTAGACGAGATTAAAAAAATATTACAATGGAACATAGTAGGAGAAGAGAAAGAATATTTAGAAGAGTTTATTGAGGAGACAAAAAATTGAAATGGTTTAAACAATTTTTAGTAATAATTTTGGTTTCATTTATTGGAGAAATGTGTAATTATTTAATACCTCTTCCAGTTCCTGGAAGTATATATGGTATGTTGATTTTATTTATTTTATTGATTTGTAATATAATTAAAGTTAATGAAATAAAAGAAGTTAGTAGATTTTTAATAGATATTATGCCAATATTATTTATTCCATCAGCAGTAGGTATTATTTTAAAACTGGATATATTAAAGGAAATATGGTATCAAATTTTGATAATAACAATTGTATCAACAATGGTGGTTATGGGGATAACTGGAGTTACTACTCAATTTATTATTAAAAGAAAGAAGAGAAAAATTGAAAATGAATGATTTATTAAACGAGACAACTTGTTGGGGAATATTGATAAGTATTTCTACATATATGATTGGAAAGAAGATGCAAGAAAAATTTAAATTAGTTATTTTTAATCCATTATTATTTTCAACAATATTTATTGTCATTTTTTTGATGATTTTTAAAGTTGACTATTTTTTATACTATGAAGCATCGAATTATTTGCATTTTCTTCTTACGCCAACAACTGTATGCCTTGCAGTTCCTATGTATGAAAATATCAAACCATTAAAAAATAATTTTTTGGCTATAACAATAGGGATTATGTCAGGTGTTATAGCAGGAATATTTACAATTTTATTATTTTCAATTATATTTAATTTTTCTCATACAATGTATGTTACTTTGCTTCCAAAATCAATAACAGCAGCAATGGCAATGGGAATATCTGAAGAATTGGGAGGAATATCAAGTTTAACAGTTCCTATTGTTATTATGACAGGAATTACAGGAAATATATTTGCAGAATCAATATGCAAGTTGTTTAGAATTACAGAACCTATAGCAAAAGGTATTGCAATAGGTACTTCATCTCATGCAATGGGTACTGCCAAGGCGATAGAAATTGGAGAAATAGAAGGTGCTATGAGTAGTTTAGCAATAGCTGTTGCTGGAGTAATGACAGTAATTATTGCATCTGTATTTTCAAATTTTATTTAAACATATAGACAAAAGTAAACTTAAAAAGTTGTGTATATTAGTTGACATTATATCATAGTGGAATATTTAGATGGAAAATTATTATGTATAGGAAGGTTTGTTTATGTCGAATGAAGTTAAAAACATCTTTGTTTCACATCAGCATAATGATGCAGATAAGATTGAAGCATTTAAGGAATTAATTGGAAAACATGGGATTAATATGCGAGATAGTTCTATTTATGAGAGCAAATTAAAGAATAATGCAAAAAATGAGCAATATATAAAACAAGAGTTAATAAAACCACAAATAAAATGGGCTGGAACAGTCGTAGTACTTATAGGTAAAGATACAGCAAAAAGTGATTATGTAAATTGGGAAATACGAACAGCAGCAGAAATGGGTAAGAGAATAGTTGGTGTTTATTTACAGGGAGCTAAAGAAGAGGATATTCCGGAAGAATTGAATGAATATGGATTTAGTATAGTTGGATGGAATGGTGAGAAAATTGTAAGAGCAATTGAAGGAGAAAATAATGATTGGGAAAAACCTGATGGAACGCTTAGAGATAGTAATACTATGGGGTTGACTCATTATACATGTTAGGAGTTTAGCTATGAAATTTTATTCATATGTAATACCTAGAGATTATGGTTTTGCTCCAAATCCTTATTTCGATTATTGTACTTTAGCAAATTGTAAACCAGTAATTAGAAGATGTGCTCAAATAGGAGATTGGGTTTCAGCATATGGAGCTGCAAGAACAATATTACATAAAAAAATGGTATATTTAATGAGAGTAGATGAAATATTAACTTTTGATGAGTATTGGGAGGATAATAGATTTAAAATTAAGCGCCCTTTTTTCAATAAAGGGGTGATTTATATGTATGGAGATAATATATATCATCATATAAATGATAGCTGGGTACAGGAAGAATCACATCATAGTATGCAAGATGGAAGTACAAACTATATTAATTTAAATAGAGATACTCAAACAAATAGAGTATTAATTTCAAAGGATTTTTATTATTTTGGAAATAATGCTGTTTCTATTCCAAAAGAATTTTCAATTTTAATAGCACAAGGTATAGGACATCGAGTGTATAGAGATGATAATTTGATTAAAGAATTTGTAGATTATATGAATGAAAATTATGAAATGGGAATACAAGGAATTCCATATAGTAGAAAAATAGGTAAATTTGCACATTACAGGGGGAATTGACAATGAAAGTTATTTTTTGTGAACCTAAATTGACAATGATAGAGATAGAAACAGGAGAAAAGTTTTTTAAAGAATGTAAGGCTATATTGGATACTTATGTTAGTGATATTAGCTATATTTCTAATATTTTCCATATGAATCAATTAATAGAGAAAGAGTCGAATGAAAATGATATTTTTATATTTTTTACATCTGAAAATGGTATATATGAAAATAATATACTTAAATTAATTTCAAAGTATAATGATGCAAAAAGCAGAATATGGGCAATAGCGATGAATAATAATCCGGAATGTAGGAGACCACCAAATCCAGTGTCTGAAAAGCAAAGTTTTGATGTTTCATGTCGTAATGAAAATAGAAATCCGTTTAAGAATAATATGAAAGCTATTGCACAAATCTTTGCTAGAAAGATAATTGCACAAACATTGTCGCCACTTTATCGAGATGAGGTTTTATATTTTATTAGTCATCGTAGATGTGATGGAGAACATATCGCAGCTAAATTAGCAGATGAATTAAGACTTTTAACTAGGGAAAGAAATGTATATAGGGATGTTGTTCAAGTAGAAGTAGGAAATGATGCTCAAGAAGATATTGATAGAAATTTAGAATTGAGTGATGTATTGATTTTTTTACAAACAGAACAAGCACAATATTCTTCTTATATTATTAAAGAATTAAGTTATGCATTAATTTATAATATTCCTATTTTATGGATACAAATTGATAATGCACCATATTCTAATATGAAAATTCTTCCAAGTGAGAAGCCGATGCTTAGTTATAAAAGTGAAGAGTTTGATTGTCATGATAGACTAATAGAAATTGTAGATGAAGTGGAAGAAAAATGTTTTCAACTTATTATGAATTCATCAAATCAAGTTTATAATTATATTGAGTATCTATATGATATGAGCAATAAGAATAAAATAGAGTTAATACATGATAATAATTCTATATTAGCATATGAAGTTAAGTATAAAAAAGAAACGAGAGATTTATATGACAGAGGAATACAAAAGCATTATATTCAATGTTTTGGTAGGAATCCAAAAGAAAAAGATGTTCTAAGCTTTGTTGATAGAATAAGAAATAAAGAGGTATATATAAACAATGATAGATTATTTTTATTATCAAATCATGGATGTAGAGACAGGTATATTGGTGATGATAAAATAACAGAAGAAAATTATGATGATTACATTATAAATCTTGAGAATGTCTCAGGAAGAAATGTAATACAACGTAACAAAAGGATTATTCTTTCAGGAGCATTTCCGGATTGTGATGAAATATATAAAAATTCCTTAATAGAAGCATTATTGATATATTCAAAAGAAATTATTAAGAATGGATATACGCTTGTTTTTGGTGCACATCCTACTTTTCAAAAACTTATTTTTGATATAGGTAATCTCTATGCTTCAGATGTAAAATATTCTATTGAGATGCATATGGATAAGGCATATATAGATAATTATGATTTGGAAGGATTGAAAGAAAAATGTACTCTTATTTTGTCAGATGGATTAGAAGAGATGAGAAAAAAAATGATTTGTGAAAAGAAAAGTGAAGTAATGATTTGCTTAGGAGGAAAAATTAAAAATGATAAATCACTTCAAGGTGTAGATATTGAAGTGAATTTAGCAAGAAGTGTCAATATTCCGGTAGTATTAGTTGGTACTGTAGGTGGACGATCTAGTGAATATGCATTTGAAATAATTGAAAATGGTGATTGGTCGGATTTGAATTTGTGGGAGGATTCTTTTAATAAAGAATTTTTTTATAATATGAATCATCGAGTGATGATAAATCGATTATTAGATAAGATAGAATGATAAATATTTTTAAATATAATGATAGTTTAGGAGACTATTTATGAGATATATAAAATTAAAACCTACAGAAGTATATGACATGTATTGGAAATTTGCAGTTAAGCGACAAGAGGTTTTTTTAAATAGAATAATGGACAATCCTTATCCATGGACCGATGATCAGATTATTCAAAAATATAAATTTACAAATGTATATAGAGCATCTGATCGTGTAAGTCAATATTTAATAAAGAATGTAATATATGATAAGGAATACTATACACCAGAGGATCAGTGTTTTAGAATACTTTTATTTAAGTTATTTAATAAAATTGAAACATGGGAATATTTAAAAAATGCTTTGGGAGAAATATCATATTCGTCATATGATTATGAAACCTATAATAAATTATTGATGAAAAAAATTATTAATAACGAAAAAATATATTCTGCAGCATATATTATGCCTTCAGGAAAAAGTTGTTTTGGGTTTGAAAAAAAACATCAAAATAATTTAAAACTTTTAGAGTATATGATGAAGTCAGGGTTATCTTTAAAGATAGCACAAACAAAAAGTTTAAAAGAATTATATGAAGCATTGTTAGATTATCCTACTTTAGGCTCATTTTTAGCATTTCAGTTTGCGATTGATATTAATTATAGTGAAATGTGTGATTATAGTGAAATGTCATTTGTAGTAGCTGGTCCGGGAGCAAAAAGTGGTATTAAAAAATGTTTTGAAGATTTAAATGGATATGAATTTGAGGATATTATCAAATTTGTTGCAGAACGACAGAATGAAGAATTTTTTAAACGAGAATTAGAATTTGTTTCATTATATGGGAGAGAACTGCAATTGATAGATTGTCAAAATTTGTTTTGTGAAATAGATAAGTATTCAAGGATTAGATATCCTAATATTTTAGGATTAAATAATAGAAAGTTTATAAAACATAAATATATTGATAGAAATTTAGAAAAAATAGATTATTTTTATCCACCAAAGTGGAAAATTAATCATAAAATGAACAAGTAATATAGGAGGTTATATTTTGTCAGAGTTAGTTCTAGGAAAAACTGCAAATGAAGTTTGGAAAAAGGCTGTAGACTTAATTTTGAAGGAGTGCAAATTATCAAAAAGTCGATTGGGAGATGTTTACGAGATTTTACATACATTTATTACCATAGAAGATCCTAGACAAAAATGGATTTATGCTCGTAAACCACCTTTAAGTATAGGCTATGCATTAGCAGAATTAGTATGGATGTTAAATGGTGAAGATAGAGCGGATGTTATTAATTTTTGGAATCCTAATTTATCAAGGTTTGCAGGAAATGGAAGTTTGTATTATGGTGCATATGGAAAAAGAATACGTCATCATTTTGGTTTTGATCAGTTAGAAAAAACATATTACGCATTGCAAAATGTTCCTGAAAGTCGTCAAGTAGTAATTCAGATTTATGATTCAAAAGTTGATTTTCCAATAGAAAATGGAAAGCCTCGAGATGAAGATATTCCTTGTAATGTATGTTCAATGTTAAAGGTTAGGGAGGGAAAATTGGAATGGTCACAAATTATGAGAAGTAATGATGTGTTATTAGGTATGCCATATGATTTTGTACTGTTTACAAGTTTACAAGAAATATTAGCAGGGTGGCTGGGGTTAGAAGTTGGTTCATACAATCATTATAGTGATAGTTTGCATTTGTATAATTATGATGTGAATAAAATTGGAATTGGACAAGAGGTTAAAGTAGAAAATATTGATTCGCTTTCGATATCAAAAAATGAATCAGAAAGGATTTTAAAAGAAATATATAATAGAATGGAAAAACTTGCAAAAAACTTTGTTTCTAAAATAGAAGTATATTATTTGGCAAATTTAGATTCTCAATATGTAGAGTATAATAATATAATGTTGATTATTGCTATTTATGTAGCACATAAAATGCAATATTATGATTTGGTGGAGGAACTGTTAGATAAATGTACAAATAATGTGTATGTAAGAATGTGGAAGAGTTGGAGTGAAAAATAAGAGTGCTATAATTAGCAATAAAGGATAGTAGAAGGATCGTTCAGATGATAGATTAGAAATAGTAGGTAATATTGTTTATATTTTTATAAATATTTTGTTTGACAAAAAGATTGACATTAAAATACATTTTTTAGTTAAGGATATATTATCAGTAGAAAGAACGTAATATGAATAAAGGATAATAAAAGATTATCCTTCAGACAATTTGTTAATGCATACCAAGGAGGAGATATCTTGAAAAAGGATTTTGTTTCAATCATTATACCAATATATAATGGCGAAAAGTATATTGAACGATGTTTAGAATCTGTTATTAAC
>JAFQCK010000125.1 GCA_017416465.1 Lachnospiraceae bacterium | reverse complement strand
TGCTGAATCCTTGTAGTTATTGGATAAGTTCAAGGTTATCTCCTTTTCCTTTTCCTCAATTAACTTCTTAGTCTTTCCAAACAGCATATAAATCACCTCAAATCGTAAAAATCATCTTAATATATATATATATAAAGATGATTTTTACGATTTGAGGTGATTTATATGCTGTTTGGAAAGACTAAGAAGTTAATTGAGGAAAAGGAAAAGGAGATAACCTTGAACTTATCCAATAACTACAAGGATTCAGCATATGAGGCATATACACAGTATGTGCAATTGATTAATCAGCTTAAGGAAGAAGGTAAAATCGGGGAAAAAGACTTTGAAAAGCTTAATTCAAAGGTATTGGAATTTAAAGTTAAATTTAAAAATTATATAAAGTAATTTGGAATTTAAACTAAATGTAGATTTATAAAAAGGCCACAATATTTGAATGGATGTTGTGACCTTTTTTGCGTTTTTGAGAAAAATATCTTAGAACCATCTTTGTGCATTGCGAATTGCGACTCTTAGCGAACAATTTTGCATAAGTGTACGTCGAAGACGAACAAATATGTAAAATTGTACGATAAGCGGAGTGAGAGCATGCACAAAGATGGCTCGGTATAAATAGATTTCTCAATTTCTTTGCAACACTTTTAAATTTTCCATACACATATATACAGATGGCTATCATTAATAATTAAAAAAGGAAGTGAGAGTTATGGATTTTGATGAGCTGTTGGTTCAAAAAGCTAAGGATGGCGATAATGATGCATTTGTCAAGCTATATGAAAAAGTATATAAGGATATGTATAAATATGCATATTATATGCTTGGTAATGAAGCAGATGCAGAAGATATCATTAGCGAAACGGTTGTTGATATGTATACCGGAATAAAGAAATTAAAGAACCTTTCGTTATTTCGGTCATGGTGTTTTAAGATTTTATCAAATAAATGCAAACGTAAAAGAAAATCTTATCTTAAAAAGAATGTTTCTATTGAAGAATGTGAGAATAATGTGGATTTGTCGTATGAATATGAACCTTGTAAATACCATGATTTAGAGGTGGCATTTTCAGGATTATCTGAAGAAGAGAAAAATATTGTAACATTATCCGCTATATTTGGATATAAGAGCATAGAGGTTGGTGAAATCTTAAATTTAAAGAATACAACTGTGCGTTCTAAATTAAGCAGAGCATTATCAAAGATGAAAAAAGTGATGGAAATTTAAAGGAGTGATTGGAATGAAAGATTTTAATAAAATGAATGAAAATGATGAAGAAAAAATCTTACATATGATATCTGATATAACAGATGAACCGAAAGTTCCTGATACTTTGTTACCTGAAAATATAATGAATACTATTAAAGCTAAAGAAAAGTCAGGAAAACGTGAGAGAAAAAAGAAAGCTAAAAGGTTATTGTATATAGGAACAGGGGCATTGGCTACAGCTGCAACTTTGTTTTTAAGTGTAGCAATAATGAATGGAACTTTTGAAAACAGACATAAGTGTAAAGAAAAGACGAAGGGAAATAACTTTTCGATTGATGAGGACTACGAATATAATTATGAAAAAGTAGTTTTATCAAATGAATCTTCAAGAGATGTTTTGGTTAAATATTTCTTAAACAGAGTATATGATGCTAGCGAAAACAGAAAAAATGATGATGATGGGTATGGAATGGCACCTGAAGGAGAAAATTTTTATGTTAATTCAGAATATATGCTTGGAAGTTCTGATTTGGCTGAGGATGCATTAGATGGTTCTTCGTCTATGAATAGTTCTAATTCAAAAGGAGAATCTTATATATCTGAGTCTGAAGATGATTCTTACTATCAGAATAATGACCAGGTTGAAGGTGTTGTTGAAGCAGATAAGGTTCTTACTGATGGAAAGTATATTTATTCATTGACTGATTTTTCAAATGTTTCTATAGCTAAGGCAAGTAAAGGTGAACTTGAGTATATCAGTGAAGTTAATTTTGAAGAAGATTATGAAAAACTATATGATGAGAGAGAAATAATTAATAATATAAAATTTTATTTGGATAAAGATAAACTGATAGTAATTTTTACTACAGATGAAGTTATAGAGTATGAAGAAGATGAATGTTATGATGTGTATTATGATGTATATATGAGTAGTAGTATATCAGATATTTCAAAAAGAAATACCTGTGTTATGGAATATGATTTGAGTAAGATTGATAATCCAAAGCTTGTAAATCATAGTGTTATAGATGGAGCTTATATTTCTTCAAGAAAAGTTGATGAATATTTATATTTAATTACAGATAAATATGTTGATATTTCTATTGATGAAGATGAGGAGCTTAAGACTGCACAGGATAGAGTTGAAAATAACTGTATTCCGAAGGTTAATGATGTGGAAATTCCATGTGGTTGCATATATATACCTGAGGATATGGGATTTTATAATAATTACAAGGTAATTACTTCTTTAGATATTTCAAAAAAATTGAAACTTACAGATAGCGCAGCATTTTTATCATCAGGTGCAGGTTCTTATCCTAATACAGAGGTAGAGCTGTATATGGGTAAAGATAATATATATTTACACAGTAGAATTTATAACAGTGAAGGTTTGCACAAAGAATTTGAGCCTAATGAAGTACAGTTAATGTATACAACAAAAATTTGGAAGTATAAATATAATGATGGAGCAATAGATTTTAAAGCAAGTAATGAAATAAAGGGTGAATTGTTAAACCAGTTTTCATTAGATGAAAAAGACGGATATCTTCGTGTGGTTTCAAATTTGTGGGAGCATAAGGCAATTCCACAAAATGGTGATGAAACAAAAATTTCAGGAATAGATATGGTTAAAAGTAGTTCTGTATATATACTTGATGATGAACTTAATGTTTGTGGAAGTGTTGAAGGAATTGCAGAAGATGAAGAAATATATTCTGCAAGATTTTTAGGAGATTATGGTTATTTTGTAACATTTGAACGTGTTGACCCATTATTTGTTGTGGACTTATCTAATCCGTTAGAGCCAGTTATATTAGATGAATTAAAGGTAACAGGATTTTCTGAATATCTCCATATGTGGGATGAAAATCTCCTTTTTGGAGTTGGTAAGGAAGCTGATGAAGATGGAAGAACCTTAGGTTTCAAGATGTCGATGTTTGATGTTACTGACAAAGAGAATATATTTGAAGTGGATAAATATGTGGTAGAAGGCGTTTGGGCAACTGATACGTATGATTATAAAAATATGATGGTTGCTCCGGAAAAATCATTATTTGGACTGACTGTTTATAAAGATGATTATGAATTAGATACTGAAGATTATAAACTTGGAATTTTTCATAGAAATATAAGTCAAACCGGATTTAATGTTTATAAATATGAGGATGATGAATTTAGTGAAGTTATTTCGTATGAATACGAAAGTGAATATTCGTTAAGATGGGAATATGTAGATTTTGAATACAGAGGCTTGTATATTGGAGATTACTTATATGTAATAGTTCTTGATGAAGGTATTCAGTCGTTCTCGCTTGATAATTATGAAAAGGTTGATTTTGTAGCGTTTGATTAGAGATTAAATTGTATCACTTGCATTATATCTTAATTAATGCTATTATTGTTAGAGTGTTGAAATGTTTTTAAATAAGATATTTTAACACTCTAATTTATTTTAATGGAGGAAAAATATCATGGGAATGACTATGACACAGAAGATTTTAGCATCAGCTGCCGGTCTTGAATGCGTTTCTGCAGGACAGTTAATTGAGGCTAATCTTGATTTAGTTTTAGGAAATGATGTTACTTCTCCGGTTGCAATCGGAGAAATGAAAAAGATGAATGTGGATGGAGTATTTGATAAAGATAAGATTGCTATCGTACTTGACCATTTCACACCGAATAAAGATATTAAGTCAGCAGAATTATGTAAGTGTGCAAAGGATTTTGCATGTGCTAATGAGATTACTAATTTCTTTGAGACAGGAGAGGTAGGTATTGAACACGCACTTCTTCCTGAAAAAGGTCTTGTAGTAGCAGGAGATGTAGTAATTGGTGCTGATTCTCATACATGTACATATGGAGCTTTAGGGGCATTTTCTACAGGTGTAGGAAGTACAGATATGGCAGCAGGTATGGCAACAGGTAAAGCTTGGTTCAAAGTACCATCTGCTATTAAGTTTGTTCTTACAGGAAAACCTGCTAAGTGGGTTACAGGTAAGGATGTAATTTTACATATTATCGGAATGATAGGCGTTGATGGAGCTTTATATAAATCAATGGAATTCGTTGGTGATGGTGTACAGTATCTTTCAATGGATGACAGATTTGCAATGACAAATATGGCTATTGAAGCAGGTGGAAAGAATGGTATTTTCCCTGTTGATGATTTGGCTATTGAATATATGAAAGAACATTCAACCAGAGAATACAAGATTTTTGAAGCTGATTCAGATGCTGAATATGAAGAAGAATATACTATTGATTTAAGTACATTAAGACCAACAGTTGCATATCCACATTTACCGGAGAATACTAAGACTATTGATGAGATTAATGCAGAACCTGAGGTTAAGATTGACCAGGTTGTTATTGGTTCTTGTACAAATGGTAGAATTGAGGATTTAAGAGCAGCAGCTAAGGTTATGGAAGGAAGAAAGGTTGCTAAAGGAGTTAGAGCTATTGTAATTCCTGCAACACAGACAATCTACCTTCAGGCATTAGAGGAAGGTCTTTTAACTACATTCATTAAAGCAGGAGCAGCAGTAAGTACACCTACTTGTGGACCATGTCTTGGTGGACATATGGGTATCCTTGCAAAAGGTGAAAGAGCAGTTGCTACAACTAACAGAAACTTTGTTGGTAGAATGGGTGACCCGGAATCAGAAGTATATCTTTCAAGTCCTTATGTGGCAGCAGCAAGTGCTATTACAGGTAAGATAACTGGACCTGAAGAATTAGGAATGTAAGAATAAAGAGAGGAAATTAGAAGAATGAAAGCATTAGGAAAAGTATTTAAATATGGCGATAATGTTGATACTGATGTAATTATTCCTGCAAGATATTTAAATGTTCCTGACCCACAGGAACTTGCTAAGCATTGTATGGAAGATATCGACATTGATTTTGCTAAAAACGTAAATAAAGGTGACATTATTATAGCAAATAAGAACTTTGGTTGCGGTTCATCAAGAGAGCATGCACCAATAGCTATTAAGGCTTCAGGTGTAAGCTGTGTAATTGCAGAAACATTTGCAAGAATTTTCTACAGAAATGCTATTAATATCGGTTTACCGATTATCGAATGTCCTGAAGCTGCAAAAGATATTGATGCAGGTGATGAAGTTGAAATCGATTTCGATAGCGGAATGATTTATAACAAGACTAAAGATGCAAAATATCAGGGACAGGCATTCCCTGAGTTTATGCAGAAAATCATTAAGGCAGAAGGACTTATTAACTATATCAATAATAAATAAAATAGTCATAATAACTTAATATTAATTTGAATAAGACAATTTCTAATTTTAATCAGAGTACGAATATAAGATTTTCTAAGTGCTTAAATGGATGTTTATATAACTTACATGAACGGCTTAAATGCGCAGTCCATTGCGCAGTTAAGCCTCTTGCCGACGTCCATGTCGGCAAGTCATTAGGCTGTCTAATAAAGCACTAAGAAAATCTAATATTCTTAACTATTCGTAAAATTAGAAATTGTCTTATTTCAAATCATAAATTTATATTGAAAACTGAACATAAAATATATAATTGATACAAGAGAATTTTAAAGAGCTATCTAATATTTCATCGTAAAATATTAATACGTATTAATGAAAATGTATATTAAGATATAAAAATAACAAAACCATTACAGGTGCTTATGCGCCCGTTGGTACTTAGGTGCTGTATTTTAGCACCTTATGTACCACTACGAGGTGCATGCAGCGAGAGCGTGCCTGAAATGGTTTTGTTATTTTTATATCGTTTTATATATTTTTCTCGAATTTTTATAAATTGAAGTATCTGTCAAATTCAGCAGGATGTGGAATCTTAGCCATTTCAAGACACTCTGTTCTCTTTCTTGAAATGAAGTTTTTAATTAAGTGTTCAGGGAATACACCACCTGCTGTTAAGTAATCATGGTCTGCTTCAAGTGCATCCAATGCCTCATCAAGAGAAGTAGGAAGTGATGATAATTTTGCCTTTTCTTCATCTGATAATGTGTAAAGATTCATATCATATGGTCCCCAACCATTTGCATGAGGGTCAATCTTATTCTTAATTCCATCAAGACCAGCCATTAATATTGCAGCATAGCAGAAGTATGGATTACATGTTGCATCCGGGTTACGGATTTCAAAACGTCTTAATTCAGGTGTTTTTGCGTATGCAGGAATTCTGATAACTGCACTACGGTTAGATGTTGCATATCCAACTGTAACAGGTGCTTCAAATCCAGGTACAAGACGTTTGAATGAGTTAGTACTTGGGTTAGTAAGTGCACAAAGTGAAGAAATATGCTTAAGTAATCCACCCATGAAATAATGAGCTGTTTCACTAAGATGTGAATAGCCGTTATCATCAGAAAAAACAGGCTGTCCATCCTTTAATAATAACATATGAACGTGCATACCGTTACCTGCTTCACCATATACAGGTTTTGGCATAAATGTTGCAGTCTTTCCATATTTTAAAGCTGTATTATGAATTATATATTTAATCATCATTGTGTTATCTGCCATCTTAGACATCTGACCAAGCATAGGTTCAATTTCGAACTGACCTGCCGCACCAACTTCAGGATGGTGATATTTGATAGCAATTCCGGCTTTCTGCATCTCAAGACACATCTCAGAACGACATTCATAAGAAGTATCAAATGGTTTAGCAACATGGTAAGCCTTCTGATGGGGAACGATTTTACCCTGTCCCTGTACATCACTATTCCAATAAGCCTGTTCAGCATCTAAATTAACACCAATGCTATTTGGGCTTACAGACCAACCTACGTTATCAAATAAATGAAATTCGAATTCAGGAAGTATAAGCATTGTATCAGCAATACCTGAATCCTGCATATATTTTTCAGCAGCAAGAACAATATTTCTTGGATACTGGTCTAAAGGACGATTTTCAGGATAATCTATAATCATAGCATTACCGGTAAGGGATAAAGTAGGAACTGCACAGAATGAATCAACTAAAGCTGTATCTAAATCAGGTATAAATACCATATCACTCTTTTCTACTACAGCATATCCATAGTTAGATGCATCAAATCCGATACCATCTTTTAAAGTGTCTTCTGAAAATTGTTCAGCAGGAATAGTTACATGACGATATTGACCATTAATATCAACGATTTTAAAGTCAATCATCTGAATGTTCTGTTCCTTGATTAAGTCCATAATTTCTTGTACTGTTTTTGCCATTTTTTGTTACCTCCAATAACATTCTTTAGTAAGGATTTTTATTATAATCCTACAGTAATAGAATAATAGAATTTTACTTAAATTACAATAAAAAATTGTTCTATTTTGAAAAATATATCTGTTCAATAATAACTTTTACTGTAAATCTGAATATTATAAATAGGTTAATATTTAGACTTTATTTAGAAATTAAATTTAATATTCTTTTTGAAATTTTAACCAAGTTATATCTTGAAGCATACTGAATTGAGTTGAAATTTTCTATATAATTTTCCTGATAGGAGTTAATAATACCTGCTTTTACTAAAAGCTCACCTGCTTTATTATAAGCGATTGCAGCATCTTCTTCTTTAGTATATCGTCCTATTATGTAATCTCCGTTTATATGAATTTTAGCAACATAAATAGATTGACCATTCATCGCAGTTACGGATACACCATTATATTTATTAATTACTTTTATATTTTTATAACGAAAATCAGTAGGGTCATCATTCATAAATATATAGTCTTTACCGGGAACTGCATAATTTTTAATCCCATATCTTGATAAAATATTTACTTGCATTCCATAGTCGGCTACAAAAAGGTGTCCATTTCGCTTCATTATCTTATGTTTAGAATAATAAAAAAGGTCATCTGCATCAAATTTATAACAAGTATTTTTGTCATAATAATATAAAAAATATTTTGGCTTAAGATAAATAGGATTTTTAAAATACATATTATTATCACGAAAATTAATAATGCTAACCCATTTGTCAAAAGAAATATATCTTTTTTCATTATCATAGGATTCTATATCATCAGTTGATGACAAAAGCTTAATACCTTCAAGATAACAGTTATGAGCTTCATCTTCGCTATTAAAACTTCCAAGACTTATATGTTTTTGCTTATATGTCATTGATGAACGATAATAAGGCGTACCATCTTTTTTATATGCAATAAAAACTCCTTTTTTAAGTTTCATATATATCCTCATTTTCTTCGTGTATATTTCGTAAAATTGTAGCAATTTAAATCAAGATTTTTGATAATTAAATTCATATAGGAATTATAACACGACACAAGAATAAGGTCAAAATAATATAGTAACAGGTCAAAAACGAATATAATGGTTTATGACATATTTTTATAATACTTTTTTAATTATAATAAAAAACAAAAATTAATGAATAGTTTTTTAAAATTATATGAAGAAAGGAAATGTAGATATATAAATTACATGAAAAAAGGTGTCAAGAATGAAATATGATTTTAAGTTTTATGAAAATGAATTATATCCTGAATTAATCAGAATAGTTAAAAATTCTTATGAGTGGGAATATACTCCGGTAGGAATAAGTCGAATTGAATTTTCGGATTCATTAAATAAAATATTTTGTGATAGTGCTACTTCTTGGGAGAAGACAGTAGGTTGTTATCTGGATGATAATAAATTGGTTGCGTGTGTATGGAATGAGGGGTGTTATGATGGAACTACATTTTTTTTGTTTGATTCAAAAGAGCGTGCAGGAGAAGAAGATTTGTTAGCGGATATGATAAAATTTGCAAAAACATATGGTGCGGGATATAAAAATGATGGTAAAACAAGGTTTATAAATCTGTTTATTCCGTCCTGGAATAAAAAACTTATGTTAGTGGCAGAAAAGTATGGACTTATGAAGGGAGAATGGAATGAGAAAATCAATATTTTTCCTTTTAAAGAAAAACAATATGATGTGAAATTACCTGAGGGATATAGTATAATAGATGGAAATGTTTCGACAGATGTTCAACTTGCTAATGTACATAGACATTCGTTTGGTTATGGAATTAACGACAGAGCAACAGAATATGGTCATAAGGCATTTTTTTCAGTAAGGCAGAAGAAATATTATAATAAAAAACTTGATTTATGTGTTTTAGATGATAAAAAAAGACCAGTGGCTATGGCTATTATCTGGTATGATGAAGTTATGCCATATTGTGAATTAGAACCATTAGGAGTATGTTGGTGGGAAAGAAGAAAAGGGATTGGAAGTGCTATTTTATATGAGGCGATGAACAGAGTTATTAATATGTACCCTAAGTGTAAGGGAATGTTAGGTGGAGACCAGCAATTTTATAAAAGTATGGGATTTGAAATGAAAGCTCAGGCTACTGCTTATTATTGGGAAACTGAAGTTTTTAGCTCATGGGAGAAGGAATCTTTATATAAGTATTATGGAAAGGAAGTTAAGATATAATGATAAATATTGATAAAGAATTGGTTGAATGGTCAATTAATAAGATTAAGACAGAATATAAAGAAGATATTGCGTTGTTAATTGGTCAGGTAGGAGGTGGGAAAATTCCTACGGATGAACAAAATATGATATTTGACTTTTTTGTTCCTGCAACAGACAGGGGTTATAAATTAGCAAGAACATTTATTATTGAAGATATGGGGTATGACCTTTACCCTATTTCATGGGAGAGACTTGAGAAAATTGCTGATATAGAAGAACCACGAATGATTTTTGCTTTTGCTAAAGGTGAAGTGATTTATGCCAAAAGTGAAGAAGAAAAATTGAGATATGAGAAGCTGAAAGAAAAAATGTTATTAAAGTTACAGGATAAAAAGTTTAATATACCTCAAAGTCTTAAATATTTGGAAACAGCACAGGAAATATTTCAAGCAATGTTATATGAAGATGACTTATGTAAAATTAGAAAGGCAGCCGGTGGAGTGTCTAGCTATTTAATGAATTCAATTGCACTTTTTAATGGTAGGTATTTGGAAAATGGTTATCTTAATTTTACAAATGATTTGCATAAGATGAAAGAGTATCCGGAAGATTTTGAAAGTATTTTTATGAAAATGATTTCTTTGGATAGTGTAGATGAGATAAGAGAAAATATTTATAAATTAATAAAAATAACAAGAGATTTTTTAACGAAAAGAGTTTCTAAGGATAATAAAAATGAATTTGAACCTAATTATGAAGATTTGGCGATGTGGTATCAGGAAATGAGATATTCTTTTAGAAGGCTTCAATATTTTACAGGAATAAATAGTGTAGAGGATAGTTATTTGTTAGGTTGTTATCTTCAAATTGAGTTCGATGCTGTTAAAGAAGATTTTAATCTTAAACAAATGGATTTGATGTCATCTTTTAATAAAAAAGATTTGAAAGGATTTTGTAAAAAAGCAAATGAATTTGAAGAATATCTGGTTAAGATTATAGAAGAAAACAATGTGAAAATGAATAAGTATTCATCATTAAAAGAATTTATTGAATATAATTAATAATTTATTACTGTATTTTATGCAGAAAGAATAATATCAGGAAAGGAAAATTGCGTATGCAAAGGTATTATAGTGAAATATAGAAATGCTTCTCATGTCTTGCCTGATGAGCTTTTAAAAGAAATACAAAAATATGTAACGGGTGAGGCTATTTATATCCCTAAACAGGAAGAAAAGCGAAGATGGGGAGAAGGTTCGGGGGCAAGACAGTTTTATAAAGAACGAAATGTAAAAATTCGAGCAGATTATAATCAAGGAAATTCAATAGATGAGTTGATTGAAAAGTATGGCTTATCAGCAGATAGTATAAGGCGTATTATTTATAGAAAAAATAATTAGTGTAAAAGACGTTTTGCTTTTCTGATTCTTGTAATTTGAAAATTTATATTGTAATATAGATTAGAAATAAAAATACCATATGAATTCAGGAGGATATAAAATGGATATCAAAGAAAAAATAGAAGATAATAGATGGAGTTAAGGCGAAGATGACAAAAGATAATATTTCTGATATGGCAGATAAGATTAAGAAGATTTTTTAAATAAAATTATTTAATTATGTTTTATGTTATTATAATGTGAAAGGAATACTATGAGTAAAAACAATGATGGACATTCAAACCAATATGTAAAAATGACTCAGACTCCCATTCCGAGATTAATTCTTACATTAGGACTTCCAACTACTTTAAGTATGCTTATTACGAATGTCTATAACATTGCAGATACATATTTTGTAAGTCAGCTTGGAACAAGTGCAAGTGGTGCGGTTGGAATTATCTTTGGCCTTATGGCTATAATACAGGCTTTTGGATTTATGTTAGGTCAGGGAGCAGGGAGTGTTCTATCAAGATGTCTTGGTGCTAAAGATGTTAAAAAGGCTTCGAGAGTGGCATCGAAAGCTTTTTTTACCTCGCTTACAGTTGGTGTTTTTATCACAATATTAGGATTAATGTTTTTAACACCGTTAATGAATCTGCTTGGAAGTACTAAGACCATTCTTCCATATGCAAAGACTTACGCAACTTATATATTATTAGCTACTCCGTTTATGATGGCAAGTTTTACACTTAATAATGTTATGAGATATGAAGGTCATGCAGCATATTCGATGATTGGTCTTATGACGGGTGGTATTTTGAATATTTTTGGTGACTGGTATCTTATGGAAGTACGAGGTATGGGAATTGAAGGTGCAGGAATTTCAACCGCTGTTTCACAGTTTATTGGTTTTTTAGTGCTTTTATCAATGTTTATTTTTGGTAAAACACAGTGTAAGCTTTCTTTGAAATTGTGTTTAAAAAATAATAAAGAGCTTTGGTTGATTTCAAGAACAGGTTTTCCAAGTCTTGTAAGACAGGGAATGTCCGGTATTTCTACCATGCTTTTAAATAGTCAGGCGGCACTTTATGGGGGAGATGAAGCAGTTGCTGCTATGTCAATTGTTAGTAGGATTTGTTTTTTTGCATTTGCAGTAGGACTTGGAATTGGTCAGGGCTTCCAGCCTGTATCGGCATATAATTATGGAGCCAAAAAGTATAAGAGAGTTAGAAAAGCATTTTTCTTTACGATAGTTGTAGGAGAAATATTACTGAGTATTATGATTATAATTGGCTTCATTTTTTCGAAGGACTTGATTGTAATATTTAGGGATGATAAAGAGGTAGTTGATATTGCTATTGTAGCTCTTAGAGCTCAGCTACTTGCACTTTTTTTAAATCCAATTGCTACATGTACTAATATGTTATTTCAAAGTGTTGGAAAGAATAAAGAAGCGACGTTACTTGCATTTCTTAGAAATGGAATTGCATTTATACCTGTTTTGTTGATTTTAGCAAAAGCTTTGGGATTATTTGGTGTTGAAATTTCACAAGCTATAGCGGATGTAATAACTTGTATTGTATGTATACCATTTGCAATAAATTTTATGAAGAAATTACCGAGGGAAGATTATAAAGAAGAATTATAAAGTTGCTTATATATGTTGTAATAAAAATCAGGGTGTCAAAAGTAATAGTTTGACACCCTGTTTTGTTGTATAAAAATATTTCTTAAACTTATGTATTTGCTATATCATCAGAAATATGAGGGAACTGTTGGAGAATATTATATAAATCCTCATACATTACACCTTTCTTGTTCTCATGATAGTTGATGTTTTCAATACACTGTGCTACCTTATCATACGCATTTCTTGAACTATCGATATAGTTATCAATATTTGATACACCTTGTTTTGATTCATCCATAGAAGAACTCAATGTTTCGTAAACGCTATTAATAGAAGAAGCTTTTATCTGAACTTTATCAACTATATCGTAAGTAACATCTACATTTGAACTACTCTGTAAAACAGCTTCTTTTGAAAACTTTATAGATTCACTTAATTCGATTGTACTTGTTTCAACGCTATTGATACTGTTTTCAACATCACTTGTTAATTTCTTGATTTCATCCGATAATAATCGAACCTCATTTGCAACTATGGCAAAACCACGTCCTGCTTCACCTGCTCTGGCTGCTTCGATGGAAGCATTAAGAGATAAGAGATTAGTTTGGTTTGCTATAGAAACAATATTGTCAGTACATTGTTTGATTGCGTCAACGGCTTCTTTTAATGCATCAAAAGTTTTATTCATAGCTTCATAACTTGATACTGCACGATTTGAACTTTCTTTTAAAACATCTATTTCATTTTTTGCATCATTAACTGAGTTGATGATATTGTCTCTTACTGTATGAAAACTTGTTGCAATCTCAGCTGTTTTAGCAAGTGACTCTTTAGAAGTATTAACCATTTCAGATAATTTATCAATATCACATACAACCTCTGAGAAGTTTTCCTGAATATTTCTAATTTCAGTTCCGATAAAAACTTCTTCTTTTAAAATCTCATCGTATTTATGATTTATAAATTCCGCTCCGACTTTAATAGGATAGGCTTTCTTTTTATTTATAGCTGTATAATCGATGAAAGGAACGGATTCTTTTTTCTTTTTTCTTAAACTCATAATTTAAATTGACCTCCATTATTCAGATTAATCGAAGACAAAACAAGACATTGTCTGGTTTACGTGTTGAGTGTTATAATGTTCGCCAAGTCCGATAAGCCCTGCATGTGAACCAACTTTAGCAACCTTGTTAAGATATTCATTCATATATTTCTTCTGCTCAAATAAAAGATAACGGAAAACACAGTTGACAGAAAACATTCCTGCAGGATTAGGGAAATCTCTTTTGATTTCGTCTAAAGTATTCTGTGTTATTTCGTTGTAATCCATTAGTTGCATTATTGTAATAATATCCATGGAGTTTACTTTTTTATAACATTCAAGACCACCATTATCAACCTTTGATTTTAATGAAATAAGATACAATTCATTACCGATATACCTTCCTAAAGGATTAATAAATGTTTGGTCAGGAAGGTCTTTTTCTTTTACGCCAAGTGTATCCATATACACTTTTTGGATTGGTTGATTATCCAATTCATAGATGATACTCTTCTCTGTATCAACCTTTGTTGCGATATAGCGTACATTTGATTCATGTGCTTCATAAAGATTTTCTCTATAAACTCTAATCTTTCCTTCAAGATTTTTGATAAAAAGATAAACAGTAGCGTTATTATAAATCTTACCATTATAACTTACTGTATCTTCCCATGCTGTACCACCAACAAGAGAGATTTTCTTTTTTTGAAGTACAATATTAAAGGTTGTTACTAATTGCGCATCATTTCCGCAAGTGAAGTCGAGGCAAACGGTATCATTATTAGATGCACCGATTTGTTCTGCTTTTTCTTCAATATCAGCTATGCTGGCAAGTGGCATAGTTCCGACATTTTCAATAACTCCACCGATTGATTTTAAGTTTCCATAAAAACCGACAACGGTAATACCGTTAAGATTTATATGATGTTCGGCATAACTTTGACCAACGCATCCTATTGTCTCTACATTTGGAAATGCTGCATTTATTTCATTTGTTGCCTGTTCAAAAACATCTTTTCCGGTGATATATACAATTGCAGTTGGGTTTTCAAGACCATTTAATGCTTCTTTACAATCGCCATTTTTACTGTAACCTATAAATTGTTTCATTTAAGCGCCTCCGTTCGACATAATTTATTTGATTTTACCATATAATTATTTGAAATAGAAGAGTTTTTGTGTAAAAATATAAGAAAAATATGAGTTTATAAAATTACTTTAGTAAATATGCATAAAATTTTATTGTTTTTTGTATTAAAATGTTATAAAATACTTTAAATACTTACATAAATATTTAAAGTTTTAAATGAAATTTAACTTTAAAAATATTTGAAAGGATTGATAATGTTTGAAAGTACTAAAGAATAAATTTTTTATTGGCGGAATTATAGTTACTGCATTAGCAATGTTATCTTTGCTGATACTTTTTTTGGTTAATAGGTATACTCTTGAACTAAGTGTAAAAAATGGTGAAGTAATATACTTAGAATATGGGAATGAACTTATTGAACCTGATGTTACTGCTATTTACAAAGGAAATATATTCAATAGAAAAGGTATTAAGGTTGATGTAAAAAAAGAGGGTGTTATTAATCTTGATGAGCTTGGAACGTATGATATGAAATATGAAGCAAGCTATAGGGGAAAAGAGATTCAGGCAAATGTTAAGATAGTGATAGAAGATAAAACACCGCCGGTTATAGAACTGGTTATTGATGAAAATAATTTTACCAGCCCTGTTTTAGAATATGAAGAAGAAGGATTTACAGCTACTGATAATTATGATGGTGATGTTACAGGGAATGTAATTCGTGAAGAAAAAGATGGAATAGTAACTTATATGGTTACTGATAGTTCGGGAAATGTTTCAACTGTTGAAAGAAAAATTATTTATAAAGATGTAGTTGCACCGGTAATAACGCTAAATGGTGAAACTGATATGATTTTTGATATCGGAAAAGAGTATGTTGATGTCGGCTTTACAGCAACTGATGATTGTGATGGAGATATTACTGATAAGGTAAAAGTAGAAGGTAGTGTAAATGGACTTGAAAGTGGAGAATATACTTTGACTTATACGGTTTTAGATTCTTCGGAAAATGAATGTGTTGTAAAGAGAAATGTTTTGGTTAAAGATATTTCTGCACCGTCAATTACTCTTAATGGAGATAAAAATGTATATATAAAAAAAGGTGAAGCTTATATAGAGGCAGGATTTACTGCTATTGATAATGTGGATGGAGATGTTTCTTTAAATGTTAAATTATTAGGTGGAGTTAATACTGAAATTATTGGAAATTATTCAATATTATACGAGGTTAGTGACAAAGCAGGAAATGTAGCTAAGGTATCAAGGGAGATTTATGTATATGAAAAACAAATGGAAGTAGATGAGATTTATCCCGGAAGTAAGGTGGTATATCTTACTTTTGATGATGGACCGGGAGTTCATACGGAAAGACTTCTTAATATACTTGATAAATTTGGTGTGAAGGCAACTTTCTTTGTGACAAATCAGTATCCTGCTTATCAGAATATGATAGGTGAAGCACACAGAAGAGGACATACTATTGCATTACATACATACAGTCATCAATATTCTATTTATAGCAGTGAAACGGATTATTATAACGATTTGAAATTAATTGAGGATATTTGTGTGGCTCAGACAGGAGTAAAACCTACGATTGTAAGATTTCCTGGAGGAACTTCTAACACGATTAGCAGAAAATATTGCTCGGGAATAATGACGGCTTTAACAAAGAGTCTTGCGTATCATGGATATTTGTATTCAGATTGGAATGTAAGTAGTGGAGATGCCGGTGGAACCACATCCGTATCCGGGGTTGTATCCAATGTAATCAGAGGAATACAAAGTCAGGACGTTTCAATTGTTCTTCAGCATGATATAAAAGGTTTTAGTGTAGATGCCGTTGAACAGATTATAGCATGGGGATTAGCTAATGGATATACATTTTTGCCAATGTCGGAAAGTACACCAATGGTACATCAGACACCCGGAAATTGATGGATGAATTATTGTTAAATAACGATATATTAATTTAAAAGCAAGCTTTTATTAATATTTATTCAATTTTTTCGCATGGCTTAACTGTTACAAATTATTACATAAATTGACAAAGCATATTATAGATGTTAAAATAATCTCTGGTATTTAGTAATTTATTTACTTAAAATCAGAGATTATTTTATTGAAAATTTTTTTCAGAGACCTAATAGAATAAAAAAGTTTATATAGAGTTATACACAGATATCCCAGAATGGAGATTAATATGAAAAAAAAGATGAAGAAGCTTACAATAATGGTTAGTATTGTAGGATTGACTGTATTTACAGGTTGTGGCAACAAGGTTGTTAATGAAACCAAAAAAGAATCATCAGAAATAAATGTAGTTAAAGATGAGGAGAATTCAGAAGCTGAAACAGGTATTGCAGGGACAAGTATTACTGAAACAGATTCAAGTGAGATAAGTTCAACAGAAACAAACGGACAAGAAACAGTAGTTGCTGAGGCTGATACAGAGCCAACAAACGAGGTAGAAACTACAACTGAGGTAGAAACTACAACTGAGATAGAAAGCACATCAGAAATTACAGTTGAACCGGGAATTGTTGCAAGTCTTTTAAGAGAACATTACGCAGGAGATGTACTTACGGCAAGAGATTTTAATATACAGGTTACAAATGAAGATGGAACAAAACT
The DNA here is from genome assembly GCA_017416465.1 of Lachnospiraceae bacterium. Taxonomy (GTDB): domain Bacteria; phylum Bacillota; class Clostridia; order Lachnospirales; family Lachnospiraceae; genus Bovifimicola. The sequence continues at coordinate 14,496 of JAFQCK010000125.1, read as the reverse complement.
TGTTAATCCGAGAGGTTGGGTTGCAGCCCCTTTAGAATTATCAGAAGGTGAGAATAATATAACAGTTGCTTACGGAAACTTTACAACAGTAATAAACATTAATGCTGGGAAACGACCTGAAGGTATGAATGTCGGAAGTAATGTTCCTTCAGTTGTTGCACCGGTAGTTAGTGTGAATCCGGATGCATTTTCAGTTAGTGGTCCGGCAGTTCTTGTAGAAACACCTGACATGGGACAGGAATACCTTGATAAAATTATATTTTTGGGTGATAGTCGTACATATAGTTATAAAGCCTATGGGGTATTATCAGGAGGTAAGAATACTACCCAGGTGTGGACTCCAAGAAGTGGAACAATGACACTTGCAGCTCAAGGTTATGCAATGATTGTATATCCGGAGACAGGTGCAGATGTATCCATAAGAGATGCAGTGGCAGCGAAAAAACCGGAATATATGGTTATCGGACTTGGAACTAATGGAATTTCATTTATGAGTAAAGAATATTTTAAATCTGAGTATACAGCACTTATTAATGATATAAAATCTATAAGTCCTGATACAAAGATAATGATTAATTCAATTTATCCGGTAGCTAATTATTATGCAAGACTCGACCTTATTAATAATGAAAAAGTTGCAGAGTGTAACAGATGGCTTGTTGAGATTGCAGAGGAGACAGGAGCAAAATATTTAAATACTGCGGAAGCACTTGTTGATGAAGCGGGTTGGCTCAATATAGGTTATGATAATGGTGGAGGAGCTACTCATTTGAACAGACAGGGTAATGATATAGTTATGAGATATATCAGAACTCATGGATATCAGTAAGATTATAATTAATTTATTAAGGCAAAAAATGATAGGTTTAAACAATAAAAAAATTGAATGGAGAAGCAGTGATGATTAAGTCTAAGTTTTTAAAAATTGCAATTATAGGAAGTGTGGCAGTATTAATACTCTCAGCATGTGGCGGTACAAAAGAGGAAGCAAAGGATAAGGATAACACTGCTGTGGAATCACAGGATAATTCTTCGAATAAAGAAGATGAAAAAGCTGAAAGTATAGCAGATATTGATATTAAAGAATTTGCAAAGCAGATTGCTGATAAAAGAACGGATATCACTTTTGCACAGATGAATGAAGGTTATATTCAGGGTGTTATGAACTTTGATATTGCTAAAACAGCTGATTATGTGGTATATGTAGATGCTTCGGGTTCAACAGTAGATGAATTCGGTGTATTTAAGGCTAATGATGATGCAGGAAAAGATGTTGAGAAAATGCTTGATGACTATCTTAAACAAAGATTAGACACATGGATGGATGAGTATATGCCTGAAGAAAAACCAAAGGTGGAAAAAGCAGAGATTAAGAGTAAAGGTAACTATTACATTTATGCTATTTTAGGTGATAGTGATAAAGAGCAGACTTTTTCAGAATTTGATACTGCTTTAACAAAATAAAGGATAAAATATTCGGGCTTTTTTATGAGACTACTCTCTAAAAAAATGCTTGAAATTAGAGGATAGTGTAAAAAATAAGTCGGATGACCTTATTTTTTACACAACTATTTGTTTCTGAGCGAAAGCAAATAGTGTATCCGACACAAGAAACTCTTCGAGATTTCTTGTGCGGTTCTTCGCGATATAATCGCTCAGAAATGAGGAATATTATGGTTTTTTCCAGTGTAATATTTTTATATTTATATCTTCCAATAACTTTAATAGTGTATTTTTTAACCCCGGCCAGATTTAGAAATATCTGGCTTTTTGTTGTAAATATGATTTTTTACGGATGGGGTGAACCTGTATATATAATTTTGATGCTTGTATCAATCTTGTTAAATTATATTATGGGGATTGTAGTTGGAAAGTATAGGGAAGATAAGAAAAAGATTGCAAAAAGGGCATTGATTATTAATACAATACTCAATGTAGCCTTACTTGTATTCTTTAAATATTTTGATTTTATTATTGAGAGTCTAAATGTGATTCCGGTATTTTCGGATTTAAAGCCACTTGGAATTTCACTTCCGATTGGAATATCTTTTTATACATTTCAGGCTATGTCTTATCCTATTGATGTGTATAGAGGAGAAACAAAGTATCAGAAGAGCTTTTTGAAATTTGGTACATATGTGGCACTATTTCCACAATTGATTGCAGGTCCGATTGTAAGATATACAGATGTTGCAAACAGTCTTGAGAAAAGACATATTGATGCTGAAAGGGTAGCAAAAGGTATCAGAAGATTTATGATAGGTCTTAGTAAGAAAGTACTTCTTGCAAATAATATCGGGCAGTTATGGGACGTATTTAATGCAATGAATATGGATGAGATGACAATTGCAGGTGCATGGCTTGGAGCAGTTGCTTTTACATTCCAGATTTATTTTGATTTTTCGGGATATTCTGATATGGCGATAGGACTTGGAGAAATGTTAGGATTTACATTTTTAGAGAATTTTAATTATCCTTATATTTCAAAAAGTATAACTGAATTTTGGCGAAGATGGCACATTTCGCTTAGTTCATGGTTTAGGGATTATGTGTATATTCCACTTGGTGGAAACAGATGTGGAATTAAAAGGCAGATTATTAATATACTTATTGTATGGTCAATAACCGGATTATGGCATGGAGCGAGTTGGAATTTTCTTTTATGGGGATTGTATTATGGAATTCTTTTAATGATAGAAAAGTTATTTTTATTAAAAAAGCTTGAAAAAATTCCGGTAGTATTTACACATATGTATACAATGTTTTTTGTTATAGGCGGATGGGTTATATTTGCGATTGAAGATATGGGAAGACTTTTAAAATATTTTCAGACAATGTTTGGAATAAAGGGTACAAGAGCAATATCATCAGAGGTATTATATTATTTAAGAGATTATGCTTTGATTTTAATTATTCTTATAATTGCAAGTACGCCTATGGGAAAGTTCATTTATAACAAAATGAATGATAAAGTGAAAAATATTGTTGTACCTGTTTTGATAGCAGTGGCTTTGGTTATATGTACAGGATATTTGGTGGACAGCACATATAATCCGTTTTTGTATTTTAGATTTTAATAAATATTTAGATTTTGAAATTCTGATTAATATCACTTGTGTCATACTCTCACTCCGTCTCTCGTACACTTCTGTCTTATTTGTTCGTCTTCGACGTACAAATAAGACGAATTGTACGCTAGGAGTCGCAATTCGTTATGACACAAGTGCTGTTAATCTAAGTTTTGCAATTACAAAATATTTTGTTTTGGAAAGGTGAAGAAGATGAAGAAATTCTCTGATGTAATTCAAATTGTAATATTTATGGTTACGATTATAGGATTAATGCTTGCTATGTTTATTATTCCTGACAAAAAGTTTTCTGAGCAGGAAAACAGAGTTTTGAAAGATGCACCAAAGTTTTCAGTAAAAGCCTTAAAAAGTGGCGAGCTTATGAAGGAATTTGAAGTGTATTTAACTGACCAGTTCCCTTTAAGAGATGAGTGGATAGGGCTTAAATCATATACGGAAAAGGTATCTTTAAAAACCGAAAATAATAATGTACTTTTCTGCGAGGATGATGTTATTATTAAAAGATTTAATGAACCTGACAGGGATATTCTTGAAAAGAATATAGGTGCAGTCAATAAGCTAGTTGAATGTACTGATATTCCGGTTTATTTTTCATTAATTCCGGGAGCAGTAAGTATATGGGATGACAAGCTTCCTGAAAATGCAAATGTATGCAATCAAAAAGAGTTAATAGATGAAATATATTCAAAAGTTGAATGTGAAACAATAGATAATTATTCTGTATTAAAGGAACATAAGGATGAATATATTTTTTATAAAACAGACCATCATTGGACAAGTCTTGGAGCTTATTATGGACATAAAGCAGTTTTAGATGCATTTGATATAAAGGCTAAAGATTTAGATGAGTGTACAAAAGAATGTGTAAGTGATGAGTTTTACGGAACTGTATATTCTTCTTCAGGTGTCAGATGGGTTAAGCCTGATGAGATTGATATCTATGTGTCGGATGAAGATAAAGTGGTTAATAAAGTAGTTGGCAGTAATCTTATTGATGGAGTTTTCTATGATTATGAAAAGCTTAAAGTGAAGGATAAATATTCGTTTTTCTTTGGTGGAAATACTCCACTTTTAAAGATTACGTCTAATTGTGATAATGGGAAAAAATTACTTGTAATAAGAGATTCTTATAGTGACAGTGAAGTTCCGTTTTTAACAGAACATTTTTCAGAAATTTATTTGATGGATTTAAGATATTATAAGTTTGGAGTGCAGTATTTTTTAAGTCAGTTTGATGTAGATGCGATTCTTGTGAATTATTCGGTGGATAATTTCAGTGAGGATGCGAATGTTGTTATGATTGGGAATTAGTGAATTATTTGGTTTTTACTAATAATATTTTGGGGATTATTAGTAAAAATATTGTAAAGTCATATTGTTGAAGGATTATGAAAGGAAGTAAGCTATGGAAGATTTTCGTTTTAAAGTGAATTTAGGAGGAATGATTGAAATTCTATCGGACCATTTATATAGTAGTCCGGATGTATTTATAAGAGAGCTTTTACAAAATGGTGTGGATGCGATTACAGGATTTAAGGATAGGATGCAGGGTGATAGTGATTTATCAGATTATGAGGGGAAAATTACAATCGATATTGAAGAAGAAAAGAGACTGGTATTTGTTGATAACGGACAGGGATTAAATGAGCAGGAAATACATCAGTTTCTTGCCATTATCGGAGAATCATCAAAAAGAAATTTAGAAACAAGAAGAATTGAATCGGATTATATAGGAAGATTTGGAATAGGACTTTTATCCTGTTTTATGGTAGCAGATGAGATTACGATGATTACAAAATCGTGTAAAAATAATTCGAATATTTTAAAATGGTGTGGAAAACCTGACGGAACATATACAGTTGAAGAATGTGAAGATGAGACATTTCAGGATAATTCAGGAACAAAGGTTATATTGAATGCAAAAAAAGGTTCGGAAGAATATTTTACAGCAGAAAGAATTGAAGAACTTGTAAAATATTATGGAATGTTGCTTCATATTCCTGTTGTAATTAATGATGGAAGTAAGAGTAAACAAATTAATCCGGTATATCTACCATGGGAAGGTCGTAAAACTAATGACCAGGAAATGATGTTGTTTGGAAAGTTAATGTTTGCTGAAGAATTTTTAGATTGTATTCCATTTCATTCAGAAGAAGGAAATGTTTCCGGGGTAATTTATATTTTAAAGTACAGTGTTTCTCCGGGAGCAAGAATGAAGCATAGAATTTATCTTAAGAATATGCTGCTAACAGAAAAAGGAGACGGTTTAATTCCTGAATGGGCAGTATTTACAAAATGTATAATAAATGCGATGGATTTAAGACCAACAGCTTCAAGAGAAGGCTTTTATGAAGATGATATGCTAGAGAAAGCCAAGGAAAATATCGAGAAGTCAATTATAGAATATATAATTGATATTGCAGAGAATGATAAGAGATTTTTTAAAGAATTTTTTAGGATTCATAATCTTACACTTATGTCTTTAGCACTTGAGTCACCTAAGCTTTTTGAAACTTTAATTGATTATTTTGAATTTGAAACAACCAAAGGAATATTAACAGGTTATGAACTTAGGAATTCTAAGGAAGAACTTGTTTATGCTCCTACAAGGGAAAGATATAAGCAGTTATCACAGCTTTTCTTTGCACAGGATAAATTACTAATCAATGTTTCTTATGTTCATTCTTTAGAATTACTTGAAGGTATGGGATGGTTCTTTGATTTAGAAGTAAGTGCTGTTGAAGAATGGGAAGTAGAAGAATTGATGAAGGATTTAAGACCTGATGATGCAGATGCAGGCTTTGATTTCTTAAGAGCTGCAAATAAAATCTTAGGTAATTATGATTGTAAAGCTGAGCTTAAATATTTTTCACCAAATAATCAGCCGACATTTTATTTGCTTGATGAAAATATACTTTTTAAGCGTCAGATTGAAGAGGTAAAATCACAGGCAGACTCAATGTTTTTTAGTATGTTAGATGCATTTGCCGAAGAGATACCTGATGAAGAGGCAGCAACTTTATATTTTAATTATAATAATCCTCTTGTCAAAAAAATTGTTGAGTTAAAAGATATGGATATGTTAAAGACAGTGGTTGAAATTTTATATGTGCAGGCATTACAGATTGGTGGATTTGCGTTACATAATAATGAAATGAGTATGTTAAACAAAAATATCTTAGAGCTTATGGAAAGGGGAATTATGAATGTATAATCCTGTATTATTGCAAGAAGAATTTGAAAAAATAGAACATGGTAAAGCAAGAATATCAGCAATAAAGGAAGCTGTAAAAAAGGCAGATGAGAATAATGATGTTACATATAGTTTGAATTTTAGACTTGAGTTGTGTTATGAATCAAATTTGTATGGTGATTCTATGGATATGCTTGTTATTTTTCCACAAGTACTTAAGATTATAGATGAACATCCTGATATTCCATGCACGCTTGAGGGGGGATATATTAATGGGTTAGATGCAGTGTTGTGGCAGTATAAATGGGTTCTTGGTACATGTAATTCTTATTATCAGATTCCTTTAGATGATTGTCTTAAGTTTGCAGAAGATTTTAAAAATCGTTGTATTTCATATGGATATACTTTAAAGTCTTACTATAAACATTTACATTATTTGTATGAAAGCATTGATGAAGAATATTCTGAAAAATGTTTTTTAGAGTATATGAAGTTACCTAGAGATGGAAATTCTGATTGCAAAGCTTGTGACAGAAATATCGCAATAGGCTATTATCTTGATAAAAATAATATAGAAAAGGCAAATGAGCTTGCAAAGGACATTGATGAATATAAATTAACATGTAATGGCGGTCATGAAGCTTGGTTAAGAATGAATGCACATTATATGCATTATTATCTTAATAAAAAAGATTTTGATAATGCGAATGTTTATATCAAAAGAATAAAACGAAAAATGTCATTAACTAAAGAGAAAGAACATAATTATGCTGAGGATTTCTTTTATTATTATATATATATGGATATAGGAAAAGCACTTAAACTTTATAAAGAAAATTGGAAAGATTGGCTTAACGAGAAAACTCCTGCAGATAAATTTGATGTGGGTATATATGAAGTGATATTTTTCAAGAAATTAGGAAAACATGTAAAGGGAGATACCATAAAATTACAATTTGATAAGAGTTTTCCATTATATAATTCTAAGGGGATATATAAGATAAAAGAATTAGAAGATTTTTATTACAATTTAACAAAAGACATAGCGTTAAAATTTGATAAGAGAAATGGAACGGATTCTTTTATGAAAGAACTTGAGGAGTCTTGTAGTTCTTTAGAGTAAGAGTGCTCGTGAATGGAGGAATAGTGTGAAAAATTAGCTCGATAGCTAATTTTTCACACAAGAATTTGTGACGGAGCACAAATTCTATTGATTGCAGATGCAAATCTATGATTTGCATCGCAGTGTCTTCGCAAATAAATTGCTCCGACATGAAAGGAATAAAATGTATAACGCCTTACAATTAAAAAAAGAGTTTAATAAAATGGAGCATGGTACATCAAGAATGTCTGCAATAAAGGAAGCTATACGACTTGCAGATGAAAATAAGGACTATGCTTACAGTGTTGGTTTCAGACTTGATTTATGTGATGAATCATGTTTTTATGGTGATTCTATGGATATGTTGGTAGTCTTTCCACAAGTGTTAAAGCTAATTGATGAGCATCCTGATTTACCAAGTACATATGATAAGCCTTATTTTGTTAATGCTTTGGATTATGTTGTATTTGTATACAAATGGGTTATTGGAACCTGTGATAGGTACTATCAGATTCCACTCAAGGATTGTGAGAAATTTTTTGAAGATTTTAAAAAGCGTACTACTGCGTTTGGATATAATTTAAAACCATATTATAGTAATATGTATGATTTTTATAGAATGATTGATGAAAATTATGCGGATAATTGTTTTAAAAATTATCTTAAATTACCTCTTGATGGAAATGGAGATTGTGAAGCCTGTGGTAGAAATAAGGAAATAGCGTATTATCTCAGAAAAGGAAATTTAAAAAAAGCGGAAATGCTTTCAAAGGATATAGAAGATTTTACTTTGACATGTGATGGTGGTTATGAAGCGTGGTTACGAATGAAATCAGAGTATCTGGATTATTATATGGAAAAGCAGGATTTTGATAATGCTATGAAATACATTAATCAGATAAAGCGAAAATTAATGCGTACAGATAAGAGTGAATATGATTATTGGGAGAAGTTCTTGTATTGTTATACTTATACTGATATTGGAAAAGCACTTAAATTATATAAGACATATTGGAAAAAATGGCAGGATGAAAGATGTCCGTCTGATAAATTTGAGGCATATATGTTTATAGCAGTGTTTTTTAAGGAATTGGAAAAACAACGTAAGAGAAGTAAGATAAAATTAGAACTTGATAAAAGCTTTCCTTTATACAATGATGATGGTGAGTATGTGATAACTAAGCTTCGTGACTTTTATTATAATAGTGCAAAGGATATTGCGCTTAAGTTTGATAAGAGGAATGGGACGGATTACTTTATGAACAGATTGAATGAGAAATATTCGTAATATATGACGAATAGGTAATTGCTAAACTACAATTAACAACCAATTGTGCTTGCTATCACTCCGTTGTTCGTACAGTTTTAACAATTTTGTTCGTATTCTACGGACAAAATTGCAAAACTGTTCGCCCAAAGTCGCAATACGCAATGCACAATTTGTTTGTTAAGATAGTTTTGCATACGCCTAATATATGATTAAGCTAGTAGAAAGAAGAGGTGAAAATAAATGTATGATCCAAGATTATTACAAGAAAAATATCATGAAGTAGAACATGGTAAAGCAAGAATATCAGCAATAAAAGCAGCTATACAAGAAGCTGATGAAAATAATGATGTTTTATATAGTGTCATGTTCAGACTTGAGTTGTGTAATGAATCAGAGTTTTATTATGATTCTATGGATTTGATTGTTACATTTCCGCAAATACTTAAAATTATAGATGTGTATCCTGAGATTCAAAATACATTTAGGGAAAATGCAGGTGGATTGGATATAGTGTTGTGGACCTATAAATGGGTTGTTGCTTTGTGTAGTGAATATTATCAGATTTCTATGGATGATTGTCTTAACTTTTTAGAAGACTTTAAAAAACGTTCTATATCAGCAGGATATAATTTAAAGCCTTATTATAAATATTTATATCTTTTATATGAAAAAATTGATACTGAGTATGCAGATAAATGTTTTTTTGAGTTTATGAAACTGACCGGAGATGAAAATGGTGATTGCGCAGCCTGTGACAGAAATATAGAGATTAACTATTATCTTAATAGAAATAATATAGAAAAGGCGAATGAGCTTGCTAAAGATATTGAGGAATATAAACTAATCTGTAATGATAGTGATGATGAAGCATGGTTAAGAATGAAGTCGAAATATATGAAGTATTATCTTAAAAATAAAGATTTTGATAATGCAATAACTTATATTAATCAGATAAAACGTAAAATTTCATCTACTAAGAAGAGCGAATATAATTATGATGACAGTTTCTTTTACTGTTATACACATACAGATATTGGTAAAGCACTTAATCTTTATAAAGAAAATTGGAAAGCTTGGATTAAAGAAAAATGTCCTGCTAAGAAATTTGATATGGATGTATATGTAGCAATATTTTTTAAGAAATTAGGAAAAGAATGTGAAGGAGAAACTATAAAATTAGAACTTGATAAGAGTTTTCCTTTATATAATTATGAGGGTATATACAAGATAAAAGAATTAGAAAAGTTTTATTATAATTCGGCAAAGGATATTGCATTAAAGTTTGATAAGAGGAATGGGACGGATTATTTTATGAATGAGCTTTGTATATATTATGGGGAGTAAGAGGTAGGAAGGTTAATTATATAAATTAAGAAGATAGTTTGTTCTGGTAAATAGAAAATTATTTCATATAATAACAACATGTATAAATATGATTTTTTTGACATAATATCAATCAGTACAACAGAAGTTAATGTTTAATATAATTGACAAAAATTATGAATTTGTTTAATATATTATACATAAGAGGTGATGGTAATGAGTAAAAGATCAGTAGTAATTATGCCTGATACACAAAAAGTTTTAGAAAATATGGGTATGCAGATAAAAATGGCAAGACTTCGTCGTAACCTTTCTACTGAGTTGGTGGCAGAAAGAGCAGGAATTAGCAGGGCTACTTTGTGGGCGGTAGAAAAAGGTACACCAACAGTTGCAATAGGAACATATGCTGCGGTGTTGCATGCATTGGGGGGAATGGATAAGGATTTAGAATTGGTAGCGAAGGATGATGAATTTGGTAGAAGAATACAGGATATGAATTTAGTAACTCCGAAACGTGCAAAAAGGAAGTAGGGATTATATGAGCAACATAAATGAAATTTATGTATATGAGAATTGGAAATCAGATATTCCATCATTAATAGGAACACTGTATGTGGATGGTGGGAGAGGAAAACAGGTAATATCCTTTGAATATGATGATGAATGGTTAAATGATCTCACCAATAATGTGACATTAGATCCGGATTTAAGAATGTTTAAGGGGCGTCAGTATTCTATGACAGATAAATTAATGTTTGGTGTGTTTGAGGATTCATGTCCTGATAGATGGGGGCGTCTTTTGATGAAGAGACGTGAGGCAATTATTGCAAAAAAAGAAGAAAGAAAACCAAGAACTTTAACAGAGATAGATTTTTTAATTGGTGTATATGATGAGACAAGAATGGGAGGATTAAGATTTTGTACCTCAAAAGGTGGAGTTTTTCTCTCTAATGATAAGGAATTGGCAACACCACCTTGGACAACACTTCGTAAGTTAGAATCTGCTTCATTGGCATTTGAAGGAAATAAAGAATATTGTGGAAAGTAATTGGAGAAGACTAGCACAGAAATATGGACTTAGCAGAAGTGAGATTGAGGAGTTGGCACCGGCATTTGATATGAAATATAAGTCATAGATATTAAAGAAGCAAAGGATTTTACTAATGAATTAACAAATGATGTCTTGAAATGGTATAAATAATGTATGTGAGTTACTGTTTAAAGTAATATAATTGGATTTAAAATATAAGTATTCTAAATATTAAATAGGATTTATGTCATATAGGTCAGCGGATATGTTTTTATTTTTAAAGATTTTTAGTAAGACAGTATATTTTAACATAATATTCGCTTAACAAGCGAAAAATTTAGCTGAATAGGTTATGGAATTCGATTTAACATTATGATATAGTCTTCAAAAACATAGAGAAGAGGTACTTATAATGGAAAAAAATACTATAAATTTAAGATTGGCAGATTTAAGAAAGTCGAAACATATTACTCAAAGTGAGCTTGCAGAAAAAGTTGGAACTTCGTTTCAAACAATTAGCAAGTGGGAAAATGGTATTACTATGCCGGATGTAACAGTATTGCCAATACTTGCTTCTTTTTTTGAGGTATCAGTTGATGAACTACTTGGACTTAAACCGCTAAAAGGTGAGGTTTATTCAGTTGAAAAAACTGATTCTGATGAGTTTTGGAATAAACATATGGAATACTTATTAAGATCAAAAAATGAAAACTGGAATATAGATTATCTTGATTTTTTAGTAAATAAAGTATGGAAAATAGATAAACCGGTAAATGTTCTTGATTGTGGTTGTGGTTATTCACACCTATCGGTTATGCTTATGCCTTTATTACCTGATGGAAGCAGTTATACAGGGATTGATTTTTCTTCTGAATTAACAAAAAAAGCTGAAATTTTTGTTAAAAATAATAATATAAATGGTAAGATAATTAAAGGTGACTTTCTTGAAAGTGATTTTAGGAATGAATTTGATGTTGTAATTTGTCAGTCGGTATTACGACATATAGGTAATCCGATGAAATTTGTTAGCAAAATGATAGCAGCAACAAAGGAGAATGGTCTTGTTATTTGTATTGATACAAATCGTGAGATTGAATGTAGAGGTTTATATATTGATGGAATGGATTATGGGGAACTGTGTGACCATAGTGGTGCAATAAAGCATTGGAATGCCGAAATTACCAATAATAAGAGAGATTATGCAGCTGCTATGAGAAATGCTTATATTATGCGTGAATTAGGATTACATAATATTGATATTCGTATGAATGATAAGGTTAGTTTTGTTTGTCCTGAACAAGAGGATTACGAAACAAAAGTTTGTGATTTTATTGAAACAAAAAGTCTTTGGTATGAAGATAAAGATGAAGCAATAGAAAGGCTTGTTAATCATGGTATGACTAAGATTGAGGCTGAGAGGTATGTTGGTAAATCTGAAAAAATTTGTAATTATCTAAAAAAGCACAAAGATGAGGTTGCATTTACAAATTTTAAGGGAAAGACTATTACATTTGGTTGGAAAAGGAGAGTATAGAATGGACAATTATAGTTTATCGGTTGGAGTTATAGTAATTAGGGATTCAAAAGTTTTACTTGTAAAGCATAATTATGGTAGTGCTAAAGGAAAGTATCTTAATCCGGGAGGATATTTAAAAGAAGGAGAGTTGCCGGAAGAAGCTGCGATAAGAGAAATATATGAAGAAACAGGTGTAAAAATTCTACCTATTGGTATGATTGCAATTCGTTGTCGTAGTAATGAATGGTATATGGTTTTTAAAGCAGATTATGTTGAGGGAGAACCTCAAGCAAATATTGAAGAAAATGATGAAGCAATATTTATGGAGATTGGTGAGGCATTAAGGAATCCTTTGGTTACGGATACTGCTAAAACACTTATCCAATGTGCAATGAGTGGAAAGATGATACAGGGATTTGATTGTCGTAAGGAGAGAAGGATGTATTCTGTTGAAAACATAGAATAATGTAATGGAAATATTATAAAATTACAAATGATTATGTTACATATATAAGAATATGAATAATCTTAATATGTATTATAGGGAGTGAAGAAAAAGTTTATCCTACAAGTTCAATGACAAATTAAGTATCCTCCATTAAAATTGTTTTTAGATAAAACATTTTAACGGAGGATTTTAATATGAGTGAAAGAATGTTGGTAACACAGGCTTTAGATGAAAGAGATTTATTAGTTAAGAAGATTTCAGATAAGATTGCAAAGGCAAGTTTTGTAGATACTATTAAGCCTAATGAAGATAAAGTATATGCTAAAAGAATTGGAAAAGAAGAATATGCAAAGGAAGCTGAATCAGCATATCAGCAGATAGTTGATTTAATTGACAGATTCCAAAAGATTGATGCTGCGATTGTAGATTCTAATGCAAAGACAGAGATTAATACATCATATGGAATATTTACTGTTGCAGGTGCTATTTCACTTAGAAGCAGACTTCGAGGAATGGGTGCTTATGAAGGTGAAGCAAATTTTGAAGCTAAGCTTCAGGATAAATTAAGAACAGAATATAATGACAGAATACGTTTTTGTGACTTGAAGAACAGTCAGCTACAAGCAACAGCAGAGAATATGAGACTTAGTATTCTTGGAAAGGATAGTAAGTCTAAAGATGATAAGCCATTAGGTGTAGTGGATGCATACGTTAAGGAGAATACTACAGAGTTAGTAGACCCATTAGAGGTTAAAAAGAAACTTGAGGCTTTAGAAGAAAAACGTAATAATTTACTTACAGAATAAGATACACAGATAAAGGTTTCTAATGCTACAACATTTATTGAGATAATATAAAAGAAAGCAATAGAAGATAGTAAAATATTTTGTCTGAATTACGAAAACCTTGAATCCGGCTTCCCGTAACAGGGTCAAGTTACAAAGAGGGATAATACCAATTCTGAACATTGGGTTTCTAACTTAAAAAGTGGCGCAGTTGGTAGCGCACATGACTAGTAATCATGATGTCGCAGGTTCGAGTCCTGTCTTTAAAGAAAGTTAGCGTTATATGATGTATATTACATCTACATTTAACTGTTTTTAGTTTTGGTTTAACTGTTAAATATTAATCGTTAATATTTTTGAATTGAATAGTTTTTTGTGAAATAGTAACTTTAGTTTAGACATAGAGATGTGTCGAAAACCATGATAAAGGTTAAAGCGTTAAGTTGGTTAGCTAAAGGTGTTCCTCATGGCTGTAATGTAGGCAAATATTATATATAATTATGTAAAAGTATAGTCATAATTTGTATTATACAAATTTTAGTAATTATTATTAAAATAACTTGAAATTAAAGTATTATATGGCTATAATCTTATTACTTTAGGAGACAATATGAAGTGACCTCACAATTGTAGATTCGTGGATTTACCTGTAAGATATTATTTGAACGAATAATATTAGGTAACAGGGATTACCGCATACAATAGGAGGTCACTTATGAATAGTATAGTTTATGTTGGGA
>JAFQCK010000124.1 GCA_017416465.1 Lachnospiraceae bacterium | reverse complement strand
TTTTATTCCTTCCATAATCTTTATTGGTACACTACTATCCTCCGTACTTCCATTACCTAACTGTCCATAATCATTACTCCCCCACATATATAAATCACCTTCTTCTGTTATTGCTCCCGTATAAAAACTATTTAATTCTACACTTTTTACACCTTCCATAATTTTAATTGGAACTATAGTACTTTCAATACTTTCTATACCAAGTTGCCCAAAATTATTTTCTCCCCACACATATAAATCACCTTCAGTAGTAACTGCTACACTGTGATTATAAGCTAAACCTACTTCCTTAATCTTATATTCAATATACTATTCATCTGTATAATAAGTTGATTCATATGACGGACACAATGGACTGTAATCAGTAGTATCTATAAGAAAACTTTTAATAATCCCACACTTTGGTAACTTTACTTCTATATCAACAAATGCAGATATTTCACCTTCCATCACATCTATTATTCCTGATGTAAGCATCTTCATTCCATCTTCCGTATATATTGATACTACTAATACTGCATCCTGTTTCGTTTCAAATGACACTATGGCTGTATTTTTCTCCACAGTTACTCCAAATATGTTACAACCATTATTTTTTACCTGCTCTTCCACCTCATCAGATAACTCATCTACAAGCATTGTTCCAAACGAATCCGTTCCAGATATTGATACATCATTTTGCTCTGATACTGATTCATCATAATTATCAACATCTGCTGCTAATATAACATTTGTTGTTGTCATAAAAAACTGAGCAATCATGATTATTATCAGTAAAAATGTGCTTATTCTTTTTAAAGTTCTATTTACTTTAACTTTCATTTCACATGCCTCCTAATGTATAAAATATTATAATAATTTTACCCTTATGATTTATCCTTCGCAATGTGTGACATATATGATTATTTTTATTTCAACACTGTCACATATATACAAAAAAATAGACAAAGATTTTTCTCCTTGAATATAAAGAATATATTTAGATACATCAGTAAATAAAAAGACCATAGGATTTATTTCCTACAGTCTTGTGTTATTACTATCTACATATTCATTATCGTTACATCTTCTTGCTATGTCTACTTCTATATAATTTCAAGATATTCGTTAAATCTTTGTTCCTCTAATTCAGCTATCTTATCAGTAAATGGGGTTTAATCCCTTTCCTTATGATATATTTTTTCAACTTATCATAAAAATTTTTCAAAATACAATCTTACTTTATCTAATTATTAATTTAAATTATTTAAATACTCCTTAGCTTCCATTTCTGATATTTCAAACTTTATTACTATTTCCTTAACGATATCTTCATCCTTTACGCCATATTTTCTTAAAAGTTCAATACACACTTTTATATTCTCTGTTTTTGCCTGTGATAATCCTTGTGATATTCCTTGTGTAATTCCCTGTGATATTCCTTCTGCAAGTGCTGCATCTTTTATTCTCTTTGCTTCATAATCCAATATTTTTCCACCCATAACAGATACAACTCCTTTCCTTACATTATCATATTTCCTTGCAAGACTTTCTATTACTCTTTCTGATAACTGACATATAGTTTTGTACATATACTCAGTTATTATTCCCTCTTCACATAACATATTCAGTCTTAATACAATATTACTATATTCCTTCTTTAATTGAAACAGTTTTTCTTCAGTATTATCTATTTCTTCCAAAGAATCTTCATATGTAAATATATAAAATGGGATTAGAAATAATAAATTCTTTTTAAAAATAGTATCTATATCATATTTTTTAACTTTTAGAGTCGGAATATCATAACATACCTTGCCACCAGGTGTACTTATCTTAATCTTCATTGTATCCGGTGTATTCTTATTATGCCTTAGATAAATCAATGCTGATTCTGGAAATTCAACTTCTAAAATATAATCTTTCAACATGCTATGCTTGAGTGCAATTTGTGAGTCATATTCATACATACGAATAATCATGCTTCCATCACTTGAGCTCTGACATTCTATATGATAATGCCTTTTTTCATTACTACTCTCTATCGAAAAAGATGAGTCTGTGATTTTCTTAGTTGATTCTCCAAAAAAATCAATAAAAATCTCATTCTCCTCTAAATTGATAGTATCTGTTC
Source organism: Lachnospiraceae bacterium (assembly GCA_017416465.1). Classification (GTDB taxonomy): domain Bacteria; phylum Bacillota; class Clostridia; order Lachnospirales; family Lachnospiraceae; genus Bovifimicola. The sequence goes on along the minus strand of JAFQCK010000124.1, from coordinate 2,688 downwards.
CTTTGTAATTCGTCTTAAAAACTTCATTAATAACCGGAATAATTAATACCTTACACTCTTGCAAAAGGGTGCGGTATACGTCATCATATGGCGTATTAGTTTCTTTCATAAATATTCAGCCCCTTTTCTTTATAAAATCATTTATACTTTTGTTATATTATAATAGTTACTTATAGTTTTTTCAACATTTGTTTACAAATTTTTACATTGTTTTGAAATAGCATTGTCTTAAAGAAATTTCTCTTCACTTTCTGAAAAATAACTATATTAAAAGAGTTGTATTCAAATGATTTAACACTCAAATACAACTCTCTAAAATTATATTTTTATTTTACTGCTTTTTTATGCACCTTCAACCCATTTTCCATCTGAGCCTACATAATATTTTCCATTATCTACCCACTCTGATACTGCCATTGAACCATCAGCTTTTACATAGTAAGTTCCATTAATCCATTTAGATGCCTGCATTACTCCTGTAGCATCAAAATAGTAGTATTTTGTTCCTATTTTTGTCCACTTTGACTGCTGTACTATTCCATTAAGGATGTAATACCAGTTATTATTTACTTTTAACCATTTTGACCCTGTTACCCAGATACCATTTTCATCTACATAATATTTTCCGTTTTCTACAAACTCTGATACCGCCATTGAGCCATCTGATTTTACATAGTATTTATTTTGTATCCACTTGTTAGCCTGCATTACTCCTGCAACATCAAAATAATAATACTTTGTTCCTACTTTTAACCATTTTGATTTCTGGACTGTTCCTGACTTTATGTAGTAGTATTTATTATTTACATTTATCCATTTTGTACCGGTTACCCATATACCATTTTCGTCTACATAATAATTACCTATGAACTCTGATACTGCCATTGAACCATCTGATTTTACATAGTATTTATTATTAATCCACTTGTTAGCCTGCATTACACCTGTTGAGTCAAAATAATAGTATTTTGCTCCCACTTTCAACCATTTTGATTTTTGTACTGCTCCCGATTTTATGTAGTAGTATTTATTATTTACATTTATCCACTTTGATGTTGTTATCCATATTCCATTTGCATCTACATAATATTTGCCATTGTCTACAAATTCAGATATTGCCATTGCACCATTTGATTTTAAATAATAATAATTTGTTCCTTCTTTATACCAGCCTGTCTGCATATATCCATTAGCATCAAAATGATACCATTTTCCATTGATACATTTCCATTCATTCTTTGGATATGAGCCATCTGAACCTTCATACCACCAACCGTTTTCATTTTGTTTCCACTCATATGTTATATCCGAATTCAAAGTAATATTAAAATATACTTCTTTTTCATATATTCCATCTGTAACAACACACTTATATGAAGCATTTTCCTTAACATTAGTAACTAAATATTTACTATCTGTTGCTCCATCAATCTTATTATATTCACAAGTTTCGTTATTATATAAATACCACTGATATTCTATTGTTGTACCTGAATTAGTTTCTGCTATAACAGTTAATTCCTGATTTTTTCCGTAATTGACTGTTAAATCTTCATCTTCACTAACGATTAATTCTCTATCAAATTTTCCTACTCCTGAAATCTTTGATATTACATTTTCAATATCTTCTGTAAGCCTATATGTAAGCGTTAGCTTACCGTCTAAATCTGCTCTACCTTGTTCTATATATAAAAGATTGTCCGAGGTAAGAATATCTCCTTTATCTGATTTTAAAATATAGTGTAAATATTCTTTTTCAGCTATAAGTGTATAAAATGTTGTTTCTACTTTATGTATATATTTATCCTCTAATACAGTCTTTTTTGTTTCAAATTGGTAAGTAATATCAATAGGTATTCCACTATTCACTGTAGTACCATCCCCTAATTGTCCGTAATCATTTAATCCACACATATACAAATCTCCATCTTCTGTTATTATCCCGGTCTGCCTATATGCCAGATTTATACTTTTTACTCCTTCCATTATCTTAATAGGTTCAATACTCCATTTACTAATCCCACATCCTAATTGTCCATTATAACCATTTCCCCATGTATATAAATCACCATCTTCTGTTATTGCCCCACTATGAAACATCCCTAATTCAATAGTTTTTACTCCCTCCATTAATTTTACAGGCTCACAACTCTCATCAGCATATACATCCCCCGACTGTCCTTCATGATTCCTTCCCCACATATATAAATCCCCTTCTTCTGTTACCGCTCCACTATGACTCAGTCCTAAACTCACACATTTTACATTCTCCATTATTTTCGTTGGTACATAGATATCTTTCCATTGACCATTACCTAATGTTCCATAATCGTTACTTCCCCACATATACAAATTGCCATCTTCCGTTATTGCTCCACTATGATAATCACCTAAACTTACACATTTTACTTTTTCCATTACTTTTACAGGAACACTACTATTTTCCGTACTTCCATTACCTAACTGTCCATAACGATTAAATCCCCACATATATAAATCCCCTTCCTCTGTTATTGCTCCAGCATGATGACCACCTAAACTAATACTTTTTATTCCTTCCATAATCTTTATTGGTACACTACTATCCTCCGTACTTCCATTACCTAACTGTCCATAATCATTACTCCCCCACATATATAAATCACCTTCTTCTGTTATTGCTCCCGTATAAAAACTATTTAATTCTAC
>JAFQCK010000123.1 GCA_017416465.1 Lachnospiraceae bacterium | reverse complement strand
GTTAATAACAGATTCTAAACATCGTTCAATATACTTTTCGCCATTATATATTGGTATAATGATTGAAACAAAATCCTTTTTCAAGATATCTCCTCCTTGGTATGCATTAACAAATTGTCTGAAGGATAATCTTTTATTATCTATAAAAAAGACAGCTCTTGGAGCTGTCTTATAGTATATATTTTAAATATTAAAATTCTTCCTAGGATGTTTAGTTGTAAGAATATCCACTTGTTTAGAAATTGCAACATGGGTATATATTTGGGTGATATTAATTGAACTGTGACCTAACATTTCCTGAATATATCTGATATCTACATCAGCCTCTAAAAGAGAAGTTGCAAATGTGTGCCTAAACATATGTGGAGTGATATGTAAATCAATAGAGGCAAGAGCACAATATTTGCGAATCATTCTCCTCACGTATTGGTCTGTTATTGGTTTACTAGATTGATTTACGAAGAAAAAATTGCACTGTGAAATTTCTGATTGATATTCGTTATAATACTTATTCAAAATTTCATAAACATCTTGATTACCAATATGTATATGCCTTTCTTTTGAACCTTTACCATAGATTAAGATATTTCGGTCTATTAAGTCTATATTCTCTGATTTTAGTGAGCAGAGCTCTGAAATTCTCATACCTGTTGCAAAAAGAAGTTCAATTATAGCAATATCGCATAAAGTCTTTCTTTTTTGATAATTCGTTTTTGCATTTGAATATTCTTTGTAAATTGTTGAGAGTAACTTTTCAAGAATATGTAAAGGAATAGTTTTAGGTAAAATAATTGGTTCCCGAAATTTAATCTGAATTTTGTTAAAGGGATTAGTTTCTATGTAATCCTTATATTCAAGATATTTAAAAAATGCTTTTAGTGAAGCGATTTTTCTTTTTACGGTTTTTGGTTTGTGGTTTATATGAAGAGTTTCAATGTACTTTTCTAAAATATGTGGTGTTATTTCTGAAATATTAGTTAAAGAGGTTTCCGTTGTAAATTGTTTTAAATCAATTTTGTATGCTTTTATAGTTTTTGAATCTAGTCTTTTTTGCAATTGGCAGAATTCTAAATAATTATTAATAGTAACTTGTAAATTATCCATGTGTTAGTCTCCTTGTTTGATTAATTTTTGTAATATTCTATCAAATAATAAATGTTCGTAAATATTTTTAATAAATAAAACAGATGTAATTGTTCATGTATATACATCAGATGAAAGCGAAACAAAGACAACCATGTTGCATCAGTTCTATGTTGAAAATGGTAATGATGGAAGTTATAATGGAAAATGGAAGGCAGCATCAAAATAAGATATGTTTGTATTCAAAAGGCTATGGGATTTGCAATGGCTGGTATGGGCTCTTTGAATGTAATAGTTTGAGTAATAGAATATAGAAAGACGAAGAATTATTCAGTATGCAACACTTTTAATTATAACTGACACATATTTATGTAGGCATTGTTTGTACAATAGATAGGAGGGCATATGAAAAGTAAATACGTTATAAGTATATTAGCTGTTTTAATAGCTATAGGAATTGTAATAGGAATCTGTATAATAAGAAATGACAAAGAAGTAAAAGAAGTAGTCTTAATAAACAAGGATAAAATAAGTTATATAGAAATTCAGCATAAAGATGCGTTGTTAAAGACTGAGAGTCATGAGAAAATTGAAAAAATAACTATTTTATTTGAAAAAGAAATGAAAAGAGATGAGGGGGTAGAGGATAAAAAAGGGTGGATATATAAAGTTTCTATATATGATGAAAATGATAAAAATATAAATACAATTTTTATTTTAGATGAAAATTCTATCGTTGTAGATGGAAAAGGATATAGATATGATGGTCAGTTTGTTTCTTGTATTGAAGAGATTTCGTGCATAAAAAGGGATAATTATATTGAAAATTCTGATAAGGCATTAATCGGAGATTTATTTGGAGTAAGTAGTATTAATTATGAAATTATACATGTAGATAACACCCTTAGTGATAATGAGTATGGTGGGAGTTATGAGGTTAAGATAAGAATTAAAGAAGAGGATATTAATAGTTTTATAAGTGACATAGAAAGTACTGTGAGTTCCTCACCATTAGATGAAGAAATGAAAAGTTATGAATCTACTGGTGTGATTTTTAAAAATATAACAGGAAGAGAAATGAAGAAAGATGATGTAATATACGAAAGATTAAGTTCTGTACAAAGAAAAATAACAAATATTTTTGCAGCAGAACCTAAAACTGTGCTCCGATATGTTATGTATTCAGAAGCAGTTAATGGTAGCTATGAGATAGATTTAGCATATCTTGAATAAGCTTTATAATTATAGAAAGAGTTTTAGTAATATACGGGAGGTTGTAGAGATGAAGAATAAAAAGAAAAAAATATTATTCGTTTTATCAATAGTTGTGATTGTTATTATTGCTTTAGTGGTTTTAAACGAAGTTTTTAAAGATGATAATAAGGAAGTAAAAATAACGGAATTAGAGAATTTTGAAAATGTTGCTTACATAGTTATAAAATATACTTCGAAGACCGGTGAAATAACAGATAAAGAAATAATAGGTCAAATTGTAAATGAAATAAAGAATCTGGATATAAAAAAAGCAGAGGTTAATTATGGAATTAATTGTAATGCTACAGGTTATTATAGGAAACCGGGATATACAATTATTGGATATGAAGATAAGAGTAAAGGTGAAGCAGTGTTCGATATTGACTTTGCAAGTGGTTTGATAACATTTTCAGGAGATGAGAAATATAGTTTTAAATCAAGTGGAAGTTTATATGATTTGGTAAAAGAAACTTTGGATTATTGTGTAGTTCCATTACCACAGTTATTAGAAGGAAGTATACTTGAATATAAATGTTCTGATGATTGGGGAGAATTAACTAAGGCGGAAGTTTATGAGAAATATTGCGATATAGCAGATAGTAAGCCTATAAAAAAAGAAGAATTTGAAAGTAATATGGAAAGTGATAGTTATATAAGTATAGGGACAGTTGATGATGAATTTATAGATATGTATATGGTAGGGGATGAAATCTATACAAGATATAGAATAAAACAGATTAACAGAAGTTATGGTGTTAATGGGGAAGATGAGTATAAATGGGTGAAAGAATGTTATTTTTTAAAGTCACTTTCTGAAGAAAATGTTTTGAAAAATGGAGAGTATTATAATTGACAAATAGTAGAATTGAAAAAGGTACTAAGTATACATTAGAAGATTAGATGAGAATGCTTCACTTCAATGTGAAGCATTCTTTATATGTCTTTTTTGATTATATTTGCATAATAATATTCTCAAAACCACGCATTGCGTTAATGTGGTATGTGTGATATGCTATGAAAAAACGATAACATATGTGGAGACAAATATATGGATGGTATCGTTATGATACCAGATTGGCATTGCCAGTTTATAACAACAATGGAGAGGTTCAACGGTATAATATTTATAAATTAAGAATGTTGGTAAGACATGATGAAGATGGGAAATTATATATATATGATTTTTTAAGAACAAAAAAAGAAACGAGTAGCCCGCTTAAGTAAAAACTGTACGGTCGAAAAACCCATTTCTTATATAGAATACTACATAATATTAATTGAAATGTCAATAGTATATTTTTTCTTAATTGACATGAAACACTTTTATTTCTAACTTACACATATGCTTATATGTATTATTTGTACAATGGATTGTTGAACACAGGAGTTGTTAAAGACTGATGATAGTAAGAAAATTGATAAGTATACATTAGAAAATTAGAGGAGTTATTTAAGTATGAAAAAATTAGTTGTTGTTTTAATTGCATTAGGTATTATTCTTTTAGCACTTTTAATATCAGGTATTATGTTAAGAACCAAGGTTGAAATAAGGCTACCGCAATCCCACTGCCTTTAGACGGTGGGTTAAGGTAGCCAAAAGTAGAGGTTTGTGTTATATTTATGGCATGGGAACATGGAAAGCTAAAAACAGACACAAGTATTTACTCCAATATCATATTATTTTCGTCTGTAAATATAGAAAGAAATTATTGGTATCAAAGCAAATATCGGATGATATAAAACAGTTCTCCTATGAGATATGTCAAAGGCGCAAGGTTGTTATCAAATATAATGGAAAAAGCGTTAAAACGCTTAGACAAAGACCATATTCATTACATGATAGAAACAGAACCTACAATGTCAGTCAGTAAGATTGTAAACCTAATGAAAAGTTATACGACATACCATATATGGGAAAGATATCCGAATTATTTGCGAAAGTATTTTTGGAAAGAACATACCTTTTGGACAGATGGCTATTTTGCATGTAGTGTAGGGAATGTATCAGAAGAAATGTTGCGAAAATATATAGAAAATCAAGGATAGAGAGGCGATGACAGTAGGTGTTAAAAGCATATAAATACAGAGTATATCCTAATAATGAGCAGAAAGTGCAGATAGCAAAAACATTTGGCTGTTGTCGTTTTGTGTATAATCAGACACTTGCATATCGAAAAGAAAGATATGAAAAAGAGAAAAAATCTGCAAGCAAAACAGATTGTAATAATTATTGCAACAGGGAATTAAAGAAAAAATATGAATGGCTGAAAGAGGTGGACAAATTTACCCTGACAAATGCGATTTATAACATGGATTCTGCATATCAGAAATTTTTCAAGGAACATGCAGGCTATCCGAAGTTTAAGAGCAAGCATGACAGTCATAAATCATACACAACAAATTTTACGAATGGTAATATAGCGGTAGATTTTGAGAATGGCAAAGTAAAACTGCCAAAGCTAAAGGAAGTAAAAGCAAAACTGCATAAACATTTTAGTGGGCAGATAAAGTCAGCAACGGTGTCGCAGGTGCCAAGCGGAAAATATTATGTATCAATTCTTGTGGAAACGGAACATGAAGAATTGGAACATGTTAAGAAAAATATTGGATTAGATTTAGGGATTAAAGATTTATGTATTACTTCTGATGGGAAGAAATACGAAAACCCCAAAATTATGAAGAAATATGAGAAGAAACTGGTAAGATTACAAAGACAGTTGGCACACAAACAAAAAAGAAGTCATAATTACTACAAAACAAGGAAAAAGATAGCATTATGCCATGAGAAAATAACAAATACCAGAAAAGATTGTCTGCATAAAATTTCACATGAGATTATCAGCGAAAACCAAGTGATAGTTTCGGAAAATTTGCAGATAAAAAACATGGTAAAAAATCATCATTTGGCAAAGTCCATAAGTGATGTATCGTGGTATGAG
>JAFQCK010000122.1 GCA_017416465.1 Lachnospiraceae bacterium | reverse complement strand
TTGGATATTCCATTACAGATAATCAAGCGTTACGAGAGGTTTCAAGAGGACAAATTGGTGTTCCCAAATCTCAACTATTGGAATATCTGTAAACCACTGAAAAAGATGATAAAAGAGTGCGGAATTTCAAAGGATATTTCCTTCCATTGCACACGTCATGGATTCGCTACGCTGGCTCTGAGCAAGGGTATTCCCATTGAGAGTGTCAGCCGAGTATTGGGGCATACGAACATTACCACGACACAAAAGTATGCCAAGATAACCACCGAGAAAATCGACAAGGATTTGACAATGTTCGGTAACAGACTTAATCAATCGTTTAGTGAAATTTCAATAGCAATGTAACTATGGAACAAGCAATTATAACAATCAACGAAAGTGGCAGAGTGAATATCCCAAGCGGTAATGTTTGGATGTCCGAAATGGAATTAGTGGAGTTGCTCGGGGTGATAGCCCCGACACTCCGAGCTGTCATCAGAACTAATTTTTTTGAAAAACATACAAATACTTATACTTTTTAATTTCTTCTACTTTACAAGAAACAAAACCATATTTATTAAAAATTTCTATTAAGCCTTTCTTGGTAAAATAATAAATATGATTTTGGTGGAAATATTTATAATTTGGAAGTTTTTCTATAGGATTGTTAAATATTTCTTCATCAATTATTGGTACATATACAAGCATATAAGTGCCAGCTTTGACAGCTTTAGATAAACGATACAGTAATAGTTCAACATTAAATACGTGTTCAATAAAATCAAAACAAGAAATAATATCAGGGAATCTCTTATTTATCTCTTTTTCAATATCATATGCATCACAGGTTATGATATCTAAATTTGTGTTAAATATTGATTTTGAAAGATTTTTAGCTTGTTGTGATAATTCTATACCACATACTTCACCTTTGTTATTGTTGTTCCATATATTAATGAAGGCTCCATAACCACATCCTATATCTAACATATTCATATTCTTTTTATTGTCAAATATATCTAATTTAGATATAGTATTAAATAACCTGGAAAATTTTTCTTTATCATTGTCAAAATTCTCCGAGAACTCTTTTAAGTCGTGATTATGAACATCATAGAAATTATTATCGATATATACTTTAGAAATATAATTATAAATAATAACTTCTTGACTTCTCCTATTAGGTAACTTCTTTATGCAATAATCACATATAATATACTCATCATCATTAATTTTGAATATATTATCAATAAAATTAATATAATCATCTATCGCTTTTGCAAGGTGACTATTTAAATTCTTTAATGTGCTTATTTCATTTAGTTTGTTTAAAATACTATTTAATTGATTACAGTCCATTATATCCTTAGAATTGTATGTTATTAAATACTTTAAAGTATACAAATCCAATGGTAATAATTTATCACAATCATTAATTCCCAAATGTCCTATAATCCCTTTGATAGTCATTGTGCTATCAACCAAACTATTATATAAAAATCCTTCATTAGGAAATTTATCTCCATAATGACATTGATGATATCCGGCATTAATTGATGCCGCTAAAGGGTTTGATATTAAAGTTTCTATATATCTATTTAAATACTCAATTTTGCCAGTAGCGAATAAAAGTCCAATATAAGCACCTCTTTTAACAAGCAAAGGATTATCGGTATTAATAATTGTTTTCAAGAATCGTTCTGAATCAGTATTTTTTAGATATGACATATAATAACAACATTGCTCTCTTATAAACTCATTCTTCGCATTTCTATACATTGACTTGAAAACTCTATAACATTTGCTTTTATTTTCAGGTGCTAAACTTTTTAATCGCTTTTTAAAATCAAATGCGACTTCATATGGAAGACTATTTCGGAATATCTTTTTTATAACAACTTCTTCTTTGTTGCATAACAACTTAATTAGTCTACTAGATAAATGCTGATACCTATTAATAAAATGATTGCTATCCTCTTTATTGCATTGAAGTTGTTTGTTTAATCTACTTTTAACCTCATTGCCAACAAACAAATTGAATTGTTGTTCAAACTTCTCCTTAAATTCTTTGTTGGTTGAATATGTCTGATATATACCTTTTTCTTGATATTCTTTTTTAAATTGCTGAAGTTTTTCTAATTGTTTTCCATCAATTTCACTATTTTTAATGGGTTTTTCACAGAAATAGATTAATACATCGTTACCAGCTTCTACCATCTGTGATATTTCCTCAACTGTTCCAGACACATGTTTCTTTGTTGGGCTACCTATTCTATTCCAAAATATAGCAATAACACCATCGCATTCATAAATTAATTGCTTATTAATTAAACCTTGAAGGCTTTCGTGCTTATAATCAAACATTGGATAAGTATGAGTGCCCCATTCAACAGTATATATATTAATTCCATCCATCCGACCTTGGCGCTCATTATATTTTTTGATTATTTCATTTATATAATTTATTTCTTCTTTTATATCAGAAGGATGTGAAATTAGCAATTTATATTGATAGATAGGTTTCATATGAATTTATATTAAAGTCCAACACCATTGCTCTACAAAAGCATGATAGATAATAGCTTTATAAATTAAATCAAATGGTTCAAAATTAATTTCGTACATACTGAAATACTCCAGATTGATTATTCTTCGGGAGTGTTATTTTCTTGCTGCAATCTGAATATCATTTTTTGACGCTCTATCTCAGTTGTCAAATCTTCTTTCGTTGGCAAGAATGTGAGATATTTTGCTTGAAACAATCGGTCATTGTCTTTGAGCATAGAGTATCGTGCCATATCTTCACTTGTACGAGAACAGAGTATAAGCCCAATTGTCGGATTATCTCCCTCTGTTCGCTTTAGTTCATCGTACATTCGGATATACATATCCATTTGCCCT
>JAFQCK010000121.1 GCA_017416465.1 Lachnospiraceae bacterium | reverse complement strand
TCATCATCATTCATTGTTATCACACCCTGCATCTGTTAAAATTCTTATATATATTTTACCATATTTTTCTGATTTAAGCAATATAAAATGCTATATTTCTGCTATTTTACCGATTATATTCTATAAAATGACCTTGTTCCGGGTTGGAACAAGGTCACTTTTTACACTAACAACTCGTCAATTTGTTTGTACTTAGAAACTATTATTTCTTTAATTCTGTGCATAAGCATAATAAGATGCATTACCGGGTGTGTAATATGTGCTTACTCTGAAGAAATAATTTCCCGGAGCAGCTAATCCATTCAATGTTGCTTCTTGTATTTTAGGTATATTTTCACATACTGCTAAAACAGACGCACTTCCATTTGCTCCAACTTTACAAAGACTTACATTGTAAGAAGGACCACCTTCCCACAAATCAAGCCCAAATTTAGCTTTGGCTGTGCCTGTACCTGTTGCAGAAAAAGTTTCTGTGGCATTTCCAATACCATTTGTTGGATTTGCAATATAAACATATCCTGTAATACTGCTTGCCCTTGTGATTCCATTATTAGTTTTTTCCGTAAACTCGACTGTAATATCGGGATCATAAAGAGTAACTGTTATACCATCTTCCGTAGTATAAGATGTTGGTTCTGCTGATTCTGTGGCTGCAAATGCCCCAATACTCATCATAGAGAGTGCCATTGCCGCTGTCAAACACATTGCAATCAATTTCTTAAATTTTTTCATACAAATCGTCCTTTCAATTTTATTATAATGTATAATCATTCAAAATTTTCTTCGTAATATCTAAAAGTTCTTTTTTATTATGTTTTTCACTATATGTCATACCAACTAAAAAGCCATCGTTCTTTTTGATAACAGAAATAACTGTTGGAATCTCTATTGCCTCTGAATAACATATTCCTTCAATATAAACAACTTCGTCATTCATAGCTTCACAAGACATATATTCATATATAGATTTTCTGCATGTGTCTGAAAATATTTCAGGGTTATTTAAAATTTCAGAATACACTGAAAGGAGTTCTTCGGGAGTAACTTCAATTCCGTTACCTATTGCTGTTGGAATTATATTTAAACCTTTAGGTGAATCCTTTTCATTTGAATCAAGAAGGGAAATCCCAAGTTTTTTTAGATAATTATAAAAAGTTGCATCATCTACTTTCTTTGCAATTTCTACACACGCCATTGGACATGACTCTTGTATTCCTGAACAAATATTCAATTCTCCATGTCCGTTTTTTTCAAAGCATCTAAAGTTTAATTCACCAACCTTATAACTACCGTTACAAGTATAAGTATCATTATCTTGAACTACACCCTCGTTAATTCCTATTCCCAAAACAATATATTTAAACAAAGAAGAAGGTTTAAACTTGATGTTAGTATCTCCATATGTAGCTATTATATCTTTGCCTTTGCTTTCATAAAACACAATGTTCACATCTTCTTTATCTTTACATTGATTTTCTACAGTCTTTTGGAGTTCGCCAGCAAACTCACCAAAATCGATAGCGTCTGTTTCTGAGGTGGCATTAGTATTTACAGTTGCATATACAAATCCTCCAATTAAAGCCACAAGACAAAAGCATATAATCGGTAAAACAATTTTTTTATTCACCAACATATTTTAAATCTCCTTTCAAAATCGTAATGGAGGGGGAAATCCCCCCTCTATCACAGATTATCATTTCATTCCGTTACTGTATCAACAGTCTTTGCAGGATCAACGATTGTCACATAATCCATATGAACATATCCAGTTTTACCATTACAGTTTCCTGACCTTACAGAAACATAGTACCAAGGACCTGTTACTCTCATATCTCCATAAACAGCCAAAGCATCACCTCTATACATTAACCCCTTTGAAGGAGTTGATGTTGATGCCCCTTGTCTTAAATTTACTCCATCTCCTGTTATATATCCCATCCCCAGAAGGTAAATAGGATCAACAGCGATGCTAACGCTTCCATCCTCTGCAATAACTTCCCTCTCAATCATTATACATTCGGGAAATTCCTGTATGTTCTCTACCTCTATCTCTACATCTGTTTCTGCTGCAAATGCTCCAACGCACATAACCGACATAGCCATAACTGTTGCCATACACATTGCAATAATCTTTTTAAACTTTTTCATACAAATCGTCCTTTCCGTTTTTATAACGCATTATTCAATATTTCACAAAAAGGCTTATCCGACATTGACAAAACGGCTTGTTTTGTATATACTTATAAGCGGAGATTCCACAGACAAATTATTAAGTTTCCGTCAAGTTGCTTATGGTATTTGTAAAGTGGTTTCTCTTTTTGTTTATAAAGAATTTATAAAGTTTAGCGTTATTACTGTAAATTTTGGAATTAACCTCTAATACATATCAACCGTCATTAAGTCTGTTATCACACACCTGAGTATATTCCGTTACCATTGAGCGTTTGCGTTCTCGTTGTGATAGCCTCACCAAGCTGAATTTCCAGAAGCATTTAACTGATTACTGACAACTTTTACATATAGCGATAATTCCCTTTATCCTTTGGGACAGAAGCCCCTTAGAATAAACATAAAATGTTTTTGCGATATTTACCGCAACCTACCTCTCGCCATTTAAAGCAGTTAGAGATGTTTAATGAAGAATATGTAGTATTCTTCATTAGCCTATAGGCTAATGATTTATTTTTCAACTTCACCCATCTCCTTGTATTCCTGTGCTACTTTTTGGAGGGTTTCAGGCTCTTTCATCTGATGCATGCCACTTCCAGAAGCAAGACCAGCCGAATAAATTGCCATATCAAACGCTGCTCCGGCAAAAAGGCTACTGATCCAATTAAACATTTCAATTCACCTCCCTGTGCATTATCAGGCTGACAATCATCAAAACAATAACAGCCAATAAAGTTATTGATATAGTAACACCTCCATCAACATCCAACAATACCAAGACTATTGATACAACTGTCATGATTAAAGATGTTATTATTGATTTAATTTTATTTTTTCGCTTTTGTATTTCCGTTAGAATTTTGTTCGGATGTATAACCGGGGCCAAGATAGCTAAAGTTACAACAGAAAGACTATTTATCAAAATACACCCTACTAAATTCCAATGGGCTTTTGCAACTATATTACTAATTGCGAAAACTGATATAAATGTTATTATCATTGACAAACGGCATAACCAAAATGACCTTGCATGAAAGCCGCCGCTGAACCGTCTTATTCCACATAATGTAATTAAAAACAAAATACTATCAAAGACTTTATTAAGAAGCAAGCCAACAATAAGCACTATTGAAAAATTTATGATGTCTGCTATTATCAGCTTGAATCCATAACAATATATCTCACGCCTGTCCTCTTGTATTTTATTTCTATTCATACAAAAATCAGTAAGAATATTTGCTAATTTATCCATTGGTATTTTCCTTCCTTGTAATCCTATTTTATCATAAATATTCCTATCTTCAATGGGGTTGGCACTATAGCCGCAAATATCGGCACAATAGACACAAAAATAAGCCGGTAATTTACCGACTTATCTTCATAAATATTATTTTTCAATATAGAGAAGAATATGGCAACAAAATTCACCGTTTTCTTCATAAAATTTTATCATACCATCATACTTTTTTACTATAGCCTCAACAGACTTTATTCCGATACCATGTAGCTCTTTGTCACTTTTGGATGTTGCAAGTTCCTTGTTATCCCTTAATACTGAATCATTGATACTGTTCGTTATTAAAATTGATAAATAACTATCTCTCGTCTGTACTTCTACAACAATTCGCTTGTCAACCGTTTTTTCTGCTGCTTCTATCGCATTATCAAGTAAATTTCCAAACAAAACACCCGTATCAACAGCATCCAAGTCCTTTAAAGATGATCTTTTCTCCTTTATCTCTATGTATATTCCTTTTTGATTACAAATTGCTATTTTTGAATTTACAATAGCATTAAAAGCATCGTTCTCAGTAACCAGAAACTCTTGTATGTTAGGCATATAATTATCAGTAAGTGAATTTATATATTCAACAGCTTCATCATTTTTCCCTGAATTGATATAGTTTCTGACTATTAGCAGTTGGTTTTTCATATCATGCCGAACCGCCTTCATCTGTTGAACAAAAGCATCAATGTTTTCTATATTTTTCAGAGCGTTTTCGTTTTGACTTTCAAGAAGTTTTACCTTTAGTTTCGTATCATAATCCTTATTTAGCATAGTGAAGAAATAGTATGTAATAATATTGGCAACAACTATACAACTCATACCCGTAAGAATATATACCTTTATTTCCTCATGGTTTATTGCAGCCAACATTAAAGCACTAAGGGAAATAATAGATATTATGGGGATAATGATTAGTAATAACCAAGCTCCGTTCGCTAATGGATTTTTATATTTCTGTTTTAAAATCAATCGTGTTATGTAAAACAATAATATTTTTGTTATTATAACACTAATAACCCTTATACTATTAAATACCGTAATCATCAAATACGGATCATAACCTATTATGTTGCATACAAATAAATTTGTTCCTATCGCAATAGCTGTGACTAAAATCTGAATCAAAACCGAAATCCATAATTTTAGGAAAACACTTCCCTTTAGAAATAATGTTGCATACACAAAATAAATTACCGCCGGAATATATGCACCAAAACTTTCAAATTCGGTTATATGGTTCATCACAGATAATTCAATAAAAGCAATAATCCACACAGCTATAAAGCCAATATTTCTTTTCCAATCATCATATTTACATCCAAGATACCTTGTGACAAATTCTATCGCTATGAATGTTTCCAATAAATTTATTCCTAACTCAAAGGCAAGCTCCACCATAATTATCTACTCCTTATAAATTTCTGAAACTCATCTCTGACACTTTCAAGTCTTTCTCTATTTACATGCAAACTCTCACCATCAGTAAGAATGACATCCCTGCTCGTAATCTTTGCAATAAATCTGATATTTACAAGAGCGCTTGTTTGTATCCTGATAAAGTAAAGCTGTTGCAACTGTTGCTCTGCATCAGATATTTTACACCTAACCTTTATTTGTTCTCCATTTATGTATTTTATAAGTACATAATGTTTTAATGCCTGTATGTATTTTACGGAATTTATATCTAATTCTACAACCTTTGTTTCAGCTACCAGATTAAATATATGTTTTTCCTTTTCGTTTTCGGAATCAATTTTTAACAAAAGCCGAGGAAACACCTTGTCCAAATCGTTAAGATGACTCTTTCTGACAAACCAAAACGGTTGAAAGTCCCACGACTGATACACCTTATCTTCATGACTTGTTATAAAGATAATTATTGCATCACGCTTTGATTTTTGCAATTCCTCTGCTACTTCAAAGCCAGTAATAGACGGCATATCAATATCTAAAAATACTACATCAGCAAATTTTTCATTCCATTGTGCAATAAGTTCTCTACCATCATTGAAAGTTTTCATAATCAGGGTTCTGTTCTTGCCAACCAATGCTTGAGTCCTTTGTGAAATTTCTTCAATGAAATTTTGATTATCATCACAAATGTATATTTCTATTTTATCCTTCATATTTGTATCCTTTCCTTGTTGCCAAACCTACATCTGCCATCACTACCGACCTTGTTCCAAATTGGAATAAGGTTATTTTGATATTTATAATTTAAAGCTCCAGACTGTTATCTGTGAGCAGAAATTCCTTCACGCCCATAGTAACATAGC
>JAFQCK010000022.1 GCA_017416465.1 Lachnospiraceae bacterium | reverse complement strand
TATAACAATGATATAAAAATGGCTGTAAATAAATGTCTGCAAACAAATACGATAAAAGGTGATGACATTTTATCAATATATACAGGTACAGACCTTAAATCAGCTCAAGTAAATTCTGACGGTTCATTCTGAGTTAGATATTTGCAAACAGATAGCACTAAATTGGTTGAAAATCTTAATGCTGAATTTATTAAAGGTGTTCATGGCGATTTATTAATGACAAGAGATGGTAAAAGGGCATTTTATGCTCCTGTTTCAGGCGTGGAACCAACTCAACCAGATCATCTAGCTACAAAGAACTATATAGATGAAAAGATAATGTTAATAAATCCTGAAGGATTTATGAAACGAGACGGAACAACAGCTTTCTTAAATCCTGTAGTCGGAATTGATCCTACAAATCCTGAACATTTAGCTACCAAAAACTATGTAGATGAAAGAATTGCGCAAACTCTTGAAGAAATAGAAACAATGCAAAATTATATCATCTATAAAACTGGAACTTATGACATTCCGATGAATGTTTCAAAAGTAACAATTACATTCGGTGGTGTTCTGAAATCATATACAGTATTTACAACAATGGTCAATACTAAAAGTAAAAATCCATTCTCTGTAACAGCTACTGTAATCAAACAAACAAATACATCATTCACTGTTCACTTTGGTGGTTCTGTAGACGAAGTGAACTATCAATTAAACTGAATGATTGTAGGACTTCCTCTTACAGCTCAACTATAAAAATGATATTTAGCTGAATTTTATTTCAGCTAAATATCTCTAAATTAGATAAATAATTTTTAATTTAGGATATTTTTATGGGAACAGATATTTCTAATGATCTATGTTATATAAATGACTCTACTAATACAACAAAACCTGTTATCAATATCTATATTAAAGATGAGAACGGAAATGTTAAAAAATTATGAAATTATCAATGAATAACAGGTTCATGAGGAAATTGTAGTGTTGTTTGTGGTGGGCGGAACTCAAACAAGATCTGTTCAATGTCAAAGAACAGATGCAAAAGGTAATAAAAAAATTGTATCTGATGTTCATTGTACAGGTTCAGGTTTATCAAAACCTATATCATCGCAAGCATGTAATACACAGGCATGTGTTAATGTAGCTAATGATTCATTTAGTACAGTTCAGGATTCTCAGATTGTAATATTGAATTCAGATTTATTATCTAATGATATAACATATCTTCCTCCATTAACAATAAAATCAATTTCAAATGTAGTTGGTGGAACAGCGACATTATCATCAACAAGTGTTACATTTAAACCTACGGCTAAAGCTGGAAAAACAGCTGGATTTAATTATACAGTGTCAGATAGTCAAGGTAATGTTGGTACGGCATATGTTACAATAACAATATTACCTCTTCCAGACATCAATGCTTATATATTTAGTTCGGCTGAAGTTGAAGAATTTAAGGAATCATATACACCACCAACACTAGCCGAAGTATTTAACTCATGGCATAGATTTTCAGATAAAACTGCTTATTATCCCGCAGGTACAACACCAGCAGGTGAAGCTGCGTCATGAGAAATGTCATCAGAAACTTCATTTAGATGTACAGTTAATAGTTCATCTTGAACAGGATTCGTTAGTCCGTCTGAAGTGGATAACTATATTCACACAGCTACACTAAGTAGTACGGCAACAGACGATGACGTTATTGGATTAGTAATTGCTTTCAAAAGAATAGGTTCATCTAACTATGCTTTAATAGCAGCTCGAGAATCAAATGGTGCTCCAAATCTAACAGGAAGCACAGGATTTAGTATTGTCTATGTTAAAGATTCTAATACATGAACACCGGATGGTACAAATACAATTCTAGTTGCAAAACCTGAAGGAACAGTATATAAGGGAGCTGGTGGTTGATCTACATATGGTCCAACTGTAGTCAAAGTTGAAAGAATAGGTTCAATAGTCAGAGTTTATTGCTCACCATTTAAATCAACAACAATTGATGCTAATTCAAAATTAGAAATAAATCTAAATGATTATTCATATCTTTCATGAGCTTTAGATAAATGTTCATATGGTTATACATGCTTATCACAACAATATAGCTCATTCACAGATGTTAAAATAGAAGGTTTGACAAATGCTAATCAGATATTAGATTTTGAGAAAAATCAAGTATGAGATTGAAATGCATCAACATCAAGTTGGGTTTTATCATCAGAGACGATTCAATCTATATATGGATGACCTAGAGTTATTATAAGTGAAACAGATGGAACGAAATATCAAATAAATGAAAATTCAATTGTAAAAATAAGTTAAAAAGGATATAGAATATGGCATATATATTAACTTCACATCGGAGATTCTGGAGTTCTTTTTATAGATACAAAGGAAGAAATAAAAATAATATCACCAAATAAACCATCATTCTCATTTGAATATTCATTTTTAAGTTATACACAAGATGCTAAAACATCTTTTTATATTAATAAAATAATGAGATTTTTGACTAAGGAACAAAAGTCAGAATGTCTTGAATTTTGTAAAACATTTAAAGATAAATGGGATTATTATGTATATGCATATAATAGTGACAATATTTTCTCTGAAAAAGTTCTTAAATCAGAAGCTATAGAAAATAAAACACCATATAGTCTTTTAGAACCAAAATATCCTGTTTCGAGATGAAATGGAAAAAAATGAGAAGAAATAAAAATTATTGTTAAAGATGACGGAACTTTGGTTATAAATCCGGATACATATTGTGATAGATGTGTAAAGTTTCTATCTAAATCTGACATTGATAAAGTACCACATATTCTCGACTTTAATGATGAGTATCATAGATGGGATATAGATGCTGAAGATTGGGTTATTGTGGGAGATGAATTTGGTGATTTATATAAAAATTTAGAGTTGAAAATAAGAGAAATTTTTGAAATAAAACGTCATAAATTATTTAGGAAGATTGTACCTGCATATGAAAGGGATCAATGATCTGTTGAATTATCAGAAGCTAAAGCATATTCATTAGATAAAAGTGCTTCAACACCTTATATAGATGGTATTCTTTCGGTTCTTACTGATATGTCAAAGGATGAATATGTAGAAAAAATTCTTAAACATGATTCAGATGAATTCAAATTTCAACATGGTAAAATACATGGAGAAATGTATCAATTCCTTCTTAAGTTAAAGGATATAAAAAATTTAGATGATATGAAAATATTTCAAAATAAAATAAATTCATTGAAATATAAAACATTATATTAAAGGCTCTGTTCTAAGAAAGGGTTTATTTTTTAATATGTTGAAAAAGTTGACAGATTTCAACATCAAGAGCAGTAGCCAATTTTTCAAGTGTTAACAGCTTACATGTAGCAATTCGCTCATCCCTTGCTCTCGCTACAGTATCAGGGGCTACTTTTGATCTATATTGTAGCTCCTCATACGTCATCCCACGTTCCTCCATCAACTCCCCCAACCTACTCACCAAAGGCATACACCCACCTCCAAATTTTCACTTGGATGTAGCCTAGAACTTCTTGACTTCCACTTGGCTATAGCCTAGTAAACAAAAAACAAACCACATTCTGGAGGTGTCAAATGGCAACACAAATCCTCATGAAAAATCCATCAACTGGTATAGTCAAAAAAGGCTTCTACGGCTTTAGCTGGACAACTTTCTGCTGGTCAGGCATCCCTGCAATTATGCGAGGTGATACATTTACTGGTATTATAATGTTATGCTTCTGCTGGTTCCCGATCATAACCCTCATTATGGCTTTCAAATATAACAAAATGTACACAACTAAGCTCATCGAACAAGGTTATGAATTCGCAGGAACTGAAACAGAAAACGAAATAGCCAGAACTCAATTAGGCATAATCAAAAAACAAACCAATGAATAATAATACTTCCAATGACAGATTAAATATAAATCTGTCATTGGAACCAAGCAGAAGGAGATATATAATGAACAAAATTATCATAGTAATCATTACAGTCATATGTTTAAGCACTTATGCACTTGCATCTGATATAATTTCAATAAAAGCTCCTCAAATATCATATGAATATGATGCAAATGAATTTTCAAGTGATAAGAAATACAAAGGTAAAATTTTGAGAGTTAAAGGTGTTGTTAATGAAATATCGAGGGATTTGTTAGGTGATATATATGTATCACTTGTTGGAATGGACGAAATGCAGAATGTACAATGCTTTTTTGAAGAGGATGATGCTGAGGGGTTGGAAAATATAAACAAAGGAAGTGTTATCGAAATTCAAGGAAAATGCGATGGATATATGCTAATAAATGTTATTATCAAAAACTCAAAACTCATTTCAAAATAATTGGTACATGACATATTGACTTTATCCAATTAATCATGTACCAATTATTTAAATTGTGATTGTGAAAAATAATTTTTTCATTCTGAGTCTATTTTTATTATAGACTCAAAGGAGATTTTATGCTTCACTGCACAATTAAAAACAGTGTTCTATATTTGTGATACTTGACATTAACTTCAATTATCATACCTATTATTTTAGGTATAATGTTGATATTCACATGTCATTTTACAAATACAGATGTTACTTTTGACTCTCTAATAACTTCATTTGAAGTTAAAATTAGAGAATCAAAATAATACAACTGTTTTTCTAGGTCAATATTTGGTATATCAAATATTGACCTAGTTTTATTTTAATTGTTTTATACTAGAAAGTAAACTTTGCTTGATTTTTAGATTACAGGAATTAAGCCTCTATCACTAAAAGTCCTATATCTTTGAGCACATACAATTTTCACCAAATCACCTAAATCATCAATCATATTTCCACTCCATACCAAATAATTATTCAAAAACTTAGTCGATACACCATTAAATCTCCTCAAAAACGTCTTCAACTTAGAATGATACGAATTTATATGATTAATATGATACACTCCATTCCTATACCTACCTGACTCAACCTCAACATGCCGACACCCAACACCTTCTGAAAACTTCCGATACGCACTATTACTGTCACTACATATTATCGAATCATTCTCAATCTTACCCTCAAACATTTTATTCAATGTCGAAATAGTCACTCGTCCTAAATTTGATATTTTTCCATATGAGTTTTTATTTCTGTCAATTGCACAGGGGACACATACCTGTTCATTTGATATGCCTCTTTTACCGGCTTTAGTTCCTCGTTTATGTGGTTTTCGAGGCATATTTCTTGAACCCTTATATGATATATTGAAAAATGCTTCATCCACCTCCACTACACCACTCAATTTAACATCCTTATCAACTTTGATTGATATTGCATCAAGTATTTTATGTCTCCAGACAAATGCTGTAGTTGTTGTGATGCCACATATTTTGGCTGATTTTCTGATGGTGTAGTGGTTTAGCATACATTCAAGGTATTTTTTCCATATGGAGATGTCTTTTTTTGTGCCCATGAGTGGGGAGTTTGTTAGTTCATTAAAGATGCGACCGCAGTTTTTGCATCTGAATCTTTGGTGGTTGTTTTTGAAGCCGAATTTGGTGATGTTTTCTGTGCATCCACATTTGGGGCAGAAAAGGCCGTTTGAGAATTTGGCTTCGATGAGGTTTGAGTTGGAGTTTTGTTCGTGTTGAAGAAGTTTGAGGAGTTGGGATTTTTGATCTGGGGTGAGGGATTGGATGAGTTCGGAAAGGTTCATTTTGGTTAAATCCTTGAATTTTTCGTTATGATGAATAATATCAAGAGTTTAACCCTTCGTAAACCCTTTCTTAGAACAGAGCCATATTAAAAAAAATAGTTTCTTTTCTTTCAAAGTAAAAATAGAAAGAAAAGAAACTATTTTTAATTATTCTACTCGTCAAGCAAATCCTTCTACATATATATGTTTATATGAACCATCTTTTAAAAATGTTGATTCATGTATTTTTGAGCCACCTGGAACAATATCAGTATTTCCACCATAAGAAATAAATCCTTCATATGGTGCATATTGAATATGTTCTCCAGGTCAAGCTCATTCGGAATCAACATGATATATAACAAAGTACATTCAAGTACCACCAGAAGGAACTCTAACTGGTAATCTACCATTCAAATCTACAATTGTAGCTTTTTTCGGTTTTAATATATCTATTTTTCTATCCAATGAATTTATACTATTATTCAATGTAGTTAATCTAGAATTTAATTGTCTTACATAATCTATTAAGAAATTCAATTTATCTACTTTGACTAATTCTCCCTTTGAAAGAGATAATGTACTTATATTAAATGCCATTACTTTCCTCCACTTGAATTTTCAAAAATTCATACAAATTTATGAAGAAAAGTAAACTAATCTTATTATAAATGTGACTTATATTGATTAATATATTAATTTAGTAATCAATAAAATGAATTTTCCTCAAATTTAAAATCAAAAATTGCATGTATGAGCTTACATGCAATTTTTGAAATATAATAAGGAGGTGAAATGTCAATGAGATGATTTAGAAAAATTTCTAAAAATTGTTTCTGTGATTAAAATTATTGATTTAATAATTGAATGAATTAGCTCAATTATGTAGCTCTTCATTCGGTTATTATGTATTATCTTAGAGGATACTTTACCAGTTATCCTATGCTCCATAGAATGGAGTCATTCAGACTCCACCAAAAAATTAAATTCTAAATTAATCTATAAATTATCCTCCGCTAAAGTTTTTCTACATTGTTTATAAAATCATTTTATTCATATAATATTCTCATGTTAATCGTTCTTGATTTTAGGATTAAACTATATTTTTGAGAATAATTATGTGAGTTTTTCAGAGTTATATTTACTTTTCCCCATAAATTTGTATGAATTTTCAGAAATTCAAGTGAGGAAAGTGTAATGAAGATATTCAAATCCGGAGAATTAATAAAAGCTTCCGATATAAATTTAAATTTTTCAAAATGTTTGAAAACTGATTTATCTAATCATCCTGTATTACCATGTAATAAGGGAGGTACAGGTCGAACTGATTGCTCAATTGCTTATGCAGATGTAGCTGGAGTTGCTAAGGGATTACAATTGGAGGAAGGTTCAACTGCAGTTCGGTTTAATTGATATAGAAAATGTAACAAATTTAATTGTTAGAACTTACTGTAATAGTAGAAGATATTGTTGTGGAGAGTTAAAATCGCCTAATTATGGAAATTTATGATTATGTATTTGAGCATTCACTTTTTCTTCATACGTAATTGAACCTGAACATGGTTGAGATGAATATTATTTAAATGCAACACCTTCATACTTAAGATATAAAATATGTGGTCCTGATATAATCATAGATTCAGCTTGTGTTGCTGGAGAGTATGGTTTAGGTGGTGATGGATTTAAAAATACAAATATTATGGGAGGATTGGCATTAGCAATTAAATAAATTCATAATTCTATTCACTGGATAAATAATTCAATACTAAAACCAGGAGTAGAATTATGAGAGTATTATCAAATCTTGAATTTAAAAATAGTACATACATTCTAAATAAATTTAACGATTTTCCAGAGAATCCATCTGAAGGTACAGTCATATTTAAGGAAAATGGTCTGTACATCTATTCATTAAGTCAAATTTCAGGAAATCTTGAATGATTAAACATATTAGATTTTACAAGAGTTAATTCATCATTTAAATTCGAACAAGATACAGAAAGTACTGAATGAATAATTAATCATAATCTAAACACTCAAGATCTATTTGTTATTGTTTATGATTCAGATGGGAATAAACAAGTTGAATCTGAAATTCAATTTCAAAGTGACAATGAAATAAAATTAATATTTTCAGAAGCTATATCTGGTAAAGCTTTATTATTCGGAGCTTCAGTTATATCCAGTCCGGCCAATATTTACACTAAAGAAGAAATAGATGAGTTATTAAAGAATATTGATACTTCCGGAGGTAATTCAAATATAATATTGCCTGAGAATGGAGCAGATGGACAAGTTTTAATTAAGGATTCCAGTACAGAATCCGGTTTGAATTGAAGTGATAAGATAGATGGTAAATCTGCATATGAAATAGCTAAAGAAGATGGATTTGAAGGTACCGAAGAAGAATGATTAGAGTCATTAAAGGGTACTAATGGAGTTTGTTATAATTCAGATTTAGATTGAGATAATATTCAGACATTTGTTTTGGAAAAGCAATCAGATACTAGTTATGATAGATATTCATGAATATCTCCTGATTCCGGATATGTAACATTAGATGTAACATTATCTAGCTCTTCTATAATTCAGATTACTAGAAGTGGAACAGGAACATATGCATATCTAAATAATGGTAGATCTGGACAAAATTCCATAATGTTTCCAGTTAGTAAAAATCAAACATTATCAATGCTTTTTTCAGCATCAACATCATCTAATGTTAAGATATTCTTCACAACATATAAAAAAGAAAATATCTATTCAACGGATGAAACTATCATAGGAACATGAATAGATGGTAAACCTATTTATAGACTAGTTATAACAGGTTCAGGTCCTACAGCTATCAATACAAGCCATTCAATAGATATTCCTCAATTAAATGTTGATAAATTAATCAACTTCGAATCTATTTGAGAATATTCTCAAGGAAAGATATTTATTGAATCTACATATGGAAGTATTTCTGGAAATAGTGTTTCATTAAGTAATACGTACGTAAGTTTTGATGATAATAAAAT
>JAFQCK010000120.1 GCA_017416465.1 Lachnospiraceae bacterium | reverse complement strand
CTTGTTGATACTTATTTTATGCCTTATGGAGTAGAGTGTGATCAATATTCCATTCTAGGCGAGATTGTAGAATATCATCAGGAACTGAACCGTATGACAAAAGAAGAAATAGTGTTTATGACAATCGAATGTAATGAGCTCACATTTGATGTATGTATTAACAAAGAGGATCTCTTTGGAGAACCGGCAGTGGGTAGAAGATTTAAAGGAACAGTTTGGTTACAAGGCTATATTGAATTTCCACAGTAAAAACTATTGAAATCAACAAAACTTCTGATATAATAATTAAGTACGATAATTATCTAAATAATAGTAATTGTACGTGTTTCCTTAGTTAAATGGATATAACAGCCCCCTCCTAAGGGGCAGTTGAGGGTTCGATTCCCCCAGGGAACATTAACAAAAACGGCAATGATGAAAGTCATTGCCGTTTTTGTTAAAAAATATGATATGTGATGTCGAATATAATTTTTATGTCCTCGAGATGTCCCACAAATAGTCTTTTTGAAGTTTGTATTTACATTCTTGCAGATTTTGTATATTTATGATACCTTTAACATAGAATAGAAACTGTAATTGGTCACAGTTTTGGTCTGGGCAAGAGCTCTTTGGACCACTGTAGGCGGGAAGAATTTCCCGTCATTTCTTTTAATTTGGGAACTTTTTGAGTATAGATATTTATAATTTATAAATTTCAGAGAATAAATAGGGGCAAATGGGAAAGAAGAGGATACAATGATACAAGAATTGATAAAGAAGATAGAGACTGGTGAAAAGATTGATGTTGAATTCAAAAAAGCAGAAAGAGCTTTAAATAAAGATGTATATGAAACAGTTTGCTCATTCAATAATAGAATAGGCGGAGATTTGTTTTTGGGGATTGAGGATAAGACGAAGAAGATTATTGGTGTAGATCCGACGTGTATTGATAAAATTTTAAAAGATTTTACAACATCTATAAACAATCCACTAAAAATTTATCCCCCAATGTACTTGTCTCCTGTTGTATATGAGATTGAAGATAAGAAAATAATTTATATACGAATACCTGAGGGGACACAGGTACGTAGATTAAATGGTCGTATTTGGGATAGAACATATGAAGGGGATATTGATATTACAGATAACGCTGAGCTGGTTTATAAGTTATATGCTCGAAAACAAGGAACATATTTTGTTAATAAGGTATATCCTAATTTAGGAATAGAACATTTAGATTTTGATGTTATTCGAAGAGCAAAGAAAATGGCAATGTCAAGAGTGGAGAATCATCCATGGAGCGATATGGATGAAGTAGAAATTTTAAGAAGTACTGGTTTGATTTTAACAGATTCAGATACAGGAAAAGAAGGAATTACACTAGCGGCTATTTTATTATTTGGTAAAGACAATACTATTATGTCGGTACTTCCTCAATATAAGACAGATGCGATATATCGAGTTCAGAATTTAGATCGATATGATGATAGAGAAGTGATTATCACTAACTTAGTAGATAGTTTCAGAAGATTGATGGACTTTGGGAAGAAACATTTAAATGATGTGTTTGTGACAGAAGGAGACCAAAGCATAAGTGCAAGAGATAAGATATTGCGAGAAATAGTTTCTAATATTTTGGCTCATAGAGATTATTCGAGTGGATATACAGCACAATTTGTAATTGAAAGAGATTGTGTATATACTAAGAATGGTAATTTACCGCATGGGCATGGTGAGTTGCAACTTAATAGATTTGATCCATTTCCAAAAAATCCACCAATTTCGAAGGTGTTTAGAGAAATTGGATATGCAGATGAATTAGGTTCTGGAATGCGAAATACAAGTAAGTATACAAAAATGTATTCTGGCGGAACACCTAAATTCGTAGAAGAGGATATTTTTGAAATTACTATTCCGATAGAAAAAGTTCCAGAATTGCAAGTTGGAGGAAGTGGCACTCAGAATGGCACTCAGGATGGCACTCAGAATGGCACCCAGGAAAAGATTATTGAATTAATACTTGCAAATCCTAAAATTACGAGGAAAGAAATTGCTGAAAAAACAGGATTAAGTATACGCACAATACAAAGGATTCTAAATGAAATGCTAGAAGTACATTATGAAGGAACTGGAGCAAATGGTTGTTGGGTAATTCAAGAAATGGAATCTTGATAAAGACAGATATTGTGGAAGATGGAGGTATCAGTTATGCCTCTATTTTTTGGATAGTTGAAAAGTGTGTGATTTGGTTTGATACACAACGTGAAGCGGATAAACGTAAAAAAGAAATCGAATACAAAATGTCAGTAGGACAGTTCGAAGTTCCGACATGTGTTGCAGTAAAAGAAGTGTTGGAAGAATATATAAAGATTTATGGATATAACAAGTGGGGTGTATCAACATATGACGGTAATGTCGGATTAATCAATAATTACATTATCCCGACCATCGGAAACACTAAGCTAACGGATATCAATAATCATTTTATGGAGAAGTACTACAAGGAATTATTGAATATGCCGGCAGTAAAAAGTTCTAGGAATATGAGCAAAGAAGCGACTATTTCAACATCTACAGTTAATGAAATCCATAAGATTCTTAGAAGTTGCTTCCGACAGGAAGTAAAATGGGGACTGATGGAAAAGAACCCGGCAATAGATGCAACAGTTCCCAAGCATAAAAAGAAAGAGAGAGAAATTTGGACTGCTGAAATGTTGATGCAAGCATTAGATGCATGTGACAATAAATGGCTAAAAGTAGCATTTCATCTTAGTTTTACAGCAACTCTTAGACTTGGTGAACTTTTAGGACTGACATGGGATTGTGTGGAAATGTCTGAGGAAGCGATGGAGAAAAATAGTACATATATCATCATCAACAAAGAAGTGGAAAGTGTATCTAAAAGAGCAATTGAGGAGTTGGATTCAAAAGATGTAATTCTTGTATTTCCTTCGACAAGAAAGAACAACAAGACAGTCAGAGTATTGAAAACACCAAAGACAGAAAGCAGTATTCGAAAAGTATTTATACCAAAATCTGTTGCAATGTGTCTTGTGGAATTGAAGAAGGAACAGGATGAATTGATAGAAGTGTTCGGTGGAGAGTATCATAATTATAATCTTGTAATGGTTGGACTACCACTTGGAGAAAGCTATTTAAGAGACAAGATGCAGAAAGTAATCGATGAACAAGGATTACCGGATGTAGTTTTTCACAGTATCAGACACACCAGTGTAACCTATAAGTTGAAACTGAGTGGTGGAGATATCAAGGCGGTCCAGGGAGATTCAGGTCATGCACAGGCAGATATGGTAACAGAAGTATATGGCCACATTTTAAATGAAGATAGAAGAAAGAACGCAAAGCTTATTGAAAATGCATTTTATAACTAAGAAGAATCTCAATCCTGAAATGCATGGTCAAGAAGAAATGGGTAATACAATAACAGTTCCAAATGGAGTCGATCCAGAACTGTTGATGAAAGTATTTCGAAATAAATAGATGGGCGACAAAAAATGGCAAAAGCAATACCGATGGTTAGAAATATGTTTTATGAAGGATTGTCAAGAGAAATAAAAAACATAGATAACGTGTTTGGTAATTTTCTTATAAATAATGGATTGTATAATGAAATAGAGATTAGCAGGTTTAATGGAGGTAATTAAATGCGAAAGTTTTGGGGATTTTATGATAATGGTACATATCGTGTTGGTTGTAATGGTTCATCAATATATGTGTACGACCAAAATAACAAAGAAATAAATCGATTTAAAGATATAAAATCTGCTTATGTGGGAGTGTTTCAGCCGGGAACCAATATTTTTGTTGCAAAATCAATAGAAGGTTTATTGGCTGTTTATGATTTTGACAGAAGTCTACTTTTAAAAAAAATTGTGATTACTAAAAGTATTGCTCAAGATCAAGGAATTACATTTTCACCTGACGGAAAAAAACTGTATAATATTGAAAAACCACTTCGATCTACGAGAACGCAGCTTACAGTATACAATACTTTCGATTATACAGTTTTAAATACTCTATTTGCGGATGAAGAGCAGATGCATTTAGAATGCTTAGAGTTTAGTAAAGATGATGAAAAAGCATATATTCTTGGTTTTATGCGAGATGAGAGCGGAATTTATGAATATGGTTTTATTGGTAGATTTTCGGAAGAACACATATTTGAAATAAAAAGCTTGAATAAGGAACAATACACATATATTCGTTCATACAAATCATGGGAACAATCTGGATATACTGAAAAAAAGCTTGAATGGTCATGTATAAAAGATTATTCTGAAAAGCCACATGTTTCATTAGAGCAAGTTTATAAGCAATTGTAAAATGTATTTAAAAGTAAGCCAAGATTTAAATATTAGAAAGGTAAACAAGGAAAATGTAAGCTATGAGATAAATAGTCGTAGAAGTCTTGATAATGAATATTATGTAATATCGTGATAAGACTCTGAGTCTTATGAAGAGATTGAAGCATGTAAGAAATAAAGTTTATAAAAGAGGTAGTCTATGTTTGAGAATGTTGATTTAGAAGATTTTTGGAATGATAGCGAGTACGCAATGAAGGAATATGTATCGGAAAATGTAACTGAAGAAATGATACAAGATGTTGAAAAAGATTTGGGATATAAATTACCAGAATCATACATTTACTTGATGAAAAAACATAATGGAGGAATACCAAAAAAATGTTGTTGTCCGAGCCCAACAACAACATCGTGGGCAGAAGACCATGTTGCGATAGAAGGAATACTTGGTATAGGTAGAAATAAAAGGAATTCATTATGTGGAGAGTTTGGTAGTAAATTTTGGATTGAATGTTGGGAATATCCGAATATAGGAGTGGCAATCTGTGATTGTCCGTCTGCTGGACATGATATGATTTTCTTAGATTATAGAGAGTGTGGGAATAATGGAGAACCTAAAGTAGTACATATTGATCAGGAATGGGATTATGCAATTACTGTATTAGCAGAGAATTTTGAAGAATTTATATATAAGTTGTGTTCAGAAGAGATGTTTGAGGGAGAGAATTAATTGTCTCTGGAGCGAAAACTAACAGAATACTGACTGACAACTAACAGAATACTGACTGACAACTAACATAATGCTAAAAAAGGACTAACAGTGCGTATTTTTTTCTGTATTAAGGTATCATGATATTATAATAGACAAATGAAGTATGGATAATTATTTTGCTGAACATGATTATGAGTTAATCAAAACAATGATTAATGAAAAAATACCATATTGGAGGAAAAACATGGAAAATTCGGAAGTAAGTGAAAAAGCGATATGTGAAGTAAGGAGATGGCTAGAAATTGTTATAAATACAATAGATGATGAGGAGGAAAGAATTGCATCCTTTTGTATTACTCCTCAAAGCTATTCTCATGATTTGGATATTATTTGTGGAAATCAAATAGTATCTGATATTGAGAGAGTAAGAGAAATGTGGATAAAGATAGATAGTGACTTGCATAAAATAAGGGCAGCACATGGAGTTTATCTTTTTCTATTGAAAGGGAAAAAATGTGTTGAAGAACGTTATATATCACAATATAATCCAAATGTGTTTCATCCAATAGAACTTGTTATATATCAAGAGTATGGTTTGGAACCGGAAGGGGAATACCAAAAAAAGTGTCTGAATGATGCAATAAAGGAAGAAAAGGTAAAGAAGACATTAGTATATGCTTGTTTCTTAAATGACAATAACAGAATCATGGAATTGTTGTCAAAGGATAAGATAAGCAAAAATCAGCTTAATATGAGACTTAATCTTTATGGAACACCGTTACAGATTTGTGCACAAAATAATAATTTAGAAGCATTTAAGGCAATTGCAGAAAAGGGAGCAGATATTGGAAAATCAGTTATGGGAGGCACGGCTTTAGATGATGCGTTGCGATATTCGTTTGAGATAGTATGTTACATATATGAAAATTATCGTGAACAATTTGATAAGGAAATACTTGCAAAATATTTTGGATATTTCTGCAAGAATACAAATTACAGATTATTGCAGATGATAAAAGAAACAGGTCTTGATTTGGACGATGAAGGAAAGAAGATACCAACAATGCATAATTTTGCTAAGGCAAAGAACTTGATAGGATTACAGTTTTTAATTGATAATGGTGCTAATATTAATTCACTTGATAAGGAGAAGAAGACAGCACTTGACTTGGCAGAACAGAAAAATCTTACAGAAGTAGCAGAGTTTTTAAGACAGCATAATGCAAAGCATGGAGTAGATATAATATGATTATTTCAATGAGACCGTTAAAATTTCCCTAGGGAACATTTTTGAGATTAGAGCTATTGTAAGAAGTGAAAACTACCCAATTATGGTCAAAAAACCATCGACATCCGACCTCATACACGATATAATAAACATAATCTAATAGAAATAATGTGCTATCATTACAATGCAGCAAAGAGTGAATGGTAGCCATATCAATGAATTCGATGGAACCGAATGGCTTTGCCCATTCGTTAGCAAATCTAACAACTTGCTAACACGAAGCGTTTTACAGAGAATAATTTCTATTAACTTATCTTGACAAAGAATGACAGGAAAGTCAGAAAAATCAAGACTTTCCTTAACAAATATGAACCGACCTTGACTGGAATTGACACCACTGACTCGTGCTCCTAAGGGGCAGTTGAGGGTTCGATTCCCCCAGGGAACATTAAAAAAGCGGCAGTGATAGTAGTATCATTGCCGCTTTTCTATGTACTAGAAAAATGGCTATTCTATTTGGTCAAAATATTTCTTCATATATAAAGAAGGCGCTATTCCAAAGTGTTTTTTGAAGGCTTTGGAAAATGTGAAAATATCACAGTATCCAACAGAAAATGCAATATGTTGAATATCATAATTCGTTTCTTTCATGAGTTTTATTGCCATTTTCATTCGGTAAGTTATAAGATATTGTTGAAGCGTGCTACCTGTTGCATCTTTAAAAAGTCTTGATAAATAACTTCGATTTAGACCACATATATTTGCAATATCATCTACATGAAGTGGTTCAGAATATTTCAATTGAATATATTTTATTGATTTTTTTACATAATCTAGATGTGGATTATATTCTGTTTGCACTTTATTTGCAGAAGCATTTGAAATATAATCGCACAATTCATACAGCTTTCCTATACAAAACAGTTCACGTGTTTGATTCTCACATATCTCAAAATAAATTTTTTCAATTATATTAGAATCTTCAGATGGTATAAATACCGGATGTTCTACATCAAGACCTGCTGTATACATTATTTCAGGCCATCTATCACCATCTATATGAAACCAAATATATGACCATGGATCATCAACGCTTGCTTCGTAGTAAGCTTTTTTATTTGCAGGAATTAGAAATCCTTGCCTTGGTCCAATTCTAAAAATATTGTTTTCGAGGTAAAGTGTACCGGAACCTGATGTAACGAAATGAAAAATACATCTAGGACGAATGGTAGGACCATATCCGTATCCAGGAGGGCAGTTATAATTTCCAATTTCATATAAACAAAAGTCATTCGATGTATCATAATCAAGAAATGCACAATAATCAAAACCTGTTTCAGATAATCTTACTTTCATTTTATTTTCCTTTCCTCTTTAAAAATGATGTTAAAAGTCACAAAATGACAAATTATATAACCATTATAACATATACATATAGAAATGAAATGTATAAAATAAACCTATCAAAAAATGTATAAGTAAAAGGAGAAAGAGATGAAAAAGAGATTAGTTTCAATGATTTTAGCAGTACTTATGACTTCTTCATTGGTTGCATGTGGAAGTAATGAAGAAACAAGCAATTTAACAAATGAAACAACAACAAGTGAAAGTGGTTATTCTGTTGATGAAATTAAAATTAATATTTGGGACAATAACCAAAGAGAAGGACTACAGCAAATTGCTGATAAGTGGACAGAAACATCCGGAGTAAAAGTATCGATAGAAGTAGTTGATTGGGACAATTACTGGACTTTATTAGAAGCAGGGGCGTCAGGAGGCGTAATGCCAGATGTGTTCTGGATGCATTCCAACACAGCTCAGATGTATATGGAAAACGATATTCTTTTAGACCTTACATCATATATCGAGGCGGATGACACAATAAAGAAAGAAAACTATTATGAAGGTGTTTGGAATCTTTATAGTAGCAATGGAAAACAGTATGCGTTGCCAAAAGATCATGACACAATTGCATTATTATATAACAAAGCAATTTTTGATCAATATAATGTAGCACATCCTACGGATGATTGGACATGGGAAGACATGTATGAGGCTGCAAAATCCATTACGGAAGGGTCAAATGGAGAAGTATATGGTATGGCTATGAATTCATCAAACAATCAGGATGGTTGGTATAACCTTGTATATTCGTATGGTGCACAGGTTATTACAGATGATCATAAGGGATCTACAATAGCATCAGATGAAGGAAAAGCAGGAATGGAAATGATGCGTAAGCTGTTAACTGTTGGAGCACCACAGACCATAGTGGCTGAAACGGGAACAGACTCATTATTCAAATCAGGAAAAACAGCAATGATTACACAAGGATCATGGATGATTAATTCATTCTATACAGCAGAAAATGCAGCAGACTACGCATGGGCAATGCTTCCTTATGCAGATGTAAATGGAAATGCGACATGTGATAAGGGAGAAAGATATTCTGCTTATAATGGACTTGGATGGGCCGCAAATGCAAATGTTGCAGATCCAAAAGCCTGTTATGATCTTATTGCATATTTCTGCGCAGAAGAAGGGCAATTGCAGCAGGCAAAACTTGGAGTTACTATGGGTGGTATGATTGGTGTTTCAGAGGAATTCTCAAATGCATTTTCAGGTATGGATGTATCAGCTTTTGTAAGAGCTGAAAAGGAAGGAGATTTATTTTTCCGTCCATATACAAGAAATACGGTAGTATGGGAAGATGCCATTCAACAGCAAGGAGCTTTTCTTGACGCATGGCAGAATCCAAATGATGCGTCTCTGATGGAAAAGGCATGTGAAAATGCACAAAAAATCATAGAGGATGCTATTGCAGCTGAATAGCAAAAATGATATTGATATAAGTCACTGTCAAAATAAGAATATGACAGTGACTTATCTTTCTAAGGAGAATATATATGAAAACGAATAAATGTGTTAAGAAGGAAATGACAACAGCTCAGAAAAAAGAAGCTATTTGGGGTTTATTATTTATTTCTCCGACCATTTTAGGTTTGCTTCTCTTAAATTTTTATCCTGCGATTAGTACTATGTATCAGTCTTTATGTAAAACAGGAGATTTTGGAAGAGGAAACGTATTTGTGGGATTAGCAAATTATAGTGCCGTTTTATCTTCAAAAGAAACATGGCAGGCTTTATTTAACACCATCAAATATACTTTAATAGAAGTACCTTTTGGTGTATCAATTTCTATGATACTTGCTGTGTTTTTACAAGGAAAAATTGTTGGAAAATCTATTTTTAGAACGATTTTCTTTCTTCCAATGGTGTGTGCTCCAGCCGCGGTTGCCATGGTTTGGAAATGGCTATTTAATCAACAATTCGGTCTACTTAATAATGTTTTTCATGGTAATATCGCTTGGATTTCAAATCCTAACATAGCTTGGATTTCTATTGGAATTATCGGTGTTTGGTCGATTATAGGATATAATATGGTTCTTTTTATTGGAGGACTTCAGGAGATACCAAGAGATTTTTACGAAGCAGCAGAGATTGATGGTGCAAGCAGTGTACGTCAATTCTTTTCAGTAACAATACCATTATTAAGTCCTACATCGTTTTTTATTGTTCAAACCAGAATTATTGGAGCATTAACCATATTCGATCTTATGTTTATGGTCATGGATAAAACAAATGTAGCACTTTTCAAAACACAATCTATTGTATATTTATTTTATACCTATGCATTCACAAATGGAAATAAAGGATATGGTGCAGCACTTGTAATGGTATTAGTCATATTTATTATGCTCGTTACATTTATATTGCAGAAACTGGAAAAGAAATTTGTATTTTACAATTAGAAAGGAAGCTCTATGAAATCAAACAAGTTAAATAAAGTTCTTATGTATAGCGTCCTGATACTTATGGCATGTGTTATGCTTGTTCCGTTTTTTTGGATGATATTAACAGCACTAAAAACAAATCAAGAAGCTATATCAGTTAATCCATTTTATATTTTCCCAAAATCCGGTTGGCACTGGGAAAATTTTGGAGCTGTATGGGAAAGTTATAATTTTATTACGTTATATAAAAATACGTTACTTATGATTCTTTTTCGTATTATTTGTGCATGTCTCACTGCAACAATGGCAGGTTATGCATTTGGAAGATTGAACTTTCCGGGAAAAAACTTTTTCTTTTCGCTTATTTTGATTCAAATGATGATTCCATCACAAATATTTATTATTCCACAGTATGTGATGGTATCAAAACTTAAATTATTAAATACAACAGCTGGTCTTGTTTTTCCGGGTATTGTAACTGCATTTGGAACATATCTGCTAAAAACGGCTTATCAAGGCTTGCCAAAAGAATTAGAAGAAGCAGCTGAAATTGATGGCGCTAATATTGTACAAAGATTTTTATTTATAATGCTACCGCTCACCAAGTCTTCTATGGTGTCATTAAGTATTTTTACTGCATTATTTGCATTTAAAGATTTGATGTGGCCAATGATTGTATGTACAAACTCATCTACAACAACATTATCCGCAGGACTTGCAAAAATGCAGGGACAATATGGAAGTGATTATCCAACTATGATGGCGGCTGCGGTACTGGCAATTGTACCAATGGTAATTATTTATATTATTTTCCAAAAACAATTTGTTGAGGGAATTGCAACTTCAGGAGGTAAACTATAATGCCAATAACATGGAATGAAGAAAAAAAACTTTTTAATGTTACAACAAAAAATGCAACTTATCAAATGAAAGTGGATTCTTATAATCATTTGATACACACCTATTATGGTTCGCAGATTGATGATACCGATATGTATACACAAATTTCGTTTGCGGATCGAGGATTTTCTGCTAATCCTTATGAAGCAGGAAAAATGGATAGAACATATTCTCTAGATGTGTTACCACAAGAATATAGTTGTTATGGAACAGGAGATTTCAGAATAACAGGATTAAGGGTAAAAGAATCAACTGGAAATCAAACAGTTGCACTAAAATATGTAAAGCATGCGTTTTTTGATGGATTTCATAAGATAAACGGTCTTCCATCTGTGCATGGTACATCGCCATCAACAAGTCTTTGTATAACAATGAAAGATGACGTGAATGGATTAGTTGTTGAACTGTGGTACGGTATTTTGGAAGAGACGGACGTCATTACTAGAACGGTGAAATTGATTAATAGAGGAAATGCACAGCTTATTATTGAAAAAGCAGCATCCATGAATTTAGATTTTACATATGGAGAGTTTGATTGGATTACACTGCATGGACGTCACGCAATGGAGAGAAATGTAGAAAGACGAGCTATTTCTCATGGCATTTCTTCAATTGGAAGTGTTCGTGGAACGAGTAGCCATCACTATAATCCGTTTACTATTTTATGTGAGAAAGAAACAACGGAAACAAATGGATCCTGTTATGGATTCTCTTTTATGTACAGTGGTGAATTTTTGATAGAAGTAGAAAAGGATCAAATGGCTCAAACACGTATGATCATGGGAATTCATCCAGACAATTTTAGTTGGATACTTGACCCGGATCAAACATTAGAATTGCCGATGGTCATCATGAGTTACAGTGCGAATGGACTTGGTAAATTAAGTCAAAACTACCATAAAACGATTAAAGAAAATGTGATTAGGGGAAATTGGAAGAATAAAAGACGTCCTGTATTAATTAATAACTGGGAAGCAACGTATTTTGATTTTACAGGAGATAAACTTGTAGAAATTGCAAAAGAAGCGCAGAGCCTTGGTATTGAACTATTTGTACTGGATGATGGCTGGTTTGGAAAAAGAGATGATGACAATAGTGGACTTGGAGATTGGTATCCTAATGAAAAGAAACTAGGTTGTACATTAAAAGAATTAGGAAATCGTATTGTTGAACAAAATATTCTGTTTGGACTTTGGTTAGAACCGGAAGCTATTAATGAAGACAGTGATCTTTATCGTGCACATCCTGACTGGGTTATAAAAGCACCTGGAAGAATGCCGGCATTAGGAAGAAATCAGCTTCTTTTGGATTTTTCAAGAGATGATGTTTGTGACTACATCATAGAGGTTATCAGTCAGCTTCTGACAGAGGTGCCTATTAGTTATATTAAATGGGATATGAATAGAAGTATGTGTGATAAATTTAGCAATAATTTGGATGCAGCACATCAAGGTGAATTTGCACACAGATTTATTCTTGGCTTATATCATGTGTTGGAAACATTAACCACTCGTTTTCCTGATGTGCTTTTTGAAGGATGTAGTGGTGGTGGTGGACGATACGATTGTGGAATGTTATATTATACACCGCAAATTTGGCTCAGTGACAATACAGATGCGATTAATCGTCTTAGCATACAATATGGTTCATCTTTAGGATATCCTGTTGCA
Source organism: Lachnospiraceae bacterium (assembly GCA_017416465.1). Taxonomy (GTDB): domain Bacteria; phylum Bacillota; class Clostridia; order Lachnospirales; family Lachnospiraceae; genus Bovifimicola. The sequence goes on along the minus strand of JAFQCK010000120.1, from coordinate 3,216 downwards.
ACAATGGGAGCTCATGTATCTGCAATACCAAATCACCAAACTGGAAGAAGTACGTCTCTTAGCACAAGAGGAACTGTAGCAATGGCAGGCACCTTTGGATATGAGCTTGATGTTACAAAGTTAACAGAAGAAGAAAAAGTAGAAGTAAAAAAACAGATTAAAACATTCCAAAAATATTATGATTTGATACAAAACGGTGTATATTATCGTTTGACTTCTGCAGATGATATTTGTACCGTTTGGGAAATCGTAGCTGAAAATAAGAGTGAAGCACTAATTAGTGCTGTATATCATGGCGTAGAAGCAAATCCTATTCCTATCTACGTGAAAATACAAGGTTTAGATGAAAAGAAACAGTATGAAATATCATATTTGAATGCTGATTGTACCAAACAAATTATGTCAGGTATTGCTCTTAAAAATGCAGGAATAAATATAAAAGGTGCTACGACGGAGTTTGAGAGTTATCAAATTTATATAAGAGAAATTTAATTAGAAGAAAAACTTTGAGACATTAGAGGAGAAGGAAGTGTAATATAAGATAGAGAAATGGCATAGAATAGCGCAAGATAAAGAACTGTTTACATTACTTTAGCTTGCGCAAAAATGTGCCAAAGCACAATACCGTTTTTAGTTAGCGAGAATTAATTAACTGCTTCAATTTTCCAAATCTGGTTATCATCACCTTTGTATTCCCATTGAAGTACATTCATAAGTACAAAATAACAATCAAAGCCATTCACTCCATGCCTTTTTTAACCTAGAGACACAATCTTCTATATTTTTAATATCAATTTTACTAAATCCCAAAAAGAGAGTATTTGGTGGACAATCCGTTTTTTCTTGCCAAAATTGCATTGTAGAATATACTTTTACACCTTGCTCAGCAGCTTTTTTAATTAAAATATCTTGGGAAACAGAGGTAGAAAATTCTAGTAAAAAATACTGCCCACTGCCATTACTTGATAATTTTAGATTGCTACTTATGTTTTTGAATTCTCTTTCAAAACATTCTAATCTTTGACGAAAAACATGATTCATACGTCGCACATGACGATCATATTCTCCTGTTTCAATTAAATGGGAAACAACATATTGGTTTAATATAGGGACAGTAGCATTATAATCTTGAAATATCTGATTATATCTTGATAAAAGCTTATGTGGAAGTATCATATACCCCATTCGAATGGTAGGAGATAAAGCTTTTGAAAATGTTCCTAAATAAATGACACGGTCATTCATATCTATGGATTGCAATGAAGGAATGGGTTTTGCGTAGTATCGTAACTCGCTATCAAAATCATCTTCCAAAATATAAGAATGATTTTCTTTTGCCCAAGATAAGAGCTCCAAACGTCGATGGATTGGCATAGTAACTCCTGTAGGAAATTGGTGAGAAGGGGTAGTATATAAAATACAATGCTCCTTGTTAGCAGGTAGACGGGAAACCATCAAGCCATGTTCATCTACAGGAACTGTCTGTATTTTGAGATTATTATTAAGGAAAACAGCAGTGGCTTTATGATATCCGGGCTCTTCCATAAAAACATAACTCTTATCATTGGCAAGTAACTTACATATGTATTCCAAGGATTGTTGTATTCCACATGTAATAATTATTTGGTCTTCCGTGCAATGAATTCCTCGAATACGTTTTAAATAAGATAATAATGTGTGGCGTAAGTATAGTTCGCCCTGTTTATCGATTATTTTGGCTAATTTTTGTTCTGAATCAAGTTTCTCTATACATTCAATGGTTGCTTTCTTCCATAATGTTTTTGGAAACAAATCATTTGAATGGCTTCCATTTGTTAAGTCATATAGAATAGGCAGCTCTTGTTTTGGAGGCAGGAGATTATTATGTGTAGCTTTTACATTTTCTATTGTTTCTAGAGATGTTGAAAGAGTCAGCTTAGGCAAAGAGGCAACAACATATCCAATTCCTTTTTTTGGAAAAATATATCCTTCTGCATATAGTTGACCATACGCAGCATCCACGGTGTTTCTGCTTACGTGTAAAGTATTTGCAAGTCCGCGGCTTCCTTGTAAAAGATCCCCTTCTTTTAAGCTTCCTTGAAGAATATCGGTTTTTATCTGATGATAAATCTGCATGTATAATGTTTCTTTACAGGTTCTATCAATGTAAATCATAAAAAGTTGTCTCCTTTGGTGGCACTGTATTTTTACGTACATGTGGCGCTTTTTGAGGTACCACAATTAGTATATCATAACTTTAGATAAAAGGATAAACAAAGGAGAGTTATTTAAATGAATACTAAAATGAGAGAAAATAATACAAAAGATATCTTTTTGGAATTATTGGCAGTTGCATTTTTAGCCACAGGAGGAATATTTGTAAAATATAGTTCATTGTCTCCTATTAACACAGGATTTTATCGTGTGCTGTTCTCGCTACCATTATTATTTCCACTCGCATATAAAAATTTGAAAGAGTTAAGGAAAAAAGATGTGTGCATTCTTTTTTTTGCTGGAGTTTTTCTTGCTGGAGATGTATCTCTTTGGAATTTATCGTTTAGTTATACATCAGTTGCAAATGCGAATTTGTTAACTAATTTAACACCGTTTACGGTTATACCTGTTTCTTACTTTCTCTTTAAAGAAAAAATCCCTAAATATTTTTTCGTAGGCGCAGCAGTTACTCTATTAGGAATTTTTGTATTACTTGGAGGCAAAATAAATCCAAGCACATCCAATTATTTTGGTGACTTTTTAGCTTTTTGTGCTTCTTTCTTTTATGCGAGCTTTTTGCTAATCTCATATCGTCTAAGAGATAGAATTTCTAGTAGTGTCATTATGTTTGTAAGTGGCTTTGGAAGTGCAACAACATTGTTTATTACATCAAATATAATAGAAGGTTTTCAAATCCCTCATGGAGTGCAAGAATTATGGCCTATTTTAGGATTGACCCTTTGCTTACAAGTAATAGGTCATAATCTTTTGGCACATTGTCAAGGGAAGATTAATGTTAATCTTTCCTCCATTATCTGTCTTTCACAACCGGCACTTGCGTCCATTTATTCCTATTATATATTTACGGAAACAATTTCAATAAAAGAAATAGTAGGAATTATAGTAGTCATGGTAGGTGTTTATCTCGTTAAGATGCAGTATCATAAAAAAAGTGTTTGTTGCTGGAACAAGGAACAAGTGAGCGAAATGAAGTAAACAGTAATGATTACTTGTATGCAATAT
>JAFQCK010000119.1 GCA_017416465.1 Lachnospiraceae bacterium | reverse complement strand
ATTTCATCTAATGAGTATTCTTTTACTTTCAATGTTTTTATATCATAACTCACATTCCCACCTGGCGTCTCTATATTCACTTTTAATGAATCCGGCGTGTTTTTATTGTGCCTTAAATATAAAACTGCTGATTCAGGAAATTTCATATTTAATACATTCCCTACCTCTTCTCTATGTTTTAGTGCAATCTGCGAATCATATTCAAACATTCTTACCACCATGCTACCATTCACTGTACTTTGACATTCTAAATGATAGTATTTTTTCTGCACTTCACTAGTTATAGAAAATGATGAATCCGTTATTCTTTTTTCCATCTCTTCTTCGCGATACATAAATATCTCATTTTCTTCAAAATCTATCTTTACCGTTTCGTTATAATCTGTTCCAAATATTTCATTAACTACCGGTATGATTAATGTTTTACACTCCTGCACCATTGTTCTAAATGCATCATCATATGGTGTATTTATTCCCTTCACTTCCTTATGTTCTTTATCTAATCCCTTCAAATACAATGTCCTTTCTTATTTTTATTCTCTTGTTTGATTACAACATCATTTTTACGCTATTCAACTTCCCCATAAAAGCAAAGACTTTCAAACAACATTTTAATCCTTGTTACATTTATTATACACCTATATTCCAAATAACTCAATATCTTTTTTTAATTAGTTGCGTAACTTAAGTATTTTATTAATATCACAAACTTTTTTCACTCCAATTAAAATAACCACTTAGCCACACACCACAAATCCGCTCTTCGTCGTTTGTTTCCGATATGTCAGAACACCACATACAAAAACGAGTAGGTAATTCTCTAATGTCATCAATCTACAATAACACCAGCTCAATACCTACTCGTTTATATCATATTAAATAATTTGCAAAACTCTAATAAATAACTCCCTTAACTCATTTTTAGCATTTATCCATACCTACACTTCGTATCCTATCATAAGTCCGCCTTTTTCCGCATAAAAACAACATAATCCTGTTGTTTCTTCTATACGTACAAGTGCCTCTTTAAACTCACTAATTATCTCTTCCTTTAATGCCTTTGCCGCTTCAATATTCAAACAATGGTCAATTATAACTGTATCACCTTTATAGCCACGTTTTTTCATAATATTAATTATCGACTTTATCGCCTTTTTAGTTCCTCTCGCCTTATCCACAGGTCTAATCTGCCCTTCTTCACTTGCATCCCCTACTACTCTTATTCCAATAATTCCTGAAATAGCTGCAACTGCTTTATTAACACGACCATTGTTAGCAAGATTCTTAAGTGATTCAAGACAGAATATTAGTGCTGTATGTTTCTCTCTATATTCTTCTATCTTTTTGCAAACAGATTCAAAGCTTTCACCATCAAGAACATATTCTTTAAGTTTTTCAATTATAAGTTTCATTTCCGGACCCGCCGAAAGTGAATCTACAACATATACTTTTTTATTAGGATGTTCTTCCTCATATTGCTTCTTTGCAGTCATTACCGCATTATAACTTCCTGATAAATTACTACTTATCGTTACACAATATATTTCGTCTGCATCACCGAACGCCTCTAACCAATCTCCAACACCCGGACAAGACGTCCCGGAACGTCCTTTATATGTGCTTAATTCTTCAACCATATTAACTATGTTTAATGTATCATCATCTACATATTCTTTTTCATCTGTTACAATTCTAAGAGGAACTGATGTATAATCAACACCTTCTAATGAACGTAAATTTGCTGACGAATCCGAAATAATCTTAACCTTCATAATAAACCTCATTTCCAAACATTTTTCTATATATTTACAAATCTATAATCTACTAATATTAACCAAATAAACAAAATTATACTCGACTTTATAGATATATTATTTTATCAATTACCATTCGATGTAGTTTTTAAAACTACATATAACAACAATTATATATTAAGTACTGTTCTTAGTCAAGCAAATGTTCTATATTACAATTCAATTAGTGCAAGTACAATTTACTTATAATATATATTAAAGATAAACTGTTACTCTAAATTTGTTCATACTTATGCCTAATTATCGCCAAATCGAGTATGATGACTCCTACTTGATTTCACACACGAACATCTCAAAGCAAAGCTTCTCGATGTTCTTACGCACTGCAAATGAAGTTAAATGCAAGCATTACTTCGCTTGCAGGGCTTTTGCTACAAAAAAAGCCATAATACTTTCTCTTACGAAAATATTATGGCAAATAATTTCTATTTAACAACAAGGAATATTGCAATCATCGAAAGAATAACCTGTATTATTGAAAATCTATATACTGTATGAGTATTTGACCAATCCCACACCTTTCTTACATGATCGTGAATCGGTGTTCTTACATTCTTAAGAATCTTTATCTTAAGAAATCTTAACAATGCGACTTTAATAAGACCTAAACCACCATCGATAATCAAAACTCCTGCAACCAATAAATAAAGTATAGGTGAACCTGATTTTAACACTGCTATACTTATGAAGAGCCCCATAGCTCTTGAACCGGCGTCACCCATAAGCATCTTACTCGGAGTTGCATTAAACCACAAGTAACCAAGAATACTAATTACAAAAATTAATATAAGATATGAGAAATCACTATCCATCATTTTTATAAAATCAATCACATAAATTGACAATAATGTAATAATAGTAAGTGTTCCTGATAAACCATCAACACCATCTGAACAGTTTGTCACATTAATTGAAGCCCATACTAAAATTACAACCAATACTGCAAACAAAGCCGGATGAATGGTTATGTATTTATCAATACTTGCAATAAATATGGTATTTTCATTAAAATTCAAAAATGTAATTGCAAGCATTACTGCTATAACCAAATCTAAAAATCCTTTTCTGTATTCACCCCATGGATTCTTAGCACAATCATCTAAAAATCCTGTAAGCATTGCCGCAACTACGAGTATCAAATAAATTATAATTTCCGTATTCACTTTTGCAAAAATAATTGTTGTAAGTACAAATACCAAAACAAATATAAATCCGGCACCTCTTGGTTTTCCTGCCGATAATTTACCATCGTGTGCAAAATCTCTTCCTATATCTTTAGGTAATATTTTAGTTCCCTTCCACAAACATAAACAGGTAACTAAAAACGCAAATAAAATACCACAAAAGGCAACTGTTCCAAAATCTGCCTGATTAAAAAAATGCATTATCATTTGTCATTTCCTCCATCTGAATTTCTAATTATATTTCTATTGTTATGTTTCCATTTTATGATTGCAGCACCAATAATTATAACATATCCTATTATACTAAACTTATCAGGACATTGTGAAAGAAAAATCCATCCAAGCATAGCTGTAAATATGACATTCGCATAATCAAACACAGATATTTCCTTAGCAGGTGCTTTGGAATATGCTGTTGTTATACAAATCTGTCCCACTGCCGCACAAGTTCCTGCAAGCAGAAGATAAATAAGCTGAAGCCATGTCATTTTGTGGAAATCAAATAAAACTTTCGGCAAACACACCATACAAGAAAACATTGAAAAAAACATCACTATTACCGGACCTCTTTCGCCCATTGTACCTAATTTTCTCACATATGTATAAGCAGTACCTGCACAAAATCCTCCTAAAAATCCTATTAATGCCGGTATTACTTCTACATCAAAACTTGGCTTCACAACAAATAATGCTCCAATAAACGCAACACAAATTGTCATCCACTCAAATCCGTTAGCCTTTTCTTTTAGAATAAATATAGACATTATAACCGCAAAAAAAGGTGAAAGCTTATTAAGCATACTTGCATCCGATATATTCATATGGTCAAGTGCATAGAAATTGCAGTATATACCAATTGTTCCAAGAGATGCTCTTAGTAATAAAAATGGAAGTCCTTCTTTTTTTATCTTAAATCCTTCCTTACTTCTTAAAAGCATTATACCTGAAACTAAAGCGGCAACAAAATTTCTAAAAAAAGCTTTTTGCATTGTAGGTAAATCCCCTGACATTCTGACAAAGAAGCTCATCATTGCAAAAAATAAAGCTGATATAAGAATATACACTATTCCAAGATTTTTCTGATTTATTTCTTTTTTCTTTATACTAATAGTTTCATTCACATTATCACTTCCATTTCAACACCCTATAATACTCCTTATTTTAGGATGTGGCAACTGTTTTTTATATCCATATTAAAATTTATTTTTACTATTTCAATTCTCAAAATTATGATACAATACTAACGGTAGGACAACAAATCGAAAACGATATTCTACCAAATCAATTTATCTAAAAATCAGTTATAGTCTAACAAGGAGTTTACATATTATGAACAAAAAAGAAATATCTGAAATCAAGAAAACTTTAAATCCTGAACATTCCGTAATCACTAAAATATGTGGTTGTTACGTCGATGGTGAAAAAGAAATTAAATGTACATCAAAAGATGCTTTCCATGCCCTTTCAGAAGAAGAAGCATTTAAATATTTTGAGATTTTCAGACGTACACTTTCAGGCACAATAGGAAAGAACTTATTAAACATTGAATTTCCAATGCAGGAAGAAGCTGAAGGAGGCAAACAGGAATTTTTATTAAAGCTTCGTAATAGCAAATTAGAGGACGATGAATTAATTAATGAATTTTATCAAAAAATTATTGATAACTATATTTATGCGTCAAATTATTATATAGTTCTTATTCATGGTGTGTATGATGTTCCGGGTAAATCAACAGATGGTTCGGAAATGTTTGATGCTTCCGACAGTGTATATGAATATATCTTATGTAGCATCTGCCCGGTAAATTTATCAAAATCAGGTTTAAGTTATGATGCTGATTCGAACAGCATAAGTGAACGCGTTCGTGATTGGATTGTTGGTGCTCCGGCAACAGGATTCTTATTCCCTGCCTTCAATGACAGAGATACCGATATTCATCAGACACTTTATTTTTCTAAAAATCCTGAAGAACTTCAAACAGGATTTATTGAAAATATGATTGGTTCTGACGCACCTTTATCAGCAGGCGGTCAGAAAGAAACCTTTAATAACCTTATATCAGATGCACTTGGTGAGGAATGTGACTTCAACACAATCAAAACAATCCATGAAACTTTAAACGAAATGATTGAAGAATGCAAGGATTCCCCTGACCCATTAGTACTTACAAAAAGCGAAGTAAAACGAATTTTCGAAGAGAGTAATATTCCAGATGAAAAGATTAATATAATCGAAAAACAACTTACAGAATCTGTTGGTGAAAAACCTTCCTTTGTCGCTGCTAATATTTCAAGTGGCAAAAAATTCAATATTGAAACACCTGATGTTGTAATCAAAATTAATCCTGAAAGAACAGACCTTATTCAAACAAAAATGGTAGACGGCAGACAATGTCTTGTAATTGAAGTAAATGAACGAATCGAAGTAAACGGTGTAAGTGTAAGAACTGCCCCTTTGCCATTAGATACTGAAAACTAATTTTTTAAACTTAATTCTAACAATTCTAATAAAATCAATGCCACTGTTATATTCTTCTTATCCAAAAGACTTAACAGTGGCATTATCTATACATTGTATTTTAATTATTTACTAAAACAGTTTGCCATTCACCTCAAATCAATTACTACGTGGTTTCTTTTTAGTACATGGCCGAACTATTTACATATCCATAATAATTTCTCTTGCAACCTCTTCTTCAATAGGAATAGCAAATACACCTTCTTTATATTCAACGATATCACCAATTCCCTTTTGAATTACAAATCTAAGCTGACCGTTTTTAACTTTTTTATCTGTATAAAGCTTCTTTACAAGTGCTTCTCTATCTATATACTCTGGAATTTCCACCGGTAAATTTGCCTTTTTAAGAATTGCGATAACCCTATCTCTTTCATCCGCTGATACATAACCAAGTTTATATGCAAGCTTAACCTCTGCCACCATTCCTACCGAAAGTGCCTCTCCATGAAGTAACTTATAATCACTTACAGTCTCAATTGCTCTTCCCACAGTATGTCCAAGATTTAAAACTTCTCTAAGTCCGCTTTCTCTTTCATCCTTCATTACAACTTTGTATTTTATACTACAGTTCTGTTCTGCAATATATGAACAAACCTCTGCATCAAAATCAAGAATTTCATGCATATGAGTATCAATATATTCAAAGAAATCTGCACTTGCAAGACAGGCATGTTTGATAGTCTCAGCAAGACCGCTATACACCTGTCTCTTTGGAAGTGTTTTCCAAGTTTCGATATCAATATACACCTTCTTTGGCTGATTAAATAATCCGATAAGATTAGTTGCAAGAGGTGTATCCACTGCTGTCTTTCCGCCAACAGATGCATCTGCTGCCGCAAGTAAAGTTGTTGCATAATTAATAAACGGAACACCTCTACCATATGTACCTGCAATAAATCCTGCCAAATCCGTTACAACTCCACCACCAACTGCTATAATACAACAATCTCTTCTGTAACCTTTAGCTAACATTGCATCCTCTATATCTTCCTTTGTTTTTCTAACCTTACTTTTTTCGCCTTCCGGAAATACAAACAAATCCGCCTTAAACCCTGAATCTAATATTTTCTCATAAATATCCTTTGCATATAAATTCTCAACGATTGAGTCTGTTATAATTGCAAACTTTTTAATATCTCCCACAAGACCGCTTTTCAAGTCTTCAATCAATTTGTCCTTTAACCCAAATCCTGTCTCAATCTCATAACTGTCATCTACAACCTTTTTTAATTCTACATTAAAAATTCCCATTCTAATATTTGTACAATATGCTTTTGTACGCTCCTTCCATCATATAATTACACTTTTTTAACCTAATATACAATATTAATTAATAACTATATATTATTATGACTTACTAATTTTCATCAATTTAAACTTCTTATATGTTGAATATACTACAAACGGAAGTGCAATCAAATCTATTATCACAAACACTCTCTTCATAATATCCGGTAATTCTATTCCGAAAATATTAGGAATTACAATAATAAGTGTTACAATATTTATTATCAGTAAACTTATACTCCATAATTTATTTATTTTGTTTGAATCCATTTTCTTGCCTCCGTAATTATCAAATATTATCACTTTGTACTAAAGAGTTTTCGTAGAATTATATTATACACATAAATCCATATAATACCAAACACATTATAAAACACACTATAATCAGCTTATTTACTCTATATATTTTTTCATCTGACTTCCATTTATTTATATTATTATTTTCTACAAAAAATCCTATAGTTGCTGCAAGCATTCCACCAAGAAGATATCCACATACTTTCAATGCTTCTACTGAATTATTTTCAATATTCTTCATTTCAAATATTGCTACAGTAATACCAATTCCTAAAAATAATAATAGTATATAAACTATTGTTACAGGTATACTCTTTATAGCTTTTTTCTTATCTTCTTCATTATAATATATTTCATTTATTGCTGTATAATTATTTATAAGTATTGTTAATATAAAATTTAATACATAGCCCAAAATTAATAAACCATTCAACCAGCCAATACTTGTATCTACACAGTTTATTACACTTAATAAAAAAACACATACAAATGAGTGCATTCCAATATTTAAATCTATCTGCTCCAGCATTTTCTTTACTTCGTTATAATTATATTCTGTTTTTCCATCAAATCCTGCAATTCCTGAAAATGAATCATTATTAACTGCATTTGAAAAATAAATATGAATAAACAACTGTATTGGAAAGCAAATAATAAACATACATATAAGTGTTCCAAAACTAAATATATTAAACAAACTGCTTATAACTATATATCCGATTATACATATAACTGATAAGCAAATAAATAACCAAGGTGCTTTACTCATTTTTATATTATCTGATTTTTTTGTATCATTAGAAGTATTTATATCTTCCGGTTCATTTTTCCCAAGCAAAACATCTACACTTACATCAAGCAATTCAGCTAATCTAATCAGATTCGCTGAACTTGGATTTGAAATATTACTTTCCCATTTTGTCACAGCCTGACGGCTAACTTCCATATACTCAGCAACTTTTTCCTGCGATAAGCCTTTTTCTTTTCTAAGCCTTGCTATGTTCTCTCCTAATTGGTTCTCATTCATCTTTTAACCTCCATATAATTGATAACACCATTATAGCTATTTATTCTGTTTCAGACTACCAACTATATGGCAACTATCAGTTGCATCCATATTATTCACAGTTTTCTTCTATCCAATTCTTAATTTCCAGAACAGTTTCCCGCTCATTTCCATCATCATACTCATCAGTATTTTCAAGAATATATTTTACTCATTCAAACTTTATATTTTGTATTTTATTTCATTGCAATAGAAGTGAACTCACATCCCTTTACTTCATATTCTATTAACTCTATCAGTGAATCAAAAACAAGTACATCACTCTCATAGTCATGTGTAGCATATAATTTATCACATTCACCAATCCATACCCTTGCCGGATAATAATATCCAATTTCTCCAACCATAACCATATTATTTTGTTCAGGTGCTAAATTCAATACACTTTCATATTCTTCTGACTTTATAGTATATTCTGCATCATCATACATAAAGTCCACAACATCAATTGCATAACATTTTGGATATGGAAATAACTCAAACTCAAAATCCGGACCATGCTCCAAATTATGAAATTCAATATACCACTTACTCTTAATCCCATAATATTGACGAAAGAAATCTTTAGCCTTAGAACTGAGTATAATTCCAAATTTCTTGTAATAATATTCAATTTCTGAAATATCTACATTTCGTTCTGGATACCAGCCTGCATATTCCAATGCTTGAACAATCTTTTGTTTCATCTCTCCAACTAAGACTAGTCTTTCGCTCATAACATAATACCTCCACCAATTCGATACATTTACAAAACGTCATTTCACAAACGTTTATTTGGACAACGTCTTTAACTCTTCCATCAACTCAAGGTCCTCCTCAAGTACTTTCATATTAGAAGTAACCGGCTGCTCTCCCGGTCTAGTAACTGTTATCTCAATAATAGTTCCCTCTGTTATTCCTTTTGAAAAAATCATACTAAGAAATGCTACAAACTTAGGATGATTTGCACTAAATTTATTCTTTGCGTTCATAAGTTTCATTATTGATGCCGGATTTACCATAATATTTACCAACCTTTCACATTAAATTATTTTCTTTTTTAATCACTATTTTTCAATTTTACCATATCTAACATAAAATTCAATAGTTGTAAGATATCAGTTGAAACATAACCAATGTAATATCAATCATGAAGCAAACCTTTACCTTACAACTATTTTATGATTTATATATTTTCCAAAATTGCTTCTATCTTCTTCGTTTCAACCTCAATAACTTCTTTGTCAATCCTTTTAAATAATATCTCTATTTCAGGAAGCTTATAGCCTGACCCAACCACTTTTCTTTGCCAAGTATTATCAATATCAAACCAACCACATACTTTCTCAGATGAAAATGGTAAAAATGGATTCAAAACAACTGCTAAATTAGCAATAATCTGAACACACTGATATAATGTATTTTTACAAGCTGTTTCATTAGTATTCCTTGTAATCCAAGGTTGTTCACTGTCAAAAAATTTATTCGCACTTCTGACAAAATCAAAAATCTCCCCTATTGCATCTTTAATTTTCCCTGCTTCAATATTTTTACCTGTACTTATAAATAAATCATCTATCTGTTTATCTAATTCCTGATTAACTTTGCCCTCCGGCACAATTCCATCAAAATATTTATTTATGAATGATAATGTTCTATTTATAAAATTACCATATGCACCTAATAATTCTCCATTATGGCTATACACAAATTCTCTCCACGAAAAATCAGCATCTTTCTTTTCAGGACCATTTGCAAGAAAATAATATCTGATTGAATCTGCTTCATAATCTTTAAGTAAATCTTTAATCCATATTGCATAATTTTTACTTGTTGAGATTTTTCTTCCTTCTAAAGTAAGATATTCACTTGATACAATCTGGTCCGGCAAACGATATCCTTCGCCATTTGCAATCAAAAGCGACGGTAGAATAATTGTATGAAATGGTATATTATCCTTACCATGCACATAATAATGTTTCGCATTTTCTCCCCAAAGTTCTTTAAAAATTAACCCATTCTTTTCACATGCCACTTTACTTGCTGATAAATATCCAAGTACATTTTCTGCCCAAATATAAATTGATTTATTCTCAAAATCTTCTTTTGGTACATCAATTCCCCAATCTAAATCTCTTGTAAGTGCTCTATCTCTCAATCCCTCATCTATATATCTTTTTGTAAATGAAACAGCATTTTTTCTCCATAACTTTCCGTCTCCTAACAATTTATTAAACTCATCTTCTAACTTTGAAATTGCAATATATAAATGATTTGACTTTCTAAATGTTATAGGTCTTTTACAAATTGCACATATTGGATTCACCAAATTTTCCGGTTCAAGAACGGTTCCACAACTATCGCATTGGTCTCCTCTTGTATCATCCCCACATTTTGGACATTTACCAAGCACAAATCTGTCCGCTAAAAATGTATTACATTCCTCACAAAATGCCTGCGGAACTTCCTTTTCGTATACATATTCACTTTCATAAAGTATCTTATGAAAATCTTTTACAAAATCTTTATGCTCCTTTGCTGAGGTTTTTGTATATACATCATAACTAAATCCAAGTTTTTCAAAACATTCTTTAAATTCTTCGTGATAAAAATCACTAATTTCCTGTGGAGTTTTATTCTCCTGTTTTGCTCTTATTGCAACAGGCGTTCCATGACAATCACTTCCTGATACAAAACTAACATTATCTCCTATAGCTCTGTGATACCTTGCAATTACATCTCCGGATAATAATCCTGCAATGTGTCCTATGTGCAATGAACCATTTGCATATGGCCATGCTCCTCCAACTAAAATATTTCTCATAATTCATTCCTCATTTCTATAATTTATTGTGGTTTTTAGCATTTTAAAATTTTATTTTATGGTATAAAAAAAGCCCTCCTCTCTGAAAAAATACTTTTTCAGGGACGAGAGCATATGCTTCGTGTTACCACCCTAAATTCACCTATACTTCACAGTATAAGCCTTATCAACTACAGATGAGAAATGATTCATCGATAGTCTATCACTGTAACGGGTGCACCCGTCGTAGCCTTGGCATAAATGCTTCGGTACGCAGCTCCGAGACCATTTTCGGTAGTTCCTTCTGTGCCTGTTCTCACCAACTCAGACTCTCTGTAACATATCTAACTACTTACTCTTCTCTTCATTGCCTTTAATAATATGTAACTGTTCAGAGCCAAGCAGATTTTATAAAACAGGCTTTTATACTTGCATAAAAAAGACTGTTTTATTGAATCTATTTGGCGGATACGCCACAGCGAGGATACACATAGTGTTTTCGAGCTTGGCTCTGAACAGTCAAAATAATATTTTGTCAATGATACAACCAATAAAAATTTTTGTCAATGGGATTTTTAAATTCTTACTTACCAACTAATCTTCATAATGTCCTCTACACGCAATTATCCACAAACTACCATTATCATCAATATTGTAAACAAGTCTATTAACTTCGTCAATTCTTCTACTCCAAGCTTTTCTATGTTTTAGTGGTTCAGGTTTTCCAATTCCCATCGATATCCCTTCACGTTCTATACTTTTCACAAGTTCATTTATACGTTTCAAAGTTTTTTTATCTTGTGTTTGCCAATATAAGTAATCATCCCACGCCCTATCACTCCATAATTTATTCATCTTCCACCTCTATTAACTCGTGCACCTGTCCTTTACCTGACTCTAATTGTGCTATTCCTCTATCAATCATTGCAAGATATTCTGCATTTCTAGCTGCTTTTTCTAACTGATTATATTTTTCAAGACTCATAAGAACAACATTTTTCTCATCCTTACGAGTAACTATAACCGTTTCATATGAATCTGTAGCCTTATCACAATATTCTTTCAAATTATTTCTGATTGTAGAATAATTTACTACTAACATAAATACACCCTCTTTCTTGTACAAAATATTGTTCAACTTCTTGAACAATTATTATACACTACTAATATATTAACGTCAATAATCCTATATAACTTTTATTTAAACATTTCTCCCTACTAAACACACTGTTCAGTGGTGTAAGAATAACTTTATACCCTTTACAATCTAGCGGTATATAGTTAATCCTTGTTTAACGGTACTATTTTTTTATTTTTTCTTATTTTAGTCCTCTTAATCCCAATTTATTCTTATCTTTATTAGTTAATTACAATATAAGTTATAACTTCATTTTAAACTAAAAAGAAGTCTGTACAATTCAAAACTTCATTAAATTTCAAATTACACAAACTTCTTTTTATATATTTTATATATTATACTTTAAATCTCTCTTTATATTCCTGAACCTTATTAATAAATGCCTTATTATCACCATGTTTCAAATTATCAAGATATCCATGAGTATCAAATCCATCATCATTAATCTGAATCATTGCAACCGCAATATTAGAACAGTGGTCTGCAACTCTTTCATAATTAGTAATCAAATCAGATAAGAGGAATCCAAGTTCAAGTGTACATTCACCTGTTTTAACTCGTGAAACATGACCTTTTTTAAGCTTCTTAGTAATCATATCCATAACTTCTTCAAGAGGCTCAACATTAACAGCCTGTTCTAAATCATCATTTTCAAATACATCACAAGTCATGTTAACAATTGTCTTTAATGCATCTGTAAATACATCAACATCCTTCTTTGCAACTTCTGAAAATGAAATCTTTTTCTCATGCATTTCCTGAGCTGTTTCGCATATATTAAGAGCATGGTCGGAAATTCTTTCAAAATCTCCAATACTATGCAGAAGTCGTGATAAAGTCTTACTATCTTCCTCTGTCATATCGTGACTACTAAGCTTAACCATATATGTTCCAAGCTCATCCTCATATTTATCAACAATACCTTCGTATTCAACTACCTTGTCACACACTTCCTCTTTATAATCATCAAAAAGGCTAAGTGCAAGCATTATTGATTCCTTTGAAATTCTTGCCATCTCATAACTTACATTTTTACACTGTTCAATAGCAAAACCCGGTTTGTCTAAGAAACGAGAATCAAGAAGCATAATCTCTCCTTCTTTTGAAATCTCTTCCTCTTTATCATCCTTAACTGTAACACATGCAAGTTTTACAAGTAATGAAGAAAATGGCAAAAGAATAGCTGTAGCAACTATATTAAATGCGGTATGCACTATTGCTATACCAAGTTTAGTTGCATTCTCATGCATAAACGGAAAATCTACAAACGCATGTATTATATAAAAAGCAACCATAAAGATTACAGTTCCAATTACATTAAAATACAGATGTATAAACGATGCTCTTTTAGCATTCTTTTTAGCTCCAATACCTGATATAAGAGCAGTCACACAAGTTCCAATATTTTGTCCCATAATGATTGGAAGTGCTGATGAAAAACCAAGTCCTGTTCCACAAAGTGCCTGTAAGATACCAACAGATGCTGATGATGACTGAATTACTGCTGTAAGCACTACTCCTGCTAACATACCAAGAATAGGATTAGAGAACATTGTAAGGATATCCGTAAATGCCTTTACTTCCGAAAGTCCCTTAACAGCACCACTCATAGTATCCATACCCATCATAAGAATTGCAAAACCTATTAATATTGTACCAATATCTTTCTTCTTTTCTTTCTTGGAAAATAAAAGTAATATTATACCTACAAGTGCAAATACAGGTGAAAAAGACGATGGCTTAAATAATTTAACTATTGTATTTGAACTTTCAATACCTGATAAACTTAGAATCCACGAAGTAATTGTTGTACCTATGTTTGCACCCATAATTACTCCAACTGCCTGAGTCAACTTCATAATACCGGAGTTTACAAAACCTACTACCATAACTGTTGTAGCTGATGATGACTGAATTACTGCTGTTACTGCCGCACCAAGCAACACACCTTTTATCTTTGAATTAGTCATCTTTTCAAGTATTCTTTCAAGTCTTCCTCCTGATAGCTTTGTAAGTCCGTCACCCATAGTATTCATTCCATATAAGAATAGGGCAAGACCTCCTATCATTGTCAATACTTCAAAAATAGTCATATCTGTTCCTTTCTGAATTTCTTTTGAAATTTTCTACTTAATAAATAAAATTTGTGCTCCACCACAAATTTTTATGAGAATAATCATTATGATTATTCTCATTATTCCCTTATCTTTTACGGATTATATCTGTCATTTGTAAATTATAAGTTGTGTATATGTAAAATCTATGTAAAATAATTATTTTTCCTTCCTAAAAATAACTTTCATATTTGTTCCTTTACCAACCTCACTCTCAAGCTCGAGCTCCACATTCTCATGCTGAGCTATTATATGCTTTACAATAGCAAGACCAAGTCCTGTTCCACCTGTTAACTTAGACCTACTCTTATCAACCCTATAAAATCTTTCAAAAATTCTTCCCTGATGCTCTTTAGATATTCCGATACCGGTATCGCTTACTGATAATATACATTTATCATCTTCTTCAACTGTCTTTACAATTACGGTTCCGTTTTCTTTATTATACCTTATCGCATTGTCACATAAATTATAAGTAAGCTCATCTATCAAATCCTTATTGGCATATACAAATGCATCCATTCCTTCCCAACATATCTTAACATTATTCTTGTTTGCATTAATCTCAAGCATTTCAACACAACTAAGTGCAACATCTTTAAGATTAATCCTATCAAATGATATGTCTTTTTTTATAGTATCAAGCTCTGACAACCTGATAATATCATTAATCAATGTTAAAAGTCTGTTTGAATTTCTATGGATTTCTTTTGCAAATCTTACTACATCTTCATTTGTCGCCATTCCATTTTCAATCAATTCAGAATAGCCACTGATAGAAGTAAGAGGTGTCTTTAACTCGTGTGATACATTCGCAGTAAAATCCTGTCTCATATGAGCATTTTTAACAATATCTTCATGCTGCTTCTGTATCGTAGTAAGGAATGGTTTTAACTCTTTATATGTCGAAATATTTGAGCAATCATCAATGTTATTAGCCATTTGTTCAATTGGTTTCATAATACTTTTTGTAAGATAATGAGATAAAATCACACACAAAAACATCAATAAAATTACAACTAAAATCATAAATGGAACAGACGTTTTATAAACACTTATAAGACTGTTTGACTCCTTTGCCACTCTTAAAATAATGTCATCATTAACTTTTAATGCATAATAAAAAGTATTTTTTTCCATAGTATCTGATTTTCTTACATCATATCCGGTTCCATTTTCCATAGCCTCCAATACTTCAGGTCGCTTGCCATGATTATTCATTATACCTACATCTGCGTTATTATCATAAATAACTTTTCCGTCATTATTTATTAACGTTACCCTTAAATCACTTTCTTTTGAAACATATAAAGTTTCTTCTATATTTTCATGGGCTTTTGTATCAACTAATAGCCTTGCATAAGTTTTCAAATCCTTTATGACCTCTTTTTTTAATATATCATAAAAAATAAATGCTAAACTTGAAACCGTAACTAATATTGCAAGAAAAGCAATGCATAAAAACTGAATATTAATTCTTTTTTTCATACTTATTTACAAACTTATCCTTTCACGTCTATTCCATAATATATCCTACATTTCTAACAGTTTTAATTCTATTTCCACTTTCTTTTAATTTTTGTCTCAATGTCTTAATATGAACGTCTAAAGTTCTTGACTCTCCTTCATAATCAAGACTCCATATTCTATCCATAATAACATCTCTCTTTAATACTATTCCCTGATTCTGAATTAACAACTTAAGCAATTCAAACTCTTTAAATGTAAGTTCTACTTGTTCATCATCAACATATACTGTATGCTTTTCAAAATCCACAGAAATATTTCCTAATGTTAAAAATTTCTCTTCTTCCATACCTTTACTTCTTCTAAGAAGTGCCTTAACTCTTGAAATAAGTTCCATTACTCCAAAAGGCTTTGTAAGATAATCATCTGCCCCCGAATCAAGTCCTTTCACCTTGTCAATCTCTGTTGTCTTTGCCGTTACCATAATAACAGGAATCTTCTTTGTCTCCGGTGCATTTCTGATTTTTTTAAGAATAGACAATCCATCTTCATCCGGAAGCATTATATCTAAAAGTATCAAATCGGGCTTTTTTTCTAATAACTTTTTAAAAAATAGTTTTCCACTTTCAAATTCCATAACATTATGCCCACTATTTTTAAGTGCAAAAGTTTCTATTTCACTAATATTCTTATCATCTTCAACAATATAAATTAATGCCATATTTCTTATCCTTCCTTCAATTATTGCGAATATTTTAAATTGTCATAGTTTAATATTTATTTTATAGCTATATTTTAAATTTTAAATTTATTCAATGTAAATTTTAAGTAAAATTTTTTCCAGGTAATTATAACACTTTTGAAAAATAAAAAAAAGTGCCACCTTTGACACTTTCCCTTTAATACTTTTATTAAAATATTTTTAATGAATTTAACTTTTATAACTTATGCGAACCTGTTATTGAAAATATTACCCACTCCGCAATATTAGTTGCATGGTCACCAATTCTTTCAAAATACTTTGCGACCATAAGTAAATCTGTTGCCTGCTCTCCACATTCAGGCTTTTTAGCAATCATTTCAATCAAATCACGCTTAACGCAGTTAAATAATTCATCTACCATATCATCTGCTTTGATAACTTCATAAGCCATTTCAATATCTTTTGCAACAAAAGCATCAATACTTTTTACAACCATTACAATAGTTTCTTTTGCCATCTGCTGAATATGTTCAAGCTTTTTAATATATTCCTGTTTTGAAAGTAAAATTGTAAGCTCTGAAATATCAGCTGCATGGTCTCCTATCCTTTCCATATCAGTAATCATCTTAAGAGCAGCAGAAACCATACATAAATCTTTTGCTACCGGTTGTTGTTTGAGCAAAAGTTTCATACATAAGCTCTCAATTTCTTTTTCCTGATTATCAATTTCCTCATCAAACGCAATTGCTTTATTTGCTATTTCTACATTCTGCTCTACCAAACCTGTAACTGCCATATGAATTGCTTTTTCAATCAATTCTCCCATTTTAATTAATTCATTATTAAGCTTTTCCATCTGTTTTTCAAATTGAATTCTAGTCATATAAAATATTTTCCTCCTTATTGATAGTATTGTTTTTGATATTTTTTAACCAAATCTACCCGTTATATAGTCTTCTGTCCTCTTGTCCTTTGGTTGCATAAATATAACATCTGTCTTGCCGTATTCAACAACTTCTCCCAAAAGAAAAAATGCTGTTTTATCTGAAATTCTTGTTGCCTGTTGCATATTATGTGTAACCATAATTATCGTATAATCCTTTTTTAATTCAGTAATCAAATCTTCTATCTTATTAGTTGAAATAGGGTCAAGTGCCGAAGTCGGCTCATCCATAAGTATTACTTCCGGTTCTACAGCTAAAGCTCTGGCAATACATAGTCTTTGTTGCTGTCCGCCTGAAAGTCCTAAAGCACTTTTATTCAGTCTGTCTTTTAATTCATCCCAAATAGCTGCATTTTTTAATGACTTCTCTACAATTTCATCAAGTTTTGTCCTTGATTTAATTCCATGTGTTCGTGGTCCAAACGCAATATTATCATATACACTCATAGGAAAAGGATTTGGTTTTTGGAAAACCATTCCTACTCTTTTTCTTAATATATTTACATCCATATCTCCATAAATATCTTCGTCTTCGAGTAATACTTTCCCTTCGATTTTACAACCTTCAACCAAATCATTCATTCTGTTTAAAGTCTTTAAAAATGTTGATTTTCCACAACCGGAAGGTCCAATAAATGCCGTCACTTCATTAGAAACAATATCAAGATTAATGTCTTTTAATGCTTTAAAATCTCCATAATACAAATCAAGATTTCTTACAGTAAATTTATTTTTCATAAGTTAACAAATTCCTTTCATAACAATATTCCTTTTATAATATACTTGCTTTCAATAATTTATTTCTAATCTTTACTATGCTTTCTTAATTTTATTTGCAATTAAAGACGACAACGAATTTATTAATATAACAATAACAAGTAACACAACTGCTGTCGCATAACTTTGATTTACATGAATCCCTTCCCTTGACAAAGAATACATATGAACCGAAAGCGTTCTTCCTGAATCAAATATACTTCCTGCGATTTTCGTAACTGTACCCGACGTATACATAAGAGCCGCTGTTTCTCCAACAATTCTTCCAATTGAAAGAATTACACCTGATAAAATTCCGGATATTGCACTAGGTAAAACTATCTTAAACACTGTTCTTAATTTTCCTGCCCCAAGACCAAAACTTGCCTCTCTAAATGAATCCGGAACTGAAAGTAATGCTTCCTCTGTCGAACGCATTATAACCGGCAAAACCATTATCGCAAGGGTACAAGCACCGGATATAATAGAATATCCTAAATCAAGTGCTATAACAAAGAATAAAAATCCAAACAAACCATATATAATGGATGGTATACCTGTTAATGTCTCTGCTGTAATACGAATTATCGCTGTAATTTTATTGCCTTTTTTTGAATATTCCACAAGATATATTGCAGAAAATATCCCTAATGGAACAGCAATTAAAAGTGAAATAAAAGTCATAATCAAAGTATTTATTATTGCCGGCATCATTGATTGATTATCCGAAGTATATTCCCACGCAAAAATATCAATATTAATGTATGGCAATCCGTTTATAAGAATATGTCCAACAATAAAAACAAGTACCGCAAACGTAATTATTGCTGATAAATATACTAATAACCTTATCATTAACGAAAAAGGTCTTTTCTTATATTCTTTTAATTTTAATAAAAATCCATTTTTCAGTGAATTGTTTCCTAACATTTTGCTCTCCTTTTAACAATTGAAAATGCAAAATTAATTATAAGAATGAACACAAACAATATTACACCTGTAGCTATAAGTGATTCTCTATGTAAATCCGTTGCATATCCCATTTCCATAACAATATTTGCTGTAAGAGTTCTAACTCCTTTAAATACATCATCAGGTACTCTTGCCTGATTACCCGCAACCATAATAACAGCCATTGTTTCTCCAATTGCTCTGCCTATACCTAAAATAATTCCTGCAAAAATCCCTGATTTTGCAGCCGGAACAACAGTGAAAAATACACTTCTCTCATGAGTCGCTCCAAGTGCCAAAGCACCTTCATAATAACTATTTGGAACAGAATTTATAGCTGACTCTGAAAGAGAAATAATTGTCGGAAGAATCATTATTCCTAAAAGAATTGATGCAGTAAAAATGCTATGTCCATTTCCACCAAGATAATCTCTTACAAAGGGAACTATTACTACAAGACCAAAGAAACCATATACTACGGATGGAATTCCGGCTAACAATTGTACTGCCGGCTTCATTATTTTGTACAAGTACTTCGGACAAAACTTTGACATAAATATTGCTGTTAAAATCCCAATTGGAACTCCAATTATAATTGCTCCTATAGTTACATAAATACTTCCTAAAATCATAGGATAAATTCCATATAAATCATTGCCAGGACGCCATATTTTACCGGATAAAAAATCTATCAATCCAATTTCTTTTATAGCCGGTAGTCCGTTTGCAAACAAAAATATACAAATCAGAACTACAGATAATACAGATACACAGGCTGCTGCCAAAAATATAAATTTCATTATAGTTTCTGACGCTTTCAATCCCACTTTATTTTTCACTTAATCCACCTCATTATTCAGAAACAATCTCTGACCAATTAGTTGCTTCACCGATATAAATATTCATTACATCTTCTACTGATAAATCTTCAACTATACTATCATTATTTACAATTACTGCAATTCCATCTAATGCTATAACAGTGCCTGTAATTCCTTCTTCAATTTCGCTATCCTTTAAATCCCTTGAAGCCATTCCGATGTCACAAATACCTTCAATAACAGATGTCATACCTGTTGTAGAATCACTTTCCTGAATCTCAATTTCCACATCAGAATTAACTGCTTCATAGCCTTCTTTTAATTTTTCCATAACAGGAGTTACTGACGAAGAACCTGCAACAACAATCTTTCCACTAACATCATTTTCTTCATAAGCTTTAGCATCTGAAACTGAAATATATCCTGCATCTTCAATAATTTTTTGTCCATCCTCACTCAATATGTATTCAACAAAATCCTTTGCAACATCACTTAAATCTTCTTTTGTCGCTATATTAAATGGTCTTGATATTTCATACGAACCATTTTTGATATTTTCTACACTTGCCTCTACTCCATTAATCTTTACTGCTTTTACCGTATCATTAATAGCACCTAATGAAATATATCCTATTCCATATAAATCGCCTGCAACAGTTGTCATCATTACTGATGTACTGTTTGATGTAATTGCATCTACGGTAGTTCTATCAACTTTTTTTCCATTTTCATCTTTTTGTTCTACCTCAAATAACTCTACAAATGCTCCTCTTGTCCCTGAACCGGCTTCTCTCGAAACAACTGTAATTGCACTTGATGCATCAAATTCTCCAATATTTTTCTTTCCACATCCTGTCATACATCCGATTGCTAATATTGCACTCATTGCCAATACTTGTACTTTTTTTAATCTCATAATTTTCTTTTCCTTTCTTTTAGGTTTACAAAAAATCAACCTGCATAAATCATTTTATGCAGGTTGTGTAAAATTCAAAATCTGTTTTACGTAAAATTCCAGTAAAATACTTGTTATGAATTTGTATAAAATATTAAGTTATGTAAAATAAATCAAATATTATTAATTAATATTCGAAAGCCCCTTGATGAGCATCTCAAAAACCCTCTTTGACTGATTATGGTTTAAGCAACATTCCGAATTAGATATATACTGATTATAATTCCTTAAATGCTTATTAATTACAGGTGAAATCAAAAAAGATACTGTTTCTTTCATCTCTTCACCAACATATAATCTTCCTTCACACGAAATCATACGTTCTGAAATCAATCTAATATTCAGCTTGCTATGATATTTAATCTTATCTGAAATCAACATTGAAAGTTCAACTTTAGATGTATCAATATCATTCATTATATTTTCTAAAATTTCTAATTTCTTTTCCTTAGTAACTTTAGAATTATGTATCCATCTGTCTTTATCTTCCCCTTTTACGAATTTTAATACAGAATCCATTGTAAAATTAATTCTTCTATATCCTTCCCTAAGACTCTCATTATACAAATTAAGTATATATATAAGTCCTTCTCTTGAATCTATATCACTTGGAAGAGCCTCTTTAAATATTTCCTTATCATAATATGTAGCTATATCTATATCATTACAAATATTTTCTATTATATTTTTCTGCTTACAGGTTTCGGGCACGGAAATCATACTAAACAAATCCATCTGAACTTCTTTCATAAAAAATTCCTCATCCGATATTATCTTACTGAAAGAAGATGCCATTTTATTAACTTCCTGCATATTTTCATTTATAGAATATGAACCATCCTTGTATATTGCAAATATCTTATTACCGGTTATTATATAATATGGAACAAGTTCAAAATAAGCATCTGATTTTTCATCTAAACCTGAACACGTATTAAATCCATACTGTGCAAATTCGCATGCCGTAAAATAGTTTTCAAGTAATTTTAAATCTTTATTTTCTGACCGTTTAGGTCCGGGCAAACAATAAATAAAATCAATCTTTTCAGGATTTCTACTTAATGTAACACTGTACAGAATAAGTTTTCTCAAAAATTTCCAATCTGTAGGAAATCGCATCCATATCCTTGCTTTTGTCTTTTTATTATGTGCCCTATTTAATTCATCTTCTATAATTTTATATACTTCATTAATAATTTTTTTCTGAATATCATTATAATCATTATCTATACATTGATTTGCAGATATTTTAAAATCATTTAAAATATCCCCATTCCTTTTACATTCATCAATTACTTCCTCATTTTTTCTCATTTCAAGAAGTCTGTTTCTTATAAAACGTATAGTATTCATTTCCTCAAGTCCGTAATATTCTTCTGAAAATTTTTCATACAATAACTTAATTCTATTTCCACCTATTACATTTTTTAGTTCTTCATATATTTTAATGAACGTGTCATAATTAATTTTCTTTCCTTCCGTTATGGCCTTTTGTAATACTGTCCTGTCGATATCACACTCTTTTGCTAAACCATAAACTGTCAGATTCCCCTCTTTTATTATCTCTCCCAATAATTCAGTAAATTCTGACATACTATTCCTCCTTGACGAAGTTTTTTAATAATCAGCACATAAGTGTGATTATTTGAACTACTCCTCTTTGTCGGACAAATTATCCATATACAGAATTTACCACCAATATTACAGTTTTTTTCACTTTTGTCACGAATGTGTATATTTTTTGTAATGAAATGTACTCTCAATTTTTAACATATTATTGAATACTTATCTTGTCAGATATCTCATATATTCATCATAAATCAACTTATAATTCGGCCTACTTACAGGCACAACTTCCTTATTAACCAAAGTAACCTCATACTTAGCAATTTTTCGTACCTTTTCAATATTTATAAAGTAACTTCTATGACATTTTATAAGTTTTTCATTAACTTTATCTTCGATTTCATTCATAGTCATTATCACATTAAGCTCCCCTACATCTTCCGTATTGATTCTTAAATACCTTCCCCTACTTTCAATACTTATTATTTTATTAACATCAATTGTATAAAATCCTTCTTTAGTCTTGATTGTAATAAATTCTTCCTTACTTTCTTCCATTGCAAGAAGTGCTTTTTTCCAGACCCACATTACCCTATCCTTTGTAAAGGGCTTAATAAGAATTGCAAATGGAACTATGTTAAAAATATCCTCAACATAGTTTATATATCCTGTTATAAAAATAATCTTTACATTCTTTTGCTTCTCAAGAACCTTTTCACCGATTTCTATTCCATTATCCCTTCCATAAACAATGTCCATAAAAATCAAATCCAGTTTTTCTCCACTATTCTCAACATAGTCAAGTAGTAGTATTGAACTATCAAATTTCTTAATTACAAGTTCTTTTTTATCTCCACAGTTTTCATTAACATATATTAACTGTCGTTCTAATTCCTCAATAATCTTAATATCATCATCACAAATTCCGATGTGCATCCTATTCACCATTCCCATCATCTGTAACTGTTACAATTATTTCTATATATCTAATTGAAGCGTTACACTATTTTTAAAACTATTACTCGTATATTCAACTTCCATATTTCCATCATACTTATCAGCTGTTCTTTTTATTATCTGCATTCCATATCCATGAATACTTTTATCCTTTTTAGAAGTTATATACTTATCATCCAACAATCTAACCCTTTGTTTCGAACTTTTTATATTTTTAATTTCTATTTTTATTTCTTTTTCATCGGCATTAACTATTCCTTCTAAAAAATAGTTTTCTTTATTTTTAACAGGCTTACCTTCCTTTAATTCATTTACATAAATCTCTACTGCTT
>JAFQCK010000118.1 GCA_017416465.1 Lachnospiraceae bacterium | reverse complement strand
TCCATTTTCAGAAACTCTGTTATCCACATGTCCCCACTTTTCAATATCGGGTTCAGTGATAACAATAGGATTATCATCATTATCATTTTTTTTGATAATAATCTTTGTATTTTCAGGATCAAAGTTTCTTTCTGTAACTGTCAGAATAATTTCTCTTGGTTTATCAAAATATTTATCATTTTTCACATCATTATTTATATAATTAGCACATACTTTAGGTTTAGTATTATCTAACTTTAATGATAGTATTTCAGTTGGCATCTCATTCTCAGCATTATCTACAGCATTTACTACAACTTTTACATTATTACTATTAAATTTCTCAATTGGAATATCTATTGTTACTTCCCTTGTACTTGCTTTCTGTAATATTTCTGTTGTTGCCTGTTCTATTTTTGAAATGTTATGCTCTTTTAAAACCTTCTCAGTTACATATATTGTCTCCTCCAACGAATCACCTGTATCTTCATTTTTCACATAATATTCTATATATTTTATTCCGGAAACAACTCCATTAACTTCCGGATCTGTAACTGTAAATGTCAATTTCAAGCTATCTTTGTATATACCATTTTTTGGTTCTTCGCCTTTAACATCTACCATAGGTGCACTTAAATCATTTTTTGGCAGTTCTGAATCTAATACTATTCCATTTGAACTAATATACTTAACATTTTCAGCTGTATCTGTAATTCTTACATAAAAGATAAGATTTTCGTTCTTTTCTTTAGGGTTAGCTGTATCTATTATTCCATATTTACCCTCTGTACCTACTTTGCTTGTACAATCTACCCAACCTGATGCTTTTCTACAATTTTCTTCTGTTGTATAACTCACATTAGTTCTAAGATACTCTACCTTTGCTATTCCGCTTGATTTTCCTTTAGAATCTTTTTTTACATCATCTTTTACAGTTAACATAATATCTACTGCATCCTTTGAAAAAATTCCAAATGTAATTGTATTAAATATTTTTTTCCAAACATTATCTTTGATTTGAATATAACCTTCAGGTTGTTGTGTATCTTTCTTTATAGGAATAGTATTAAAACTTTCTCTATCAAATTTATCCACTGCAACTACTTCAATAACATATTCTCCATCTGGAAGTTTTTCAGTAATAATATCATATTCCTTACTCTCTTTTGGATTATATTCTTCTGAAAAATTTTCAAATTTATAATCTTCAAGAATTACCTCTTCAAGCAATTTATCTTTATTGTATCTTTTTATTTTAGTTACTATACTCTTTAAGCCGGATATATCATCATCCACTTTAACTTTGATATTTGCATAAGTAGAAGTTATATTGTTTTCATTAATCCATACAGGAACATTTTCCGGATTAAAACAAATATTAGGTTCTGAAATATCAATTGTAATATTTTCATAATTATATTCATATGGTCTATCTGCCTTATCTTTATAATCAACTCTAAATGCATATGTACCATTTTCTTCAAATTTTATTACAGCCTGATATTTATATTTTTCACCATCAACCTGATTCCACTCTACTTTATATTCCTTATCTTTATATTGTTCCTTACCATTAATTTTTCTTGTCACATATATTTTTACATCATCTTCTGAAAAATTACGCTCTACAATATCTATTTTAATTTCTTTTGGTTCTCCATAAAATCCTTTTTCTGCATTGGAATTTATTACCGGATTAATATTATCAATTGTAAATTCTCTTGTTGCTTTACCTTCATAATTAGGTAGCTCACATTCATTTCCAGCTTTATCTGTACATTCAATTGATACTTCATAATCTGCATCATCTATAAATAAATCTGTGAATGTATAAGTATATGTATCAGCATCACCATTCACTGCTCCATTTTCAGAAACTCTGTTATCCACATGTCCCCACTTTTCAATATCGGGTTCAGTGATAACAATAGGATTATCATCATTATCATTTTTTTTG
>JAFQCK010000117.1 GCA_017416465.1 Lachnospiraceae bacterium | reverse complement strand
TGGTTGTGTTTCCACATAACTTGATGTTGTTATAAATTCTGTTGTTGTTTCTTCCGACTTTGTCTCTTCTGTTGTCTCTTCTGACTCTGTCTCTGTTTGCGTTTCCGAAGACTTAATTTCAACAGATGATTCCGTAATAGTTGTCTCGATTTCTTGTAATATAATTGTTTTTTCTTCACTTGTTATTTTATTATCCGAATCAACTTGATTATACCCATCTTCATTGACTAACAGAAAAAGATTCACACAAAACACAAGTATTAAAAAAATACTCACTACAATAACTTTTAAAATATTATTATTACTCTTCATAATTTGTATCAATCCTTTTCTGATTATTTATATATTCAACTATATTTGTATTCTACCACAAATACTCCAATAAGTTTATTAAATTTTCCGTAAATCATCTAAAAATATAATCATATTTAGCTATTGTAATTTTATCTCCAATTTCCATTTTTTTCATTTCATATGGAGATAACTGAATATCATTTAAAAATGAACCGTTTTTAGAATTCATATCTTCTATATAGAATTCTTCACCCTCCCTATGTATTTTCAAATGTAATCTGCTTATTAATTTATCATCCAAAATATAATCTGCTCTTGCATTTAATTTTCCAATTATAAACGGATATCCTGTAATTATAATATCATTTTTATCTGTCAGACTTAGTAATTTTCTGTCTGATGTTTTTATAATATCACTTACAAGTATGGTTTCATTGTCATATTCTTCTTCGTCATCGCCGGTATATTCAGAAATATCTTCTTCAAAATCATTTGATTTATCAACATTATTTTCTTTAAATTTTGATAATTCTCTAAATCTCTCTTTATTAAATAATTCTTGAATTTTATCAATTATTAAATTCAGCTTCCATTTACGTTCCGGCACACCATAGATATCGTCATTCGATTCACATACTTTACTAACTTTATAGTCATTTACTATGTTATCATTATAACTATAATAGTTGAAAGCATTGCTTGTACATACAAGTGACTTTTCTAATTCATTAATTGAAACATCATTACTGCTACAAATGTCAAAAAATTTATACATTATCTCTATAGCCTTCATATCTGAATGCTCTGTAACAAGCAACATCCGTTGAGATAATTTCTTTAACTCTTCATAAAAGTTATTACTACTATTTGGATAATAACAAAACCATATTTCTTCAAAATTATAATCTGTAAAAATCAAATTCATATCTAACAATATATCATCAACTTTTAATAGATATTGTCCTGCTAAATCCATAACATTAATAATTCCTTTTATTATATTAATTATTTCGTTAGAATTAAGTTTTTTTCTTTCCAATAATTGCTTTAAACTTTGCTTAGAATCAATTAAATATGAAATCTCAACTCTTCCATCCAGACAACCCACATAAATTGGTAAAAATCCTTTTATCTTATTTTTTAATAACATATTAAGTCTAAAATCACTAACTACAATGTTCGAATTAGCTAAAACTACATAATTATTATTTAAGTTCTTCTTATAAACCACTTCCATATATTTACCCCTCCCATATCCTTTATAACATCCATAAACACCTTAGACCTCAATATAAATTCCCGGTTATTTTCACTATAACCCGTTACCTCTATTTTATCTTTTAGTTTTATATCCAATATTTTAATTGACGGATTATAACTTACATTAACTTTTAATTTATCATTTTCTTTTTCAACATCAACACTTGTAATCTCTGTTATATAAGTATAATTTTTTAGTTTATTTTTTAGCTCTTTTTCCAGCTCTGATTCAGTTTTATTACCTTCTGCTTCTATCAAAACATAACTTTGTAAAAAAGCTCTCATACTAACTATATCACTTAAATATAGCGATAATGTGCAAAGTATTAATATAATCATTAATACAATCGGAAATATATAGGTCATCTCAATTGTAATACTACCTCTAAGCTTATTTAACATACTATACGAGCCTCCATCAAAATAATGAAAATACAATAAATGAAGTCAATACAAATGGTGAAAACGGAAGGCTGGTCTTTATACTTCTATGTTTAAATACAATTAAAGGAATTGAATACATCACTATTATCAGTAATGACATAACAAAAATGATTAAGGTATCTATACATCCAAGCATTATTCCCACTATCAAAAAAATAAAAGCATCTCCTTTACCTATTGACTCATTAGAAATAATGCTGACAATAAATATAAATATTGCAGGAAGAATTCCATATAATATAACTAATATCCCTTTATCACCAAGCAATAGCTCTACAATAATTGCTAATATAAAAAATGCTACACATATATTAGTATAAACAACCCTCTCCTTTATATCATAATAGCTACAAACCAAAAGAAATAATATTATTACAAGTACTTCTATATAATTACTCACATTAATCTCCTCTCATTTTCAACCTCATTATTTATGAATCAAATTTACTATCCTTTTTACATCTGTCGCATAATTTCTTATCATTAATTTCTGACTTATCAATTTCAATAACTGTTCTCTCAATTCTTCCACAATTTTGATTAAAATGATATCGTTTCCCTTCCGCAGTTATATATACTTCTCCATTTTTTGAATCAGAATTTTTTGTACACAATTCGCATTTATAATATTTTGCACCATTTGAATTTCTAAAATTATTAATTTTACTTTCCAATACCTTTGTTACAACAATATTTATGTGTGTACATTTTTTTGATAAATGAAATACTTTACTATTTTTTGTAATATAAACTTTCTCTTGTTTTATATCTGAATTATTATCTATACTGTCACTTCTAATACTTTTTCCTATCCACGAACGGAAATAACATCTGTTAGTTAATCTAAAACCAAAATTGGTATTTCCTATTACATTTGCATTAATACGATAATTAATTCTGATATCATTAACTCCATCTCCATTTTTATCAAAACTTGAAGTAATTATCGAAATCCCTTTCATACCATTAACAATATCAACTTTTTCTGTATAAACTTTTAACTCTTCAGTAAATATTTTGTTCTTTGCATATCCCATATTTATACCGGAAATTATTAACTCATTTGATAATCCAAGTTCTTCTTTTATGCCTGTATCATTCAATAACCCCTTAGATTTATCCAAAGAATATGAATATCTTGCTATTGATAGGGCTGTCTGGTTTATATTATTTCCTAACATATTTTGATAATTAATAATCTTAAAAAACTCCATAAATCCCATAACAACCAAAATAAATATAGGTAAAATCAAAGCAGTTTCTACCGTTATACTTCCTTTATTCTCATTATTTTTACTAATATAAATTACTCCTTTTTTTAAGACAACTAAAGAAAATGCATCTTTATTAATGAGAGGATATTAATTCATAAGCCTTGTTGTGGGAGCAAAAAGGTTTAATATAAATAGGGAATAATGATAAATATAAAAAAGATAAATAATAAAGATGCATTTTCTTTAGTTGTCTTATTATTTTTTACTCTATTTTTCTATTAGCTCACTATATAAATTTAATATCCATATTCCTGATTAATTTCAAAAATAAATCCCTTCTTCTTATTCTTTATCATTCCTTTAACAAATCCTATTTCTGTAAATAACCTGTCTATTTTAAAATCCGACTTAATATTTACATTAACAATACAGTCCCTTATCTTAAAGCTGTTATTATACTTTTTTGACATATTTAACTCAATTACATCAAGTATTCTATAGATTTGTAAAGCTTTGTTCTGGGAAAATAATAAAACTCGTATGTAATCTTCATATAACAAACCTGTATTGTTTTGCTTTTTATCTTTCTTTGGTGCAAGATTCTTTACTCCCATAAGAGATAAATTCCATTCATTACTTGTTTTTATAATACTAACCCGCTTTCCTTCTAAAAGATCTTTGACATCAATTATCGACTCTGCATATGCCCATGCAGCCATTATTAACATCTGAGTTAACCTAATAACAACCGGCATTCCCGTAAAACCTGTTACTGCTGTTGCCATAGTATAGGCTTGTCCTCTTTTTTCACTATCTCCAAAAAGATAAATCAAATTAAATCCTTCTCTTATCAACAAAATTTCATCAATTACTTCACTTAAATTCTCTTTATCGCTTGACTTCCCTTTTAAAATATATTCAATCTCATAATTTAAACACTCTCCCTCATTACCTTTTGTATAACAACTAAAATTATCGAAAACATATTGACCCACCATAGCTTTCCTGATATTTTCTTCTGTTACACCATAATTCTTCCATCCTTTTCCATTATTTACCTTACATACATTTGATGGTAAATTATTAATATTAACACTTTTATTTGAAATATCTCCTGCAACAACATAATTAATAACACCTTCCGATTTTATTTTTTCTACAAATTCTACTATTTCATTTTTTACTTCTTTACCTGCTTTTTTTTCATAATTAATATCAATATTATCTAGTTTCAATGTTTCTACCAACGGTAAAACTTCATCTATAGCTAAAGATATTTCTTCAACAAATTTTTCATACTCCGAAATTTCTAACAGACTTAAATGCGAATTACTGTTAATCTTTTTTTCAACTGCTTCAAATTTTTGTTTTATATCAAATATTATCTTTCTCTGTTCTATAACTTTGTCTTTATTTTTATTTACATTGTAATTATCTTTTTGAACATCTAAAATTTCTGATTCAATATCATTAATTTCTCCCATAAGTGAATCTAATATATCCTTTTGATAATATCCTTCTTTGGAAGCTATATAACTTTTAACATTACCTACATTATCTATTGCATTATCAGAATTTATCAGATAGTCATTACTTAAAGTCATAATTGTTTGTAATCTTTTGTCTGTTGATAATATGTATGCGTTAAATTCATTATATTTGTTTAAAAAATCTGCATATTCTTTCTCAATATCTACTTCCATCTTTTCTTCAGAAAATGTTGACTTTATAACAGAAATTTTATCTTTCATTTCTATTATTAACTCCATTGGATCAACTTCATTATTTTTTAATTCTTCTGCAGTATCATATATACCTTCTACACAGTCTTCAACGCTAGTCATACTTTCAGAGCACTCATCAATTTTTTCATTAAATTCACTTATACCCTTACTTTGCGATATTGTTTTACTATTATTAAGTATCTCATCAATAACCGATTCAGGTAATGCCAATTTCATATAATCACATATCTGTCTCTCTATTAACTCACCATCTGAATCGGTAGACTCTGATATACTGATTAACTCTGTGTCAGAATAATTAATTTTTAAAAAATCTGCCGGTTTTGAAATCACATCTTTTCTATAATTACAATTTTTATCAACATAGTTTTCATATTCATCTAAAAATTGTTGTTCATTCTCCCATAACATCATCAATCCATATTCTTCAAAAATCTCTCTTCCATATCCTGAAAAACAAGAATCTAATGCCAAATATGTAATCTGTCTGCATCTGGCATTAGCACTTTCTACCCTTGCTCTTTCAATACTTGTACAGACAATCGAAATAATAAGTAAGATTACCAATGCCAAAAATACAGTTATACTACCTTTTTCATTTCTATTTTTACCCGTTATTATTCCCCCTAAAATGTATTTACTTTGCTGGTTATCTTTGAAAACAATGTATTAACAATACTAGTTATCTTAGACTTAAATATAACTGCAAGTCCTACTAATACAACAATTATTAATATAACTTCAACTACTCCCATTCCCTTATTATCTTTAGCTAACTCATTTAAATATAATCTGTTCTTTAAGTTAATCATAAACTTATCTGCCTTATCTCTTATCATCATCTTTTCCTCCTGAATTTTAAATTTATACACTTATACATAATCTAATTTTTGCTATTATCAACTTTAATATTAACTTCTACACATTAATATTTAATAATGCAGGTACTATAATAATAACAATTGAAATCACCAACATAATTCCCATTGGAATTAATAATTTCGTTCCTGCTGCATCTCCCTTTTTTCTTGCAAGTACCTTTCGTTCTTCTAAAGCTTCCCGAACTTCACTATTTAATATCTCTTTCATCCCTTTTGTTCCCTTTTTCAAATTCTGCTCTAAAACATTTGCAAACTTAATATAAGAATGCGTTCCACACCTTCTTCCAAATTCTAAATAACATGCTGATTCAGAACAACCTGCCTTCATCTTTTTTCTTGCATACTTCATTTCTTCATATGCAAATCTTTTACCCTTATTACCCTTTTCATAATCCGCAATTATCTTATCCCAAGCATTAATAGTATTTAAACCTGCCGACTGTAATATTGTAAGTTTAGAAATAATAACTGAATAATCTGCATCAAGTTCTTCTCGTCTTTGCTCAAGCAATTTTTCATTGTCTTTACCTTTTGCAAAAAAAATTAATATCCCGACAATCAATCCATATATAATAAAAACTAATGATTCCTTATCTTTTTTCTCTATAAATTTCACATTATATTTATCAGAAATTTCTTCCAAATTAATCTTTTTATTTGTTTTATCATTATTATCTGCTAAGACTTCAATATCTTCTTTAATTAACTTATTTTTATTTCTTTTCTCCTTATTTAAAATCAACTCAATAACATAACTTTGAGAATATTCACCATAATTCATAATAGCTTCAATTTTAGTAATACAGCTTTTATCAATCTCAAGCCATTTTATCTTCCCTGAATAGTCAATTATAAAATCTTCTTCAATAATCCATTCTATTAAAACTCCGTTATCAAGACCTGATATAAGATTAATATCATCCGTTATACAATCTATTGACTCATTATCTCCTAATAATTCCTTTATCATAATCTCATAACTATCTGTAAATAACTGAAATACTTCCTGTTTCGAATAAACTCTTTCTATAACATTTACATTAATATTACTTTCATTATCTTCATCTTTAATGACAAGGTTATAGTTTATATCTCCCTCACCATATTCAGGTCTTTCTATAAATTTAATCTCTTTGTCTTTTTCAAAAAAGTCCATACTGCACTTTATATAACCACCAACTGTTATTACACTGAAAAACAATACCGCTAAAGACATTCTTGAAACCAAATCAACATAAGCATCTTTATCAGTTACTACGCTTACATTCATTCTGTTTAATCTGATTTTAATCTCTTCATAATTAATTTTTCGTATATATTTGTTCCAATAATCAATTATTAATGCTGAAACTCCATACAAAAATCTATACTTATGTACTTTTTTATCTAGCACTTTAAACACATTTCTTTTATAAAATAAACCATAGAATAAATAGATAATCCAAATACATACTATCCCTGAATATAATAAAAAAATCTTAATTAATAATCATCTCCCTCT
Organism: Lachnospiraceae bacterium; assembly: GCA_017416465.1. Lineage (GTDB taxonomy): Bacteria > Bacillota > Clostridia > Lachnospirales > Lachnospiraceae > Bovifimicola. The sequence continues at coordinate 24,128 of JAFQCK010000117.1, read as the reverse complement.
ACATTTTTATATCCGAAAACTTATTCCCTAAATACACTGCAAAAATATAAAATCCTAAACAAACAGTCATTATAATCCTACCTAAAATTCCGCTATATAAAATCGACATCATATCCGGAGAAGTCGAATTAACATAAATAATCATAATAAGAGGAATAAAATTCATTATCATCTGCTCTTGCTTTTTTGAATTAATTATTATTTTAATTTCTCTTTCAACTTCTATCTTCTGGCTAATAGAATCAGCAGCATCTTTAACAATCTCTATAATATCTCCACCTGTTCTTTTAGCTATCTTTACAATCTCAGAAAATAATTTTATTTCTTCAACATTACACCTACTTGCAAACTCTTCAAAACATCTTTCTATTGTTATACTTAATTTTAACTTTGAATCAATCACTTTGAGTTCTTTACAAATATATGAATTATTCCCATATAGTTGTACCATCTCTTTATATGTTTCACGTATTGAATTCTCTAATGAATATCCTGTAATCAGAGAGGCACTTAAAGATAAACAAAACTCTTTAAATTGAAGTGTCAAATCACTTTTTCTCTTCTTACATAAGTACTTGGCAATAATTTTTAAATATAAATACATAGGCACTAAAAAAATCAAACTTGCCAATATACTTTTATAAAATGTATAAGAAATTATTGCTGCTATAATAAAAATCACACTAACATATTTAATTATTTCCTTAATGTTCATCTTATATTTATCATAATAAATCTGATTGTCCGTATAACTTCGCCTCCTCAAAAAAACCGGCACATAAAAGTTTCTGAATATTAATAAGTCCATTGTCAGTTCTTATTAATCTTCCTTCTACCTTATTATCATTTTCCTTTGGAAAATTAACTATGTTGGAAATATTAGTTGTTTCAGAATTATCACACTCTTCGAATTTATATAATGTAGAAGTCTTAATCTCCATATTTTCATAACTTAATACTTCAACTATTTCTAAAACTTTTCTTGATTTATCCCTTAATCTTCCTAGGTGAACAATGATATCAATTCCTGATGCAATCTGACTTCGAATAGCTGATAACGGCATATCTGTCCCCATTAATACCATAGTTTCAAGTCTGCTTAACATATCTTTCGGACTATTTGCATGACCGGTACTTAAACTTCCATCATGACCGGTATTCATAGCCTGAAGCATATCCAATGCTTCTGCACCTCTTACCTCTCCAACAACAATTCTATCAGGTCTCATTCTAAGACTGGACTTAATCAAATCCCTAATAGTTATTCCATTCTCACCTTCAGCATTTGCCTGCCTGGCTTCAAGACGTACAAGATTATCTATCTCCTGAAGCTGTAATTCTGCTGAATCTTCAATTGTAATAACTCTTTCATCCTTTGGAATGTAATTAGATAGTACATTTAAAAAAGTTGTTTTACCTGAGCCTGTTCCTCCACTAATAAATATGTTATATCCGGCTATTACAAGTGCCCTTAAAAATTCTGCAACTTCAGCTGTAACAGAGCCAATTTTTATCAGCTTCTCTATTGTAATTCCTTCCTTTGGAAATTTTCTAATAGTAACCACAGGTCCATTTATAGCAATAGGACTTAAAACAATATTTACTCTTGAGCCATCCTCCAACCTGCTATCTACGATAGGATTGGCTTCATTAACACGTCTGTTTACTCCTGAAACCATCTGCTGAATAACGTCCATTAAACGATTCTTAGAACTAAACTTTGCATTAGCTCGCATAATAGTTCCAAACCTTTCAATAAATATATCTTCGTGTCCATTAATCATTATCTCTGTTATATTTTCATCAGATATTAATTCCTCTAAAATATCCATTCCTCTGATAGAGTCAAAGATTTCCTTTCTTAAACTACACTTTTTTTCCACCGATAAAATATGAACTTTAGAAAACTCAGCTATAACATCATCAATTATGTTATAAATTTCTTCATCATTAATTTCTTCAATTAAGTTAATTCGTTCAATTACCTTTTCCCTTAACTCTTTTATCTGCCAACTCACCTCTTATCACTTGTCATACGTATTTTTTAAACCTATCAAACATAACATCAATAATATTATCATCCGTATCTATATTATCTGTGTCTTTACTATCCATATCTCGAATATTTACATATCTTAAATCCTTAACCTGAATCTCTAATATTTTTTGTTTTAATTCCTTATAGTCAGATATATCTATGTAATCGTTATACATTTTCATCTTGTATCTGCTTATCTCATCATCTAAATATAGTGAAAATACCATATCCATGGTATCAAGTAATTTAAAATAATCTTTTACCATATTAGAAAATTCTATAATTACTATTTCATATCCTCTATAACTTATAAGTTCTGATATAAAAGACTCCCATACTTCAAATTCTATATTTCTTAAATCATCTATACACTTAACCGGTGAAATATAATCGAATCCCTTATAATTCTTAATTATTGCATCTGCTTTTATCTCAAAACAACCTCCGTCTGACAAAAAATAAAATAATAAATCTGAAATATTGTAATCACTGACACTACCTAAGTACCAATCAAATGAAGAAAATTCTTCAAGATTAATTAATAAAACCTTATATCCTTCTTCGGTAAGTTTTTTAGCCAATTCAATCGCAGACTTAGTCTTACCACATCTTCCAACAGGTGAAAAAAAGCCAATTCTTTTATTCTTAACCTTCCTTAAATATCGATGATTATCTCTAACCTGTGCCACTTTCTCTGCACAAATATCCAAAATATTACTTATTAAAAAATCAGTCTTTTGAAATCTATATACACATAAAAAATCATCTATATGAGTTATCTCTTTCTCATCCCCTAAGATAATAATCTTATCTGCAAAACCGGATAAAATATTATGTGTATCAGGAGCAGTAAAAAGATATTCCGCAATAATAATTAAATCCATAACTTCTGCTTTACAGTAATCCAGTAATGCAGAAGCATCAGTAAAGAAATTAAATAACACCCCTTTCCTATTCTGTCCTTTTAAAAATTCGCTTAAACTTTCAATATAATCCTTATCCGAATCATATAATACAATATTAATAACTTTACTCATACATATAAATCTCCCCTTTTCACAATTTAATATAATTAACTTTTGATGTCACTAATTATATATGATACTTTTTAATTTGTAAAGACCTTTTTTTCAAAAAATGGAATAAAAATATTTTTTTGAGATTATACTTAATATGAAACGAGGTGATTTTCCAATGTTTAGAAGAAAAGAAGTACTGTCAGATAAGGAAATTCTGAGCAATTATATGTTTTCTTTAAGCGAAGAGGAACGTCTCAGATTAGAACTAAAGGAAACAAAACTGGCACTTGATGCAGCATATTCAATACTTCAAAATGTGACTGAGCCGGAATTAATTGACAGTGCCATCTACGAACTTAACTCAATACAAATGAAATACACCTTTTTAACAAGAAAGTATCGTGAAATAACTGCTTGACTACACGATTTTAAACACTTACTTATAAGAAAATTTATACCCAAAACAGTAGTACCCCACAAAAATGTATACTCATAACAATAACATTTTTATGGGGTATCATTATTTCGAAATCACAACTTTTTTAGGCTCATCTCCAAATATTCCTCTGTAGTCATAATACTCAAATGCAATGGCGATAATCCTTCCAATACCTTAATAGTTGCTACCTCCGTATCCTCATCAACACCTGCTATAGCATCTTTAAGATAAATAACATAAACTCCTGCATCTATCAAATTCATCACCGTTGATAAAATACAACATTCTGCTACAACACCAGTAACAACAACACAAGATGCCTCTGCTACTGCATCTCTAATTTTTCCAATACTATATGAAGAATATACTGACTTGTCAAAGCATTCATATTTTCCTTGTAAAGATTTTAAATCATCGACTAACTCATTTGACCATTCATCCAAGTTAACATCCGCATTTTCAATATTGTAATCATTCCAAACTCCATGTTGATTTTCAGTTGCAATATATCTTGTAAAAATCACCTTATCACTAATACAATAATCAATCAAAATTTTTATCTTATCAAGTGCCTGTTCAAAATTAACGCATTCCCACTTCTGTCCCTTCAGATAAATATTTTGCATATCTATCACAAGCATAAGCGGTTGCTTTATCATCTTTAATAATCTAGTTTCCTTTTCATTCATCATTTTTTTACCATCTTTCTAAGCTCGCTCTTAGCTTCATCGGTTATTCTATAAGATTCTATCATCTTTCTTATTGCCTTATTATAAGTAAAATCAGATAATTCATTTCCATTTACCATATAATTATGAACTTTTCCCGGAAATTTAGCATACGCTGTGGCAATCGCCCACGCAACCCCCATTTTTGTATAATACCCCTCATGTTTCAACTTATTTAACACATCAAGAACCCTGTCTATATATTCTTCCGTAAGAAAATAATTCATAAGCATTACTGCAACTACTCTCTGCTCAAATTCATGTTCAGAATTTACATAATTCATCAGAAAGCTATACACTTTTTCCTGGTTATTTTTTGCACATTTAAACCCTGCACAAAAAGCATCATTTATAGCCCAATCATTAATCTTAGGAATAAATTCTTTTGCAAAATCAAGCTTTTCATCTATATCTGCTTTACAATATCCTATAACCATTCCTTTTAAATCAAGTTCTTCAAAATACTCCTCTTCTCCATCCTTTAAAAAACTTTTAAAATCGCCTTTTACTATTTCTTTCGCAATTTTTCTAAGTTCAGGTACTCTGACACCTATCATCGGTTTACAATTAGGTGTTAAACCTGATGAAAAATCTGCATACTTTTTATCTGCAAGCTCTAATAATTTTTCTCTTATATTATCCATTTTTCTTCCACTTTTCTCAACTTATATATTAGAATTTTCTAGCTTTAATACATATGTTTAGTATTTCTATTCATCTCCTATAACCATATCATATAGCTTATTTCGCTTCAATTCTTCAAGTACATCTAGAATATTCTCAAGCGATGAGAGACTTTGTAGCTCCTCCGTCGTAAGCTTTACATTCATAAGTTTAGCTTTCTCTTTAACCAAGTGCTTCGTAATTTTTATCGAGTCTATAAATAAAACCGGAAAATCCACAAAATTTATCAGATTTTTCTTATTGTTAAGTGAACATATAATTAATCTCTTCTCTCCATAGGAATTCATCCTTAAAGCTTTTAATAAATCAGTAAGCGCTTTAGCCTTATATTCATTCGTCATTAAATAATCTATATCTTCAATAAAAATAATGTCTTCTGATGGCTCAAAATCACCTCCTCCAATATATCCTTTGATTATTCCATCAAGTTCTTCACCATTTATCCATCTAACATCATCAAATTTAAGGCTTTCAAGAAAAGTCGTTTTACCAGAAGCAGGTGGTCCAACTAACGTATAAACTCCAAATGCTTCATAATTTCCATTTTGCCATTTATTTGCGAGTTTTTTTAGTCTTCTATTCTGATTACCGAATATAAACTCTGACTTAAGTCTATCTTCATAGTCAATAACAACTTTATTAGTAAGCATATTTCTTGTATCATACCACAATAAAGTTTCATTATAACTTATATCCTTATCATCATGAAGGTGTGCAAAATACCAATGTTCAAACTCAGTATTTTCATAGATATATTCCAAAAAATTATTTAATTGCTTTTCGTTTATGTCTCTATCACGACCAAACATAAACTCCATCACTTTTTCCCTTGCAGCGTGTGTGACAACATAATCAACCTTATTATTATGTTTTGACAAATTTGTTAAAGATTCTTTGAAGTCAATATCCGTAGGCATTTCTTGAGACCACCATGATTCACCTTTACGACGCATATATTTATCTATACTATAACCGCCTCCCAAGGTGAATATCTTTTTTTCAGCTATTTTATAGACCTGCCCTCTCATAAGATGAATTAATTTTGGTTCTCCATTTTTATCAGCTTCGATAATATGGACTTTTCCTCCTTGCCACTCACTCACTGGGAAACTCTCAATCATATCAAAGTTTTCATGGTTACCGTCTATAAAGCAAGTGGTATATTGCTTCTCTATAAATATCTTTCTAAACTCTAATTCAGTTGTAGAGTTTTCATCCCATAGGAAGCCAAAGTCCCCAGCTACAATTAACACATCCCCTTCTTTTGCTATCTTTTCAAAAGGTAAATCTTTATATGTAAATCTTGCGCGCTCACCGTGCGTATCTCCCGTTATAAATAATCGCTTATACTTATCGTTCATCGCAAAAACCTCCTTCAAAATTCATCTGAACATAATCCTCTAATTAAAATTACTACTTATAAATTTTAGTATTCTTCTCTTTTATCAGAAACACTTGTATTTTTAGAATTATCAAACCTTTCATCATCTGATTCTTCTATCCCCAATTGATTTTCTATTCTAGACAATCTTCTATCAACATCATTGAATACTTCTTCAATCTCATCACAATATTCATCATCATCAATTATTATATTTTCTTTATTCTTTGGAAATATAAACAAGAGTCGTACCATTAATGCTAAACAGATAAGCTCGCACGCAGTACTATAAAAATTTCCTATAAATAAAATTACCATGATAGTAAATAACCCGATTAACATTTCACATCGTTTACGAGAAAATCTATATATACATGTACCTAATCTTAAAATGAAAATAATAAAAACAACAAGGATCACAGTAAAAATACATAACACAAAAATATCTAATTCTATATTTATATTGGTGAATGCATTTTTAAATCCAACACTAGTCTCATTAAAATTATTCAAATTAAAATTCATAATAAAAGCTGAAAAAAAGTATCCTGCCATTGAAAGAGTAACTAAACAAATTCCATACTTCAATCCATCTTTTTTATATGCGAGTAGGAGATTAAAGATAAAAAATACTACTAAAAATAGATTCATTATTATTATAAAATTAGTTTCCTTGCAAATAGATAGTATCAATAAATAATTAAACACTAGCATTGCTATATGTACTAAAATATTAATAACTTTATTTTCCCCATATTCAAACACATAAACACTTGTCAACATAAAAATCAACAAAATCAAAAACACTATTGTCTCACTTTCAAAATCATACTTAAACATTCTTTTGTATGTGTGACATACTAATAAAGATGAAACCATATATCCAATTACTAAAAAGATTGAATACACGTTATTCTTATTAAACTTATCACTGGTAAAGTTATTAATATTTACCATTAACGAACTATAGATTTTTTCGTACGGAAGAACTGCAATTACAATAGCTAGCACAATCATCTTTAAATACGTCTGCAATAACTCTAAATTAGAATAGGTATAACCGGTGATTGAATTGCCACTACTTATCCACCAATGGTGCTCACTTAGATCTCTTATTAACCAAAGTACAAAATAGAAAGCTATTAGACATAGAGCAGATTTAGATAATTTCTTTTTATTTTCCGTTTTCATTAAACTCTTCCTCCTTCGTTATTCATAATTATAAGTTTTCAACTACATCTCTAATTTTTGCCTCAGAAAATTCTTCCTCTGTTATTTCTGTATAATATTTTTTAAATTCATCATTATATAATTCCTCATATAATTTATCTTTATCTAATATTTTCTCATAACTATTTTTAATAAAACTTAACTCTCTATCCGCCAAAGTATCTGACCCAATATTTTTATAATATAGATATATTGGTATTCGTCGTTTTACAACCTCTTTATGGTTTCCCATATAGTATTCCAAGCGAATTATATTAGAAGATGAAATAATGGCTTTTTTCTTATAGTAGTTCTTTTGTTTATCATTCTCTAAATCAGTATATTTCATATATAATATGTACCTCAACTCTTTAGCATGAAAATGCCATTTTTTAGCCATTTCATAGTGAAACTTTATATCAATACCAGTCGGATTCTTTTCCTGCTTTAAGTAATTCATGTGCACGGCTGCGTAATCTGAAGCAAAAAGGCTCACTACGTCTAACACTAACAAATTTTCATTTTCCTTAATTTTTCTATAATCTACTTGTCCCTCTGTATGAACAATATCATTTATTACACTTCCACCCATCTCAAAATTTACATTTTTATTTATACACTCAAATATAGCATTTCGCTTCACTAAATTTAATAATGTTTCAGAAAACAGATCTAGCTTCTTAACATCTGAATTATACAAATCTTTTTTTTCTTGAAAACTAAAACTTAAATTCCCATTGCCAGTCTTCTTTAAAGATATATTATGATTAAATCCTCCAACATATAACTCATCATCATAATTTTCCGAAATTGCCATTCCATACGTTAAGCCAATAAGCTTTCTCACTACTTCGATATCTAAAATTTTAGAGTAATCATCCTTATATCTATTATTCAAAGCCGAAAGCATAAGTAGCTGAAATTGATAAGAGTGTGAATCATGTGTATAATCCAACAAATCTGAGAACCCATAGCAACAACCAAAAAAAACTCTGAAATCTTCATCGGAAAGTTCATTAATCTGTTTATTAAACAAGATTTCATCTATAAAAAACATACGTACAAACTTTATAAATCTATCATCCATACAATCCATATTGCCATCTCTAATTATATTAATTTCATTATTTATATAAGTATATATGTCTCTATTATATAGTGTAAAATAAGGGTGGGCCAATTTTAATTGCTTTTGATAATCCTTAATATCTATCTCTCTGTTTAAAACTAAATTTCTATCCATACAGCCTTGTAACAAACATCCCATAATCTGTTTATATGCAATTTCTACATTTGGTATATCATCCACGTTCTTTATATCGTTTGAATTTGCAACACTTTCTATAAGCCCCGGAAACTTATTTTCAATTTGTCGTAATACTACATTAACCTCATTTCTATTAAAATACTCACTATTCTCTTCAAAATATGTATCTATTACATAACGTACTTTTTTCTCTTCCTTATCGCTAAAACTCTTACCTTCTGTTATTTTCTTCTTCATGTTACCTAACTGATTATTTGAAAAGAGTTCACTACTAACTTGACCATTATCCCACTCAGTAAACATCCCCCCCATCTCAGTATTATGGCTAGGGTGTATGTGAAATATCTCCTTAAAAATTAAACTGAAAATCCATCCATACTCTTCGTTCATAAACAGCATCCTCCTAATTTTATATTATAATTTTACATTTTTGATATAGCTTTTACAACAACTTTTCCAATGAAACATTAACTAATTTTTCTCTTATTTTTTCAAATACATTATTCTCTTTACTAACATATTTATAATAAGCCATTGCGATATTTATAATTACTACAACCTCTTCAAACAATTGTTCATTACTCTTATTCTGCAATACATTTTCTTTAATATAAATCTTCTTATCATTTACAGATATATTCAACATAGATTTTCATTCCTTCCTTATATCATTTTTCTAATTCATTACTTAACATCTAAATTTATAAAATTATGTAATTCCAAGCTCATCAGCTAGTTCATTACCGCTTGAAAAAATATATACTGCTCTATTTTTTTTCGCTTCACTTTCTATTAAATTTCCATTTTCATCTGTATCACTAACTCGTAATGGATTATTATCAAAACCACTACCTACTACGATTACATAATCATTAAAATCCGGATATTCATTAATGAATAATAACGCAATTGTTTCCGCTCTACTTTTTGATAATTCTCTTGCTCCTTCTACATCTCCATATGTTGCAGTCATCCCTAAAAAAATAATAGTATTATTTGTTTTACATATATATTCATTTAACTCTGAAAACAAGCCAGATAGGTCTGCACAGTTATCAGCTAATTCACAACTATCAGGCAAGAAAACGATGCTCTCTGTGTCCAACTCGACAATTGTATTATCATCAAATTCAACTATATTATCAACTTCATCATCTTTATTAAAATCACTAGCCAGAAATTGTGTACTAATAACTGACACGTATGGAAGCATATTATTATTTTCCATCTCTTGTCCTAAATCTGATTTAAATTCAATATGTTTATAGCCAGCCTTCATAAGAATTTCTGTGTATAACGTTTTTAATTTCAAAACATAAGAAGGGGCTAATCTAGTTTGAAACCCACATGTATCACCTAATGAAAACCAGCAAACCTTTATGTTTTTTCTATCTTCTTCTATATGTAAAATCTCCCCTTTACTATCCAAATCATTCACAAGAGATTTTATCTCTTCTTCTGATAATGAATCTAAATCAAATTTCAATAAATTTATTGTTCCTGAGGTCGAAATACCTGATAAGTTAATTACAAAATTTGTATTTTGAGTTTCACTAGAATTTATAGTCCTTGTAACCATATTTATTCCTTCTAATATATCTATTTCATTTTCATTAGCCATTGCCTCTAAATTATATTTTTCATAAAATTCTTTAACTTCTGAATCTACAATCTGTTTTCTCTTATTTTTATTTATATTTGAAACATCTTGCATATCTTCTTCATTTATAAAAAAAACATCAGGATTTTTGTCTGGGATAATAACAGAAATATTTGAACAACTGTCAAATGCTTCAAACAAATATCTATTTGAAAGTATATCTATACTAATAGTTTTCTGATTCTGAATATATCCACCTAATAAAACAAAATCCGTTTTTTCAACTGTCTTTTTTCCTAGTAACTCATTCATATTTTCTTTTATTCCACAACCCGAAACTATAATTGTAGACATAATTACAACAATTAAGACATAATGTTTAATATTATTCTCCTTCATAATACACCTTCTCCTTTCTACTCTTCAGTAAACATAGCATGTTTTGTCTCATAATTTGGATTACATGAAACAATATATCTATGCAAATAATTTACCATTCCTAAACGATATCCATCTATTTCTTCCATGGCATTTTTATAATCGTCTTCAACAAACTGTTTTAATCTGTCTAAAGGTATCCCTTCAATTTCCATACGCTCCTTCTCTAGTTTTAAAATCAATTTTTTAATTTTCTTTTTAGCCCTTATATGTGAATTATCAAGTAATATGACTCCCAATGTAAAGAATGTAGTTATAGCTGGAATAAATGACTGTATTATAGCAAAAATATTCATACTATTTGTCGCTTGCCCATATTCAATATTTGCAGTTCTTTCTGCTGAATAAATAGCAGGAGACAATTCTATCCTTAAGCAACCCAAAGAAACAATAAGTATAAGTAATAATAATATCGAAATATACATTATTATTTTTTCAAACATTTGAAGTTTTCTATATCTTATCAACCAATGTCCTATTAAAATAATATGAAAATCTAATAAAAAAGCTACAATTAATGATAGTAAAACAGCTACAATAGGACTAGCAGTAGATAATTCCTCAGTTATCTGTTTTGCAAAGAAGAAATCAAAGAAAGATGCAATCAGTGCTGATATTATAGTTTTACATGTAAATATTTCATCTTTATTTGATATAATATTTTGAATCTTATGTATTTCTTTTGTAATTTTATCATTGTCAATCATACGCTTTCTCTCTCCTATTCTAAATCTTTTAAAATTGCATTTAAATCTACCAATACTTTATCAATTAATTTTAAATGAGTATTCACTTCCACTACTATATTTTGTGCCGTAATAAGTCTGTCCACTTTTTGCTTGTTAATTTTTACTATCTCATTATTAATTACTGGCTCTATTATTTCTTTTGTAATGTCAGAATCATATAAGTCAAGTTTTAAACAATCAAATTTTTCTTTTATATAGTTAAAATCTTGTGTAAATACTTTATAAAATTTTTTTAATTCAGTTGATACAACTATTTTCTTAGGAAATAAGGTTAAATAATAGTTTTCTGTTTTTTTCTTCAATAACATAATTACACCTCTCATTTCATACCTATTATTTCTTCTTCAATACTTATTTTCTCTAAAAATTCTTTATATATTTTATTAGAAGGTATATTCTCAACATCTTGCAGATAATAATAGTCTTTTAATAAAGGATCATCCGAAGCTGCACCATTTATATAGTTTTCTAACGCCTTCTTATACCCAGATGTATATGCTTCGACCGTCTGCTTCTGTGAATGTAAAATTTTATTAAATTCTATAATTTGATTATCAAATAATAATTTATATGTTTGTTGATTTTTATCATTTATATTTATTTTAAGCCTAGTAATATTAATTTTTTGATATAAACTTGATAGTTCTAAATAGTATTCCTTGAACAGATTAGACAGATGATACTGTAAAGTATCATCCACAGCATTTATATTTGGTGATGAAGCAATATTTTCATTATTTCTTCTCTGTTTAGAAATCTTTTCTTTTTTTGAATCTCTTTTTCCTTTCCAAAAGTTTAAAAGGGAATTTCCAAATACATTTACTTTTTTCTGTTTCATAAATCTCACCAACCTTTCTCTAAAACTCTATGTATCACGATGACAAGTACACAACATCTTCTGTTTCTTTATCATTTTCTTGATTCTCTGAGATTCCCAACATGTATCTTTATACGGAGTAGTATTATAACCTCTTTTTATTAAGTACTTTACTAATCTGTCTAAAATTGCTTTCACAATTTTATTAAACATTTTCTTATTACCAAAATGTCTTATCAACTTCGGTGCAATTCTATAATATGTGTAGACAACACTTCTACCTATCTTCGTCTTAGCAAGACAGTTATCTCTGAATCGACGAAGCACATATACTTGCGGCTTATCATAACTCTTATATACACAAGTTGCTAAATAGCATGCTGAACTACTAGTATCCTCTTCTTCAAAATAACTGCATCTTTCGTTGTATCCACACTTAGAGTTCTTATATTGCCAATGTGTACAGTACCCCTCAGCATAGTACTTGCAATTTTCTGCCATAGTTTATCACTCCTTGTATTTTTTTCTTATATTTATTATAAAATATCATGTTCATCTCGGTAAATGTATTAACTTACATTCTTTGCACAATAATGCACAAGTTAAAAAGAACTGTACTATAGTACCCTTACTATACTTACAGTTCTTTTTAAATAAATCCTATTCTTCCAACAACTCATCAATCGCCTCAAAATATTCCTTCATTTCATTTTCTGCATAATTCCTTGCATCTAATTCTATGGGTTGTGTAAGATACTTTTTTATCCCTTCTATGTCATCTGTAGCTGAATAATAATCCTTAAAATTAAAAATCCAATTTCTTACACCATTTTCTGTAAATACAAGCAAATTTCTCTGGTTCGGATTAACATCAGCATACAATTCTGCAAGTAGGTGCTGATATACGTGACGAGTCTCATGAATACATGTTCTCATTATTTCTTCATTTGAACCTCCCTCCTTACTACCATCTTTAATAATTTTTGAATCTATAAAAATAGTTCTTGCAGCATGATTATATTTTCCTGCTGTTCCTTCTTCAAGCTCCTTAAATACTACATCTATTTCACATAATCCCTGATACCTTGCTTCACAGTATATTAGTGCCTCTATTGCTTCACACTTTTGTTCATATGTAAGTGCTTGAAAAGTCTCATTATATCTGAAAGCCTTAATCTTATCAATATTCTCCGAGAGTCGATATTCATCTCCATATATTTTATTTACTATCAATTCTTCATTAATGTCCATATTTTGAAACATATCATCATTACTTAATTCTTTAATTTTTTCATCATAAGCAAGCTCATGACTATCTTTTTTGATAAACTTAAGTGATACTGGAAGAATGATCAATATAATAAAAAGAGCAATCCCTATATTCCATCGAATAACCTGTATGCATTTAAGACATCTAATAATAACAATCTGCTTTTTTCTATTCTTCTTTTCAATCCTTCTATGAAAAATAATAAACATACAAATCAATGTGAAAAACCCCGTCACACAAAAAAGATAATATATAAATTCAAAGAAATATTTACCAACCGTAAGTGCGATATATCCCCCCATACCGGATGCAACATCAATAAATACTCCTACATATGTTCTGTCGTGACTATATGTAAATACAATTCCAACTGTGTTAGAAACTACCATACAGATAATTAACTTAATAATCCCCCCCTCAAAATAAGCAATTTTTACTAAAATAGGAAGAGTATTGTACATAACAAAACTAAATATTATCGAATAATATATATGTGTACCTAAATATTCCCCTTTTGATAAAGTAGACCTATCTTTAAAATTTAGTTTTCCTATATTTGGCATAGTATAATCCTCCTAGTATTCTCCAATTATTAATTTCCAATATTATTTTATACTTTGAACAACATATATCACCTTCTCGCATGGCAGATTATAATCATCCACAATTTTTAAACGATCTGACTGTGAAATCATACGATCACTAGTAACATAATACATATCATTTATGCAGTCATACGAGATAGTTCCGTTATAATTAATCGCATTAACATTTGCAAAATTCATATTTAAAATTATCTGACTTCCAACCACCACACCATTTTTTTTATCAACTATGTAAGTTTCAAGCTTATTATGTACCCATTTAAACGCACCAATTTTTCCGGTTTTATCTATACTTTTTTTATTATTATTTACTTCATTTATAGTAAGAAGTGAAACTAAATCTTCATAATCATTTGATCTCAAAATCTTCTTAAGCTCTTTCTTCTCCAAATTATCCAAATTTATAAAACTACGATACAGTTCTCTTGTTGGAAATTCTTCTGTATAATTGTTTAACTGTCTATTAACATCAAACAAAACATATAGAAGCTTTGTAATATCGCTATCAGATTCAATATAATCCCCCAAAATACCGAATATACTTTCAAGAATAATAAGTCTATTATTTCTGCATCTGTCACTTCCGGGAATACCATCATTAAAAGCTTTCATAACTGAATCCATAGTTAATTTTTCAGGCATTACAATATTATTTTTTTTTCTCTTTCTAATAAATGGTGGAAGATAAGCATCTGTAGAAGAACTGGCAATCATCCTTAACTCCCTCCAGATATATTCCTTACATACTTTATATGTGGCCGGCATAACCTCTCCCTCAAAAGTAATGAAATATGGAAGAAAGACTTTCATCATAGTACTAACTGGTGTTACTAATAAATAACCATCAAAAGCCGTAAACATCTCATAATCATGATATTCTTTTATTTTATGAATATCTTCACCTAATATATAAGCTAAATAATTATCTCTTGTAACAACAAACGGATTCCCCTTATAAACAAATAAAAAACGATGTGGACATACAACAAAGCTATCTGTAGAAATATCATAGTAATGATAAAAATCATCCTGATTATCAATACCCAGATATACCCTCTTTCTTTTCTCATCATAAGCATGAATAAAGTTATATCCATATCCAAGTATTTCCTTTTCATCATCTTCATCCAAATCAGTTTCATCATTAATCTTTTTTATATTTAGCTTAACAAACATCTTCTTACTGTTATCTTCTGCGATATAATATAAATTCTCTCCGCAAATAAACGGATTTGTATAACATTTACTCGCAATCTGGCGACCAATATGAAAATACCACTTTGGTATTATCACACTATTTAACTGCTCTACTAATTCTTCCATATTTTTAAAATGGTATTTTTCAAGAAGCTCCTTAAATATATTCTTAGACACTTTTGAAACAACACTTTCCAAAGTCTCATCCATAGCAGAACCAAGCAGAAGATCTGTATGAATCCTTGAGATAACAAGATTACTGATATAACCATTCATATACATATAAGCTAAACTACTATACAAATGAATTCCCTTCTGACCTGATACATCTCCAAATACATCCGTAAGCTCGCATCTCATTCCATAAGCAAGTGCATCTCCAAGTTTATTAAATTCATAAATTTCAGTACTATTATCTTCTCTAAACACTTCCATTATTCTCTTCCTCCTATCAATTCACAAATAACATTATCCATAATATCCGATAACTGATTTGGATCAGACTTTCTTCTTTCTTCCTTTTTCTTTAACATTTCTTCTCTTAATTTGCGCTCTTTATTCTCTTTATCAATAATCATCTTATGGAGTAATCTCTTCTTCTTTTCCTCAACGATAGAACAAAAATCAATATCTTCAACTTCTTCGTCTTCTCTTGCGGGTATATCGAGCTTTTCAATAGGTTCAACACCATAATACTCAGAGATATCCGGTAAATAAGTAACAAATGGATTCATTCTGCCAAGTAGCATTAAGCACTCTGTACGACCTTCATCATTACTTTTTTGAAAATGCCTAAGTTGATTTACAGATAATAGATTCCTTTTCTTACCTGTCTCATCTATAATTTCTCCTGTTAACTCACTAACATATTTAAGAAGTTCAGGATCCGGACTGAATAAGTATATCCAATTTGCCGTGTTACCAATAATAGTTCTTGCAACATCTTTGCCATATCTGTAATCCAATTGTGCAAACGATTGAACTACAATCATCCAATAAATTCCGCGAGACCGACTTAATGACACCTTTGTTTGGAAATCTGAAACAGGTGGAAAATTACCAAATTCATCAAGAATAAAAGCTATGTTTCGTTCAAGAGTACCACCATTTTCATCTGCCAAATCTACAAAAATATCATACCATTGTTGTATAATTGCAGTAATAAGACCACTATGAACCGACAAAGAAACTTCATTTGCAATAATAAATACAGCAGTTTTTTCCTTAAGCAAATCCTCTGCTTCAAAGCTTGAATTAGACATCATTTTTATTAACGACTGATTCTGTCCTATAAGCTTATTTAATGCTGAAATATATACTGATTCAACTGATGCTCTGGTTTCATTAGGAGCATTTACTGTTGCTGAAAGCATCTTCCATGCTTCAGTATTTTGCAAGTCATCAAAATACTCTTTCATATATGTATTAGAACCAATCTTCTTCTCTCCTTGAAGATGTAAATTTAATGCATTAGCGATTGTTGCTTGATTTTCATCAAATAACTCAAAAAGTGTAAGCATACAGCCAACAAAATATCCACTACTTGTAGTTGTCCAATACGGATCTTTTTCACTCCTTAAGCTATCAAATATCATATCGCCTATATTACATAATCCTCTATTAACTTTATCAAATTCACCTTTTTTATAGGCAGTATAAAGTGGTTTCATTGGGTTATAAGCTGCACCTTTTTCAGGACAATTAAAATTTAAGACGATTACATTATATCCTTGTTTTTTCAATAATTTGGAAAGATTTCTATACAAGTCTCCTTTTACATCTGTAATAATCATAGAATTACCTGCAAGTGTATTATTTATTATATAAGGTGCAACAACATTTCGTGTTTTCTTCGATCCAGTGGCCCCTACAACAATATAAAAACCATCATCTCTATGTACATAAGCTTCTTTACCATCAGTTGATACAGATATTCCCGCTATATTTCCATCCCTATTGACATAATCAACTAATTCACATTCATCTTTTATCTCCTCAAATCTTGCAAATCTCCCATGATTAATATTTGATGATATTTTCGTTTCAAACATACAATCCCTCCTAGTTAAATCCTAATTTTCTGTGGTAAGTTTCATTTTCATCAGGTATATCAATATTTCCTGCAATCATTTTCAGTTCTTCCTTATCAATAACTATCTGCTTTTTTATGTCACGTGTCGTACTTTTACCGATACTGGCACATAACTCAAATTGAAGATTTGATACAAGCTTTTCCAAAGTAGAATATCCACGGTATCCATTTGAAGAAATATTAATCTTATTTTCTACCAACTTCTTCATCTCTCTTTTACCTGCACCTGTAAATGCAATACCTGACTCTTTAAGCTGTATTTCAACAAATTCAATCGCATGCTCCATATCCGGAAATGAATGTTCTATATAACATGGATTTGAAACTGTATGTTTGCTTAATTCCTTATAAAGTATTTCACTATTTTGAAATTCTGGTATAACATGAAAAACAAACGAAATATTCGTCTTGTTATCTTCAATAAACTTAATAAGCTTATCAAATGCCATATCCCTAATAAATTCATTTGCACTTTTCCACTGTTCAAAGCTAATAAGAAATACTCCTGTATATTTATCCTGTGTTGCAGCTACAAGTCTTGGAGAAGCAAAAAACTCCATATAATCCTCATACTTAGCATAAGCAGGGTAAGCTAATTCAAGATATGTTTTTGACCCACGAATAGGATATACCTTATTCGTAGTAATAATTCGCTCATAACACTTTGCTATTTTAGACAATTCCTTACACGAAGGTGAACTAATAAACAGATCCTTAACTGATGTCTTTAATCTATCATTATTTGATACTGCTACACTCTCAATTCTATATAATGTCTCTTTAATTTCATCAGAAACATTAAGACTGTTAATTAAGTCATGACATGTTTTATTGTTCTTGATTATCTTACTCATTTTGGAACCTCTCTTTCTTTAAATTTAATATCCATTACATTATAGAATCTTGTTATAATTAACATATCATAAAATTTTATTTTTCTATATTTATCCAATATCCATTTTTACACAATTTTGCATTAAAAAAACTGCAATATAGTACTTCTACTATATTTGCAGTTTTATGATTTTAATATAAAATTACTTTTTAAATTTTCTTATTTCAAAATCAGTATTCTTTAACACTCAATTTATTCATTGTAATATCGTAACTTTCTTGCTCCTAAAAATACTTTTTGATTGTTGTTTCATTGAGACCTACTGTACTCACATAATATCCTTCTGCCCACAAATGTCTATTTCTAAACTTATACTTTAAATTCGCGTGTTTATCGAATATTATTAACGCACTTCTCCTTTTGAGATACCCCATAAACTGTGATACACTCAATTTGGGTGGTATACTTACCAATTTATGCATATGGTCAAACATAAGATGCCCTTCTATTATCTCAGTCATAAAGTTGCTATAGTATATCCCTTATACTTTCTTTGTATTAATTATAGATAATTTTTCTTCTATACTTAGTAAATGCATACTATGTGGTATTTACACATCCATTTAGTGTGTGCTAAACTATTTGCCTTATTGACCATTAAAATCACCTTTCCTTTCGTTATAAATTAGCTTGAGCAACCTCATTATAACTGAAAGGTGTATTTTGTATAACAAATACCGCACACCCACATAGTAGGTGGTAAATCTTTCGTACACTTCGCAAGCTCAATAGGGTCACACCCAATAATCAGATACCACTAGTGATACAATCGTGTCAATAGCAATATCATTATTTTACCGATAAAAACCTAATAACCAAACCATTTATAAAAACAATCATCACATTTTGGGAGTACTCCACTCATCCTGTAACGCCATTTTGATAGTTTTATTGTACTTACCCATAACCTAATCGAACATTCCTTCCGACCTATCATTAAAATACTACGCTCCGTTAAACGGCTAATTATTCTTCAAAAGTAGGAATTCCACCTTCTAAAACAATTGATGCGTTTTCTTTACTCATGTCGTAATCAAAGAACTTCTTAAAGTGATAGATTAATTCATCTTCAATATTAATGTTTTGGGCATACTTAGGGTAACATTTTGATATTACCCACATATACATCAAGGGAGCCTCTGCACCAGGCTTGCACCAAACATCAAGAACCATAGGTGTGTCAAATAGCATATTATTTTTTGTAGCTTTTAAGCCTTCCCACGCGGGATCATTATACAGAGATTTGACGTCCGTCCAACCTTCAAAAATAATAATATCTGGATTATATTCATATATTTGTTCCATAGTGAGGTTTACTTTTTGTGTTCCCTCCCCAGGAGGGAGAATATAATCTAAACGCAATTGAGTTGCCCAATAATACTCATAACTCTCGGCGGTAAATGCTTCAAGAGTATCTGCACCACCCAAAATCAAAACAGTAGGAATATCTTCTTCTGGAATATCGACTACTAATTCAACAGCATTTTGTCTTGATTTTTTCATTAAATCAATATATTTTTGTGCTTGGAATTTAGCATATTCTGTCCCAAAAACCTCCGCAATAATTTTGGTAACCTTGATCGCTGATTCTTCGTCTGAAATTTTAACATTTACACAAGCAATGCCTACTTTTTCAAGAGCTTCAACAACTTCTTCGTTGTAAGATTGCGACCAAAAAACAACCTGTGCACCACTTTCTATGATTTCTTCAGCGGTTACGGCTTTCTTGTCTACGATTGTTGCGTGAGAATACACTTCAGGGAATATTTCATTTGTCCATTCAGCATACCCTTTAGGGCAAATATACATATGTGCGAAGTCTTTGTCCAACATACCACAAATCGGCACTGCGCTCGAATAAAGAACACTATAGTTTTCTACAGTTTCAGGAATTTCAACTTCTTTCCCGAGCATATCAACAACCGTACGATTCTCTGCTTTTTTTGTGTCTGAGTTATCAGAACAGCCTGATAACCCTACCATCGATAATGTCATAACTAAACAAAAAACTATTGAGATTATTTTTTTCATAACAAGATACCTCTTCTTTCTTAAATTTATATTAAGCAACACGAACGATATAATTTACCATCAGAACTTGTTTCTTTTAGTACACCTAATTTTACACCATATACTCCCAGTAAATTGTTTTGATTAATTGTTTCTTCAACCGAACCCTCAACAAAAGTTTTGTCCTTCCTAATCATTACGACTCTGGAATCACAATATAGTGCATGATCTGGTGAATGTGATGACATAATTACTCCCATATCCGTCATAGTTAGTTCCTTTAAAACATCTAAAACTTTTTTCTGATTTTCAAAATCTAAATTCGACGCTGGTTCATCCATTATAATAAACTTTGAGCCTTGTACTAAAGCACGAGCAACTAACACCACTTGTTGCTCACCACCAGATAATTCGGAATATAACATATCTTTCAAATGCTCAATTTTAAGTTGTTTAATAACTTCGTTTACTTTATCTATATCCTTTTGTGATGGTGTATCTAATTTTTTTACATAAAGGGCTCTCCCCATCAAAATAATATCAAATACTGAGTACTGCATAGAGTAAATCTTTGCCTGCGGAACATAAGAAATATGCATAGCAATTTCTCGATTCGTCATATTCTGTATATTTAGATCTGCAATTGTAATATCTCCTTGAACCAAATCTATAAAACCGAGCATTGACTTGAACAAGGTGGTTTTTCCTATTCCATTTGCACCTAATATACAATAAATATTACCTGTATTAAATGTTAGATTTATGCCACTAAGGACAGTTTTGTTTTTATATCCACAAGATACATTATTAAGCTTAATTTCCATGTACTATTTTCTCCTTGTTTTTTATTAGTATGATGAAGAAAATCGGTGCTCCAATTAGCGACGTAAGAACACTGATAGGCAATTCATACACAGTAAGACTTCGAGCCAAGTTATCAACAATTAGTAGGAAAAGTCCTCCCATTAACGCTGAGGTTGGGATTAGGTGTCTCGTATCATTGCCTACTACCATTCGTGTGATATGTGGAATTACTAATCCTATCCAACTTATACCGCCAGTGGTTGCTACAGCAGAAGACGTTAACAATGTCGCACAAACCACCGTTATAAGCCTTAATAAATTAATGTTTTCGCCCATTGATTTTGCTTCATAATCACTAACAGACAAAAAATTAAATCTCCACCTGAGAAGAAATATTGGGACTATTCCAATAACGAAACACCCTATACAATATGGAATATCTTCAAGAGCTACGTTACTAAAACTTCCCATTAGCCAATAAGTTATTTTAGGAAGTTGGTCCTCTGGGTCGGCCATATATTTCAGTAATGACAAAAATGCTTGGAAAAGTGACGATACAACCATTCCAATTAATATTAGATACACCGTCAAGTTTCTTCCTTTACTAATTTTAGATGAAAACATAAACACTACAAAAACGGCAATGCAACCTACAACAAATGAAATCATCTTAATTCCAATTTCACTTATATTCAAAAGTATTCCTAAAACAGCACCAAACGCAGCACTGGCACTAACTCCAAGTGTGTCTGATGATGCTACAGGATTCGAAAAAAGCGATTGATACAAAGCACCAGACACTGCCAAAGATGCACCTACAATAACGGCCGTAATTATGCGAGGTAATCTAAGATTCATAATTACAGCTTCAGCGGTATCTGTCCAAGTTTGATGTATCCAAGGAAAGATTTTGCTCAATAGAATTTTGGGTGCATCAAAAAATTCTATTCCTGAAAATCGACCAACATAGAAGGAAAAAAGCATTACAATCAATAAAAGTACTATTAATACTAAATAACATCCAAAAAAACACATTTGTGTTTTTTTTTGATATTCTTTTTTCTTAAACATTTATTTCATCATACCTCCTGTTACAACGATAAAATTATTATTATGTTTATTAAGACAAGCATAATTGAACAATATCAACAAACACAGAGATTAATCCTATAATCGAAAAAATAATACCTAAAATCATAATAAACAATTCTGTTCTATTCTTTCGTGTTTCGTTCAATCGATTTATAGGATCACTAATATCTGCTCGCAATGCATCTAAATTATGTACCTGCAAGTGCTTTTATAAAATCCCATATATTGTGGAATTTCTGTAATTATAGAAAAAACACTCTCAATCTCAAAATCAATCAACTCATCTTGATATTTTTTAATTTCTTTAGTGTGCATATTTTTAGAGATGTCGATTTTTGACAAGAAGTAGTAATAAGAATACTTTTGATAAAGCAGAAATGTGTATAAAAGAAAATACGATTTTTTAAATTCAGAAAACATTTTCTTTTCAGCTGCTTCATGACGAAATCTAATCAAGCAAACACTAGATTCAGGAGATATTCCCCAACATCTTCCGTTTGGTGCAAAATAGATTGTATCGCTGTTATCACTTGATTCTCTATATTGATATTTATCACAAAATCCGTTGTTCAAATAGTACAAAGCTTTTTTGCATTTGCTATCATTGAGACTCGTAGAAATATTTGCCATCAATAAATAATTAGATCTTGCATTTCTTTTGGCAATGTGAAAAAAGCAACTAAAACCAAAATGTTCCGATTGATTATTTGTAATTTTTCTAATTATTTCTAACGATAAATCAAGAAAAGAAAAACCGTTCTCCTGCTTGTCTTTTATGAGAAGTTTTGTGATTGTTGTTTTCTTTAAAAAGTACAAAGAATTGGCCATCACAGTGGTATCAATAACATTTGCAATAAAATGAAGTTGATAAACAAAAAAACCAATCGAGTCGCCTAAATACACCAGTTTAATATCATCAATCTTAAAATCATATACTTTGCTTTTTTCTGATTTGAAACGAATAGGAGAATCAATAGAGAGAATATTTTCGAACAAAGGCATTACGTCTGGGTGCTCGTGCTTAACCGAAAAAACGTGACAATTTTTTACTTGATTTTCATTATCACATAATCTCCTAGAAATATATTCATAAAATATTGTTGCATCAATTTCATCTTTTGTACATATACCGCTATTACAAAGAGATTTTATAAACTTTTTGGCCATGTGAGCTTTATAAGAGTAGTTCAGAGAAAAGGGGACATATAAAAAGCAAACATTATTTTCAGAAACAAGTTTTATAGTGATCGCCTCCATGAATTTTCATAATTATATAACATTATAGCAACGTTCGATATTATTTTCAATATAAACTAAAATATATATCTATCAATCTCTACAATTCTACCTCAAAATCTCTTCCTTTTTTGCACTGGAACATCAAATGCTCATCTGGGTATATAATTCGTGGTCGACAGTGGTGTATTAAACTATGGGATTAAACTGACGCTAAAGGTGTTAATCTCAGTTATGTCGAAAATGAAGTCACTTATAACATCCGTGAATATTATATTCACTACAATGCCTTCTTTTACTCGTTTCTAGTATGTAATATTTACACACACCACAATCATTTTCATTATAATATTCATAACTCATACTATCATTCTTTCTTTCGATTTAATAATCATTACATTGTAAAACTTTGTTATAATTAGCCTGCAAATAAAAAGTCAAGGCTAAAATGAAAGAACTTTGAAAATTTTATACAGGTTGAAAATTAGGTACCAAAATAAGACCACCACACCAGTGCTGGTCTGAAAATAGTAGTGATGATTAGGATTCTGGAAGAGA
>JAFQCK010000116.1 GCA_017416465.1 Lachnospiraceae bacterium | reverse complement strand
TCAATATGAACCAATATCTTATTCTCTGTAATCAAATCAGGCTGGCTAATCGCTCTATCTGCAACTCTAGCACCAACCATAATCAATAAATCTGATTCATTCATGGCACGATTTGCATATGCAAATCCATTATTTCCAACCATTCCAAAATGCATAGGATCCTTTGTAGGCATTACGCCAATACCCATCATAGTAGATACAACCGGAATCTTATGCTTATGAGAAAAAGCACGAAGTTCATCAACAGCATCACTTAAATGTACACCACCACCCGCACAGATGATAGGACGCTTTGCCTTTTCCAACTCCTTAATAACCTTTTTTATCTGTACGGCATGTCCCTTAACCGTAGGTTTATAGGTTCTCATACTTACTTCTTCCGGATATTTAAAATTCTTGATGGTTGCATTCTGTATATCAATTGGTACATCAATCAAAACAGGACCTTTTCTTCCTGTATTTGCGATGTGGAATGCTTCCTTAAAAATCTTTGGAATATCCTCTACGTTTTTTACAAGGTAACTGTATTTAACAAAGGATTCAACGGCTCCTGTAATGTCTGCCTCCTGAAAAACATCACTTCCAAGTAACTCACTATTTACCTGTCCTGTAATACATACCATAGGAATACTATCTGCAAAAGCTGTTGCAATACCAGTAATCAGGTTTGTCGCACCAGGCCCACTTGTAACGGCACATACTCCCACCTTACCTGTGACTCGGGCTTCTCCGCTTGCTGCATGGGCAGCATTTTGCTCTGTTCTAACTAAAACTGTCTTAACGTCTGAATCAACAATACTGTTATAAAACGGGCATATAGCTACTCCAGGATATCCATACACTGTTGTAACGCCTTCATTCTCCAGACATTTAACCATTGCGTCAGCACCGATCATAATGTTCACTCTTATCCTTTCAACGAAATGTCATAATACTACATACGGCTTCTTTCTCCGAATGTAAGTATAATTATACAAAATTCGCAGAGTTAAGTAAACCATTATTTTTGAATTTAACTGATTTTATGTAAAACTTAATACTTTTTTGTATACAATTTTTTCTTCCAGTTTTTTCTAGCATTATTCCTTCTCCAGAAATGCTACAAATCTTGATTTTATCTAGATATTATGATAAATTGTAACTATTCGGGACAGTATATTTGTCTAAAATATTATAAGGAAATAAATACCATGAATAAAAATAAACATTTTATTATAATAGCTATACTTACAACCATGTTATGTATGAGTGGTTGTAACTCTACAACCGATAAAGAAAAAGAGCTTGCTGATTTTTCAGCATCTATTTCCAATTTTACATCTATGATCAAAACCGCCGATGAACAAATTAATGCGCTTGATGTATCCAATTCCGAATCTCCAAAGCAATTGCTTGAAATTCTAGATGGACTTGATGCGGAATTCAAAAATTTAGCCGAACTTACTGTTCCGGAACAGTATAAAAGCATCGAAGATCTTGCAGATGAAGCTAGTACAAATATGTCTGATGCTGTATCCTTTTATCACAATGCTTATGACACTGGCATTTACAATAAGGAGGACGCAGACATTGCTTATCAATATTATACAAGAGCAATGACACGCATTCAGTATATTGGATATATTCTTGTAGGAGAAGTTCCTGAAGGAGAAAATATTACTATTCAAGAAGAATTGATGGAAAATAAATTTTTAGATAAACTTCTTCACGATAACGAAGAAAACATCGAAAGTATTCCTATTGAAAATGAATAAACAAAAACAAAAAACCTGTTTTTTCATCCAGTGAAAAAGCAGGTTTTTATGTTATAAAATTGCTATTTTTATTCATAAAAAGCTATCTCTGTAATACAGGTATCATTCCACTTAGTCCCTCCAAAAACACTATCTAGAATAAGTGTAACCTGATTTTTCATACTTGGATTTTCAAAGATAATGTATTGAACTTCTATCGAATCAGGCAGTTCTATCAACACCATATTATCATCAAGCATTCGAAACGAAGCCATTCTATTATTTTTATAGAATTCTTCTTTACTTGTTACCTTCCCATTTTCCAAACGAATCGCACTAACAATAGCTGAATCAGCAAACGTAAATGTTAACTGTTGCCCTATTCCAGCATCTCCCTCTCCTTCCTGCCATGTTGTTTCAGAATCATGGTCAATAAGATTGGCTGGACTATAACTATTTCCCTTTTTTGATTTATATTCAGAGGTAGCCGTCACTTCTATGACTCTAATTTCTTTCAACGCAAGTTCCGAAAATTCCTCTTCTGTCACCACACGATAAAGAACCTGTTCTTGAAATTCAATCTCTTCTTTTATCTCTTTACTTGCATTAACAATTGGTTCTGGTTGAATATTCATTTCATCTTCTTCTATAATGGTAACCGCTTGTTTTAGAGGATACGCATTCATGCGCAATACTTGTGATTCTTTTGCAAAATATTGTAACATAAAACAAATTGTAACACATAAAAACACAAAACCAGATGCAAAAAAAATGGTTTGAAGAAAAAATTCACTCTTCCTTTTCTTTATTTCATTTATCATTTCATCGGCATAACTATCATAATGTGAATCATATTTCTGCAATTCCTGATAATATAAATATGCTTTTGAATAATGACCTAGCGACTTTTCTGCTTCAGCAAGCTTCATATATGCATCAAGCAATACATCTTCGTTAAGCAGTTCCTTTTTGGTAATACGATTCACAAAATTTTGTAGATAATGAATTGCCTTATGTATATTTTTGGTACATCCTACTCCATACATATTAAGCTGGCCTAAAATATAATACGCTTCTACATACCCATGTTTAGCAGCTTTTGATGCATGTTTATATGCTATACAATAATCTTTTATATTCTTTGCATTGGCAATATGACGACTTGCAAGCCGAATATCTTCATATATATCTCCGCTTTGTTCTTTTTGTTTTATCTCTTCTTGAGAATCATTTAATGCTATTGTCTTACACAAATACTCTAAAACCAAATCCTCATTATCTTCTGTTATTTTTGTATCATTCAAAGATTCCTTCAGCAATTCTTCTATATCAACATTCTTATCTTCTTTTTGTTCCTGATTTCCCATCAGCTCACCCCACAAATAGTACATGTTCTCATATTATTATTAATACCACAAATGACATATACAAATCAATGCATTTTATCTTGTTTTCATAATATTATATGCATTTCACAATTTTTATGCAACTTTTCTGTTTAAATCGTAAATTGATATTATGACCATTTTATCCGAAAAATAAATAAACAGTATAAATGTAAATGTATTCTTTATATTTTTGAAATATTTTATACGAAGGGAGATTATTATGTGGCTGACTGATATTTTCAAAATCAAAAAATTCAAATCTATGATTCTAACTTTACAACGCGAAAATGCTACTCTCTCTAGTAAAGTAAGTTCTTTAGAGGGCGAAAACTATTTTTCCATTCAGGGAAAAGTAGGTGAATTAAATAATTGCTACGACCAGCGACTGCAAGAATCTCAAACCTTGTCTCTTCAAATCCGGGAACGTTTTGAAAAGGTACAGGAACTAGATAAACAGATTATTTCTAAGCAAAGAAAGCTTACCAGAATAAAAGAAATCTATCATGGCATCGAAGCTTCCATCCAGAGCTATCGTACTCTACCACCAGAATACGAAAATCATGAGTTGGACGAAAAGTTTATGGAAGAATGTGAAAAACATGCACCTGCTTTTCTTTTATCCGTTCCAAGCATGAATGACAAGGAGCTCCATGAGGCATATCTTACAAAAGAAAAGATTATTACGGACCTATTCCGACAATATACGAACGAATTTTCCGATGCATATGACAAGGCAATTTACGAATTGGTGGTTCTGTATGTAAGAGCCGAAATCCAGAATATCTTATATGGAATCAAATGCAATTCTGCTGAATCTGCTTCCGATGCAGTCAAAGGACTATGCAAAAGATGCTTAAGGATTGCTTACAATGGCAATTTACATTCAACAGAAAGCTTCACAAAATTTATCGGTGAAGTCGAATATCATTTGAACGATTTAATACAGATTGAGATACAGTATTGCAATAAAAACTGTGTTTCCTAACAAACAAAAATCCTAGAGTAATCACATTTTCTTGATTTACTCTAGGATTTTCTATAATACTTCTCCTAATGTATTAAACCACGCATAAACTTATTAAAGTTCTTTTACTAATTTTTCAACAGTCTCCTCATCCGTAAAGCCAACGGATGCACCATCAAATCCTATCTTATATGCTGCAAATACTTCTGCTCTTTTCAGGCACTCTATTGGTTTTAGTCCTTTTGCATAAAAATGAATAAACGAGCTAAAAAGTGCATCTCCTGCCCCTACAGTATTTACCACTTCTTTCACATCAACCGCAGGAAGTTCATAAAACTTATTCTCATCTTTCACATACATAAGTGCACCCTTTTTCCCCATTCCCAGCACAATGATATCATTACCAAATTTTTCTTCTATTGATAAGATAAATTTCTTATAATCCGCTTCTATATTTTCATCACTCAGGAATAAAATGTTCGCATATTTCATAAAATCCTGATTATATTCATCATCAATATCTCCCAATACATGAACATCCGTTGCTATCATTTTTCCTGCCGCTTTTGCTTTTTTCAAAAGTTCCCTATTAAAATTCGTATTACATGCAATCACTACATCACTATGATTATATAATGTCTCTTCAAAATCATACTTGATATCCTGAATATCTTTTAAATCACAATAAATTTGGCGTTTTCCTTCATTGTCATAAAGAACAACGGAATTAGGTGTTTCTTTTAGCATATTACTTATATGTTTTGTATCAACTCCTGCTTTTTCAACCTCAGTTTTAATGTACTCCGCACTAAAATCATCTCCTGTCATTGTTACCAGGCTCACATCGTCTCCAAGACTTTTTAGTGCTTTTACCAGATTATATGCCACTCCCGAAACTCGTGTATTAACACCAAAAAACGGATAATCGATTGGAAAATATTCTATTGGAAAGCTTTTTACTTTTACAGTTGTTTCTGTGTTAATCAAACCTGATACTAATATTTTTTTCATTATTTCATCTACCCCTTTAAAACTTTTTTGTTTCTAACAATGTATTAATGTGAATGTTATCATAGATTTCTTTTCCATAAATATCCCTAATTTTCAAGATATAAATGTCGTTATGTATATGCTCCCTGACAATACTTTTCATTAATCTATTATTGCTTACTGTACCTGTCCATTTTTCACGTCCAGTACTGTTATCTGCTATTAAGACTAAATCATCATCAGCAACTAACATAAGTCTATGATTTGTATTTTTTTCATTTCTTTCGCGATTATGCGAATAAATCTCAACACCCTGGCAATTACATTCCTGCTTTACAAACGAAAACACAATAATCCGTACGTTGTTATTTACAGCAATCTTTAAATCCTGCAGGAGCTCATTTAAATCCATATCTGTATTAATGAAAATCTCTTGCTTCGCCTCTCGAATCATCTTTCCTGCTTTTTGTAAAATAATATCCCTGTCATTTAAAATAGCATATTTTTCCTCGTATCTGGTTTCAAGATACCTCTTCAAACCAACAGAAGCATTATTAATGTTCTTTTTATAATCCCCCTCTAGCTTATTTATCAATATCTCAGGGTCCTGAGCTATATACATAACCGTATCTTCCGGAACAATTTCAACCATTCCCTTATTCACCATGTGTTCAAGAGCGTTATATATGGAAGATCTTGAAATATCTACCTTTTTCGCAATCTGATACGGAGACATTGCTCCATAATCTAATAAAGATAAATATATTTTGCATTCTAATGTCGAAAACCCAAGCCCTTCAAGGCTTATAACTAACTCATCCATAACAAGTCTCCTTGCGCGTTGTTTATTATATACAACTATGTTGCAATAAAAGAATACTACCTACACAATTACTTGTCAATAGCAGAACAAATAGTGCGTGCCAGCGCACGCACTTTGGCAAGAATTTCTTACGAAATTCTTGTCTAACTGCCACTACGCTACAGCACTTTCCTATAAAGGAACAAAAAAGCCACCCAAACCATTTCTGATTTGAGTGGCTTCCCACGTTAAATTTAACTGAATTTAGCGAACTATTAGAACTTTCCAGCGTCTGCTGCTTCCTG
>JAFQCK010000115.1 GCA_017416465.1 Lachnospiraceae bacterium | reverse complement strand
TATTCGCAATCTGCTTAAATATAAAGGTGTTCAGGCTTTTTTGAATGGCATCAGACCATGCGTTATTGGCTTAATTTTATCTACATCCATAATATTGTTTTTCAGTACAGTTTTTAGTATACAACAGTTTGAATCACCAATTTCCTTCGACATAAGAGGGCTTATAATACTTTTTATTATATTTATCTTACAATTTATAGTGAAAGCAAAAATACATACTGAAACCTCTCCTATTGTATTGATTTTAGGTTCTGCCTGTTTGGGCATGGTACTATATTCTATATAGTGCAAGAGGATATCATAAAGACAGATTTCTTTATGATATCCTCTGCAAAATTCAAATAATCGCATGCTTTCGTAAAATTACACACCATAATGTGAATTTTTAAATTCTAGTTTTTTCTTTAAAATTTCTCAAAACTAGAAGTGAACTATATTCTTTTTGTAAATGATACATGCTCTTTCAATTCATGAAATCCATTTTTTTGATAGAAGCCATAAGCAGGAACATTATTCTCCGTTTGTAAAAATATTTGTACCAAACCAATTTCCTTTATTCCGTTTTCAATTTCTTTTAGGAAAAAAGTTCCTATACCATTTCCTTGCTTATCTGTCTGAATACAAAACTCATCAATATAATATTCTGTACCAGAATACCAATGCCTAATATGTCCCATAGAAACACCAAGCAATTTTTCGTCTTCGAACAATCCATATGTTAATGAATTACTTTGACCCACCAAATCAAACAAATACAAATTAAGTTGTTCCTGATTTGACCAATCATCATTCCACGGTTCAATCGTAAACACACCTACGAATAGTTCTTTTATAATTTCTATTTCATTCATTCCTATTCTCTTAAAATTGTACTTTTTGTTTTCCATATACAGTCTCCTAAAACTTCAATTTATTTTTCTAAAACAAATCGTGCTACTTTAACATTCCCATCCATTTCCATAGACACTATATCAAATCCACATTTTTCTGTATAAAACTTTACATTTTCCTTTTTGTCTATGGGGGTGACTAAAGTAAATTTATCCCAATCCTCGTAGTGCGATGTTACAAATTTAATTGCTTGAGTTCCTATTCCTTTTCCTTGAAACTCTGGAACAACACACAAACAGCCAACCTCATATATTCCTTTTTCCACCTTTTTACAAGAAATGCAACCGACTGGTTCGGTATTATATAAAATAATAAATTTAGGATAATCTATTATAGATTTCTCCATCATTTCTTTTGTTTTTCCATAAGCAGGACATTCACCATATTTAATATAATCACTATAAAATGCAGAATTATAAATATCTATCAGTAATTCTGCATCTGCAACATCCGCTTTTCTATATTCAATCTTCATAAACAATACCTCTACAAATATCCTATTTCATAGCTTCAAACTCATTTCTTAATATTGAAAAATACAATCTTCCAACATATTCTCCGTTCATATAGAAATAGTCTCTCAATGTTCCTTCATATACAAAACCACATTTTTCTATTACTCGTTTTGATGGTGCATTGATAGTCTTAGTACAAATTTGAACCTTGTGCAAATTCATTCTATCGAATCCATATGCAATAACTGATTTTGTTGCCTCTGTTGCAAAACCTTTACACTGAAAATCCGAACCAATGCAATATTCAATTTCAGCAAAATGATTCTTACTATCAACCAAAAAATATGCTATCTGTCCTATACATTCACCCGTTGTTTTTTCAACAACAGCCCAACGATAATAGTCATTCTTTTCATAAGAACCTATATACTTGTCAAGCAACCCTTTTACCTCATCTTTAGTAGAGTACACTGGTTCAGAATATAATGATTGTATTTTCTCGTCTGCAACCCAATATTTAAGCATTGCGTCATCATCTGTATATTCGAACCTTCGAAGTATTAATCTCTCCGTCTCTATTGTATTTGTGCCAACGTGTGTAAGCATCTTTATTCCTCCGTAAAAATCAAAGTTTCTATTTTTCTTTCTAAATCTTTGCTTAAATAACAGTTTCGTTTTTGACTTCCTCAATATATTTCCTTACTTGCTCGCTGTCAAGTTCTACAATCCGAGCACGAGCGTTTTTATGCCGTGTAATATACCCAGGCTCGTTTTCCAAAAGATAACCCCTTAATTGCTGATACGGATCGTAGCCCTTTTCACGCATCGCCTGTATGATATATTCCATTGTTTTGTTAAACTCTTGACTGCTCAAAAAGAGCCACCTTCAATCCGTTCAATTTCAGTCTGTTACAGTTCCAGACTGTTTTCATTCAAAAGAAATTCCTTCACGCCCATCGTTACATAGCCC
>JAFQCK010000114.1 GCA_017416465.1 Lachnospiraceae bacterium | reverse complement strand
GAAAATGGAATAGATGAAAATACTTTAATATCGGCATTATCTTACATATATGAAAGTATTCATCCTGATATAATTAACTTGAGTTTAGGGGTGTCTGAATGCAATCATATTCAAGAGCTCTATGACGTTTGTTCGAAATTGACATCAGAAGGTACTATTATTGTTTCAGCATTTGATAATGCGGGAAGCATATCTTATCCCGCAGCATTTAATAATGTAATTGGAGTTGTGAATCGAAATTCTTGTCATAAAGTTGACGATTTTGAGTATTTTGAAGATCAAGTTGTAAATGTTGGTGCAAAAGGCAGTCTACAAAGATTGGCATGGGATAATCCTCAAAGTGTTTTCCTTTCGGGGAATAGCTTTGCATGTGCTCATACAACAGCTAAAATAGCGGAAATGATGTTCTTTTCTCGGAAAAAATTAACAAAAGAACAATTGTTAAATAATTTTAAAAAAATATCCATTAAAAACAATGATTCCTTGAATGTTTTTTCTATGCAAAAATTGCCATTTAATATTAATGTTGCTGCACTTTTTCCTTTTGGCAAAGAAATGCAAAACTTAGTAAGATATGAACGTTTGCTTAATTTTAAAATTGCAGATATATATGAGACGAAATATTCTGCGAAGATAGGTGCAACAACTAATCATTTATTAAATGCTAATTATACCAATGATTATGTAATTAAAAATATTGATAAAATAAATTATAATAATTTTGACACACTAATCATTGGTCATATGGATGAATTGTCTTCTGTGTTGGGAGATAATAAATATATTGATAATCTAATAGCTGATGCATTAAAACATCACAAAAATATATTCTCTTTTGATGATGTTTCTTATCTCGATTTAACTGAGTGTCAGAATTTATATACTCCTTTAATAACAATTAACGATTTGCCGCCGAATAGACTTGGTATGTTACATAGAATTACAAAACCGGTTTTAGGAGTGTTTGGAACTAGTTCAAAGCAGGGAAAATTCACACTTCAATTGAAACTAAGAGAATTGTTATTAAAAGATGGGTTTTCTGTTGGTCAGTTAGGTACAGAACCAACATCACAATTATATGGTATGGAGTTTGCTTTTCCAATGGGATACAATTCGACTGTATATATCAATAACGATGATGCGGTTCGCTATATAAATTCAGCAATACATAATATGAATTTAAACAATAAAGATATTATAATAGTTGGTTCACAATCAGGAACTATAGCATATGATTATGGCAACATTTCGCAATTTCCAACATCACAATATGCTCTGTTACTAGGTTCATTGCCAGACTGTATAATTCTTTGTGTAAATTTATTTGATTCTTTTGAATATATTCATAGAACAATTTCTTTTTTAGAGTCATCTGTAAATTCAAAAGTTATTGCATTGGCAACCATTCCGTTTGCTGTAAAAAATAATGGTAATAATTCTATTGATATACTAAAAACACTTAGACCATCTAAAGAATTTTGCAAAGTTCAAGAATTGTTTATTTCTGAATTTCATATACCCTTATATAATATTACCGATGACGGTGATATGGAAAAATTGTACAAACTAATAATATCTTTCTTTTCATGATTTTTAAATTCATCTCAATATAGATTTGACTATTATATTCGGCAATAATTAATATATGGTGGTTTTTAATGATGTCAAATGGTTTTTCTAAAGACATATGAACAAGCAATTATTTATAATGAGGTGAAACTAGTTGAAAATGAAACGAATGAAAATACTTGCAAAGTCATTGTGTTATTCATTTAAATTGATTCTACGTTCCAACAGATATCATATCTTTCTTTACTTTGGGCTATTTCTAATGAGTGTTTTACTGCCGTTACTAAGTAGCTACTCGTTGAAACTGATCATCGATAGTTTAAGTGTAAATGATACTGTAATAAATGTCGCTTTATTATATATATTATTATATATTTTTATCCTTGTGATAATGCACTTTATAAACGCGTACCTTTCGTTCCTGTTTCTGGATATAGTGAAAAAGGCGAGGCATCAGTATGGGTGTGACTTAATCAGTAATTTGGTAAATCTTCCTATGTCATTTTTAGATTCCTCAGAGGGTAGAGATCAGATAGATGATGTTTCGACAACTGATGATATTGCCGTTAAATTTTCATTAGATTTTATTAAGATAGTATCAGTTATATATTCATTTGTTATTTCATATATAGTTCTTTCAGGATATAGTTTGCTTTTTTCTACTCTTCATATCATAATTACAGTGCCAAGCATTATTTTAAATGCATATTTCAATGATAAGATGGCTTGGTTACGATATAAAATGGCTCCTGATGCCCGTAGGTTAAGTTATTATCGTTGGATGCTTACCAACGAGTCTCCGGCTAAAGATATTAGGATGTATGATTTGACATCTCCACTGAAAGAACGATACCAAAAAGAAAAGTTTATTTATATAGAAAAAAATAAAGCTATAGATAAGCGGAAATGTATCGCCTTACTTTTTACAGAACTGATTCGTCGATTGGGTGAAATTGCATTTGTGGTTTTTGTTGCATATGATGCCATATCCGGAACAATTAGTGTAGGTGATGTTGCATTGTACATTAGCCTTGCTATAGGTGCAACAGAATCTTTTAAAAGTGTGTTTGATTTGTGCGTAGAATATTACCTTGTTCGTTCTAATTTCATGAAGCGTTTTTTTGAATTCATCCAATTTGTTGAAACAACCGAAAAGAACGTTCGACAACAATTTAGAATGATTGAAAATTTTGACTCTTTGACATTTGATAATGTGTATTTCAAATATCCGCACACAGATAAATACGTACTGACCGGTGTTTCTTTTACAATAAATAAAGGAGATAAACTGTCAATCGTCGGAATCAACGGCTCGGGTAAATCCACGATTATCAAACTGATGCTTGGTCTTTATGAAATTGAATCTGGTCAAATTTTAATCAACGGATATCCTATGTCTGATTATGATATAAGAGATGTTAGAAAACTTTTTTCTGCACTTTTCCAAAGCTTTGTGCAATATCCACTGACCTTGCGGGAAAACATCGCACTTTCCTCACTTGAACGTATTGACGATAGTGATGAAATAGAAAGTGTATTAAGACAAAGTGGTGTATATGAGGATATTAAACCCAAACTTGAAAACAGATTGGATTCTTTTATGACTCGCCAATTTGATGACAAGGGAACCGAACTCTCCAAAGGACAATGGCAGAAGATTGCTCTATCTCGCGCTTATTTCAAAAATGCGCCAATCATTATTTTTGATGAACCCTCTGCGGCCCTTGATGCAGAGGCTGAAGATCGTATATTTAAGAATTTTGAATCGATATCCGATGGCAAAACAGGAATTATGATATCTCACAGAATATCAAGTGCTCGTATGGCTAATAAAATTATAGTGCTTGACGGAGGGAGGATTACCGAGCAAGGCACACATGACGAGCTTGTTGCACTTAACGGTCTATATGCAAAGTTTTACAACCTCCAACGCGAAAAATACACTATAAAGGAGGATTAATTTATGAATAAAATCAGGCGATTTTTCTCTGGACTCTTCAAAAATGTATGGTTCGGAATAAAAACAAGCTTTTTGGCCTCTAAGTTCTATTTTTTAATGAAGTTGTTGATCCTTGTTTCTACTACTGCTATTCCGTTAGTGAATATATGGTTGTGGAAGGAAGTATTGAACGGAATTGTTGATTATCAAAATAGCAGTAAAACTGTAATAGTTTGTCTCGCTGTTTACCTATCTTTGCAGCTTACAACATATTTATTGGCTCAATTCAACACATATGTGAATAGCCGTTATGGTGATGAATTACAATTCTACATTGAGATGGTTATGATGGAAAAAACATCTCGTATGGACTTGTCATTCTTTGATTCTGCAAAAATGGGTGATAAAGTTCGCCACGCAAGAAACAATTTCGGTGTTATGACGCAGATGACTTGGTTGGTGTTTGATATTCTTTCAGCTTTTATTAATGTTATAGCAACATTGGTCATCGTTTGCACTTACAAGTGGTGGCTTGGAATTGTTACACTTATTCTCTTAATACCATTTATGCTTTATAACAAAAAACGTACTGAACGAAAATTAGAGATGGAAAAAGAACAGCTCCGTGATAATCGAAAAAAAGATTATTATAGTGGTGTTTTCTTCAACAATGATATCCAATTTGAGATTAAGCTGAATAATATTGGTTCCTATTTTATTGATAAGTATAAGGAAACATGGCAGAAACTTTACAAAATTAATAAGGCTGAGGATATTAAACACAACATCATCAATACGCTGATTATGATTATCAATGTATCAAGTGAGTTTTTAGTTCTTACGGTATCGGTATTCGATGTTGTAAACAAACATATTGGTATCGGTGACCTGCAATACAATCTTAGTATGGTATCAAGATTGCGTGCCCAAGCACAAGCGTTGATGAATAATGTTAATAGTTTTCTCAATAATAATACACGTTTAATCGAGTTACAAGAATTTATGGATATTGAGCCCGAGGTGGAAAAGAGTGGAACGCTGAAGCCTTCAAATAATCCAAAAATTGAGTTTTGCAATGTATTTTTTCGATATCCAAATGCAGAACAGTACGTGTTAAAGGATTGTTCTTTTACAATAGAGCCGAATGAAAAAATTGGGTTGATAGGACTCAATGGTGCGGGGAAATCTACGATTATCAAGCTGATGTTCCGTTTCTACGATCCCGAAGAAGGATGTATAAAGCTCGATGACGTGGATTTAAAAGAATATGATATTTATGCTGTGCGCAAAGTATTTGGAGTGCTGTTTCAAGATTATGTTACATACTGCTTGCCGCTTCGTGAAATCATTGCGCTTTCAGATTTTGACGAGCGATTTAATGATGAAAAATTGAAAAGGGCTTGCGATATCAGTGGTGCAAGTGAGGTTATTAAAGATTGGGAAAACGGTTTTGATAGTGTTCTAGGTCGCTACTATGCAGATAACGGTAAAGATCTTTCGGGTGGTCAATGGCAACTTATTGGACTTGCCCGTGCGTATTTTAAGGATAGTGAATATATGATTCTTGATGAACCGTCCGCCGCGCTTGACCCAATTTCAGAGGACAAAATATTTGAACAACTCTATCATTTGAGTGAGGGCAAAAGTTCTATAACAATTTCGCATCGTCTCTCAAATACAATACTTGCAGATAAGATCCTCGTTATCGGTGATGGACACATCATTGAGCAAGGTTCTCATTTCGAACTTTTGAGACAAAACGGCAAATATGCTGAGCTATTTAATTTGCAGGCAAGTAAATATACTTAAAAATTGATTTGTGGTGATATATATGGAAAAACGCAGTTTGCCATTTAGCCTTGATATAGAAGTGAAAACATATCATAATAAATCTTTTCCATTGGGTATAATTAAACCCAATATAAAAAATTATGATATTTGGTTATGCAACAAGCTTATAAATTGCATACTAAGAGCAAACGGAACATTGGATTCAATAGATGATGATATTTGGTCCGCAAAAGATGGTTTGACGTTTATGCAGCATTTTTTTATAAAACCTAGTTTATTAGGAGCTGAGGGATTGGATTTAATTTGTTATAATAAGTCTATGCTGCGTGAGGGGTGTTATATAACAGGTGGTTATGATGAATTTTATATACCCGGTAAGCATGCGTATAAAAATTTTCATTACAATCACGATTACGTTATTTTCGGTTATAATGAAAAAAACAGAACGTTTCAGTCGGCGGCCTATATGATGGATGAGACATATAAATTTTTTGATATATCATATGATGATTATTTGGATGCCGTAATAAAAAATGACGGTATGAAGACATCTGTGAATTATTATGTGATTAATAGCGAGTATGAAGCGAAAATAAATATTTTACATATAAAGAAAAAGCTTGAGGATTATTTGTTTTCGTGTCACAATAAAAATTTTGAACCAAGACCCGAAATATTTGGTCTTAATGCTTGGGTTGCGTTTGCAAATAATATTTTGCAACTAGAATACAAGGCAGACCTTAGGTCTAGCAGGTGTTATATGGAGCATCATAAATTAATGTTTGAGCGCATAAAAATCTTAACCGAGTTAGGTCACATTTCCGATTTAAATATTTTAAATGAATACTATGAGATATATCAAAAATCAATAATAGTACATAATTTGTTCTTAAAATACAATTTATCACTTAACAAAGATGTGTTGCGAAGAATTTCTGACATTATCAAGAATATAACAGTAATAGAAAAAGAGATTATGCAACACTTGGTGAATAG
This sequence comes from Lachnospiraceae bacterium, assembly GCA_017416465.1. Classification (GTDB taxonomy): domain Bacteria; phylum Bacillota; class Clostridia; order Lachnospirales; family Lachnospiraceae; genus Bovifimicola. The sequence goes on along the minus strand of JAFQCK010000114.1, from coordinate 37,140 downwards.
CATACAAGGTGTATAACAGAAGTGTGGTGGGTCTTATGAATTTGAAAGATTATGATATCAAGCAGTATTCAGGCATTGCCAACTGGGACCAAGCGTTACCGTTAGGAAATGGTAAAATTGGAATGTTGCTTTATGGTACAGATAATATACGTATTTCGTTAGACCGTGTTGATTTATGGGATACTAGAGTTGCACCGTTGACAAATGAAGAAGGTTTTAATTATAAAAATCTTGAACATCTTGTTAAGAGTGAAAACGAATCCGATTGGCAAGAGTTTTTACGCATGTTTAATGATTATAACCGCAAAAGTGCATATCCATCTAAGATTACTGCGGGTAGAATAGAATTAAATTTTAAGGATGAGTTTGTTCCTGATTTTTTATTGTCTATAGAAAACGCGATAGCATATGTGATAGATGAAAACAATAAAATTCGCATTTCCGGATTTGCAAGTGCAACGGAATATATAGGCGTTATGCGAGTTTATGGTGATTATTCACTTGATTTGCATATTCCTGATTATATATCTAAAGATTCTAAACTAAACGATTCACCGTGTATGGATTATCCATTGGCGGAAATTATATCTGAAAATGGATTTTACTATTATAGGCAAAAAACACATACTGACTTTGAATATGGGATTGTTGTATTACAAAAAACTTTTAGAGAATATAGTGAATTATATTTTGCCATTACAACTAATAATGATTCAAGTAACGACTTGGAGGATACAAAGAAACAACTTATTAAATGTGCGGGCAAGGGTTACGAAGCATTATTTGAAGAGCATACTTTGTGGTGGAATGAGTATTGGTCAAAATCGCAAATTGATATAGGCGATCCAATGATAGAAAGCGTGTATTACCGTTCGTGGTATTTGTTTGCTTCCTGCAGTCGTGAGGGCTTTTATCCTATGCCGCTACAAGGCGTTTGGACAGCAGATAACGATAGGCTTCCACCATGGAAAGGCGATTATCATCATGATACAAATACACAACTATCTTATCAATCATATTTAAAGGCTAATCACTTACTTGAAGGTAAAGTGTTTTTGGATTATTTGTGGAGCCTGCGCGAAGCCTTTAGTACATATGCGCACGATTTCTTTGGCGTAGACGGTATCTTAATTCCCGGTGCATCAACAATTGATGGAAAATTAATGGGGGGGTGGCCGCAATATACTGAGGCACCAACTATGGCTATTTGGACGGCGCAAAGTTTTGATGAGTATTATTTATATACAGGTGATATTGAATTTTTAAAAACGCGAGCGTATCCTTTTTTTGAAGAAATAGGAAAAGCCATAGAAGGAATACTTGTGGAGCAGGATGGAAAGTTGTTTTTGCCACTTTCGACATCACCCGAGATTCACGATAATTGTAAAGAAGCATATTTGACTCCAAATTCTAACTTTGATTTATCTTTATTAAGATATTTGTTTGATACTCTCGTAAAATATTCGAAAATTTTAGGAAAAGTGGAATCAAACCGACATTGGAAGGCTTTATTTGAAAAATTAGATGATATAGCACTTGATGGTGATAAAATTTTATTGGCTAAGGATGAAGCATTAAACGAGTCACATCGACACTTATCACATTTAATGTGCCTTTATCCGTTGCATCAGATTAATTATGATTCACAAAAAAACAAGGCAATTTATGATTGTACATTAAAAGAATTAGAAAGATTAGGCACATTTGAATGGGTCGGTTTTAGTTTTGGAACGGCAGCACAAATATACGCTATGGCACTAAATGGTAATGGCGCCTATAAGAATCTTTATAAGTTTGCCGATGGCTTTGTTGAGGAAAATGGTTTTCATCTAAATGGCGATTTTAAAAACCGTGGTTATTCTAATTACCATTATCGACCATTTACACTTGAAGCTTCCTTTGGTTTTTGTGATGCCTTGCACGAGATGTTGTTGCAAGACCATATGGGATATATAAGGTTATTTCCCGCTATTCCTGATAAGTGGTCTGACCGAAAAATATCATTTACTAATCTTCGAAGCAGGAATGGAGTTTTGGTTTCAGCCATTCGCGATACTAATGGTTTGGCTGAGATAAGTTTGAATAGCGAAAAGGATATAATATTAAACGTTTATAATTCTTTTCTTTCAAATGCCATTATTATATCTTCTAATAGTCAAAAGCAAATCGTAAAAAATGAAGATGGAATCATAAAAGTAAAAATTGAGGCTGGGAAAACATTACGTATAACTCGTTATGAACAAATCCATTAAAAAGGAGATTATATTATGTTGAAGATTCTTTATATTTGGAACAGTTTTTCTATTGATGGTTTAGAGTATAGTGTTGAGGTTGCGCACAATTTTGGGGTTAAGGACATAAAAGTCGGAAATCTTTATTATGCGGCTTGTTCATTGAAAATGCATTTGAATCATGCTCTAAAAAAATCAGGGGTTTATTCGTATTTTGAAAATGATGGTAATGGATGGGTTGCAACATAAAATGTTTCAATTGATACCGCCATAAAATCTGATGATTGGGATATTATTGGAATTTTTCCGGGCACCGGTGATGGAAATATGCATTCGGGTCATGAAGCATATGAATTGTTGGGTGATTTAATTGAATATATAAAATCGCTTGCATCACCAAAAGTGAAATTATTATATAGCTTAACTTGGTTGAGCGATAAAGAAAATCCCAAAAAAGAATTGGCGTTATATAACGGGAATCAAGAGCTTGTTATGTCGATGATTTGTGACAGAATACGTGAATATGTTATTCCGACAAATGAGTTTTGGCGCATTATTCCATTTGGCACTGCTGTTCAAAATGCACGCAACGAAAATATCTTAATTACACGTGATGGGTATCATCTTTCTTATGGACTGGGACGTTTTATGGCTGCCCTCACTTTTGTTGGCAGTATTACAGACGTTGATATATCTCAAATATCATGGATGCCAACCGTTGTAACTGAGAATGAGAAGAATCTTGCTGTAAGGTTTGCACAAAGGGCTATATTGGATCCATATCAATTTAAACAATTTGAAAACAAATGATAGAAAGGTCATTATTGTGGAAAGATTAAAACTTTGGGATAAGGCTCCCTTTTTAAAAGATGAAGAACCTATGTTGGCACATTATCCCGCCGAAAACAAAAAAACTAATGCTACAATAATTGTTTTTTCGGGCGGCGGTTATGCATATAGAACTGCAAAAGAAAGTGAGGAATATGCTCTTTTCTTAAATTCTATAGGTATGGACGCATTTGTTTGTGATTACCGTGTTTATCCCGCAAGGTTTCCTGTACAACTTTTAGATGCCAGACGTGCGGTTAGATTTGTTCGTACAAATGCTGAAAAATACGGAATAGACCCCAATAAAATTGCGGTTATGGGTTCATCAGCAGGTGGTCATTTGGCGGCCTTGGTTTCTAACTATAATGAATCTATTGAAAATGAAAATTTAGATGACGTTGATAATGTTAGTTATATGCCAAATGCAACAAGTCTTTGTTATCCCGTAATACATTACCCTGATGGTGTTAATATTATGCAATCCAGTAGTTTTGAACGATTGATAGATAAGGAATATCATAAAACGATATCACCCGATCTGCTTGTGAGCGAAACTACACCTCCGGCATTTATTTGGCAAACCTCTGCTGATGATGTTATGCATAGTTATTTGTATGCAATAGCCTTAAAACGCTATAAAATACCTTGTGAAATGCATATATTCCATAAAGGCGGTCATGGGATGGGACTAGCAAATGGAAATTTTCTTGTTTCGCAATGGCAGACACTTTTAAAGAATTGGTTAATTGATAATAGTTGGCTTTAAAGCATTGTATGAAAGAGGATATTTCTTATGGAATATTATGAACTTAATATGAGATTTCCTGAGTTTAAATCTCGGGCGGTTACACTCAGCATGGATGACGGTTGGAAATTTGACCGACAAATGATTGAAGTTTTAGACCGTTATGAAATAAAATGCACGTTTAATCTGAATGCTGGTAGTATTGAGGAAGAAAAAACGGCCGATTATATTTGGCATGGCGGCAGAATACCTTATGAAGAAATTGCCGAAGCATATAAAAATCACGAAATTGCTTCGCATACATATACTCATCCACAACTTGCTTTTTTGGATATGCCGGGTGTAGCGTATCAAATAATTAAGGATAGGGAAGTGCTTGAAGAAAAAACGGGTCGAATAGTTGAAGGATTAGCTTATCCGTTCGGTTTAAGCGAATCAAAAGGAATGATTGATTGTATAGAAAAGTGTGGGATAAGATATGGCAGAACTACCGTATCTACGCGGAACTTCAACATTCCTTTTGATTATCTTCGTTGGCATCCAACTTGCCATATGTTTGATTCAAAATTTGATGAATTAGTTGAAAAATTTTTTAGTTCAGATGATATAAAACGGCCAGAAAAAACAAAAGCAAAATTATTCTTTATTTGGGGTCATTCTTATGAATATGAGAATAAATGGGATTCTCTAGAGCAGATGTGCGAAAAAATAGGCAATAGAGAAAATGTGTGGTATGCTACCAATATGGAGATAATAGACTATATTTCTGCTTATAGAACATTACGTCGTTCCGTAAATGGTAAAATTATATACAATCCAACAAATATTGACGTATTTGTTGCTGTTGGAAAAGAAAATGTTCTAATAAAAAAAGGTGAAACCGTAGTGTTGAAATGATAGTAAATCTAGGACATTTATTCTATGTTAAATGTTAAAATCATTAAATTTTGGAGGAGTTTGTTATGAAATATGAAAACGGTAAAGTAACAGAATTAAAGATTGCATATATCGGCGGCGGTAGTCGCGGATGGGCTTGGGGACTTATGAGCGACCTTGCCCTTTGTGATAAGATTTCTGGCACAGTTTATTTATATGATATTGATAAGCAAGCGGCATATGATAATGAAAAAATCGGTAATTCTATTTCCAAAATTGATTCTAATTATGGTAATTTTAAATATGTTGCCGCAGATACTTATGAATTGGCTTTAACAAATGCTGATTTTGTTGTGATTTCAATTTTGCCGGGCACTTTTGATGAAATGGAATCTGATGTTCATACTCCTGAAAAATATGGTATTTATCAACCTGTTGGTGATACTACTGGTATAGGCGGTGTTTTTAGGGCGCTAAGAGCATTACCAATGTTTTTTGAGTTTGCCGAGAAAATAAAAGAATTTTGCCCGAAAGCCTTTGTTATCAACTATACAAATCCAATGGCTTTGTGTGTTGCAGCACTTTATAAAGCGTTCCCAGAAATAAAATGTTTTGGATGCTGTCATGAAGTTTTTCACACGCAGGATTTTTTGTGCCGTATTGTTGCAAATGAATTAGGAATTGAAAAACCTAAAAGAAATGATATTAAAGTTAATATAGTTGGTACAAATCATTTTACATGGTTAACAAAGGCGTACTACAATGATATTGATTTGTTTCCAATATATGAGTCTTTTTGCAAAAAACAGGCAAGAAAAAATGAGGATGATTCTAACCAAGATGTTATTTGTAATGGTGGAGGTGTATTTACAGACGGTCAAAGAGTTAAGATGGACTTATTCTTAAAGTTTGGATACATTGCTGCTGCTGGCGATAGACATTTAGTTGAATTTTGTCCTCCTAATTGGTATTTAAAAGATCCAGCAACAGTAGCAGCATGGAAATATGCACTTACTTCTGTTAAATGGCGAAAGGAAGAATTGCGAGGTAGACTTGCTCGCAAAGATAGATTATTGTCTGGTGAAGAGGAGATGAAAATAGTCTTAACAGGAGAAGAGGGTGTTAACCAAATTTGCGCATTGTTAGGGCTTAACGATTTCATTACGAATGTTAACTTACCAAACTATGGTCAAATACCGAATTTGCCTTTAGGTGCTATAGTAGAAACAAATGCACGATTTTGTGCAGGTGGAATAACTCCTGTTTTTGCTGGAAATGTTCCAACAACTATAAAACCATTAGTTGATAGGAATGTTGATGTTCAACGAATGATTTTAGATGCTTGTTGGGAAAGAGATTTAGATAAGGCGTTCATTGCATTTATTACCGACACACAAAACACGCTGACACTGCATGAATCACGTGAATTGTTTGATGAAATGGTTAAGAACACAAAAGAATATTTAAAGGAATTTTTCTAATATTATTTTGATTTAAAATATTGTAGTGTGTTTTGTTGCAAATATTATATTGATAATTATTTATAAAATATTATAGTAAAAATGGAAATTTAAAAAATGATATGTAAAGTGTTTTCAGCAAATGAATGGTTATATCCTGATACTGCTATTGAATTAGGTAAATCAAATATTAAACTAGTTGCGGCAAGACAGAGTTTTGCTTGCGCACAAGTATTAATTTCTAATCCAGACGAAATTATAAAAATATCTTGGGATTTAGGTTCGTGTTTTGGTGATATAAATCCTGAAATTTTTGTTTTGCATCAAGTTTGTGCTGATATGAATACAGGAGTAGAGTCTTTTACAATGCCAATAGGAGCGACGGCCGATCATTATACGCGTCAGGCACCTTTTTGGGTGTATGATGCTATGGAACCTATTGAGTCATCAGCCATTACAAGTGATAAAGAGGTAATGGCATTGTATTTTAGGTGGTCCACCGAAAATATATTACCTGGTGAATATAATGGTACTATCTCTATAAATAATAACAAAATAGAAGTATCAATAAGAGTTTATGATGTGGAGATTCCCAAGAAGGAAACTTTGCGCATTACTAATTGGTTTTCACTTGCTGATATGGCAACATATCATAATACTGAAGAGATGTCCGACAAGCATTGGGAACTAATGAAAGAATATGCTCTTTTAATGCGGCATGCAAGACAGACAGATTTTACATTGACGTCATATATAGTTGATATTACTAAAAATTCAGACGATAAATATATTTTTGATTTTTCACGTGCAGAGAAGTATATAAAATTGTTTTTATCATTAGGTTTTAGTTATATAGAATCTATGCTCCCAATACATAGAAATTTATGGGAGGATAACAACTTTGTTATTTATTTAGAAAAACAGAGTATTCCCGCTATCTCAGCAAAAGCATATGAGTATATTCAAGGTTATTGCGAGGGACTATATAATATGTTGAAACGAAATGGTTGGCTTGATATAACTGTGCAGCACGTAGCAGATGAACCGCACGATAATTGTGTAAATGAATATCGAATTTTGTCCGATATGGTTCGCAAATTTATGCCAGGAATTAAAATAATAGAAGCGGTAGAAACCTCAAATTTGGATGGTGCCGTAGATATTTGGGTTCCAAAAAACAATCAGATAGCAAGTGAATGGGAAACTTTTAATAAAAAACGTACAAATGGTGATGAGTTGTGGTTTTATACGTGTTGTGTGCCTGGTGGTAAATATTTAAATAGATTTCTTGATGGTGAACTGTTGCGCGTTAGATATTTGCATTGGGCAAACAAACTTTATGACTTAACCGGCTATCTTCATTGGGGACTTAATTGCTATAACTGTGCAACGCATCCTTTCAATGCTTCTTCCGGCAAAGTAGGGTATTTAGAAGACAAAGCATTGCCTTGCGGAGATACGCATATTGTTTATCCTGGGAGAGATAAACCTTGGGGAAGTGTGCGTTTGGAGATGATGCGGGCTGGTTGTGAGGATTACGAATTATTGAAGATGTTGGATAATAAAAAATCCAAACCAATCATTTCCAAATGTGTTCGCTCTTTTGTGGATTATTCTGTACAGATTGAAACATTTGAAAGTACATACGAAGAATTATTAATAGCATTATCTTAAATTTATTGAATTATGTTATAAATTATATAGATGTTTTATAAAAGGCTTTAATATTAATTGTATTATAAAATTTTGGTATTAAAAATATTTTTTAATAATGATATTTGGTAAATGTCTCTATAAGTTTTTATTTGATAGAACAATTTGCCATAATCCAACGCAATATGAAATATGGTTTGTATGGATGATTTAAATAAAAAGATAGGTGGATGTATTTTTAATGAGTAAAAAAATTCTTTTTCAAGGCGATTCTATTACAGATTGTAATAGAGGAAATGGGCTTGGTACAGGATATGCTAATTTAGTTGCTGCAACTTTGGGATTTCAAAATCCTCAAAAATATGAATTTATCAATCGTGGTATTAGCGGAAACGACATAGTTAACTTATATGCCAGAATTAAATCTGATTTTATAAATTTAAATCCTGATTATGCAAGTATTTTTATTGGCATAAATGATGTGGCGCATGAAATTTGTAATAACAATGGCGTAGCGACTGAAAAATTTGAAAAAATTTATGATATGATGATATGTGAGATACTTGAAGCTTGTCCGCAAATTAAAATTATAATTATTCCGCCGGTTGTTCTTGAAGGAGTATCGACATGCAACACAGATGCTTTACCAAATAGATTCTCTCAATTTGAAGAAGACACGGCAAAAAAGGCTGAGGTGTGCAGGAAAATCGCCTTCAAATACGGTTTTCCGTTTATAGAACTGCAATCAGCATTTAATGAAATGTGCCAAAAAGCAGATTCTTCATATTGGTCAATTGATGGTATACATCCAACAACGTTTGGACATGAGATGATAAAAAAGAAGTGGTTAGAGGCTTTTGAATTAATAAAATAATTGTATGTACAATAAAATACAACTAACACAAGGGGTAAGTAATGAAGGATATAGCTATTTTTACTAAAAGCAAAAAAATAAAAAACGATAAATTTTGGCGTGCTTTAGGGCTTGACGAATTGTTTGCGTTTGCTCATACCGATGCTAGTAAATATATAGTTGATAAAATGAGCAAAAATGCCACATTAAAGTATGTTCGTAATCATTTTACATTAAGTGCTTGTTATCGTTATGGTTTAAGGTGTGGTGGTGAAGTTTATAGTGAAGATGAATTTGGCAATCCACAATATGATTTTGAGTGGATTAATAGTGTATTTAGAACTTTTGTAGACAAGGGTATAAAATTGATAGTTGAAATGGACTTTGTACCAGACGAACTTTTAATAGAAGAAAAAATCATTCAAGAAGGCACTGGGCATATTGAAACTAAGAGATTTTTGCCTAAAGATTGGGACAAGTGGAGGAATTTACTTGTTGCTTTTACAAAGAATTTGCAAGATAATTTTGGAGTCGAAGAAACAAGAACTTGGTACTTTGAGGTGTGGAATGAACCGGATTCTTGGCCTATAGATTCTTGGCAAGATTTTTACAAATTATATGATGTGTTTGTTGATGCCATAACTAGTGTAGATGATCAACTTAAAGTGGGGGGGCCAGGATGCTTTAAAAACAACTTTATGCATCCATTCTTAAATCATATTACCAATGAAAAAAATTTTGTTACGCAAAAAAAAGGAACACGTTGTGATTTTATTTCTTATCATATTTATGGAATGAGCGGTGGTTGGCTTGATGAATGGCCATTAATTATGCCAACAGTACAACGTTTTACACAGGAATTGATGTGGTTGCAAAGAACAATTGATGCATACCCTTCTCTTAAAAATACAGAAATTCAAATTAATGAGTGGGGTGTAGTGAGCAATTATGAGAGAAACGTTAGCGATTATCCAATACTTGATATAAGAAATAGTGAGTATTCCGCTTTATTTATGGCAAAGCTTGTAGATTCAATATTTGAGTTGAAGGCTAAATATAATCTGAAACTAAATATATTATTATATTGGGGATTTTGTGGAGAAGATCATTTTAACAATATCTTTAATGGAAATAGGAGTATAACAACGGCACATCATATTTTAAAGCCAATAGGCACTATGTTTGACATCTTGTCACTTCTTAGTGAAAATATAGTTCACACAAAAGGTTTAAAACCAGGTGGTGATTCAGGTTGTCTTGCTGCTGCGAATGAACATTCTGTCGAAGCCTTAGTTTATAAATTTACAGAGTACGATGTTGAAGGAAAAGGCGAAAGCGAAAGTTTTTCACTGCGTTTTAAAGATTTGGAAGATGGTAGATATTATGTTCAATATTATTTGATGGATAAAATAAACAATAACAGCTTTCGTCTATGGGAAAATATGGGTAGAAAGAAAAATCTTACAGACTTTGAAAAAGAGAGAATAAAAAATATGGGTGAACTTACAGTTAGTTATTCCGATGTTGTAAACGTAAAAAACAGCGAAGCTCAAATTGAACTTATATTAAATGCACAAAGTTTAGTATTGGTTAGATTAATAAAACAAATGAACGAAACTTAGTTTTTTAAAGTCATACATATGCAATTTTATTTTTAATTGTACAAAATCACATCATATTACACAGAACATCCAAATGATGGTATAGATAAAATGAAGAGATTTAGGAAAATATTTTTCAACTGAATAAGTAATATGACTAGTAGATATTGTTAGGAGAGTTTTTAATGAATCATTATTTTATGAGATTTCCTAATGGGAAATGTAAAGCAGTGACATTTAGCTATGATGACGGTTGCCGTTCGGATTATAAGCTTTTGGAAATTCTTAATAAGTATAATATGAAGTGCACTTTTAACATTAGCAGTTATAATATTGTTAATGAGAAAGTTGTACTTGATAAGGAAGAAATTGTTGAGCATATTTTAAACAAAGGACATGAACTTGCTAATCATGGTGCAAAGCATAGAGCACCGGGAGCACTTTCATTAACCGATGGTATATGTGAAATGCTTGACGGTCGACGAGAATTAGAAAGAATGTTTGGTGGCATTATAAGAGGTCTTGCGTATCCTAATTCGGGTGTTTGCGTAATGGATAACGGTGCCGCATATAGTGATGTTAAAGCTTACCTTTCAAACCTAGGTATTGTATATGCACGTTCTACTGGCGGGGATAATTCGAAATTTTTATTACCTGATGATTGGCATAATTGGATGCCGACCGCACATCACGATAATCCTGAACTTTTGAATTGGATTGATGATTTCATAGCACGTGACATTAATTCAATTTATATTGCACGTCGTCGACCTCTTCTTATGTATATATGGGGGCATTCGGCTGAATTTGACCGCAACAATAATTGGGACAGATTGGAATTGATTTGCGAAAAGCTATATAGCCGTGATGATATTTGGTACGCAACAAATATTGAAATTTATGATTATACTATGGCGTATCGTTCTTTGCAGTTTAATGTTGATCGTACGATATGCTATAATCCAACTCAGCACTCAATTTGGTTTGTTGCAGATGGGAAAGATTATTGTATTAACCCCGGTGAAACATTGACATTTATTTAAAATTGGATTAGATATGAAAAATAAAAGAATATTTTCTTATTTATCAGTTATAACAGTGGCAGTATTACTTGCCTTTAATTACCACATTTTCATTGTTACAAATAACTTTGCACCTGCAGGTCTTAACGGTATTGCGACTATGATACAGTATAAGACGGGTTTTAGCATAAGCTATATGTCGTTGCTTATTAATATTCCGCTTTGCACCTTAGTGTTTTTCTTAGTGAAGAAATCCTTTGCGGTTAAAACCCTCATTTTTTCACTTGTATATTCGTTTCTTTACCTGTTTTTGCAAAATGTGGGACTTGATAGTATACAATATAATGCTAAAGGTCACGATACAATTTACCCTGTAATTATAAGCGGAGTAATAAGTGGTGTCGTATATGGTATTTGTTTTAAGAATAACGCCTCGACGGGTGGTACTGATATTGTTTCAAGATATATTAATAAGGTAAGACCTGAAACCAACTTTTTTGTTGTTACCTTTACGTTAAACGCAATTGTGGCTATTATTTCTTTGTTCGTGTATTCTGAAAATGCAATGGATTACAAGCCCGTTGCTCTTTGTATTACGTATTGCTTTATTTCTACATTTGTCGGCAACCAAATTTTAAAGGGCACAAAAACAGCATATAAGTTTACAGTTATTACAACCCACCCAGATGAAATTGTGGCTGAAATTAGCGATGTGCTGCACCATGGTGCAACTAAAATCAATGCCATTGGCACTTATACAAACGCTGAAAAATCGGTTTTACTGTGTGTTGTTAATAAGCACCAACTCGCCGACTTTCAAACAATTATTGCCAAATATGATAATACATTCTCTTTTTACGAGATTATAAATGAAACTTACGGTAATTTTAAGCACATAAAAAAACAAACTAAGTATTAAACAAAGGGATATTTATGGATTATAGTTTATTAAAAAGCGGAACAGATATTAGGGGTGTAGCAACAGACGATGACGGTAATATTGTTACTCTAACACCCTCTGCTATATATGAAATCACCTCTGCATTTGTAGAGTGGGTTATTAAGAAATATGGTGGAGATATAACGCGTTTAAAGATTGCAGTTGGTCATGATTCAAGAATTACAAGTGGGGATATATCTGAAATTGTAAAACAAGCAATTGTGAATTCGGGAATAAATGTTATTGATTGCGGTCTCTCGTCAACACCCGCCATGTTTATGACAACAGTAGAACTTGGTGCTGTTGCTGCAATTGAGGTAACGGCAAGCCATCATCCTTTCGATCGAAACGGACTGAAGTTTTTTACCAGGAATGGTGGCCTGGATAGCGAAGATATTGAAGAAATAATATCTTTGGCCAATAATATTAAAGTTATAAAAAATGATTTTAAAGGTTATATCACAAAAATTGATTATATGGCAGATTATGCTACAAAACTTAGAAAAATGATTTGTGATGAAACAGGCAAAAGCGAAGAAGAACTCCCGTTGAAGGGATTTAAAATTGCTGTTGATGCTGGTAATGGCGTCGGTGGGTTTTATGCAAAGGATGTATTACAAAAGTTAGGTGCGGATATTACAGGCAGTAGATATTTGGAACCTGACGGTATGTTTCCGAATCATATTCCTAACCCTGAAAATGCTGAGGCAATGAAAAGCATTTGTGAAGCGGTGTTGGAAAGCAAAGCCGATTTGGGACTAATTTTTGATACCGATGTTGATAGGTCGGCTTGCGTTGGTGCGGACGGCAAAGAGATAAATCGCAACAGCTTAATTGCTTTGGCTTCTTACATAGCAACAAATGGAAGAAAAGACGCTGTTATAGTTACTGATTCGGTTACAAGTGATGGATTAAAAGAATATATTGAAAATACTCTTGATTGTAAGCATTACAGGTACCGCAGAGGCTATAAAAATGTTATAAATAAAGCTAAAGAATTTACCGAGTCAGGTATAGATTGCCCATTAGCAATTGAAACTTCAGGTCACGCTGCTTTTAAGGAAAATTACTTTCTTGATGATGGGGCTTATCTTGCCACAAAAATTGTAATCGAATTGGCAAAGGGACAGAATATAAAAGACATTTTATCAACCCTTAAAACACCTGTTGAAGAAAAAGAAGTTAGATTAACTATAAATACTGAAAATTTTAAAGAGTACGGTAAAAATGTACTTTTTGAATTTGAAAAACATTTTTCTAATAAACCCAATTGTCAAATTGCTGAAGATAATAGAGAAGGCATACGGTTTTCTACTCAACACGGTTGGTTCTTGTTGCGCCTTAGTGTACATGATCCGGTTATGGTATTGAATATCGAAAGTAATATTTTAGGTGGCAATGATAAGGTATTAGAAGTGTTAAAAGAATTTTTCTCAAAGTTTGAATTACTGTCGATTATTAATTAATGTATATTTAAGGAGCTTAAAATGAAGATTGCATAAATTGCACACGATAAAAAAGAAAAATGAAATTATTGAACTGGTTAAGAAGTATAAGGACGTTCTTGCAAAATACGATTTGTATGTAACGGGTACTACAGGCACCCTGATTATGGACAAAACAGGCTTAAAAATCGAGCGCATGAATAGTGGACCAAAGGGCGGCGATCAACAAATTGGTGCTATGCTTGCGGTGGGTGAATTAGATTTAATCATCTTAATAGTGATTTTAAAAACCGAGGATATTCGGGGTATAAATATCGTCCGTTTACACTAGAAGCATCTTTTGGATTTTGCGATGCTTTACACGAAATGTTGTTGCAAGACCATATGGGATATATAAGAGTATTTCCTGCAATTCCGGATAAGTGGTTAAATAGGGAAATTTCATTTAATAATCTTCGTAGTACAAATGGGGTTTTAGTTTCTGCGGTTCGTGATGTTGATGGTTTGGTTAGAATAAGTCTGTGCAGTGAGCAGAAAACAACTGTGAACATTTATAATATTTTCACTTCAAATTCTATTATAATATCTTCAAAAAGCGAAAAAGATATTATAAAATGCAAGGATAAAATATTGAAATTAAATATTGAAGCGGGAGAAACTATATCAATTGAACGTTATAGCATTTGATTTAATATAATGTTTGCTATGTCAAAAATACTGCGAAATAGTGTCAAAGATATTTTTAAAACTGCGAATATTTCAAAATAGTAAAACTTAGAATAATCTATTTATTATTGGAATTGACAGATGTTTATTTAATACATATTTTTTTATAGTCGGTGCTTTAAGAAAGTAAATAAATTAAAAATCAGCGCAACAAATCAGAGGTGCTACGTATGAATGAAATACTGAAAAGCTTTTTTGATGATTTCCATATAGGTGTGTATTTTCTTCAAAAAAATGCAAGAACTGAGTGTCATATAAAGGATTTGAAAAATTGTGGTATAGATTTAGTGTTTGGAATAGATAATGATACTGCTTTACTTGAACTTTTACACAAAAACGGAATATATGCAGTTGTTTCGGGGGTATTACCGGGATGGTTTGGCGGACAAGGAAATAATGCAGGCAGTATGAGTGAAACGAATCAAATAGATGAATACATAAAAGGTATAGAAGCATTTGTTGATCATCCTGCAATTATAGGGGTTGATATTGGAGACGAGCCATCTGCATTAGATTTTCCTTATTACAGTGAGGTAATTGAGCTTATAAAACAATTGTTGCCTGATAAATTCCCGTATCTTAATTTATATCCGTCATATGGTATGCTCGCTTCCAATACGATAGAGCAAATAGAAAAAGAACTAAGAACAGTCGATTATCAAGAATATATCGAAAGTTATTGTAGATATATAGAACTTCCTTATTTGAGTTTTGATCACTATGTATATTCGTCTGACAAGGAACGTTTTTTTGATGATCTTTTTACCGTTGCCACTTTTTGTAATGAAAATAAAAAACGACTTTACGTCATTTTACAGGTTAATTCGCAAAAACAAGAAGATTTCATAAGTGAGCAACAATTATGTTTTCAGGCTTTCAGCGCATTGGCTTATGGTGCATTTGCCATTTCTTGGGCATGTTATTCAGCAGGTTGGTGGTACAACAATGTTTTAGATATATATGGAAACAAAACAGAACAGTATGAGAAATTGAAAAATGTAAATCATAAGCTTAGATGTCTAACAACGGAATATATCAAATATCAATGGGTTGACACAGTAAAAATTAACTTTGGAAATACTGCACAGTTTGATATATTCGAGTTGATTTGTTCATCACAAGACATCTTACTTGGTAAATTTGAAAAAAAAGACGGGGCAAAAGCTATATTTGTATTTTCTATGGAACCTAACTCTACCGGAAATATTCTCAGCTTTTATGTTAAACAAAACAAGTCGGTATATCTTTGGAGTTTAGATGGATGCTGTCGGCTAATATCGGATACGGATGGTGTTTACAGAGTGGATTTAAGCGAATATGAAGCCGCTTTTATTACGGTTGATTGACGCCATAGTACTGTTGAAAATTTAAACGAAATATAGATTTGAATGATACGGTTTTAAATTATTGATATAGTTTAACTAGGTGGCTAATATTTAGAAAAAGTTGTTGTTTTTTGGTTAAAAAGGAGATTTTATGAAATCTAAACTTGTTAATTTTTCTTCAGAAATTCCCAGAACAGATTATCCAAGACCGCAATGGGTACGAAATAATTGGTATTGTCTGAATGGACAATGGGATTTTGCTTTTGACTTCGGTAAAAGCGGCAAAGCACGTGATATGGTTTTAAAAGGTGATTATCCGCTATCTATATTGGTGCCGTTTTGTCCTGAAAGTAAGCTGTCCGGTATAGAATATAAGGATTTTATACCTGCGGTATGGTATCGACGAACATTAATGTTTGATGAAATACCGAAAGGAAGGGCAATTTTGCACTTCGGGGCGGTGGATTATTATTGTGAGATTTGGGTAAACGGAGTGTTTTGCGGAAGCCACAAGGGAGGATATACTTCTTTCGCAATAGAAATAACCAGGGCATTAAAAAAAGGCAAAAACACAGTTACGGTATACGTTGAGGATGATCAACGTTCAGGAAGGCAAGCACGAGGAAAACAATGTGACGAATTTAACTCATCGGCAACTTCCTATACACGAACAACAGGTATATACCAAACTGTATGGTTGGAGTTTGTTCCCGAACATTATTTGAAAACGGCAAAAATAACCCCACACGCCGCTGACGGTACGGTAGACATTCGAATAAATGCAGATAATGCTCAAATGAACGAAAAAATAAGAATAACCGCCAAGTATAAGGGAAAGGTCGTCGGTAAGGGAGAAGCAAATATATCGTTTAACCAAGCAACGATACACATTAAGGTTGATGAAATTCACATATGGAATCCCGGAATGCCTGAAATATATGATATGATAATAGAATTAATCGATTCGAATACGGGAGAGGTTATTGATAATGTAGATAGTTATTTTGCCTTAAGAGATATTTCATTAAATGACCGAGCATTAACTGTGAATGGCCAAGTTATATTTATGCGTATGATTCTTGACCAGGGTTTTCATCCCGAAGGTGTATACACAGCGCCAACGGATAAAGCCCTAAAACATGATATAGAACTTTCAATGTCATTAGGGTTTAACGGAGCAAGGTTTCATCAGAGAGTTTTTGAGGAACGTTCACTTTATTGGGCAGATCAAATGGGATATCTTGTATGGGCAGAACATTGTGTACGCGATTTGGGTGGTCCACAAGGCCTTTTTGATTTTCTTCCGGAATGGATTGAAACTATTGAACAGTATTATAATCATCCTGCTGTCATAGGTTGGATTTGTTCAAACGAAACATATCACAATATGTTGCTGGATTCAGATGTTGTGCGTCAACTTTATCGTATGACTAAGATACTAGACCCTTATCGTCCGGTGATCGAATCAAGCGGGGGTGTCCATTATGAAACAGATATATATGATGTTCATGATTATGAACAAAATCATGAAAAATTAAACGAATATTTAAAACCAATGCTTGAAGATAACGATAATTTTCATTGCCCTATTTCTCGTTATGTTAATCAAGTGCCTCTTCGAAAGGAAATTTATGCAGGCCAACCTTATTGGATCTCAGAATGTGGCGGAACAATTTGGAATTCAAATGAAGCAGAATTGGGGTGGGGATATGGTTCTGTACCTGCTTCAGAGGAGGATTTTGTTCAACGATATGAAAGTCTAATAAGAGTGATGGCAGAGCACCCACGTGTTTGCGGTTTTTGTTGGACGCAACTAACAGATATTGAACAGGAGCAAAATGGATTGTTTTACTATGATCGTTCCCCTAAATTTTCAAAACAATTGTATGATAGAATAAGAAGCGCGAATGTTCAAATTGCAAAAATCGAAAAAGATTATCTTTAAAAATTTAAAGGTCATGACAATTGAAAAGATAAGACTTGGATTATTGATGTGGGTTATATGGGAATGAACGCTATAGTATGAAAACGCATTTAAATGGTGAGTGTTGTTATTATAACGAACTTATAAAAGTGCTGGAGAGAAAATTTTATTAGAAATTTTCAAATTTACATATGGTGTGTTTTTTCGAGTTGGGTTTTATAAAGTTTATAAAAATTACTATAGTTATCGTATCCGACTCGTTTTGCGGCGACGGTGTGAGGTACGCCCTCATCAATTAGTTTACTTGCCATTGTCAGTCTTTTTTGCAAAATGTATTGTTTAGGAGAAATATTCATTTTTTCCTTAAACAAATGGCAGAATGACGATTTTGATTTTGCGGTATGTTTGGCTAAATCGTCTAGTAGTATTTTTTCGTGTAAATGTTGTTCTATGTATTGACAAGCTTGTTGTAAAAATGTATCTGTTTCAATTTTGGGTGAAGATTTAAAATTTGACCCTTTTAAAATAGAATAAAAAATTTCAATCATTGAACTTTCAATCAGCGGTGCATAGTACGGCAAATTTTCTTTTAAAAATATTTCTTTAAGTTTTTCAATATCAAATGATGCAATCAGGATATCGTTACTGTAATTTATGAATTCCGGTTGTAGAACATAGGGTATTTGTTTAATGTTAAATAATGCAGTTATTCTGGTGTAGTAACCATTATCCTTTGTTGTAACTGAATGATATAGCAGTGGCGGTATGATAATTATTTGATTTTTCCTTAAACAATATTTTTTCCCTGCTTGCATAATTGTGACGATACCGTCTAGTACGGCAATCATTTCATATTGTGTGTGGCAATGATTTTCCAATAAAATCGATTCTTTAATCAAACTTTCGGTATATTCAAAATTAAATCCATTAATCATAATTCGTTTTTTCAAATTTAACACCTTCTTTTTTATACATTGTAATATAAATTTGCAAGAAAGGCAATATAATTTGCAAAATATATTATGTACATTTCTTTTAAATTGTGTTTTAATGAAAACGGCTTATCAAACTTTTGGTTAAGATATGACAAAGTCTGATTTTTAACAATAGAAGATTTATTATAACTATTGAAAACAAAAGCAAGTATGTCGACTGTGTTAACTTAAAAGTGGCATAGCTTACGGTTTTATCGTTTCAGCAAGTGATATGATGGAAGGGGCTGACTTTTAATAAAAAACTAATAACATAACAACAAAGTTTTGGATTTTATTAATTTATAATTTAAGTTTATGAGGTGCTGGATATGACAAGCAGAGAATTAGTTTACTCAACATTAGAATTTAGAAACACTCAAAATCGTGCTCCAAGAGAATTATGGTCGCTCAAATGGGCGGAAATGTTTCAAAAAGAAGATTATGATCGCATAGTCAATAAATATATTTGGGATATAGATACTCCCAAAGTGATTTATAAAGAATGTTCTACGGTCGAATCGGGCGACCCATATGTAGTAGGTGAATATGTCGATGTATGGGGATGCAAATTTAAAAGTGTACATGCCGGTATTATCGGGGAAGTAAAAGAGCCTATTGTTACTGATGATGAATGGAATGATATTTCCAATGTCGTTTTTCCCGAAAATTTGCTATCTTTCGATATTGAACAAGTTAATGAGGAATGTGCAAAAAGTGATAAGTTTATGCTATCTGATTTTTATGCAAGACCTTTCGAACGATTACAATTTATTAGAGGCACTGAGAATTTATATATGGATCTTATGTTCATGCCACAGGGATTGGTGGATTTTATAGAGAAAATGCACCAATTTTATTGTCGTGTATTTGAAAAGTGGGCGATGACGGATGTTGATGCATTGTGGTTTATGGATGACTGGGGCTCTCAAAAAAGTTTACTTATAAATCCTAAGCTCTGGCGAGAAATATTTAAGCCTATGTATAAAGATTATGTTAACATTGCTCATTCGCATGGTAAAAAAATTTTTATGCATTCGGATGGGTATATTTTGGATATAATACCGGACCTTATCGAAATAGGTGTCGATGCCGTGAATTCGCAGATTTTTTGTATGGGTGTTGAAAATCTGTCTCAATTTAAAGGCAAAATAACGTTTTGGGGTGAAATATGCCGTCAGCATATTATACCAAACGGTAGTCCGGATGATGTTAAAACTGCCGTTAAATCGGTATACGATCATTTATGGGACAATGGGGGATGTATAGCACAATGTGAATACGGTCCGGCCGCAAATCCTAATAATGTAGATCTCATATATGAGACTTGGAATAAGTTGACGGAATAATCTTACACAATGATGAAAAGTATCTATCTTGTAAAGGGTGTTTATTGAAAAAATGATTAATGATCCCATTATAGTAGGAACAAAAAATATAGAAAATCGCGTGGTTTTACAACCAATGGAAGGTTGTGACTGCAATTTTGACGGAAGTCCAAGCAATCTTACGGTCAAAAAATATTTGAATGCTGCAAGAAGTGGCGCGGGGCTTATTTGGTTTGAAGCAAATGCTGTATGTCCAGAAGGGCGCACCAACCCCCGTCAGATGATGCTAACGGAGGAAAATATCGAAACTTTTCAAACACTTTTGTGTGATATGCGTGAAATTGCCCGAAAAGAATGTGGGGTTTCGCCTATATTTATTCTGCAGCTTACTCATTCCGGAAGACAAAGCATTAAGCCAATGATAGCTTACAGAAATCCGATATATGAGGAACGTCGTCCTGTAACCGATGAAAACATTGTAACTGATGAATATTTAGATACACTTGCCGGAAAATATGCTCATTCGGCTCGATTAGCTGTAAAAGCGGGTTTTGACGGTGTGGATGTTAAATCTTGTCACGGCTATCTTTTTCAAGAACTGTTATCAGCATTTACTAGAGAAGGTAAATATGGCGGTTCGTTTGAAAATAGAATTCGTTTATATCTTGATTGTTTTCGCGCTGTTAAATCCGAGCTTTCTTCAAACTTGATATTGGCAAGCAGATTGAGTGTTTCGGATATGGTTCCCAAACCGTATGGTTTTGGAACAACAGAGGAAAATGAAGTTGATTTCACAGAGCCGGACCGTCTTGTAAGCATATTGATTTCTGAGGGTTTACAAATTCTTAATGTGACGGTTGGAAATCCATATTATAATCCACACATTAATCGTCCTTATCGCAAAGGCACCTATATGCCTCCGGAATTGCCGCAACAAGGTCTTGAAAGATTTGAATATATTGAAAAACATATAAAAGAAAGATTTCCGTCATTAACTGTTGTGGGTTCGGGTTTATCTTTCTATCGAATGGATTTGTTTGAACAATGCGAAAGACTACTTTCAAATCAAACGTGTGATATGGTAGGATTAGGCAGAATGTGGCTAGCATATCCTAATTTCTATTGGGAATACATCAATAACTTATTTGATGCAAATAAAACATGCCTCGCCTGTTCAAAGTGTACGGAACTGATGCGTGCGGGAAAGGTTTCGGGATGTGCTGTATTTGACGAATATTATAGAAATCTATATAAGGAGATAAAATTATGAAGGTAGCATTGGTTACAGGTGTTGCAGGTGGTATAGGTTTTGCTACTGCTGAACTCTTGCTTAAAAATGGTGTTGCGGTAGTTGGTATGGATGTGGTATCCGATATGCCTAAAAAATTGGAAGGAAATTTTACATATTTTAAGGGCGATTTAAGTAATAAAGAATCCAGAGAAAACTATGTAAAAACCGTGCTGGATAGATTCGGCAAAATAGATATACTCGTAAACGTTGCAGGTGTGGCGCCCAAGGTTAGAAATGATATTTTGGAAATGACTGAAGAATCGTATGACTTCGTTATGAATATTAACACAAAGGGAACGTTATTCTTAACACAATTGGTTGCTAACGTAATGAAGGAAAAACGAACGGGAAGTATTGTGAATATTTCTTCTATGTCAGGTTATACAAGTAGTCCGAACCGTGGAGAATACTGTATATCCAAAGCAGGCGTTACTATGATAACAACCCTATTCGCCGATCGACTTGCAGAGTATGGAATTTTGGTTAATGAAATAAGACCGGGTATAATTGCCACAGGTATGACGGACAAGGTTAAAGCGAAATACGATGATTTGATTGAAGACGGATTATTACCCATAAAGCGTTGGGGAAAATCTGAAGATGTTGCTAAGGCGGTATGGACACTTTGTAACGGTAGTTTACCTTATGTTACCGGACAGTCAATAGACGTGGATGGCGGCTTCCATATCAGGAGATTATAATGAAAACTTATACTTATGATGCAATAGTTATTGGTACAGGCGCGGCAGGATATAATGCGGCTTGTCGTTTAAAACAATTTGGTAAGAGTGTTGCTATTGTTACTGAAGCGACAGGTTGTGGGACTTCACGAAATACAGGTAGTGATAAGCAGACATATTATAAGCTTGGACTTGGCGGAGATAGTCCTGATAGTGTATATAAAATGGCGGAAAATTTATTTGCAGGCGGTAGCGTTGATGGTGACAATGCGCTTTGCGAAGCGGCACTTTCGGTTCGTTCGTTTATGAATTTATGCGAATTGGGCGTAGCTTTTCCCGTAAACCGTTATGGAGAATACGTTGGTTATAAAACCGACCATGATCCTTATGCACGCGCTACAAGTGCAGGGCCGTTAACATCTAAATTTATGACCGAAGCATTACAAAAAAATGCCAATGATTTAGGAATTGAGGTATATAGCGGATATCTTGCGATAGAAATTTTAAAGACGATGAATGCCATTTGTGGTCTTTTATGTATTGAAAAGAAAAGTGGAGAATTCGTTGCTTTTTGTTGTGCAGATATAGTAATGTGTACGGGTGGTCCTGCAGGTATTTATGCTGATAGTGTTTTTCCGAAATGTCACACAGGCACTACAAGTTTGGCTTTGCTTGCGGGTGCAAAAGCACAAAACCTAACTGAATGGCAGTATGGTTTGGCTTCAATAAATCCCCGTTGGAACGTGTCAGGCACATATATGCAGGTTTTGCCTCGTTTTGTATCAGTAGACGAAAACGGTAATGAATATGAATTCTTATCTGATTATTTTGAGGATAAATATGAAGCACTTTCAATGGTGTTTTTAAAAGGATATCAATGGCCGTTTGACTCTAAAAAGGTACTTAATGGCTCTTCTATAATAGATTTACTGGTTTACCGCGAAACTGTACTCAAAAAACGAAGGGTTTACCTTGATTTCACAAAGAATCCTTTTGGTATGCAGAAGATAGAATATAATAAATTATCAAAAGAAGCGTTTGATTATTTGAACAAAGCAGATGCTTTGTTTGGTATGCCTATAGATAGACTTGCTAAAATGAACAATCCTGCTATTGAACTATATATAAGCAAGGGATTGGATATTACGAGAGAGTATATTGAAATTGCTCTTTGTGCTCAGCATAATAACGGTGGTATTTCGGTTGATATGTGGTGGCAGACAAGCGTAAAAGGTCTTTTTGCAGCCGGAGAGTGTGCCGGAACTCATGGTATTACTCGTCCGGGCGGTAGTGCGCTTAATGCGGGACAGGTTGGAAGTCTTCGTGCGGCGCAATATATATCACAAAACGGTAATAAGCTTATTGATGATAACGCCTTTGAAATAATTGCGGTTACCGCTGAAAAAAAGGCAAAAGCAGAAACGGCTAACTTAACTAACAATGTCAATAATATAGAGTTATTATTAAATACTGCCCAAAGAAATATGAGTGATAATGCGGCGGCTATCAGAAATATTGAAAATATGAGAGTGGCTCTAGAAAACACCAAGAAGCAAATAGTTGGCCTTTCAAGTATAGGGGTTAAAGATTCATCTCAAATTCATATGTATTTTAAGTTTAAAGATATTCTTTATACGCAGTTTGCAGTTCTGACAGCTATGATAGATTACGCAAAAACGGTCGGTAATACGCGAGGTTCGAGTCTTTACTTCGATGAAAATGGTAAATTGCGAAAAGGTCTTGAGGAAGTTTTTCGTTTTACTGAGGAAGATGATAATATGCGCAACAAAGTGCAAGAAATTGTTCTTAATGGAAACGGATTTGTAACTTGTTGGCGCGATGTAAGACCAATACCGCAAAATGCAGATTTCTTTGAGAATATTTGGAGACAGTACAGAGATAACAAGAATATATATTAGAGTTGATGTTTTATGAATTATAAATTAGGCTTGGTTTCAGTTTCATTTAGAGATAAATCACCACAGGAAATTCTTATTGCGATGAAAAAGGTCGGTCTATCTTATATTGAATGGGGAAGCGATATTCACGCTCCCAAAGATAACATTGAAAATTTAAAACTTCTTTCTGAATTACAAAATCAAAACGATATTGTGTGTTCCTCTTACGGTACCTATTTTGTGATAGGCACCACAAAAACAAAAGAATTGGAAGCTTATATTCGTGCTGCTCAAATATTGGGCACAGATGTTTTGAGACTTTGGTGTGGAAATAAGGATTCTGAAAAATACAGCGAATCAGAAAAAGCGGAATTATTCGATGAATGTAGAAGGCTGGCGGAGATTGCTCAAGGAAATAATGTGAAGCTTTGTATGGAGTGTCATAGCGGTACATATACAAATACTGCCAAATCTTCTTTGGAACTAATGAAGGCAGTAAATAGTGATGCATTTCGTATGTATTGGCAGCCGCAATCGTTTTTGTGCTTTGAAGAAAATGTTGTATTTGCTAAGGAAATAAGCCCTTTCGTTGAAAACATACATATTTTTAATTGGGTAAAAGATAAACGGCTTTCATTAGGCGAGGGAATAGAACATTGGAAGGCTTATCTTGCGCAATTTTCAAAAACCAAAACTTTACTTTTGGAATTTATGCCTGATGATAAAATCGATTCTTTGATTGATGAGAGTAGGTATTTAAAGTTACTTGCCGGAGGAGGCGTTTAAATGAAATCTGTTTTCATATGTAATGATAAGAATAATTATAAGAAAGTTTATTCGGATAATACTATTGAATTTCTAAAGGTTAACGCCGGCTTTATTGATGAAGTATATGATAAGGAATATGTGATGGCACATATCGGTGAGTTTTTTGATGTTGAATTTATTTTTTCAACTTGGGGTATGCCAACATTTACTGAAATTGAAATTAAACAAGTATTTCCTAATTTAAAGTGTGTATTTTATGCTGCGGGCACAGTTCAATTCTTTGCACGACCATTTATCAATTGTGGTGTAAGGGTTTTTTCGGCTTGGTCTGCAAACGCAATTCCTGTCGCCGAATATACGGTTGCTCAAATAATACTTGCTGGAAAAAGATTTTTTTCAGCATGTAAAAAAATGAGCGAAGGAGAAACAAAAGAAGCATATATAATAAGGGAAAATTATATTGGAAATTATGATTCCAATGTTGGTATAGTCGGCGCAGGAATGATTGGTGCAAAAGTTTGCGAAATGCTGAAAAATTACAAATTGAATGTGAAGGTTTTTGACCCATTTTTGTCTGATGAAAAAGCAAAGCAGTTGGGGGTTCAAAAAGTAGAATTGGATGAACTTTTTTCAACATGTAATGTGGTATCAAATCATCTTGCCAACAACGAACAAACTCAAGGTATATTTGTTTATAAACATTTTATGTCAATGCCTAAATATGCTACGTTTATTAATACAGGACGTGGTGCACAGGTGGTTGAAAATGATTTGGCAAGAGCATTGAATGAACGAAATGATTTGGCGGCAGTTTTAGATGTTACTGCATATGAACCGCTTCAAACGGGGCATCCGTTTTTTTCTTTAAACAATTGTTTTATTACACCTCATATTGCTGGAAGTGGCGGACGTGAAACATTCCGTATGGCAGAATATATAGCAGAAGAATTTATAAGATATATATCGGGTGATACACTTACTTGTGAAGTTAATAACAAAATGCTTGAAACAATGGCATAATTACATAAGATTGGAGAAGAAGTTTTTATGATCGAATTTGATAAATTACCTTATTTTGAAGAATATATTGATGAAGAAAGCGGAGTAAAAAGTTATATTTTAAATAAGAAACCGGCCGAGTTTGTTCAAAGTTTTTATTTTACAAATCAATCTTTATCTGAAGATAATAAGTATTTATGGATGTATTGTTTTTATCCACCGCTTAAGCAACATTGTTTAGGAGTTGTATCATTAGACCCGAAAAATACTTTTGTGAGAGTTTTTAATCAGGCGGTTTTTAGCGGTGCTTCACCATTGGTGGCTCCGGAAGGTGATAAAGTATATTTTACAGGAATAGATGATTCTGATTGCGCGGTTTATACAATTGATTTAAATGGTAACATAGAACTATTTGCCAAAATGGACAATAGCTTTATAGACAATAAGCTTGTAACACGCTTCAGTACGCATTTAACAATTTCTGCCGATGGCAAATATATGTTGATTGATGCTATGTTTGTGACTTATGGCTTTGTGACTATACTTGATATGAAGACAAGAGAGTTCAAAATTATTAATGAGTATCAAAATTTTCACAATCACGCTCAGTTTTCACCGGTACATCCTAATCTCTTTTTGTTGTCTCAAGATTCAAGGTGCGATCCCGTTTCAGGCAAATGGATTGCTTTTAAAAATAGAATATGGCTTTGTGATACGGAAGCTACTTTATTTGAACCTGTTATTCAGCGTAGTTGGCATGGACATGATGGTACTATGGTTTGCCATGATTTTTGGTCACAAGACGGTAAAATATGCTGGATAGATTATAAAAAAGGTGCATATGAAATGGATGTGGATACATCAGAAACAAATCATATTTGGAAAGAACCGCTTTGTCACGCTCATTGTAATGTTGATAGAAGTTTATGGGTTGCGGATCAATCTCCATATGATTGGCCTAAACAAAATTGTAAGGTTATGTTTTTAAATCGTAGCACAGGAAAGAAAATTGATATTTTTTCTGCTATGCCGGCACCTCGTTGTGATAAATATCCTGCTGGGATAAGATCAAGGTGGCATATTGATCCGCATCCGCAATTTACAAAAGATGGTGAAAATATTATTTGCACAACAACTGTTAAGGGCGGAGTTGATATAGCTATAACACCAGTAAAACAGCTTATAGATATGACATAATTTGTATTAGATAATAATATGTTATGTTTCATGTACATATTTTCTTGAAAAGAAATGCTTTTAATTAAATAATCAATAACGGTAAGTAAATACGGTATCAAATATGTACAACTAAGTTTTAAAAGATACGATACGTCGGATGGAACGGGTTTGGTAGACATATCGCTAAAGTGTGGTCGTCATGGTTAGGGCTTAGGGGCAGATGCTATTTTTATGTGAAAAATATATTTATTTGATGAAGAGTTTTCTAATTAGTATAAAATTTCCTTTTGTTTTATCAATTTGCGTAGATTTACCATCCTTTGACGGGTGGAATATGTGGCGGTAGATAGGAAAAGGAATTATCGAATGTAGGGCTGAACCATATTA
The DNA here is from genome assembly GCA_017416465.1 of Lachnospiraceae bacterium. Taxonomy (GTDB): domain Bacteria; phylum Bacillota; class Clostridia; order Lachnospirales; family Lachnospiraceae; genus Bovifimicola. Next base: position 10,010 of record JAFQCK010000114.1, on the reverse strand, counting down.
GATGTGGCGTGCAATAGCATATTTACGAAATGTTTATATGAATTTTGCAGGTAGAAGCTTTGGAGAAACCTGGATGCATTTTGCACCTATAGGAAGTTTTTCGGTCAAAAATCATAACTTTCTTCATTAAAATATAGAAATGTTACCATTAAAATAACGATTTATGGAAGTTTGAAAGTATTAAATTTTTAAAGATTAATGGAGAAATGATTTTAGCATAAATTTTTAAATGGTTAAATAATTAATTATATGTGCAAAGAAATAGGCGAATGTGTTAAAATCAGTTGGTCTATCTTGTTTGGAGTGTGTGAAAATATAATATGTATCCATTAAAATTGAGCCCGCTAATAAAGGATTATTTATGGGGCGGAACAAAATTAAAAACCGACTTTGACTTTGAAACCGTAAAGGAAATAGCCGCAGAAGCGTGGATGCTGTCCTGCCATAAGGATGGTATGAATGTCGTTATGAATGGCGAACATAAAGGAAAAACCATAAATGAGGTATTGGATATTTGGGGTAAAGGGGCACTTGGTAAAAATGCCGACAACTTTTCATATTTTCCAATTTTAATAAAGCTTATTGACGCTAAACAAAAGCTTTCGGTGCAGGTGCACCCTAATGATGATTATGCATTGGCAGTTGAAGGGGAATACGGCAAAACTGAAATGTGGTACGTTGTCGAATGTGAACAGGGTGCCGAGATTATTTATGGCTTTAAAAAGGATATAAGCGGCGAAGAATTTGAAAGACGTATTAAGGATAATACATTAATGGAAGTTTGCAATTCCGTTCCCGTTGAAAAGGGTGACGTTTTCTTTATAGAAGCAGGTACCCTTCACGCAATAGGCGAGGGTATACTTATTGCCGAAGTACAGCAAAATTCAAATACCACCTATCGTGTTTCGGATTACGGACGACTTGGTGCCGATGGCAAACCGCGCGAATTACATATTGATAAAGCGTTGGCGGTTACCAAATGTGAAACACCTAAAATTCCATACGGTAAGGTTGGCAGTGTGAAAAATACTGCAAATTGGTGTGAACGTCAACTGGCTAATTGCGAGTATTTTAAAACCTCTAAACTTGATTTGCATGGTGTTAAATATATTCAAAGAGAAACTACTTGTGTATCACTTTTGATTTTAGAAGGCGAGATTATAGTTAAGTTTAATAATGATAAATTTATTGCTCGTAAAGGCAACAGTATTTTTATTCCTCGAAAATGCAAAACACAAATATCTGGTAACGCCGAAATAATAGTTACTACATTTTAATAAACATCAAAAGCCGCAGGTAAGTGCCTGCGGCTTAAGTTTTTCAAAAATATATTGGCTTGAACTAGCTAATTATTTTTCTAATGTAAAATATGGTTTTCGATTGAAGTATTGTTATGTATTCTTCGTAATATGCGGCTAGCAACGGAGGAAAGAACTCTAGCAATACATTGGTTATTGACGATATTTCTTCATCCTTGAGTTCGCAGAACCGTTCTAAAACGGTTATAAATTCATGGGTTGATTCTTCTGTTGAAATTCCAAGTTGTTCTGCTGACATTTCAATACAAATTTTTAAATAAATATCAAGATTGTGTCGCCAAGCGTTTTCAAGTTGATATTTAATTATAAGTTCATCCATTTCGTTTCCTCTAAGAGCGGCATTAAAGGTGGGGTATTCCAATCCAAAGCTGTCGTCATAGTCAAGAGGAATAACCGCTTTGCCGGGAAGATAGGCGCACTGCATACTATCCTCAAACTGTGTGAAAAGGCCGCATAGAATAAAACAATGTATAAATTGCTTTTTAAGTGATTCATTACTTTTTATATCATCCATATTTAAAGCGGTAAGCCCTTCAATGAATTCTATGCCAACAACGCAAGTTGAATCAAATAAATCAGCGTTATTAATTGAAAGATTCATCATATATGTGTTGGGAACATTCATACCAAGCAATTGAGCAAGTCTGCCGTATATGAAGCTGTTACAAGGCGGGGCAAATTCACCCTTGTGCTTAACAATCAATTTGGGTAAGCCGCTTTTCTTGGGTGTTGCAATATATTTTCTTTTACCACCAAAACCCTGGTGTTCAAATAAGGTGAAATTATAATCTTCAGTATTTAGGATTAGTTCGTTTGTATTAAATATCATTTTAAATATCCTCCTGAGTTATATGATCCTGTGATTTTGTAAACGTCATTGTTCTGTATGCACATAGCCAGTTATGGGTATGTTATTAAGGAATTTAACAATTTTTATGTCGCTTTATAATATAATGTTTTGATATTTTTTTGAAGACAAGAAGTTATGGAAAAACTATTGACATAACTTCAAAAATTGAGTATAATGTAAATAAATTAAAAAGATTACATATATTAAGAATGAGGCGGTGCAAAAATGGATTATAGAGCAATATGTATTGAATTATTTGGAACCGATGATATTAATGAACTTAAGAAAATAGCAAAAAAAGTAAAAGATAATCGCAACGCTGGAAGAAAGCAAAAATTCAATAAAAAAGAAATTGAAAGCATAGAAAAGCTTCTTGAAGATGGAATGACAATGAAAGCAGTTGCGGATAAGTTTGGCACATCACGGCAAATAATTGATAAATATATAAATCGTCCTCCACAAAAAGGATATACAATGAGAATGATATATATGTATGGTCCTAATCCTTGTACAATAATTGATGTAGATTTTTTGAACGAAAGAATTGCAATAAAAAATCGTACTAAGGATATAATGCATAGGGCATTTGGAGTTGTTGAAAAACCAACGTGGGAACAGTTTGAAGAATTTTTAACAGATAGATGTTTCCCAAAAACACGGGGAAACGTCAAAGGAATTTTGAAAGATATGCAGCTTGATGTATATGATCCATTACGTATCGTTGAAAGAACAAATGGGAGAACAGCGGAGGATAATTTGTGGATTAAGTTTAAATATTACCCACAAAGGAGAGAAATAAATGCAAACAATTGATTTAACTAATATTAAAAAAGAAAAGATTGAAAATCATACATCTAAAGGTAATCAACCAAAATGGCACATAGGAAATAAGTGGTACAAAGCTGACCATATGGGTTATGAGGCTCTTGCTGAATATATGGTATCTCAACTTTTAAAAAGGTCTAACTTGAAAAATTTTGTTAGTTATGAATTAGTAGGAATAAAATATGACGGTAAAGAAACTATTGGGTGTGTGAGTGAAAATTTCAAGGAAAATTATGAAATGTTAATACCACTTGAAAAATTGCATCGTCAATATTTTGGTATAGGTCTTGCTGATGCTATTGCCCAAAGCGGCGTGAATGAAAAAATTGATTATACAGTTAAGTTTGTTGAAGAAATAACAGGGCTTAGAGATGTGGGTAAATATTTTTCTTTTCTGCTTGCGGCAGATGCTTTTTTTCTAAATGAAGACAGACATACAAACAATATAGCAGTAATTAGAAATGAGAAAACGCTGGAATATAGATTTGCTCCTATTTTTGATAACGGTTTAGCGTTATTGTCAGATACAAACGATTATCTTTTTGAACGAGATATTTATGATAACATCAGAAAAATTCAAGCAAAACCATTTGATGTAAGCTTTGACGTACAATTAGATGCAGTAGAAGAAATGTATGGTTCTTATCTAAATTTTAATTTTACGCGAAAAGATATTTATGAGATTACAAACAATTTGGCTGATATTTTTGATGAAAAAATTATTAAAAGAGTTGAAGAAATATTATTTGAGCAAATGAGAAAATATCAATATTTCTTCAATTAGATAATATCAAAATATAATGAGATATCTAATTATAAAGTGGTTTCACGCATATGAAATCACTTTATTTGCATTAAATACCATTTAAAAATCTCCTGTGCTTTTTGCTATTATGGGCTATTTTAAGAATCTACTATTGTGGTTAAGATTATTAAAATTATGCCCTTGCTGATTTAACGAAGCTACCTTTAAAGCAACTAAGTTAATGTCGGAATCCATAATACGTGCGATTTGTTCAGCATCATAACCATTGTAGATGTGTTCCAAGACCTCGTCATCCGGTAATAGAATTTGTGCAGCAAGGATATTAGCTTCGTATTCAGGGCGGGAAGCCATATCATATAATACAAACTCCATTAAACCGTCGCCTTTGGCAAGATGCCTGTGGAGTTGGTCGTGTCCAAGCTCGTGAGCACAAACAATACGCTGCATCCGTTCTGAAAGGTTGGAATTGATGAATATCCAACGGTTACGCTTGATAACCCGATACACTCCCTTCAGCTTTTCAAAGTTATCTACAAACATTACCTTTACACCGATGGATTCAGCTATTTTAAATGGGTCACGCGTATTGCAACGTTTAACGAGATTGGAGCCTTTATTTGTAATATTTTTTAAAGACACCTATATTTCTCCTTTACACGCCTTATTGTAAGTATATTATTACATACGTTGTGTCCCAAATGTAGTACCTACTTACGATGCTTTTTAGGCGTGTATTTTTTATTTTCTTGGGTTGATTCGAAATAAGCCTTAGATATAGCAGCCATATATGCATCTCTATCTTCTTTTGGCAAGGTGCCGCCTGCGAACATACCTACAACTTCATCTACAAGCTTTGCCATTTCACGTGCACTTTTGGCACCGCCTTTTTCGGCAGCTTCGGCCACTAACATACCGCTTTGTCCGAGAAGGTCAACAACAGATATATCAAGAGCTTTTGCAATTTGTTCGGCAGCATCCCAACGGGGACGGGAAGTGCCGGCCTCATATCTTTGAATCATACGTGAGGAAATACCGCAGTTTTTTGCAAGCTCAACTTGGGTCCAACCCTTGCTTTCTCTATAATCCTTTAATCGTTGGTTGAATTTCATAAAATATACCTCGTATAATTTTTTGCGAACACGACATTTAATTCGTTAAAAGGTATTGACACACCAAAATAGTCGTGGTATAATCATACCTGTAAACACGACATAGATGTCGCAAGTTAATAATACAACACGACAACGTGTTTGTCAAGGAATTTCGCAAAAATCGACCATGTAAAAGTATTGATGCCGAGCTTGCTTTTACTAAAGTTGGAAAAAGAAAAATATTTATTATTTTGGTTAGGTGATTTGATTGAAAAAAGAAGAATGGACACCTGTCCCAATGTATTGTTCCAACTGCGGGCAGCTTATTTACGGTCATAGGAACGAAGAAGGCAGTATACGATACGAGTGCAATAGATGTAAGATTGTTGCGGTACGAACCCAAAAGGGCAGACGGCATACTTGTATAGATATTTATTGCCCGGTTGGGCAAGTAAGTTATGCGTAATGTAAAATAACACATAACTATAATAAAAAATGAATACGGCATCACGACGGAATGGTTGAGATGAAACAGGCTACGTAATTCCATCTCCAGGTCACTTGCTTTGAGAACACTTCGGTTGGTTAAACCAGACTTGCATTATGCAGACATGAGAGGCCGCCGACAAGATTGATTGAGTTTATAGGCTCAGTCTATCTTGCCGGTGGCTTTTTTGTTTTCGGTAAGAAAAATGCTTAAAAGAAAATTGCTTCCGGCAGATAAATCTGAAGGGAGCAATTTTTTTGTTTAAATGGGAAAGTTATATCGCTAAATATCCGTAATCTCCGGTTTTTGATAACTAAAACAATTTCAAAAATCAATTTTAAGGAGATTACAATTATGGCATTTAATAATGGTTTAGAAAGAAGAAAATTTGAACGAAAATGGGAAAATCTTAGAAAAGAATATACAGATGCTGGAATGAGTGAATCTGTGATTAAAGAAATGTACGAATTTGATTTAAGAGTTTTTAATAGAACTCGAGCTGATAGAGAACGAGGACAATCTCTAATCGGAGTGATAAATGATATCAACGAGGAAGAAAATCTAAGTAAATCTTCAGTTTTGCAAAATTTATCAGAAACATTAACTGTTACTGATAAATATTCAATTCAACCAAATCGCTTTAGATGGATTGATGATATAGAAAATAAACAACTTTATAACTTAATTGTGGAATTGCCTGAACGCGATAAGGAATTTTTGACGTTTTTGGTTACAGGATATAATCGCGCAGAAATTGCTGAAATACGTGGAGTTAAAATTCAGTCAATAAATAAAAAAATATCTAAGTTTAAAAAATTGTTTTCAACGGTTGTTTTCGCATCAGTTGTTAATATCACAAATAATTGAGTGTTAAGGAGTAATTGAAATGTATAATGAAGAATTTTTAAAGCTTCTTAATGTAAAAAATCAAAATAGAGTACCTCATGATGGAGAAATAGAAATATGTTTATGTAGTAGATGTGCATCAACTTTTTACTCTATGCCAGACCACGGAATAGAGCGTGTTTATAAATATCAATTTTTCTTAGAAACTTGTATCATTTGTAAAGAACGTTGCGGCTATGATTTTTATGTATGGCAATTACGAAATATACGAAATGAAAAAATCGCACATTTGAGGAGATGAACGAAGATGAATAAAATAGTAGGCGATAAAGGTGAAAACATCTTCGGGGCATTGAAATTTATCGAATTGTTATATTTAGATGGACTAATTCCGGGATATGTTTTTCGTAATATAATTAAAGATTATGGCGAGAATTTATCAATGGCAGATTTCAAATGCCGTAAAGACGATAAAGAATCGATATAAAGGAGTTGGAAAATGTACGCTTACGAATTAAATTCAGATTTTCAAAAAAGAGACGTTGCTATTTATGCACGTGTTTCTACGGAACACGAGGCTCAACTATCAGCATTAGAAAATCAAATGGATTGGTATAAGCCGATATTAACCGCTAGACCTGACTGGACATTGGTTGCTCAATATGTCGATGAAGGTATAACTGGAACTTCTGCTGAGAAACGTCCTCAATTTATGAAAATGATAGAAGATGCAAAAAAGAAAAAATTTAATATGATAATAACTAGAGAAGTTTCACGTTTTGCGAGAAATACCGTTGATACATTGCAGTTTACTAGAAAACTTAAGGAATACGGCGTAGAAGTGTTTTTTATTAACGATAACATTAAAACTTTTGACGGCGATGGAGAACTTCGTTTAACAATAATGGCGACGCTAGCACAGGACGAAAGCCGAAAAACTTCATTGAGAGTTAAGGCGGGTCAACAAACTTCAATGGAAAATGGTGTTTTATACGGAAACGGCAATATCCTTGGATATGATAGGGTTGGCAAGGATTTAGTTATTAATCCTGAACAAGCTAAAACTGTTCGAATGATTTTTGATATGTATTTGAGTGGAATGGGTGTAACAAAAATACAATATGAGTTAGAAAAAGAAGGCCGGCTTACATCAATGGGAAAAACCAAATGGTTTCCTGCGTATATTTCTAAAATGCTTAAAAATTCCTTTTACTGCGGTATAATTACATATCATAAAGAATATACTCCAGATTATTTAAAACAACAAAAAATTAAAAATAACGGGGTATTAGAATATGTGAAAGTGAAAGGCAACCATACACCTATAATAACTGAAGAAGAATATAAACAAGTCATTGAAATGATGAATAGAAAAACCAAAAGTATATCTGATACGAAAAAATCAGGGCAGAAGCCACAAGGAACACTATGGGGCAAATTACTTATATGTCAATGTGGAAAAAAATTTAATCAACATTTTCACGCTAGAAAGGGTCGACACTCAGGTGTATATTATCAATGTTATACTTCTGTTAATTTAGGAAGTTACAATGAAAGAATTAAACGAGGATTATCTATTGATGGTGCTTGTGATTCGCCATTTATTCCTGATTGGAAACTTGATATGATGGCAAAGTATATTTTTTCGGGGTATATAGAAAATATAGAGTCGACAATTAACCTTGCATATACTATGTTGGAAAAGCATATAGCCGACCAAGAAGAAATACCCGATAATACTGATATTATACGCTGCAAACAGGAAGAAATAGAAAAATATAACCGTAAGAAAGCAAACCTATTTGAAATGCGAGAAGATGGAGATATTGACAGCAAACATTTCAAGATAAGAAAGGCAGAGATTGAAGCAAAGTTAGAATCTTTAACGGATGAAATCGAAAAGTTAACCCCTAAAAAGGTAGAACAGTCAACCGAGGATTTTGAAGCCGCTTTAAAAATGCTTAAAAATAAACTTCAACAAGTTGCAAAGTGCGATGGTTCACAAATCCCTGAAAGTGTAGTTGAGGCGTTTATTGAAAAAATATGGGTAGCAAAAAATGAATTTAGATGGTATTTGCGTGTTTCGGATACAATGAATGAAAGTAAAGACCGGGAGAGAATGAAAATAGCCGAGTTTAAAATTACATTTGAAGAAGCAAAAAAGTATTTGTATAGTTTTTCGACAAAACGACGTCTTTATAATTGGGTTGATTTAAATGTTAGTATATGGATGTAAATATTTAAATATGACAACATAAACCCAATAGAAAAAATCCCACATTCTTTCATCAAAGAATGTGGGATTTTTATTTAAACCATTACACTAATAAGATGGACAAGACCTTATTATTTGTGCGCTTCGCGAATAGCAGCCTGTGCAGCAGCGAGGCGTGCGATCGGCACACGGAAAGGTGAGCATGATACATAGTCAAGGCCAAGCTTGTGGCAGAACTCAACAGAAACAGGGTCGCCGCCGTGTTCACCGCAGATACCGCAGTGGATTTCAGGACGGGTCTTCTTACCAAGAGTTACAGCCATATCCATTAACTTACCAACGCCTGTCTGGTCGAGCTTAGCGAAGGGATCGTTTTCATAGATCTTGGTGTCATAGTAAGCGCTTAAGAACTTACCAGCGTCGTCACGGCTGAAGCCGAAGGTCATCTGGGTAAGGTCGTTAGTACCGAAGCAGAAGAATTCAGCTTCCTTAGCGATTTCGTCAGCGGTGAGGCAAGCACGGGGGATTTCCATCATGGTACCAACTTCGTACTTAAGTTCAACACCTGCAGCTGCGATTTCAGCATCAGCGGTAGCAACAACTACGTTCTTAACGTACTTCATTTCCTTAACTTCACCGGTAAGAGGAATCATGATTTCGGGAACGATGTTCCAGTCAGGATGAGCCTTCTTAACGTTGATTGCTGCACGGATAACAGCAGCGGTCTGCATCTTAGCAATTTCAGGATAGGTAACTGCAAGACGGCAGCCACGGTGACCCATCATGGGGTTGAATTCGTGGAGAGAAGCGATGATTGCCTTAATATCAGCAACGGTCTTACCCTGAGCGTCAGCAAGAGCCTTGATGTCAGCTTCTTCAGTAGGAACGAATTCATGGAGAGGCGGGTCAAGGAAGCGGATGCAAACGGGGTTGCCTTCAAGTGCTTCATAAAGCTTTTCAAAGTCGCCCTGTTGATAGGGGAGAATCTTCTGGAGTGCAACTTCACGCTCTTCAGCGGTGTCAGCACAGATCATTTCACGGAAAGCAGCGATACGTTCAGCTTCAAAGAACATATGCTCGGTACGGCAAAGACCGATACCTTCAGCACCGAGTTCACGAGCCTTCTTAGCGTCAGCAGGTGTATCAGCATTGGTACGAACCTTAAGGGTTCTGAATTCGTCAGCCCATTCCATGATGCGGCCGAATTCGCCAGCGATTTCAGCATCAACGGTAGGAATAATGCCGTCGTAGATGTTACCGGTAGAACCGTCGATTGAAATATAGTCGCCTTCGTTATATGTTTTACCAGCGAGTGTAAACTTCTTGTTTTCTTCATCCATTACGATGTCGCCACAACCAGAAACGCAGCAGGTACCCATACCACGTGCAACAACGGCAGCGTGGCTTGTCATACCACCACGAACGGTGAGGATACCCTGAGAAGCCTTCATACCTGTAATGTCTTCAGGTGAAGTTTCCAAACGAACGAGGTTAACCTTTTCGCCACGGTTGTTCCATTCTTCTGCATCTTCAGCAGTGAATACAACCTTACCGCAAGCAGCACCGGGAGAAGCGCCAAGACCCTTACCAGCAGGTACAGATGCCTTTAAT